>JANOSY010000086.1:0-25017 GCA_031416075.1 Tenderia sp. (SeqCode) | reverse complement strand
AAGATTATGGAATTCATTGAGGTCCACAATACCGATCCAAAACCCTTTGTGTGGACAAAAACAACTGAAGCGATTTTAGAGAAAATCGGGCGTGCTAAGGCTGCCTTGGTATGAGTATATTATTTGTTACAGTACACTAGGGTTATCCGCGGTCCCGGATTCCACTCTGTTCCATCCAGGCTACAAAACCCGATGGCTGTCCCTGACCGATAACCGTCAAACCATTTTTCTCTTAATACCGTTACTAATAGATTTTCAAGTTAGAGATGGTGCCTTATACCTTCGACTTTGACTTTATTCGACAAAGCTTTAATTTCTGGTTGTTGGGGGTTTGTCAGTCGCGTAACTGCAATGCAACCATCTATTGCTTGGGCGATATTCTCATGGTGATTACGGCGTGTAGAACGATGTTGTTTTCTGTGTCCATCACATTGACGTTGACGGGAATCTCTATTTTTCCATCAGATGGTGGAATGTCATCTAGTTCTGCAATGGCGCGCAGGTCTGTGTTGGCTTTTTTTAAATATTCGACGGTCATGCCTGTGGGGATCCAGCGGTGGGTGGTGGGGATGGTGACGTCGGCGGCTGTGCCGGCGGCAAGTTCGGCCATATTGCAGATGGCGATGGCGTGTACTGTTCCTATGTGGTTAAGAACGGCGCGCCGTTTTTTGATCTGTAGTTCGCTGTAACCAGGGCGTAGGGTGATGAACTTTGGGCGGATGCTGGCGAAGTAGGGGGCTTTGAAGCAGACGAGTTTTGAAAAGAGCCAGCGTCCTGCGGGGAGTCTGGTTAGTCGTTGCCAGATGGCTAGGGTGGTGCCGATGCTGTTCATGGTGATTAGTCTTTCATGAATGGGTTGTTAAAGTAGCATATGGCATGGTGGTGCTGTTTGGGTTTGTGAGTGTTGGGTTTTGCGGGTTTTTGTCTATTTAGGTGTTGGGAATATTGTTTTATATGTTTACCATAGGTGGGGTGCTGTTTTTGTTGTCATGATGGGAGGGTGAGGTGAATATGTTGAAGCAGTGTGGTGATAGCAGGGGGGCTTTTATGCGTTATCAATCAGGTGCCTTGAAACATAATTTGATGGGGGCCTTGCTGGTTCTTGTCGCTTTTGTGGCGATGATGTGGGCTGCATTTCCGCCGTCATATGGCACTGATCTGTCGTTAATTGGTCAGGGCAAACCTGCCATTGTGCTGATTTTTGATAAAGAGAATGTGGCGAGCATGGATTTGATGGAGGAGTTTAATCAGATTCGTGATGATTATGAGGGGAAGATTGAGTTTCTTGTGGCCGATGTGGGGACTGCCGTGGGGGAACAGTTTTCATCGGCCCATAATATGGGCTCTGCCAGTGCGGTCTATTTTATGGGGGGTGGAGAGAAGGTGATTGCCTTTTATGGCCCTCAGGATCGGGCGGTATTGCGTGACTCCATCAGTCAGGCGTTTGGTCTGTAGGAGGGTGGCTTCTGTACTGTTATGTGGCTGTTATCCGCAGTGTGAGCAGTACGGTTACTACACTTAATATGCCGCAGATGACAATTAGCAGCTTGGTGCGTCTCCTAAAAATATCAATGGCTTTTACAATTTGAGCGTTCTGTTCGGCAAGTAGCTGGATGAGTTCTGCCGATGATTTCTGTTCGTTATTCAGTTCGACGATATTGGCCTGCATTTCATGAAAGCGGCGGTTAAGGTTTGTCAGTTTGTCGCTGTCGGAGAGTGACTCTTCAGGGGGCGGGGGCGTTGTGGTAGTAGCAGAGGGGGCCTTTTTTGTTTTGGCGATGAGACTCCTGGCCCCTTTGACGATGTGTGGTGCCGCCTCAAGCACGGTGCTCCAGGGGACGAGTTTGAGTGCTGCCAGCCAACCAATTGCCATCGGTGATCTCCTCTGTTGTTAGCGGTGATTGGGTAACGTGGGTGTAGGGTGGTTGCTTATAACCAAAGTGTAAACCATTAGCGCTCCAGATAGGCCAGTAGCTGTGTTCTTAGCCCCTTGGGCACCCCTTTTATGGTGAGGGTGTCGCTCTCCATGTCGTATTCAATACGGCTATGCAGGTGGTAGGTGGAGAAGGTGAGGGAGAGATCTTTGTCGCGCCCGGCAAACTTTACAAAACGTCTCAGGCTGCTGCGGTCTACCATTAACTCATCTTTTTCACCGGGGTGGTGGCTGCGTAGTTCACGCACAAAACCATCACGGTCGATATCACCCAGGGTATGGGCTAGCTCTTCGATGTTAACGGGTTCGTCTTTTTCATCCTGCGTCATGCAGTAGTCTACTACCTGATCACGATATTCTCGGGCCTTGTCATCAGGTAGCTGTTTGGCGAAGGATTCAACGCCATCCAGGAAATTTTTGGTTGCTGCTTTTTTATTGATGCCGTGGTTAAACCCCGTTAGTTTTTCCAGCACATCACAGAGCGCCGGTTTGCCTCTGGGGGAGGAGAGTGTCAGATAGGCGTAATGTTTATGGATCAGCCACTCGATGATGTCGACCTTGATACAGGCCAGCGATGGGCCGGTATCGATGGTGTAGCTGGGCATGACGTCGAGTTGATCACTGATGGCGAGGGATTCGTTTTGATGCACGATGAAAAGGTAAAAGACGTGGTGGTGATCTTCGCTCTGTTCAACAAAAAACAGACAGTGGGCGTTGATCTCCATCCCGGTCTCGTTTGCCAGCTGCTGCATCTGCTCCATGATGGCGATAGTGGCTTGGGTAAAGTCCTGCCCATCGGCTAAAAAGGTGCGTAATGTGGCGGCCAGCATTGAGTTTTCTGATTCACCTTCCATGTTAAAACTGCCGTGTTCACGATTTAACCGTCCCAGAAAACAGTTTTTCAGCTGGTCCAGCAGTCTCTCTTCAGGTTCATCAATGGCCAGTGGTTTTTGCCGCAGTGAGAGCTGGGCGTCGGCATTGTTATCACGGCGTAGATTGTGGGCAGTAACGTGGGTGATTAACATGGCAGTTGGGGGGTGTCCAGAGGTGTAACAGCGGTCAGAGTTTACATGATTAACGATGGGTGGATATACGGGGGACTCCATTGGCGGGAGATCCCCGTGTTGTTATTTTCCGCTGTGGTTGGCGGCTATGTACTCTCCGCCGCTGCTCAGGAAGATATAGAGTGTCTGTTTTGTGGGGTCGGTAATGGTGCCGTTGTTGAATACAGCGACCCATTCACTTTTACCGTTTAACTCTTTTTTCTCTATTTTTGTGGGTTTGATGGTGACCCAGCTTTTGTCGATCTTGCCTTTGTCGGCGAGTCGGGTGAGATTTTTTATAGCGGCGACTTCAGCCTGTGCTTGTGTGACGTCAGGATGGGGGTGTGCTGCGTGGTCGTGATCATGGCCGGGACCGGCGATAGCACCCAGTGAGAAGAGGTAGAGGATGGCTGTGGCGGTGAGTGTGTAGATACGCATGTCTTGTTTCCTTTTGGTTAGTCAATGGTGTCGTGTGTGGTGGTTGAGGCGGCTTGTGCTGCAGCGTCAAGTCTCATCTCAATATGGTCATGGTAATGGTTGTCTGAGCTAAAGCCAAACTCATCGGGATTGCTGATGTGTGAGTAGCCGTGCATCTGCATTAAAAAGAGTAGCAGGCCAGCGGCGATCAGCAGGTAGTTTGAGGCGAGGCTGAACGGCTTGAATGTGGCGGCCTTGCGCCAGCCGGATAGCAGCAGGAGCATGGCGGTCAGGGCCAGTATCTGTCCGAGTTCGATGCCGAGGTTGAACGATATGATGTTCATGAGCAGATCGTCTGCACTGAGCGGTAGCTCCTGCAGCCGGGTTGATAGCCCAAAACCGTGGATTAACCCCAGCAGTACGATCATGACCAACAGGTTGGGCGGGGCGATGTTCAGGTATTTACGGAAGCCATCAATGTTGGAGAAGGCGATATAGGCGACGCTGAGCCCAATGATGGCATCAATTAAAAAGTAGTTGAGTTGAATGCCGTTGAAGGTGGCAAAGATGAGTGTGACGCTGTGGCCAAGGGTGAAGGCGGTAATATATTTGACGATGTCTTTGAAACTTTGCAGAAAAAAGATGATGCCAAATATAAACAGCAGGTGGTCATACCCTGAGAGCATGTGTGTTGCGCCAAGCCAGAGGTAGCGGAGATTGCCACCTTCAGCGATGGCCAGTTTATCTGCCTCTGACATGCCGTGGGCATAGCCGTACTGTGGCAAAAGCCACAGCATGGCGATGCTGACCATTAAAAATATTGATTTAGGTAGGGTTAACATTCACATTCACTCCGTTGAATTAGTGGTTGTCAGGATCGCGCCAGGGGTTTTCACCCGCTTCTGGCAAATGGGAGGCAGTGTCGTGGTGGGTGACCCGGATGGTACTGCCACTGGCCAGGGTTTCGGGTATTGAGAGTTCAAAACTTCCGTCGTGAGCATTGCTGTTCTGACGGCTGTAACCGATATCGGCCTCTTTGATCACAACCCCCTGAGGCGAGACTATTTCGACATGTAAATGGCCAGGGATCTGGCCATGGGCGTGGATGCGGCGGGTGACTTCGCCACGCAGTAACATGGCCCCGTTATCGGATTGCAGGTAGAGGCGGTTGATACGTGCGGTGCTCGATTCGACACCTTCAAGGTTTACGCCGTTGTCGTGCCATGTAGTGGGGCTGGAGGCGCACCCTGTTATCAGCAGTGTGGCGACCAGTGCGCTGGTTGTCAGCGCCTTTCTAATATTGAGAGTCATGGTTCTCAGTTCCTTGTCTTTAATAGTCATTTATAAACGGCCCATCTGCTCCACCGGGGTGACCCAGTAGATGCCTTGACCACGAAGATTTTCATCAGCCAACAGTGTGGCCAGTACAGTGCCGACATCGGCATCGGCCAGCACAATTGCTACGGATACTCGGGGTGAATAACCGACCACTTTATCCTGTGCCGAGAGGAAGGGGTCGTTGTCGCTCTGCTCAGAGTGCCCCTCTACGTGGGTGAAGGTGAACCCCTGTATCTGCTCGAGTGTACGCAGCTTATCTGCCAATGGCTGTTGAGCGCTAGTATGTATTACGATGTTAAGACTCTTCATATTGCATCTCCACTATTTTTGTCACCACGCCCTTCAAGCCAGGCGTAGAGGGTCGGCAGCAGGATCAGCGTCAGCAGGGTTGAAGTCACCAGACCACCAATCACCACCACCGCCAAGGGTCGTTGCAACTCCGAGCCGGGACCCGTGGCCGTTAACAAGGGCACTAATCCGAGGCTGGCGATCAGTGCTGTCATCAACACAGGCCGTAGCCGCCGTTCCGCCCCCTCCTGTACCGCCTGCAATACCGTGCGGCCGGTTTCACGCAGCTGGTTGAAGAAGGTCACCATCACCACGCCGTTGAGTACCGCCACGCCAAAGAGGGTGATGAAACCCACTGACGCAGGCACGGAGAGATAGAGTCCCGAGAGGTAGAGGCTGACCACGCCGCCGATCATGGCAAAGGGGATGTTGAGGATGATCAGCCCCGCCTGCCGCAGTGAGCGGAAGGTGGTGAAGAGCATCAGGAAGATCAGCACAATGGCGATCGGCACCACCATGGCCAGACGCGACGCAGCGCGTTGCTGGTTTTCAAACTGGCCGCCGTAGGTGATGTAATAGCCGGTCGGCAGCTCCACTTCCCGTTCGATGGTGGCGCGTACCTCATCCACAAAGCTGACCACGTCACGCCCCTCGACATTGGCCTGCACCACCACCTGGCGCTGGGCTGACTCACGTGATATCACCACCGGGCCATCCACTTCGCGGATGTCGGCCAGACTATCGAGCCTGATCTTGTTGCCACCGGGCGCCTCCACCAGCAGCGCCGCAATCGCCTGTGGCGAGGTGCGTGCCTGTTCCGGGTAACGCAACAGCACACCGACACGCTGGCTCTCTTCAATGATCTCGGTGACCACGCGGCCACCCACCGCTACCTCGATCAACCTGTTGATCGCCTCGGTATTGATACCAAAACGGGCGATCGCCTCGGGTCTGATCTCGATCTGCAGATAGATCTGGCCAGAGAGCTGTTCGCGGAAGACATCCACCGCGCCGGGCACCTTGTTCACCAGCTCCTCGATCTGTTTGGACTTCTCCTCCAGCACGGCAAGATCATCGCCATAGAGTTTGATGGCCATGGCGGCGCGCACACCGGTGAGCATCTCCGAAACACGCATGTCGATGGGCTGGGTAAAGGCGTAGTCGATGCCCACCAGACCATCCAGTTTTTCACGCAATTGCGCCTGAAACTCTTCCAGGCTTATGCTCCATTCACTGCGTGGTTTGGTGATGAGGAAGTTGTCGGTCTGATTCAGGTCCATCGGGTCCAGGCGCAGCTCATCGGCGCCGGTGCGTGATACCACGCCGATTACCTCCGGTAGCTCCATCATCGCCTTCTGGTAGGGTTCATCCAGGGCGACCGAACGCTCCAGTGAGATGCTCGGCAGCTTTTCGATGATGACCACGGTGGTCCCCTCATCCATGATCGGCATGAACTCCTTGCCGATTAGCGGGAAGAGCGCCAATGCCAGCACCAGCGCCACCACCGCACCGCCGACGGCAATCTTGCGCTGCCGCAAGGCCCAGCGCATCACCGGCAGGTAGAGCTTTTTCAGAACACTCAGCAGACGGCCATCCGCCTCGCTACCGCCGCGCATCAGCAGACTGGCCAGTACCGGGATCACCGTTAGTGACAAGATCAACGAACCGATCAAGGCAAAGCTGATGGTCACTGCCAGTGGCGAGAACATCTTGCCCTCCAGACCACTGAGGCTGAAGATCGGCAGGAAGACCACGATGATGATCAGGATGCCGGAGATCACCGGTGTCGCCACTTCGACCACCGCGCGATAGACCAGATGCAATCGGCTCACCCCTTTGGGGGCATGGCTGAGACGGGTATGGATGTTCTCCACCACCACCACCGCCGCATCCACCAGAATACCAATGGCGATGGCCAGACCGCCCAGCGACATGAGATTGGCGGTGATGCCAAAGAGCCGCATCATAACAAAGGTGAAAAGCACCGACAGCGGCAGGATCAGCGCCACCGTCAGGGCGCTGCGCAGATTGCCGAGCATTACCAGCAGTACGATCAGCACTAGAACAACCGCCTCGCCCAGCGCCTTTTCAACCGTCCAGACGGCGTCATTGACCAGCTCAGTGCGGTCGTAAAAAGGGATAATCTCGACCCCTTTGGGCAGTGCCGGTTTGAGCGCTTCCAGCGCCTGTTTGGCCCCCTCAATGGTGGTACGGCTGTTGGCCCCTTCACGCATCAGTACCAGACCGGTGACCACTTCGCCCTTGCCATCGGCGGTCACCGCGCCGTAGCGGGTGAGAGAGTTGATACGCACCTCGGCGACATCACTGACATGCACTGGGGTGCCGTTGCGACTGGCGACGGTGATAGCGCCGATCTCCTCCATGCCACGCAGCTGGCCAACGGTGCGTACCAGCAATACTTCGTTATTGCGGTTGATGCGGTCGCCGCCCGCATTGCGGTTGTTGGCTTGCAGCGCCGTCTCCAGCTCGTCGATGCCCAGACCACGGGCCGCCAGCGCTACTGGATTGGCGACAACTTCGTATACTTTGACTTCACCGCCGAGGGAGTTGACGTCTGCAACACCATCGACACCGCGCAGGCGTGGGCGAATCACCCAGTCCTGGATGCGGCGCAGCTCCTGGTTGCTGTAGCCTTCACCTTTGATTTCATACATATACCCCTCACCCAGCGGGGTGGTGATCGGGCCGAGGCCACCTTCAACCCCGGCGGGCAGTTCACTCCACACCTGATTAAGGCGCTCGGTGACCTGCTGGCGTGCCCAGTAGATGTCGGTGCCATCCTCAAAGTCGATGGTGATGATGCTCAAGGCATATTTGGTGGTGGAGCGCAGCATGGTCTGCCGTGGCAGCCCCTGCATCTCCACCTCGATGGGGAAGGTGACACGGCTCTCGACCTCACTCGGGGATAAGCCCGGCGCTTTGACCACCATCCGTACTTGGGGCGAGGAGATCTCGGGAAAGGCGTCGATAGGCAGGGTCTGGAAGGCCCAGATGCCCGCGCCACTCAACCCCAATGCCAGCAGCAGAATCATCAGCCGCTGGACGAGGGCGAAACGGATTAGTGCATTTATCATGGTCTACTCGCCTCCCTTGTACTGCCAGTGGGATTTGAGTTCTGCCACGCCGCTGCTGACCACCACAGTGCCTGCCGCGATACCCGATGTACACGACGTACAAGTGTCGCGAGAGCCAGGGATGGCGGAAGCGACTGACTTGATGCTGACCCAGCCGTTGCTGCTGCCGCCAACGGTGACTTTGACGGGATCATAGCTGCGTGGGCCCGTGACCTTGAAGAGGTAATTGTCGTTACCGCGCCGGAAAAGGGCGCTGGCCGGTGCCATCAGCCCCGACTCGGCTACCCCTTGCAACTCTGCCTGTACGTACATGCCGGGGCGCAGCAGCCCCTTGCTATTGTCGATCACTGCCCGTCCGGAGATCGTCTGGCTCTCAGCCTCTACCTCGCCACTGAGGCTCTGGAGTTGGCCGGGGAAGCTCTGTTGCGGAAAGGCGGCGACCTTGATGGCCACTTGGCTGCCAGGTTTTATCTGCGCCATGGTGCTGACCGGGATGCGAATCTCGGCCCAGAGTTTACTCAGGTCGGCGATGCGAAAAGCGGTCTCACCCGCTGCCAACATCTGGCCATTCTCAATGGAGACCTCCAGCACCACGCCATTGGCGGGGCTGACAAGTGGGTAGCGGGCCAGTTGATCAGGCTGGTGTGTGAGGGCCTCAATGCCGGCCTTGTTAACACCGGCCAGTGTCAGGGCGCGACGTTTCTGGTCAAGCATCGCCTGGACCGATTTGTGTTGGCTGTCGGCCTCTTGCAGACGGCTTTCTGCTACGACTCCCTCCTTATATAGGGATTGAATGCGTTGCAGATCACTCTGCGCCACCTCATGCCGGGACAGCGCGTCCAGATACTCTGCCTGGGCCTCGCCCAGCGCGTTGCTGTGCAGCTGTGCCAGCAGCTGGCCTTTACGGACGGTGGTCTGCGCCACCACGTTCAGATCAGTGACCAGTCCGGCGACCACCGGGGTCACCCGGAAGAGCCGCTTCTGGTCTGCTTGCAGCGTGCCGCTGGCTATTACGGTGGCGGCCGATTCACGTGCCTGTAGTGTGACTGTATCGATTTTAAGGCTGGACTGTTGCTGCGGTGTCAGCTCCAAGGCGTAGCCAGTGAGCGGGAGCAGCAGGCAGATAAGGGCAGAGTGCAGGGGTAGTGTTCTCATTGTACGATTCCTTTAGTGATAGGGGGGGTGGCTGTCAGCAGGGATATACCGGCGGAGCGGCGCAGTTCAGCCGCCTCCAGCCAGGTCTGCTGTAACAGCTCCAGATAGCGGGCGCGGGCTTCGTAGTAGCCGTTGACGGCATCCACCAGGGCAAGAATCTCCACCTCACCGGCGTTAAATCCGCTACGGCTGAGTTGAAAAAGCTGCTCGGCAGGCTCCAGCACCTTGGGCAGATACGTTTGCGCCTGTTCCAGCAGGTGGCCCAGATGCAGATGGTTAAGACGTAACCGGTTGCTGAGCTGGCGTTGCACTGTCTCCAGTTCAAACTGCGCCTTGTCCCGTGTTGCACGGGCGGAGTCGATCTGGCCGGTACCGTTGTTCCAAAGCGGTAAGGTGATGGCGACACCAAAGGCAGTCACATCCTGGCGTTGTCCCCCCAGATAGTCGCGTCCCCGTGAGAGCCAGAGTTCAGGATCGGCCAGGCGGCTGGCGCGGGCGATATCAATGCCATTACGGGCGGCGGTTATTTTCTGCCGGGCGGCGAGCAGTGCGGGGTGCTGCTCCAGCTGTTGCTCCAGCTCGGCGAGTGCGGGGTAGGGTGGCATCTGCTCCAGCGCAGTGACGCCGGGTTCTGTCTCGGTCAGGTTTAACAGGGTTCTAAAATCGCTCAGCGACTCACTCTCCTTGCCTTCAGTATTGGCGATGAGTTGGCTGGCGTTTTCGCGGATCAGGTCGAGCCGTAGCCGCTCCAGACGGGAGAGATCCCCCGCCTGTTCGCGGCGACGGCCGATGTGCTGGAACTCATCGGCACTCTGTAACCGCTGTTCTGCCAGCTGATTCAGGGCGCGGTTGAGCTGCAGGCTGTGGAAAACACGGGCGGCCTCATACTCCAATGTCAGGTTCTGCTCTGATACCCCGGCCTGGGCCTGTTTGAGCTGGGCATCGGCCTGCTGACGTTGCAGATTAAGGCGGCCGCTCAGTGGCAGTGGCTGTCGGATGGTGATGTCGTTGAGTGTGGTGCCCCCTTGGCCATCCTCTTTACTCATGGCGTTGCTGGCCCCCAGCTCAATGGTGGGGTTGTGCCAGCGTCCGGCTTGCTGCCGGTGGCCTTGCAGAATCATCACCTCGGCCTCGGCAGCTTGCCGTTCAGGGGCCACCTCCAGTACCTGCTGGACCGATGATTCCAGCGTCCAGGGGGTGGTTTGGGCCATTGCGCTGCTGGTAATCACCATCAGGGTGGTGACGTACACCCCATGTATGGTGCGTTCGAAAACGGTTCTCGACACGATAAAATTCCTCTGTTCTGGCTGAACGGCACTGCACTATAAAAGTGAGCAGGCCACGGCCAGTAAAAATATAGATGGATAAGGTGCTCAACAGCGTGGCAGACGGCAGTGGGTGGTTACTACACCGTTGTTACACTGGCGCTGTTTGATGAATCAGAGGGGATTAATAGGGTGGTGCGTGTGGAGGGGGACGTAAAAATGGACGGAGGTTGTTAATGGAACTTTTTTGTTGGACCAGCCGGGTCTGGTTACTGAGGATAGACGGAACAAAAAGAATAACAATAAGCGCCAATATCGCTAGCAGTGAGGCACTGAATTTAATGTTTTTAACAACAGCTTTGGATGACAGGTCTACTTCAGACGCAACATCATGCTCGTTGTCATTGAGATCGGTAGCACTTAGGTGAAACTCACTGTGGTGTTGATCGATATCGATGTGTGAAGCAGAGTGGTTATGTGGGGCATGGGTATGGAATAGCTGGGTCTGGATAGATAGCAGTGCCAGGATGGTCAGGATGACCATCAGGATATGGCCTGGGCGTTTATACAGGCGCGGCATGTTTGCTGAGTGTAGACGGGTTAATCATGGAGGCAATGGTTTCACGTTCTTCCGGTGGGTGTCAATAAGGCATTGGTACAAGGTGTTTTAAGTGAACTGGCGTTACTCCAGAGGGCTGGCATGTAGGAACCTGTCGCCGGGTTTTAGTTTTATTTTTTTTGCGGTACCGGCAGGCAGTTCAAGTACGTATAGAGCGGGGCTGGGGGTTGAATAGGTTTTGCAAGGATCTTTTTTACAGGGGGGGACTTTGCTGAAGAGTTTGATCAGTGTGCTGTTATGGTCAAAAAAGAGGATATCCAGCGGGATGAGTGTCTCCTTCATCCAAAATGATAGCTCTCTGGGGTCGCTGTAGACAAATAACATGCCGGTTCCTTTTTCCAGATGGGTTCTCCCCATCAACCCCTGGCTCTGTTCCTCTTGAGTGATCGCCAGCTCGACATCAAAACCAACGCCGTTGATGGTGATGCGTGTGTCAGCGGCGTGGCTGACACGGCTGGTTATCAGGAGCAGGATCAGCAGGAGTGGCCACAGGCGTGGGGAATGGTATGTGCGGGTTTGAAGATGGCTGATCATGACGGGATATTACACAACAGCAGATCTTCTGGTCGATCGATGTCACGATGGGTTTTAAGTTCGCGCCAACTCATTTTCTGTTTTAACAGCTGTTGCCGGGTGGCGGCTAACACGGTGTCACCCCCCCATTGAATGTTCTGGAAAAGCGCCGGGTTAGCGCGGCGCAATCCGATGAGTACATAACCACCATCTGCGGCGGGGTTGAGCACGCACTCCGTGCCTTGTTGTAGCGCCTGGAGTGCGTCGTGCAGATCTTGCCGGTTGAGTGACGGGGTATCACTCCCGATGAGCAGGGCGTAGGGTCGTTGTGTGAGCGTGACGTCAAAGGCGTGACTCATTCGCTGGCCAAGATCGTCGCCCCGTTGCTGTTTGAGCGTGATGGGATAACGGCGTTGAAGATCGTCGAAAAATGGGTGTTCTGTTGCATCCGCACACCAGAGCTCTACCGGGCAGAGGTTGGCTTGAGTGGTGGTATTGAGTGTATGTGTCACCAGCTTTTCATGGAGTGCAGCCGCCCCCTTTGCCCCTAACGCCGGGATCAGTCGTGTTTTGGTCTGGCCAGGGATGGGGGCTTTGGCAAAGATGATGATACAGGCGTCAGGGAGTTGCATCGTTAACCCTGTTGATAACGTTTGGCGAGCTGCTCGGGGTCGCGGCCAAAGAAGTAGGCGAGTCGCAACCACCACATCAGTAGTACGGTTTGTATAATGCCCCGGCGCTCCCAACGACGGCTGGAGGTTAGAACGGCTGTTTTTATACGGGCGGGGTGACTCTGGGGTTTCAGCATGCGGCTGATGGCGATATCTTCCATCAGGGCAATATCAGGATAGCCACCGATGGCGCGGAACAGACCCTGGCGAATAAAGATGGCCTGATCGCCGGTACATATGCCGGTCAGTTGTGAGCGTCTGTTCATCATATATTCGATCAAACGTAACAGCGGTTGTTGCCCTGTGAGGCGCACATCAAAACGGCCCCAGGTTTTTCTGTTTAATGCCTCTTCAATCAGTAACGCTGCGTTATCGGGGAGCTGGGTATCGGCATGCAGAAACAGCAGAATATCACCGCTGGCATGGCTGGCCCCGCTATTCATCTGCAGGGCGCGACCACGTTCGCTCTGAACTAACGTATCCACCAGTGGTTGCGCCAGCACGGCAGTGTTATCACTGCTGCCGCCATCGCAGACAATCACCTCGTGCCCCTGTTGCCGTATCGGCTGTAACGCGGTGAGGATGTTGATGATGCTCTCCGCCTCATTGAGGGTTGGGATGATGATGGAGAGTTTGAGTGTCGCGGGTCGTGGCGCGCCGCCATCCTTGTTATCTATGGCCGCTTGCACGGTAATTTACAGCGCCCCGCCGCAGCTACTACCTTGCCCGGCGGTACAGCCGTAACAGTGGTCTTTGACCACGATCGGCGTTCCATGCAGATCAACGCCAATGATATCGCTGATGTGGCTATTGGGTTTATGGCTGACGGGTGCGGGGAGTTTTAACATCTGGTTGAAATCGCAATCATAGAGATACCCTTGCCAGTCAATGCTGATCAGGTGGCGACACATGACGCCGTCAAGGTTGTCGGCTTGATAGTTATCACGCAGGAGCTGCATGTATTCGGCAAACTGCCCCTTGGAGATGAGTGTTGAGCCAAAACGTTGGATCGGCATGTTGGTCAGTGTGTATAGATTGCTGAAGACAATGTTGTAATCGTCCCAGAGTCGTTGACGAAAGTCTGCTTCAAGGGGTGCCTGGGGGGGTGGCAGGGATGGCCCTTGTGGGTTGTACATTAAATTGAGTGGGAGTGTTTTGCCGTAACCGAGGGTGTTGAGCAGTTTGAGTGCTGCCAGACTGCTGTCAAAGACACCTTTGCCCCGCTGTTGATCAACATTCTCTTTCAGGTAACAGGGGAGTGAGGCGACTACTTCAACCTGATGGTCTGCGAGAAACTGTGCCAGCCCCTCCTGTCCAGGTTCAAACAGGATGGTCAGGTTACAGCGGTCAATCACATGGACGCCAAGTTTACGCGCCTCGGTAATCAGATAACGGAAGTTGGGGTTGAGCTCTGGCGCACCGCCCGTGAGGTCGAGCTGTTTGGCACCTGAACTGCGGAGTAGCTGCAGTACCTGATCCACCGTTTCACGATTCATGTTTTCGGTGCGTTTAGGCCCTGCGTTAACATGGCAATGCAAACACTGTTGATTGCAGCGATAGCCTAAGTTGACTTGCAGTGTAGTGAGTGTGCCCCGTTTAATGGCCGGAAATTTAGTGGCTTCAAGCAGTGGCAGTGTGGCGTGCATTATTGTTTGTCCTCATTCATAACGGGTTTGCGAAGTTTTTTTATCATAACCGGCACCAGGGCAAAGAGTCCAAGCAGGGCAAAGGCCAGCAGGGTCTCAAGTGAGAGCAGCTCTTGTAGTGATTCAATACGCCCAAGTGATTGGCCTAGATTAGCAAAGATAAAACAGCCGGGCAGGATGCCGATGATGGTACCCAAAACATAGGTGCGTACTTTAATAGGTGTGAAGGCGGGTGCCAAGTTAACGAGCCAAAATGGGAATATGGGTACCAAGCGTAGAAATAGCAGGTAGTGGAAGGCGTCGTCATTAAAGCCCTTG
Organism: Tenderia sp. (SeqCode); assembly: GCA_031416075.1. GTDB lineage: Bacteria > Pseudomonadota > Gammaproteobacteria > Tenderiales > Tenderiaceae > JAKFXL01. Next base: position 10,716 of record JANOSY010000086.1, on the reverse strand, counting down.
ATCAATTTTGCAGCCATGCCACTGTTGAGCTTTTTACGCAGGGTGTCTGCAAACAGATAACGGGCGGCAAGAAATACCAAGGTGGCACCCAGCGTAGCGGCGATGAGGATGATTGCCGTGCCCACCCAGCGGCCAAATAGAAAACCAACCGCCAGCGACAGCACGGTGGCACCGGGAAAACTCATTGCGGTGGCTACGGCGTAAATCAATATTGCCAGCAGTAGTGCGCGGGTGTAGTGCTCCTGTGTATAGTTCAGGAGTGCGTCGCGGTTGTTGCGCAGTGCATTCAGCGATAGAAAATCATCACCGCCAAAGATGAAAAAGGCGCTGATGCCACTTATAAAAAGGGTAGCGATGCTGAGTTTTATCCAGCGGTTGGGGGGGGGCATTGTGGGGTTGGCGGGGCTATCCATAGTTATCTCCTGCATATCCTACTGTAATCAGCTGCTGATCTATACTGGCATTGTGTATCTGGTCGTGGCAGGCGCTTGAACCTTACACAGGGTAACGGAGTCTCTTTTGTGAACCTTAGGTGTAAGGTGTGGTGGGGCTATGCGACTATGGGTGGATTCTGTTGAATAACGACGATCTGTTGGGGAGAGTACCTTGTCTTATCCATTTTTTCTGTTGGTGATCATATCGATCTTTGTTTTACCACTACAGGCGGCAGAGCAGTTGCGTGTGGTGGGTTCTACCACGGTGTTGCCAATCATTGCGGAGGCGGCCAAGCAGTACCGGCAGTTGAATCCAGCGCTGACGTTAACGGTATCGGGTGGTGGTTCCGGTGTCGGCATCTCCGCCATACAGCAGGGCACGGCGGAGATCGGCATGTTGTCTCGGACATTGACGGTTAAAGAGCAGCAGCGCCTTGCCCCTGGTTTTAAAGTGGTGGCTGTGGCGCGTGATGCGGTGGCTGTGGCTGTCTCCAAGGCGGTTTATGAGGGTGGGGTGAGAGCGCTGACGCTGGCCCAGGTTGCAGCTATCTACCGTGGCGAGATTAAAAACTGGAAGGCGGTGGGCGGGCTCGATGCGGCTATTCTGGTGATCGACAAGGAGGCGTCGCGTGGTACCCGGCATGTCTTTGCCAAGGTGGTGTTGGGTGATGAGCAGGCGCGTGCGCCGGGTGCCACGATTATCTCCGGTTCAAACAATGAGGAGCAGGCAGCCATCGCTGGCAGTCGTCAGGCGATTGGAATGCTCTCTAATGCCTGGTTGAATGATGCTGTGCGTGCGGTGGCTATTGGCGATGTTGGTAAAGCGGTGTTGCCAACCATTGAACATGTGGCGGATGGCCTCTATCCCATTCAGCGGGAGTTAAATGTTCTATTCATGGGCGATGTGGACAAGCCGGCCAACGATTTTGTTGAGTTTCTGTTGTCGGATGCCGGGCAGCGCATTGTGGAACAGATTGGCTATTTACGGGTGCGATAACGGTGGTGCGCTTCTCTATACTAAAACTCTGGCTCATCACATCAGCAACGCTTGCCGCGCTGGCGGTTGTGGTGGTGTTGGGTTTTCTGTTACATGCCAGCTGGCCCTTACTGCAGGCCCAGGGATTAGGTTTTGTCACCGAGCCTGAATGGTATCCCTATGAAGATATTTATGGCCTTGCACCGGCCCTGCTGGGGAGTTTTTGGGTGGTGAGTGTGGCGTTATTGATGGCGGTGCCACTGGCACTCTCTGCCGCCATTATGAGCGCTGAACTGCTCCCATCACGGCTGCGCAGTGGGGTCCGTTTTAGTATGGAGCTGATGGCGGGGATCCCCTCGGTTGTCTATGGGCTGTTGGGGTTATGGTTGCTGTTACCGTTTCTGGAGAGTCAGCTTGACCTGCTGACGGGACGCACGCTCTTGGCCGCGGGCATGTTGTTGGCGTTAATGGTGATGCCGACGATTATGGTGCTGGCAGAGGATGCCATTAGTGGTGTCTCTATAGAGCAGCGTGAAACTGCGTTACAACTGGGGCTTGATTGGCCAACGTTGTTGTACCGGGTGATATTGCCGCAGGCGTGGCCGGGTATCCGTGTGGCGATATTGTTGGCGTTAGGGCGTGTTATGGGTGAAACGGTGGCGGTGATGTTGGTGGTGGGGTCGCTTGATCGTCTGCCGGAGCCTTTTTATAACCTGCTGTTACCGGCGCAAACACTCACCTCACGTATCGGTCGTGAGATGGCGGAGGCGGATATGGGATCGTTGCACTGGGCGGCATTGATGAGTGGTGGTTTGGTGCTGGCGTTGGTGGCGATTGCGGTGTCACTAATGGCGCAGCGTAGTGTGCGCCATGCGTAGGACAGATCTGGCTAAACTGTTGGTGATCACTTTGGCGCTACCAGCCCTGCTGTTGCCAGCTGCCACGCTCATTTATATTGTGTTTCGAGGCGCGCCCGCACTGGATTGGACATTTCTGACCACAACCGGTGAAGGGGTGGGGTTTGGTAACTCCAGTGGCATACTGGCGCAAATTGTGGGTTCGCTGCTGTTGGCGGTGGGTGCGTCGCTGCTGGCTGCGCCCATCGCTTTTGGGGCAGCGCTCTATTACTGTTTGCTGGCGGGGCCGCGTCAGCGACATCTGTTGATTACTCTGATTAATATGTTGCATGGAGTTCCACCGATTGTATTTGGTTTGTGCGGATTGATTTTGTGTGTGCATCTGTTGCAGTGGGGGGTGTCGTTATTGACAGGGGCGGTCACGCTTGCGGCAGTGATTTTGCCACTGTTAATGCTGAATACGGTTGCGGCGCTGGAGCGTGTTGCGATTGAACAGACGGAGGCGGCGCAGGCGCTGGGATTGAGCCATGCAACACTGGTCTGGCGGGTCTGGTTGCCACAGGCGTGGCCTGGCATTGTCACTGGACAGTTGCTGGCGATGGCGCGGGTGCTCAGCGAAACAGCGCCCATTCTTTTTACGGCCACGGTTTTTTCTGGTGTGGTCTGGCCAGGGTCGATCTTTGAGCCGGTGACCACACTTCAGACACATATCTTCTATCTTGCCCAAGAGGGTAATAATGCCCAGGCAACGCAAGTCGCCTGGGGGAGTGCCTTGGTATTGATTGTAATGGTGGCGATATTTGGAGTGCTGGCCCGTTGGCTTAAAACCTGGAGGGTAACTGTATGAGTTCCAGCGTTGATTTTTCTGAGATGTCGGATGATGTTTCTCAAACGACCTCCCTAGTGATAGAGGGGCTATCCTTGAGTATGGATGGCGTTGATATCTTACGTGACATATCGGCAGTATTGCCGAAGCGTGGTATTACCACACTGATTGGTCCTTCAGGCGCGGGTAAAAGCTCGTTGTTACGTTGTATTAACGGTTTGCAACAGGGGTGGCAGGGGCGGATTCTGCTCGATAATCAAGACCTGCAGGAATGGCCTGGCGGCTGGGACCAGCTGCGCCGTCATGTTGGCCTGATTGCACAAAAGCCCTGTGTGTTCCCGGTGAGCATCCGTGACAATGTGACTTTTGGTTTGACACAACAGCAGCGTCGCCACGGGGATCTGGTGGTGGAGCAGAGTTTGCAACAAGCTGCCTTGTGGGATGAAGTGAAAGATCGTTTAAACAGTCCAGCTGTAACACTTTCGTTAGGTCAGCAGCAACGACTCTGTATTGCCCGTGCATTGGCAGTAGCGCCACAATTATTACTGTTGGACGAACCTACGGCGTCTCTTGATCCTGGCTCCAAACAATTGATAGAGGAGTCTATGCTCTTGTTAGCGCGACAGATGCCCATTTTATCGGTGACCCATGATATCGAGCAGAGTAAACGTATTGGTAATTACATTATATTTATGTGTGAAGGCAAGCTTATTGAAAGTGGTGAAATGAAGAGTTTCTTTCGGCAGCCACAGAGGCTAGAGAGTAAAGAATTTATACGTTGGAGTGTATGTGATTGTTGATTGGATGGTCAGCAAACGTAAAAAAACGGGTTTGTAAAACAGTGTAAAAAGGGTATGGTATTGTGCCTGGCGGGGGTTGGCTGGTGTACCATGTGTCGAGTTGCAATATAAATACTTATAAGTTAAATCTAACGTTTTTGCACTCTGGAGATAGGTGACTATGAATATTTTAAATGGAATTATTAAAAGCCATTCAGGCGAACTTTCTTCACTGTTGGTAGACAAAGGTTTTAATCTGGAGCAGGTCAAGCAGTTTCTACCTGCCGCGGCTGAGCAGGTGATGAAGGTCGCGCCTCAGGAGGGGATTTCCGGTCTGTTGTCGGGAAGTGGTGCCTCAGTTGTTGCGGGTCTGATGCAGAAAATTGATGTTGGCGCGTTGGCTTCCGCAGCTGGCATCAACGCAGAGATGGCTACTACCGGATTGAATGCCCTGTTACCCAAAATTGTACAGTTGTTGGGCAACGATGGCGGTGGTCTGGGTGCGTTGTTGGGTGGTAACGATAATCTGCTTGGCGGTGTGAAGAAGCTGTTTTCATAAGCCGTAGTCTGAAACATTAAATTTAATCATCATTTGGAGAAAATTGAATGGCAAAGAAAATTGTTGAAATCGAAGGCATTGGCCCGAAGTACGCCGAGGCGTTGTCTGTTGCAAGTGTTCTTACCACAGAGCAACTGCTGAGTATGGGGAGCAGCAAGACCGGGCGTAAGGCACTGGCAGAGAAAAGCGGTATTAGTGAATCCCTGATTTTGAAGTGGGTAAATATGGCTGACCTGTTTCGTATCAAGGGTGTTGCTGGCCAGTTTGCTGAGTTGTTGCATGCCACAGGTGTGGATACGGTGAAGGAGATGCGTACCCGTAATGGTGACAATCTGGCAAAAAAGATGGCTGAGGTGAACGCCGAGATGAAACTGACCCGTGCTGTGCCGAGTGCCAAGGTAGTTGAAGGCTGGATTGCTCAGGCCGGTGAGTTGCCACCCATGGTTACCCATTAATATTGTAGTGCTTGAAGATCGGGCACTGGAAAGGGATGACATTGTCATCCCTTTTTTTATTCAGGATTACTGAACGGTAGATGCAAGACGTGCAACATATATGGCTGCGCGCCGGATACGCAATACCTGTGTGATTGCCCAGATGCCGACGATAAATCCACCTGCGGATAACAACAGGTTAAGTGAGATGATGGTGGTATTGCCAGAGGTCATGGTTTGTATGTAGAAGACAAAACCGAGCAGCCAGCAGAATAGCCCCGCGCCGATTAATAGTGTGTAGTTGGAACCGTCGATTCTTACCGATTTGTTGTGGGTCACGTTTTTCAGTGCCAGTGCATAGACGGTGCCTTCTCGCAGCTCGCCGGCGACGATGATCTCATCACCCTCTTTAACAACACGTTGCAGGTCTGAGTGTATCAGGGCTTGGTTTTCGCCAAGGCGGCACTTAACAGTATTGCCTTTGTCTGCTTTAACAATCTCTGTGGCAATACCACGATGTGTTTCCATGACCATATTGCTCATCATCCTCTTGGTGTATGTAATGGCTGCGGTTTGAAGACAGCGATGGTACACATTAATTCAAATGTAGTGTGTATATAGATTATTTTATCAATATTTTTCAATTGGTTATGGCCTCGTCTTGGGGTTCTTCGAGCTGTGGCAGGCGGATGCAGAAACATGCCCCTTTTCCTGTTTCACTTGTCACAGTCACGCTGCCGCCTAGTTTTTCCATGGCGGCCTTGACAAACGCAAGTCCGAGACCTGTACCCTGGATGCCGGAGTTAATGGCGCTGGGGGTACGATAAAAACGTTCGAAGAGCTGGGGGATCTCTGTGGCTGTAATGCCGCTGCCTTGGTCGTGGACACAGCACGCTACGGTTGTATGAGCGGTCTGGATAATGAGTTCGATGCTGGTATTGGTCGGGCTGTACTTGATGGCGTTGCTGAGCAGGTTGACCAGTACACGTTGTAGTACGGTGGGGTCGGCCATGACCAGTATCAGTGATTCGGGCAGTGCTTCGACGAGGGTAATCTGTTTCATGCGTGCCTGGTCCCATACTGCGTCGATGGCGTTGAGGGCGACGGTGGTTAGTTCTACGGGTCGCAGTTCCAGGTGTAGTGCCCCTTCAATCTGGCTGAGGTTGAGGAACTCTTCGGCGAGGGTGAGTGTGGTTTGGGCGTGATCTTCGACACGATTGATCAGCTCCTCACGGGCGATATCAGCCTCTGGTGCGCGGGCAAGCTGGGATAAGGCGAGTAGTGATACCAGTGGTGCACGCAGATCGTGGGTGAGGAAGCGCAGGGTATCAGCACGTGTCCGTTCGATGTCAAGCAGGTGGGTGATGTCGGAGAGGTTGATGACCAGACCGCTACGCTGCTGTTGTTCCAGGGTGAGTGGTGCGCAACGTACCAGCAGGTCGCGCCCGGTGCTGCTGCGTGTTTCGCTCTGTGCTGTTTCTCCTGTTTTGAGTGGTAGTGCCAGCAGCCGCTCCCAGCGCTCTGGCCGTGTATTGTCGAGCTGGTTGAGCAGTTCAATGGCGGAGTGGCCGGTGAGTGTCTCTGTTTCCAGCGGCAGCCCGAAGTAAGCGACGGCCTTAGGATTGATGAGGATAATCTGTCCGAGGGTGTTTATAACGATGACGCCATCGGCCATTTGTGAGAGGCTGTCGTTAATAAAACGGCGCATGGTCTGCATTCGTGTTACCGCCTCCTGTACCGCTTGTACCCGTGTTTCGAAGCGTTCAATACGACTGGCTGACTCCCGCTCTCTGGCCGGAAGCCACGGTTGTATCAGGTTCAGCAGTAGATGCTCCTGTTCGATTGTTGGCGGCGCTGTATTGCCACTGCTGATGCCGAGTCGCCACTGCTGTTCCTCACGTTCAAATGTTATCCACCACTCTCCCGTCTGGCGGCTGTACCACTGTTCTGTTTCCTGTGTGGGTGACAGCGTAATGGGTGGCTGGCCCCAGGTGGCGATTTTCTGGCCAGCACTGTTGTATAAGCCCCAGCCTGTGATGGGTAGCTGTTGCTGTACAAATTGCATCACCTGCTTCATGTCATCAACAGGGGGGAGTTGGGTCAGGGTGGGCTCATCGCGCAGTCGTTTTAACTCCAGCGTCAGAAAGCGGTTGGCGTACTCCAACCGCTGCCAGCTCCAGAGTGGATAGGCCAGTAATAGCGGGATAACCACGGCTGCGGGTGGAAACCAGAGTTGAAAACGGTGGATGAGCAGGGCGCTGAGGGCGAGGCTGGCGAATAACAGGGTACCGGTGGTGAGTAGCGCTGCCCGAGGGGTGAGCCGTGAGAAGAGTAGTACGGGTATTAATATGATGATGAGGCTGATGGTAGTTCGTAGCCACTGTGGGAGTGGCTCTACGGCTAGCTCATTCTGCAGGGCGTCAAAGATGTTGGCGTTGATCTCAACCCCTGGCATGGGTTGGTTAAAGCCTGAAACAGGCGTTGGCAAAACATCACCAAGACCGGTGGCTGTGGTGCCAACAAGGACAGTTTTGCCTCTAAATGTATCGGCTAGATAGTGCCCGGTAACCACCTCTGCGTAAGAGATGTGGGGGTAGTGGCCGGGGGGGCCAGCAAAGGGGACCAGTATTTGTGAGTCACGCATCAGCAGGTGAGGAGAGGCATTGTTGGGTTCGGCCTTGGGGTTGTGGCGACCAGGAAGGGTTTGCCATCGGGTTGGCTCCTGCAGCCTGAGTGCCGCAACGGTGAGGTGTGGCCAGCGCGGTGTTGCCAGCCCCTCTTGCAGATATACGCTACGGGCGATGCCATCGGCGTCCAACTCCATGTGAGCATGACCGATCCCTGCAGCGGCACTGACAAACTCGGGGAGTGGCAGTGTCTCCAGCAGTTGGCCGCCAAGTTGGCGCTCTTCTACCAGGAGTGGAAGGATTACTCGGCCGTGACGCTGCATAGCTGCGGCCAGGGCAATATCATTACCGGGATCACTGTTGTCAGGTTCTGCAAAGATGAAATCGAGAATGATGGTATCGGCACCCGCACGGGTCAACTGGTCAATCAGTTCGGCGTGCAGGTGACGTGGCCACGGCCAGCGTCCTAGACTGGAGAGGCTGTATTCATCCACAGCCACAATGACTATTTCAGGTGCTGTCGGCCGGGCCAGCAGGTGGTGATTGGCATCATAAAGCGCTTTGTCAGCACGCCAGAGCCAGTCGCCATAGCTAAGCCCCAGGGTAATGCCGATCAGCAATATCGCAAAACCGAACTGTTGTGGTATGGCAAAGCGGTGCCAACGGTGCTTCATTTACGGTCAGCCCTGTTCAGGGCACATTGGGCACCACCAGTACCCCGACAGGGCCGTAGGGACCGCTTTGGCCATCGTCGTTGATCACACGGACGCGGTAGTGATATTGACCGGGGGCGAGCAACTTAACGCCGTAGTGGTTATCGCTGGTGCGGCTGTTGATGGTGAGGGCGGTAAAGTCTTCATAGGGGCCAAGTTGGAACTGGTACTCTGCCGCGCCATCAATAGCCTCCCAGTTAAAGCCTGCGTTACGCTGATTGAGTGTGGCACTAATCCCGCCGGGGGGCGCAGGTTTGGTTGAGATAAGGAATTGACGTGGGGTGCTGAACTCGCTTTTGATGCTGTTGGCGAAGCTGGCCACACGCCAGTAGTAAGGGCCAGCGGGGAGATCATCAAGAGGGCGGTAGTGGTTGTTGACGATGCCGCTGATCTCTTGAAGATTGGCGGTGAACTGTGCGTCTGTCGCCAGTTGTAGCAGATAAAAGCTTGTATCGGGGGTGGCGGACCAGCCGATCCACGGTTTGCCTAACGTTAGTGCTGCCCCATCCTCGGGGGTGGTGGGGCGCGGTATGGGGATCGGTGCGATGATGGTAAACGAGTGTAATGCATCAAATCCCTCCAATCCCGATTGATTGATGGCGCGCAGCCGCAGCACGTAGTCGGCCGGTTCCAAGTTGAGTAGTGTGAGCTCGGGACTCTTTAGTAACTCGTCGCGAAGCACGGTGGTGAACTCTTCGTTGTAGGCCAGTTGAGCGCGATAACCGACAGCACCATTTACCGCAGGCCAGTGAAAGCTGATCCCCGATTGTGAACCACGCTGGGTCAGGCCTGACAGATCCGGTGCCGCTGGCAGGGGTTCGGGTTCGGAGGGCGGTTTGCCGCTTTCAGCTACGGTGCCGTAGCCTAGTGGGACCTCACGGGTGACACCAGAGCCGGTGACAGCAATTTTGCCGTCCAGCACTTCACTGCGCATGAGCGCGCCGCCATTGTCACCGCCCACTCGGAACTCGGTGCCACGTACGGCGGCCACAGCTGCCGGTGTGATAATGCGGTAGCGACTGTCGGGTTTTTGTGGGGCCACCCTGTTCTCAACACGCCCTTTTTTTAATCGCACTGAAGTATCAACCATGCCTGTGGCATCAAAGCTGCCGAGGCTATCCATTGATACCTCACTATTTGGCTGGAGAATCAGCAGCGACCCATCAGCAAACTCAATGGTGGCGCTACTGTTATTGCCACTGCTTAACGTATCACCACTATTGATAATGGCGGGTGGGGTAAAGGGGCGTATTTTGCCATCGTTGGCCAGCGCGACATTGCCATGGCTCTTGATGATTTTTGCGGGTTTGGGCGAGTGTTTTAACCACTCGACAGGGATGGTGATTCGGGTGCCGGGACGCATGGCCTGTGCATTGCTGATGTTATTAAGCTTTTGCACGTCAGGCCACTGGTTGGGATTTTTTAGGTACTGTTGCGACAGTTGCCAGATGCTGTCGCTGGGGCGCACCGTATAGACCCAGTCGCTGCCATAACTACTATTAATGACGATGATAAACATCAGTGAGGCTAACAGCAGGCGTTGTAATCGGCCCTTTCCTGAGCCATTAGTGCGCGTAGCCATGAATAGATTCTCTGAGAGGATGCCCATACGATGAGGTTGCAATCGTTTAACTATAGCGTTTCAAGGCGATAACCATATTGGTAAATTGATACCAGACGCCAGCCGTTGGCAGTGCTCAATCCCAGTTTGCGACGGATTTTGCTGGCGTGCACATCGACGGTACGTGTTGTTACTTCGGCGTTTAATCCCCAGACATTTTCCAACAGGTGGCCGCGTGATAACAGCCGGTTGCGGTTCTGAAATAGAAAATGGGCGAATTTAAACTCTTTGTGGGTAAATTGAATCACCTCGTCGTTATAAAGAATCGTATTGCGCTCACTATCAAGGGTATAGGGACCAAATTGAAGCAGGTTCTCCTCATTGTCTCCCACTTGGCTGCGGCGCTGCAGTGCGGCGATGCGTGCCAGTGTTTCGCCTTGACGTGGTGGTTTGATCAGATAATCATCAGCACCTGCGGCAAGGGCCGCCACGATATCCTGTTCGCTATCACGACTGGTAATAAAGAGTACAGGAACCAATGTGTCTTTGGCTCGAACACTTTTCACCAGCTCAATGCCACTAATGTCAGGTAACCCCCAGTCCATCACCATGAGATCAAAACTCTCCTGATTTAGTGCACGGGTAAAACTCTCACCGCTGTCATAATGGTGCACGTGATGGTCGGCAGCCGTTAACCAGCTTTTTAAAAGTGATGCCTGTGTAGGATCATCCTCGATGAGGGCAATACGCATTTTGTATCTCCAAAATTTGTGGTGATTATACAGGATATGTTTGGCTTCCATTCAACCGGCAGGGCTCCCTCATTAAAATTTAGCCCTAAGAACGGTATCCATAAAGCCGTAGTCCCAGCCGGCGAGCTTTCTCATCCTCTTCAAGCTCACTCGTGGATGATCCTTCTTCACCAAACGCAACAGATTCAGCACCGCCTT
>JANOSY010000085.1:0-69515 GCA_031416075.1 Tenderia sp. (SeqCode) | reverse complement strand
CGACAACAGCGATGAAATTCTTGGCGTTCTTCTTCTGTGAGTGAGATAGCAACGGGGACAGGCATAGTCAGCGCACCAGAAAATAAGGAAGGAGTAGCGCTATTATATATGATCACACTATTTGTTACAGTACACTAGTACCACCCTGCACCTGCCACGCTTCGCCATTGCCACCATCCAGGAGGTCAATATCCCTTCCGCCAGCGATGAGGCGTTTGCCGATTTTTCTGCGGTCAATGGTCAGGGTTATCTCTATCTGAAACAGATGGCGCAGATGGCAACGATTGAGGTGATCGAATCGGGCGTGGTTGCACGGGCGGGTGGTTTAAGCATTCTGGAGGCAACCAAAGGTGAGCCACTCAGTGTCTGGAATCCATCAAACCCATCTGGGGTCAATACGATATGGGTTGGCCAAGATCTGAACACCCTCACTCCCTGTTATTACCCACCGCTGCTACAGCCCTTCATGTTTGTGATCCGTGATACCACCACATCTACTCCACTCTATGCGGGGGTCTGGACCACACCGCCCGGAGCAGCGATGACGCCGGACTGGACAACGGACGCATTTGGGCAAGGGGCGTGTGAGAATGCGATCAATCCTGATACTGGCACTGCATACATTTCAACATTTAGCCCCGCAAACTCATTCGCAGTGAATTGGGATACAAGTGTTTGGGGAACAAAAACACCAACCACAGGTACTGCAAATCCCTTTGCAGACTACCCTTAGTGTCATCAATCCGACACCAGGATGTTAATAGCGGCTAAGTTGATGCAAGCAGCTTCTTCACCGGCCCAAAACTGCGCCGGTGAATTTCAGTGACACCTAGCTGTTCCAGTGCGGCAATGTGATCTCTGGTGGGATAGCCTTTGTGTTTGGCCAAACCATAACCAGGATAGACAAGGTCCATCGCCACCATCTCACGATCACGGGTGACTTTGGCGATGATGGAGGCGGCGCTGATGGCGGCTTCGCTCTGGTCGCCTTTGACGATAGCCTCAGCGGGGATACCAAAATCCGGGGCACGATTACCATCCACCAATACTTTATGTGGTGTGATCTTTAAACCAGCAACGGCGCGCTGCATGGCGATCATGGTGGCCTGGAGGATGTTGTGCTGGTCGATCTCCTCCACCTCACAACGGCCGATGGACCAGGCCAGTGCCTTCTGCTGAATTTCGGGGAATAGCGCTTCGCGTTTGGCTTCGGTCAGTACTTTGGAATCCATTAAACCAACAATAGGGTTGTTTGGATCGAGTATGACAGCGGCGGTGACCACAGGCCCGGCAAGTGGGCCACGCCCTACCTCATCAACCCCTGCAATCAGCAGTGCTGACGATCTCTTTTGCGACATAAATTACCCTTTTACTCTGGTTTACAACCCCACGCCGATTCGGCGAGCCATGTTACCAGCTCAGCCGCCGGGATGGGATGACTCAGATAGTATCCTTGGGCGTAATCGCAATTTAAAGAGCGCAACAGGTTAAGTGCGTATTCGGTTTCAATCCCTTCAGCCACTACCTTTAAACCCAGATTGTGGGCAAGGTCGATCGTGGCGTGGACTATTTTGGCGTCGCTTTCAGAAGTCTCCATATCCATTACAAAACTGCGGTCGATCTTAATCTCAGCCACTGGCAGTTTTTTAAGATATCCAAGTGATGAGTAGCCGGTGCCAAAGTCATCAATAGAAAGTACCAATCCCATCTCATTCAGACGATTCATGATATCCATGGCACGGCTCGGATCGATCATTGTTGCTTCTTCAGTAATTTCAAAACTGAGGACTGATGCCGGTAGTTTTGCCTCAATCAGCAACCGTTCAATTTTATTGGGCAAGGAGAGATCAAATAACACGCGTGATGAGAGGTTAACAGCAATCTGTAGATGGATGCCCTGACTCTGCCACTGGTTGTACTGCCAGAGTGCTTTTTGAATCACCCACTCAGTCAACGGCCCAATCAAACCCCGCTGCTCTGAGAGGGGAATAAACTGATCAGGGGGGATCATGCCGCGTGTTGGATGTTTCCAGCGTACCAGCGCCTCAACACTGCTTACATAGCCACTCTTGAAGTCAAGTTTAGGCTGGTAGAAAAGGACCATCTGATCCTCTTCAATGGCAGAACGCAATTCAGCTTTAAGCGCCAACTGTTTAACGCTATGGGTGTCATAGGCAACATCGTAAACAGAAAAATCACTCTGGATATGTTTTGCCACGTACATTGCAATGTCAGCACGCCTGAGCAGCTCTTCAGCATCTTCGCCATGTTCAGGAAACATGGCGATGCCTAACGTACCTGCCACCACAATGCTGTTTCCATCTATCTCTGCATGGGGTTCCAGTGCACTGGCAATGCGTTTGGCCACGGAGATGGCACCATCAACATCTTTCAAGCTGGGCAGTAAAATGGCAAACTCATCCCCCCCCAAACGCGCCAGCGTTAGCTCACTGAATCTAACCGCCTCAGAGGTATACTCATCACCGATTGGTTCATTCACCGCCCGTGCAATTGTGGATGAGGCGCGAATTGTTCGTTTTAGCCGCTGTGCAATTTTCTGTAACAGTTTATCCCCGACCTGATGCCCCAACGCATCGTTAATCTCTTTAAAACCATCCAGATCCAACAACATAATGCCAAAACGCTCGCCCTTGCGCTCACTCGTCAGAATCATCTGCCGCAAACGGTCCAGAAACAGAGTACGGTTAGGCAGTGACGTTAGCTGATCAATGAACGCCGCCTCTTCATATTCATCATACAGACGGGCAAGATCAGCAGACATATTGTTAAATACCTGAACCAGCTCTCTTACCTCCGCGTTACCCGTGAGCGATAGTGGAGAACTTAAATGGTGACGACCTTGACGTACCAGATTTAACTGGTTAATGAGTTCACGAATCGGTTTAATCATGCTGACCTGCAAAGCCCACAGTGCCAAAACCAGCACCAACAGCGTAAAACCACCCGCAAAAAGCAACAGGCGATTACGAGCATCAACAGACCGCCCCATCAGATCCCGTAGATCCTGTTGAATCTGGACCTCAGACACAGGTACCCCATTGATATCTCTCAGCCACACCCCGGCAACAACAACTTCGTGATTATTATCGGTCACACGCCAAAAGGGGGAGCGGTAGATCACCTCCTCTTTTACCGTTGTAATAGCTAATGGCTTTGCCAGGTTTTTCTCCAGTGATAACAAAGCGTAATAAGGGTCATAAACAAGTTGCAGATACCCTTCATGGCGCAAACCACCGACGGGCAAGATCATTGTGCTATACCTGCCACTCTCCAGCCGACAGATACCCGACAGAATTTTGAGCTGATCCCCCGCTTCACGCTTAGCCGCAATTTCAATAGCGTCATAACAGAGCGTGCTGCCAACTTCACTACCCACCATTCGCTGGCTAGATGAGGCCAATAGCTGAAACTTGGCGTCATAGACATACGACTGCACCAGTTTCAGGTTCCCTATACTCACCTGATACTGATGAAACTGTTCATCAAGTGCGGCCGTCAGTGCTGAGGCATTTCTATTATGAAATGCCCGGCGAAACGCCGGTTGGTGCTGGGTATACATACCCACATACTCAGCGATGCTCTCAACATTTTTCAATAACAGTGTCGACTCGCGAGCAACCTGTTCACCCACTGCGCGCTCTTGATTTTCCAGCATAAACTTGCTGTAAACGTTCCAAGCCACCATGACCAGCCCCATACTCAACAGGGAGAGCAAAATCACCACCAGCGACTTAACAGAAAGCTCAGGATATTTCATACAGTCGTTTTATCGCTTATCGATCAACAGAGGCATGTTAGTGCGAACCTAACACGGGAAGACGCTTCTCACGCCACTCCTCGTAACCCCCTTTAAACCAATAAAGCTGGGAGTAACCACAGGAGCTGGCGAGCTGCAAGGCACGATGACTACGTGTGCATTTGATGCCATTACAATAGAAAACCATAGGACGGACCAGGTTCTTATTGGTTTTAGCGAGTGTTTCACAAGTGGTCTGATTATCAGGCAGGGCAACCGAGCCCTCTATATAACCAATCTTTCTATCTACCGGAGAACGGGAATCAATGATAATAAGGTCATCATAGATACGCGCAAGTCGGATCAGGCCTTCGGCCTGTATCACAGTGACACCCGCAGGTAAGATGCCACTCTCTTCGTCAGTTGACGCACTGCTGAACACAGGAGCGGTGGTGACTACCAGACAACACAGAACCAACAACTGCCGCCTTATTGTCCATACAACCATGCTTTACTACCCCAGCACCATTTATGTTCTATGGTTAGGTATCGGCAGTACTACCCATTTCTAAAAAGTGTTTTTAGTCACCACCCTACAAGAAAAATAAATTCTAAAAAACTCTATATATCACTGTTTTACATCAACTACATCTTGTGGATAGAGCTGATACAGGTCCCAGCTACCCGTAGCACGGGCATGCTCCGAGAGTCGTTTATACTCCTCAAAACTCAGTGCCTTCATATCCTCACAACGTTTAAGTGATTTATCGTAATCCTCTGGCTCAGCATTCACAAAGGAGGCTGATAACATCGTTGCCATATCCACACACCGTGTCTTTTGCAGCTGCTCATAACGTAACTGGTCATACTTGGGCGCATCTTTATCAATATCACACCCCGCCATTGCCAATACCAACAGAGCCGCTACTATCACTTTTACACTTTGCATTTAAACCACACCCTGATTCTGTTTTTCAATTAATTTTAGTATTGCAGTGGCGGCGCTGTTACTGGCATCACAACGTAACGTTTGATGAATCTCGCCAAACAGCTGGCTGATTGCCAAAGCTCCTGCCCTGTCCTGTAACAGTTTAACCGTCTCACTGGCTATATTTTCCGGGGTGGCCGCCGACTGTAACAGCTCCTTCACCACCTCACGCCCAGCCAATACATTGGGTAAAGATACATAGGGGGACTTAAGTAACAGCCTGACCAATAGGTAACCCAGTGCCGATAGTTTATAAGTCACCACCATGGGGCGTTTTACCAACAGCGCCTCCAACGTGGCCGTGCCAGAGGCCAGCACAACAACATCTGCGGCAGCCATGACCTCACGGCCACAACCGTCCACCAGCATCAATGCAGGTTTGCTCCCCTGTTCGGCATAGATCTCCTCAAAACGGCTTCGCACTTTTGGTGATGCCAGCGGCACCACAAAACGCACGGACGGATAGGCCTGCTCAATCAGTACTGCTGAGTGCAGAAGCAGCTCTGTCAGCCGGTTGACCTCTGAAAGACGGCTGCCTGGCAGCAGCGCCACCACAATCGCATCCCCATCAATGCCCAGTTCACGGCGTGTCGCCACATAATCCACCTTAAGTGGAATCATGTCAGCCAGCGGATGCCCGACAAATGTCACTGGCACCTGGTGTTGCCTATAAAAATCCGCCTCAAACGGGAAAAGTGTCAGGATCATATCAACCGAACGGGCAATCTTTTTCACCCGGTATTGACGCCAAGCCCACACTGAAGGACTGACATAATGAACCGCTTTTATCCCCTGTGCCTTCAACTTGCGCGCAATGGTTAAGTTAAAATCAGGGGCATCAACACCAATAAAAACATCCGGGGGGTTGGCAGAAAAGTGGGCTACCATCTCGTTCTGAACGCCCTTAAGTTCACGGTAGTGAGCTAGCGCCTCAAACCCCATCACAGCCAACTTCTCAGCCGGGTGAAGAGCCTGACAACCAGCCTTCACCATGGCTGGCCCTGCAATCCCTTCAAATTCAGCATCAGGATAACGCGCTTTAATCGCATCAATCAGAGCGGCTGCCAACAGATCCCCTGACGCCTCTCCAGCAATGATTCCGATTTTCATATCAACCCTTACCCCACACAAAACAAAGGGGCATGACCAACGGCCCTGCCCCCTAATCACAGCAGCAACACCTGACTAACGCACAATACCACGCCCGGAATCACGCACAAAACAGGCAAATTGCACCACCTGTTCCGACTCCGACATCAGTGGTTTAAGCATCTCCAATGCCTGGGCCACTGTATGGCCAGAACGATAGACTATCTTATATGCCTGACGCAGCAGCTTAATCATTTCCGGACTAAAACCACGACGACGCAACCCTTCTACATTCAAACCATGTGGTTTGGCAGGCTGGCCAGAGACCATCAAAAAAGGCGGCACATCCTTAGCGATGGCGCTCCCCATGCCGACAAAACTATGGGCACCCACCACACAAAACTGGTGGATCAAACTTGCACCGCCCAAAGTCACATGATCCTCAATCGTGACATGACCGGCCAGCGTTGTATTGTTAGCAAAAATGGTATTGTCACCCACCACACAATCATGGGCGATGTGCACATAGGCCATAATCCAGTTGTCATTCCCAATCTTGGTCGTCCCCTTATCCTGCACGGTGCCACGGTTGAACGTGCAATATTCACGGATAACATTACGGTCACCAATCTCCAGCAGCGTCGGCTCACCTTTATATTTTTTGTCTTGTGGCGCTTCGCCGATGGATGAAAACTGGAAGATTTTATTCTCTTTACCAATGCGGCAAGGGCCGTTGATCACAACATGCGGGCCTACCCAGCTACCCTCACCAATCTCAACATCAGCACCGATAATAGCGTATGGGGAGATAGTCACCCCAGCAGCAATCCGTGCAGTGGGGTCGATGACTGCTCTGGGGTCGATAATAGAATCAATCACAGTCAAACTTCCCTCTCTGCACACATCAACTCTGCACTAGTAACGACCTTGCCATCCACCTTGGCCTCACAATCAAACTTCCAAACTCCACGCATGGTTTTTACCACTTTAACCTCAAGCAGCAGTTGATCACCCGGCTCCACTGGCTGTTTAAAGCGGGCACCATCAACCCCCACAAAATAGTAGAGCGACTTGGCTGTGGGCTTAGACCCCGTCGTTTTAAACGCTAATATTCCAGTGGCCTGGGCCAATGCCTCAAGAATCAACACACCTGGCATCACTGGACGGTGAGGAAAGTGGCCTTGAAAATAGGGTTCGTTATAACTGACGTTTTTGATCGCGGTCAGGTATTCGCCCACCTTATAGTCGATCACCCGGTCAACCAGCAGAAACGGATAACGGTGCGGCAGATGCTCAAGCACCTCATAAATATCCATCGTGCTTAATGTATTTGTGACTTCATCCATAACACCGTTCCCAAAGTAACCTATTCTTCATCCAGCCGCTTCTCTAGCCCCCGAAGACGCTGAGCAATCTCATTCAGCTGTCTGACTCTCGCCGCATTTCTAACCCACTCACTACGTGGCTGAGCAGCAATCCCTGATGAAAAAACACCGGCATGGGTAATGTTACCCGTCACCAGAGACATCGCGGTGATGTGAACGTCATCTGCAATAAAGAGGTGTCCCACTATGCCAACCGCCCCGCCAATCTGGCAACGTTTGCCAATCGTGGTGCTGCCTGCAATCGCCGCGCACCCTGCAATCGCAGTATGCGCGCCGATATGTACGTTATGCGCCACCTGAATCTGGTTATCCAGCTTCACACCCTCTTCGATCACCGTATCTTCCAGTGCCCCACGGTCAATGGTAGTGTTGGCACCAATCTCAACATCATCACCAATCACCACACTACCCAGCTGTGGCACTTTAATCCAATGCCCCCCGTCATTAGCAATGCCAAAACCGTCACCACCCACTACAACACCAGGATGAATCAGCACATTAGCGCCAATACACACATCGTGACAAAGAGTAACCCTGGCAACCAACCGACTATTAGCGCCCATACTAACACCATGCTCAACAACACAGCCTGGCCCAATCACTGCACCGGCACCAATTAAACTGCCTGCGCCAATGTAACAGTGGGCACCAATACTGGCCGTCGGATCAACCACTGCGTCCTCTTCAACTACCGCAGTCGCATGTACTCCCGCCACCACCTGCGGTTCAGGGTTTAACAATCGTGCAGCCTTAGCAAATGCCAGGTAAGGATTGTTGCTCACTAGGGCATTTGTTCTGGATAACGGCAGATCCTGAGGCCAGACAATCACCGCGCTGGCCTGTGTTGTTTTCAGATAGTGGCGATATTTGGCATTGGCCAAAAATGAGACCTGACCAATACCGGCATTTTGCAACGTACCCACGGCCGAGACTATACAGTCTGAATCACCATGTAATTCACACCCGATTTCACGAGCCAGTTTTTTCAGGGTTACTCCCATACTGCCCGCTTTATTTTGCCTTCAGTTTTTTCAGAATGGCATCGGTCAAATTCACCCGATCACTGGCGTATGAGACCCCTTCAAACAGAATCAGGTCATAACCCTCAGCTTTGCCATACTCCTGAATCGTACTACGCAGAGAGTCCATCACCTTGGCCAACTCGTCATTGCGGCGAATGGTCAGGTCTTCCTGAAACTCATTCTGTTTCGTCCTTAAATCACGTTGGGCACCGGCCAGTTCACGCTCTTTTTTCTGTTTGTCTGCCGCGCTCATAAAGGCGCTATCTTTTACAAAGCGCTCCTCACGCTCACGCATCTGGTCCTGCGCTTTTACAATGTCATTTTTACGCGGCTCAAACTCTTTAGCAAGGCGATCAGAGGCAAGTTTAGCCTGAGGCGCCTCCTGGGACAGACGTGTGCCATCCACAAAACCGATCTTTATCTCATCTTTAGCCGCCACCAGCGCCGGAAGTATCAACCCAGCCGCTACCATCATACTTATGACCCATTTTTTCAAACGCATACCCTCCTCTACTAAAAAAATGATCCCAGTGTAAACTGGAACTTTTCAATTCTGTCGGCTGGTTTGTTGTTCAACGGTTGTGACCAGCTAAATGCAAGCGGTCCCACGGGTGACAACCAGATCAGTGAGACACCCGCCGACTGACGTAACTGAGCCCGATCAAAGCTATCGATATCAGCAAACACATTTCCAACATCCCAAAACAGACTCATCCGCACGGTACTGCTATCCGGTGAGAACGGTGGCGGAAAAATAACCTCTGCCGTACCTGTCACACGGAAATTACCGCCCAAACTGACCGTGCCGTCTTTGGGGCCTAAAGAATTTGCGCGGTAACCCCGTACAGACTGTGCCCCGCCTGCCGAATATTTTTCAAAAAATGGTACATCCGTTGTGCTTTTAAAACTATCACTGAACCCCACTTCCCCATCTAAAGAGGCCGTCAGTTTCTTGCTCAGCGGGTAGAGCCAGCGGGTACTGGATGATAACTTATAAAAGTTCAGGTCACTATTCGGGGTGGTAGCCTCAGCAAACAGCGACTGCATCACCCCTTCACTGGCAAACACCGTTCTATTACGAGTGTCATGACTCCAGCCAAGTGATAGCTTAAGCACATTGAACTTATCACTGTTGGCAAGTAAGTAATCTTTATACGCCGTGGGCGTCGTATCATTCACCTTAATCTCGGTGGACTCAAACTCCAATCCGACTCGGGCAGTATTGTACTCTGTCAGCGGAATCCCATAGCTCAACGAACCACCCCAGACATCGGCAACATAACTCGCCAGGTTGGCCTTTGCCGCGTCGGTCTGCCGATATGTAAGCCCAATACTCTGGCTCACACCATCCAAGGTAAAATAGGGATCAGTATGAGAGAGTTTATACACAGTATTAACCTTACTGGAGTTAACCTCTGTACTCACCCGTTTACCGGTACCGAGAAAGTTTTCCTGACTCACACTGCCATTCAGCAACATGCCATCACCACCCGAATAACCAATACCCACCATCAACGACCCGGAGGGGCGCTCATTCATAGATAAATTAACATCCACCTGATCATCACTACCGGGAACTGAGGGTGTATCAAGGGTCACCTGATCGACATAACTCAACCGTTGTACACGTACCCGAGAACGATTAAGTTTACTGGTAGAGAGCCAAGCCCCTTCCATCTGCCTGAACTCACGGCGAATCACCTCATCCTCGGTCTTTTGATTACCACTGATATTGATATGACGCACATAGACTCGCTTGCCTGGGTCAACAAAAAAAGTCAGCTCAATCTCCTTTGTAACCTCATTAATTTCAGGCACCGCATTCACATTGGCAAAGGCGTAGCCCTCTTCACCTAAACGCTCGGTAATTGCAGTCGTAATATCCGTTACCGTACGCCGCGAGAAGGTATCTCCTGGCACAACCGTGACCATGTCACGCAGCTCTTTCTCAGACACAATAAGTTCACCGGAGAGTCCTATTTCACGCAACGTAAACGGCTCACCCTCACGAAGATTGATGGTAATAAAAACCGAGTTTTTATCTGGCGTAATCGACACCTGGGATGATTCAATATTAAAATTAATATAACCACGATCAAGATACCAGGAGCGTAAAGTCTCCATATCCGCCGCCAGCTTCTGTTTTGAATACTGATCACGGTTGCTAAAAAAGGCATAAAAAGGTGGGACGCCTAACTCAAACTGATCCAGCAGTTCATCCTCGCCAAAACGACGGTTCCCCACAAGATTGATCTGTTTAATGGTAGCAACTTCACCTTCGCGAATCTTGATTTTTAAATCAGCCCGGTTGTCCTGCAGAGGTGTCACCTCTGTTTCGATTTCAACCGCATAGTAACCACGCACAAAATATTGTCGTTGCAGATCCAGTTTAATTCTATCAAGCAGCGAACGGTCAAAGACTTTCCCTTCGGCAAGCCCGGCGCTCTTCAACCCGGTTTTTAAATCGTCTGTTGATAGCTCGCTATTCCCTTCAATCAGAATTTTTGCAATTGAGGGGCGCTCTTCCACCTTAATGATGAGCTTGTCATCATCATGATAGATTTCAATGTTGTTAAAAAACCCGGTCTTATAGAGTGCCGCTAATGCCTGCTGAGACTTAAAGTCATTAAACTGGTCGCCCGTCTGAAGTGGCAAATAGTTGAAAAGGGTTCCTTCACTAATACGTTGAACACCTTCCACCTCAATGCTTTTAATAGTAAACGGCTCTACAGCCCATGCCTGATTGACAAGCAGCGCCGCAAGAAGGGGAGTCCAGTAAAAACCAGGTCGTTTATTCATCTTTCACGACCCTGTTATTTAACTAAAAGACGTAGAATGTCATTATAAAACGCAACTACCATCAAACCTAATAGCATCGCGATACCAATCTTCTGTCCAAATATTTGCGTCCTTTCTGACACTGCCGACCCCTTCACCATCTCAATCAAATAGTACATCAAGTGGCCACCATCCAGCATTGGGATAGGCAGGAGATTTAACACGCCAAGGCTGATGCTGATAATTGCCAGAAATGTTAGAAACGAAATAAACCCAATACTGGCCGAATAACCCGCATAACGGGCAATGCTGATTGGACCACTAAGGTTAGAGAGTGCCACATCACCCACAACCATCTTGCCCAACATGTTTAACGTTAATACCGACATGTCCCATGTCTTGGCTGTAGCATTAACCAGCGAGTCCAGCGGGCCGTATTGTATATGGGCCACCAACTCTGCAGGCATCTGCTGCAAAACAACCCCCGCGCCAATTTTACCAATCTTCCCCTCTCTGCTGGTGAGTGCGGCTGGCGTCAGTGAAAGTGCAACCTGCGCACCATCACGCATCACAATCACTGCAATTGCTTTGTCTGGGCGGGCACGCACATAGCTAACCCACTCTTCCCAATCGGTTACTGCCACCCCATCAGCAGAGATAATCAGATCCCCCACCTGCATACCCGCGTCAGATGCAGCGCCTTCAGGGGACAACTCACCAATGGCGGGGGGCATGGCCGGACGATATGGACGCATACCGATCTGATCAAGGAAACCACCCCGATTAAGATCATCAGGGATCGTGGCAAACTGAAAACGGTGTTCAACTTCAGCGCTATCCGCAGATGGCTTCACCTTAAGCACAATCTCGCCTGAGTCCAGGGCTGACTCAAGCATACCCACCACAACATTTTCCCAGGTAAATGTACGTTTACCTGCCACAGAGACGATCTCATCCCCCTGTGACAATCCTGCCTGAGCGGCAATAGAATCCGCCGTTACCGCACCAACAATCGGCTTCATACCAACAGTGCCCATCACAAAGATGAGCCAGTAAGCGGCAATGGCAAGAATAAAATTAAACACCGGGCCAGCAACAACAATGGCAAACCGTCTGGCCAACGACTGACGGTTAAATGCACGATGCTGCTCCTCAGGTGCAACATCCCCTTCCCGCTCATCCAACATACGCACATAACCGCCCAACGGAATGGCTGCAACAACATACTCTGTATTATCAGGGCCACCTACTTTACGCCAAAGCGGTTTGCCAAAACCGATAGAAAAACGCAACACCTTAACGCCGAGTTTGCGCGCCACCCAATAGTGGCCAAACTCATGCACTGTGATGAGAATGGCCAGCGCCAGGATGAAGAAAAAAACTGATGATAGTACAGTTATCATGCCACCTAACCAGCTTGGTGAATCAAATGCCTAGCATACAGGCGGGCTTCACGGTCAGCATCCAACACAGTATCAATGCACTCTGCTTTAACCGAACTGATATTGTTTAATGTTTTCCTTACCACATCAGCAATAGCCGTAAAGCACAACTCCCCATTAAGAAATGCTTCCACCGCTACCTCATTGGCCGCATTAAGTGTCGCAGTTGCTGTACCCCCCTCTGCCAACGCCTCATAAGCCAGGCGTAGGCATGGAAAACGGTTAAAGTCTGGCTCTGAAAAATCAAGATGTGCCACTTTAAAGAGATTCAGCCGCTGCACACCAGCATCAATTCGTTTTGGCCACGCCAATGCACTGGCGATAGGGGTGCGCATATCGGGGCTGCCTAACTGAGCTAATACCGAACCATCCACATACTCAACCATTGAATGGACAACGCTCTGGGGGTGTATGACCACCTGGATCTGCTCTGGTTCAAGATTAAAGAGCCAGCGCGCCTCAATCACCTCCAGCCCCTTATTCATCATCGTGGCAGAGTCGACTGAAATTTTACGACCCATCTCCCAGTTAGGGTGGGCGCACGCCTCAGCGGGGGTAACATCAACAAGCTCTTCAAGGGCGCGGGTTCGAAACGGGCCACCAGAGGCGGTTAAAAGAATCTGACAAATTCCCGCCTGTGTTATGTCACCGGCATAATCGTGTGGCAAACACTGAAAAATTGCGTTGTGCTCACTATCCACCGGCAACAACAGCGCGCCATGTTTTTGGACAGTGTCCATAAAGATATTGCCAGATAGAACGAGCGCCTCTTTGTTGGCCAGCAAGATACGTTTACCTGCCTCCGCCGCCGCCAACGTCGGTAACAACCCTGCGGCACCAACAATAGCGGCCATCACACACTCCGCCTCAGGCAACGTTGCCACTGTAATCAAGCCTGCCATGCCAGCAAGCACCTGTGTCTCATTGCCACTATTTTTTAACTGCGTTGCCAATAACTCAGCGGCCTGTTCGTCCACCATAACCGCGTAACGTGGCGTAAACATCTGGCACTGCTCAAACATCCTGGCAACATCGCGATTTGCCGTCAGTGCCACTACCTTATATACATCTGGATGGCGCGCAATCACGTCCAGAGTGCTGACGCCTATCGAACCCGTCGCCCCCAATACAGTGACGCCAATCATTCCACTCCACCCAACAGAATCAACCCCAGTGTAAAGATCGGTGCCGCCGTGGTCAGACTATCAATGCGATCAAGCACACCACCATGGCCTGGCAATAACTGGCCACTATCTTTAACACCCGCACGGCGTTTAAACAGGCTTTCAAAAAGATCACCCATCACCGAAAAGAGTATCACCACAAAACAGAGCGGGATAAACCATAGGGCACTTGCCAGCGGCATATCAAGCAGCACCATACCAATTACAGCAATCAGCACCGAAGTGACCGCACCTCCAGCCACACCCTCAATCGATTTGCCAGGACTTACATAGGGTGCCAGTTTACGTTTGCCCCATTTGCGACCGACAAAATAGGCACCGCTATCAGCCCCCCAAATCAGCACCATCAAAAACAGCACCAGTGCTGGCCCATGTGATGAGTAGCCATGCAGATGAACCAGTGCCAACCAAGTGGGCACCAGCACTAAAAGACCGATAAAACTGCCAAAAAAGCGGGCACGACCATTTAGACCCACTTCACCACGGTAACGGAAGACCATGCTACTCCCCACCAACCACCATAGCCCTGAGAGCAGCAATATAATCAAAGCAGCCGACTCAAGACTGCTCACAAACAGCTGTGTTAACCAGAGAGCCATAGCAACGAACAGTGCATAGGCTATTCGTGTCACTGGAGCAGTAAAACCGATCAGGCGTGCCCACTCCCAACCACCCACCAATACAAATAGGGCCAATATCCAACTAATGATTGATGTGGAGAGAAAAAGAATGCCCCAAACCACCAGGGGAATAAGAATAGCCGCGGTAAGAAGGCGCTGTTTAAGCACGTTTATTCTCCTCCACCTGATCGCCAGTGCGACCAAAACGGCGCTGCCTGCTGGTAAATGACTGCAGTGCCAGATCAAACGCATCCTGCTTGAAATCGGGCCAGAGGGTGTCAGTAAAAAAGAGTTCCGAATAAGCCAACTGCCAGAGCAAAAAATTGCTGATACGTTGCTCACCGCCGGTGCGAATAAAAAGATCTGGCTCAGGTAGCGCGGCCAACGTCATGTACTGTCCCAACAACGCCTCATCAACTGCGGCAGGTTCAATCGAGCCCGCCTTGACCTGCTCGGCAACCTGACGAGCAGCCTGTGCAATATCCCAGCGACCACCGTAGTTAGCCGCCACAGAGAGCACCAGCCCGCTATTGTCCGCCGTCAGACACTCAGCATTAACAATTTCCTGCTGCAGTTTCTCAGAGAAGCGGCTGCGATCACCAATCACACGCAAGCGAACATTGTTCTGATCCAGCTTTTTGCTCTCACGTTGCAGCGCCACCAGAAACAACTCCATCAACAAACCTACTTCGCTTTCGGGGCGACGCCAGTTTTCACTGCTGAAGGCAAACAGTGTCAGTGCACTGACGCCCACTTCACCACAGCGCTGAACAATAGCACGTACCGAATCAACTCCAGCACGATGCCCCGCGATACGAGGCATCAGACGCTTCTTTGCCCAACGGCCATTGCCATCCATAATAATGGCGACATGGCGAGGGACTGTTCCATGATATTCGTCTTTCTGCTTATCTTCGGCCATCATTGTTATTTTATGTGAATTACCGCTTGGGCCACGCCTGAATTTAAAAAGGGAGCGCATGCGCTCCCTCTCAACTGCGGCTTAGATTTCCAACAGATCCTTCTCTTTTGCCGCCAGCACCTGATCCACTTCAGCAATATATTTATCAGTAGATTTCTGAATTGCATCCTCGGCACCGCGACAATCATCTTCAGTAATATCTTTATCTTTCAAGAGCGCCTTAAAGTCGCCATTCACATCACGGCGGATGTTACGAATCGCTACTTTTGCACCTTCCGCTTCAGCACGAACAATCTTGATCATGTCTTTGCGGCGCTCTTCGGTCAACGAGGGCAGAGGCACACGAATCACCGGACCTGAGGTCACCGGATTCAAACCCAGCCCTGAACTCAAAATCGCTTTTTCAACCACAGGAATCATCGCTTTTTCCCACGGCTGCACTGACAACGTTCTGGCATCCGATACAGAGACTGTGGCTGCCTGAGCCAGCGGCACTTCGTTACCGTAATAATTAATTTTTATCTGGTCCAACAAGCTCACATGGGCACGTCCAGTTCTGATTTTGGACATCTCATCCTTCAAGGTCTCAATGCTCTTGCCCATACGTGCAACTGCATCTTTTTTGAGATCTTCAATCATGCTTCAACTCCCTTGCTAACAAATGTTCCCTCTTTGCCACCCATAATAGCGCTCATAAGCGCACCAGGTTTATTGATATCGAGGACACACAGCGGCATATCGTGATCACGGCACAATACAATCGCCGTTGCATCCATGACCATCAATCGCTGGTCCAGCACAGAATCATAAGTCAAACTATCGTAACGAGTAGCATTAGGGTCTTTTTTGGGATCGGCGGTATAGACACCGTCAACCTTGGTTGCCTTAATCAGCAGATCAGCATTAATCTCAATCGCACGCAGGCTGGCGGCGGAGTCCGTCGTAAAAAATGGATTACCAGTACCCGCAGCAAAAATCACAACACGCCCTTTTTCAAGATGGCGCACAGCACGACGACGGATGTAATCCTCACAGATCTGATTGATTTTAATCGCTGACATAACGCGGGCAAACATCCCGTGATGCTCAAGGGCATCCTGCATGGCCAGCGCATTCATCACCGTCGCCAGCATGCCCATATGGTCACCTGTGACACGCTCCATGCCTGCTTCTGCCAAACCAGCACCACGAAACAGATTGCCGCCACCAATCACCATGCCAATTTCGATGCCCGCACCAATCAGCTCTTTCACCTCACCCGCAATGCGGTCAATGGTGTAAGGGTCAATACCAAATTGACCCTCACCCATCAGTGCTTCGCCACTCAGTTTAAGCAATACCCGCTTATATCCAGATTTAGCGCCGCTACTATTCACAGGTTAGGCTCCTTTCGCTTGGGCCATTACTTCAGCAACGAAGTCTTCCGCTTTCTTTTCAATACCTTCACCAGCTTCGATACGTTCAAAACGGACCACTTTGGCCCCTTTGGACGCCAACAGCTTTTCGATCGTCTGATCTGGATTTTTCACAAATGGCTGCCCCAGAAGGGTGATCTCCTTCAGGAACTTGGCGATACGCCCATCCACCATTTTTTCGATGATGTCAGCGGGTTTGCCACTTTCAGCTGCCTGAGCAATGAAAATTTCTCGTTCTTTTGCAATCTCTTCGGCAGGAACCTGCTCGGAACTGATACAGATGGGTCTGCTGGCAGCAATGTGCATGGCAATATCACGTGCCAACTCTTCGTCACCCCCTTCCAATCCCACCAGAACGCCGATACGCGTACCGTGCAGGTAAGCACCCACAACGCCTGTAGACTCAACGCGGCACATACGACGTACGGAGATCTTCTCACCCACTTTGGCAATCAGCTCCTTGGTACGGTCGGCCACCGTTAGGTCAGAACCCTTGGTGACTGGGGTGTTCAACAGCGCCTCACCCGTGCTCACACCGCTGTCCAGCGCGCACTGCACAACTTCATCAGAAAACACCTTGAAGGCATCACCTTTGGCCACAAAGTCGGTTTCAGAATTCACTTCAACCAGAACGGCCTGTTTACCATCAGCACTGCGTGCAGCAATAATGGCACCTTCAGCGGCGATACGATCAGATTTTTTATCTGCCCGAGCCAGACCGGCCTTACGCATTAATTCAATGGCCACTTCAATATCACCATTGGTTTCAACCAACGCTCTTTTACATTCCATCATGCCGGAGCCAGTACGCTCACGCAATTCTTTCACTAGGGCTGCTGTAATTTCCATCGCCTCAACCTCACTTAAAATTCGTTTATAAAACCATCAAAAAAGCTAAGAGAGACTGCCCCTGACTGTTTCATAACAGGGGGCAGCCTATGTACTCAGCGTATAAAAACCAGTTTAAGCCGACGCATCACCAGCAACTGCCTCAGTGATTTTCTTAGGCTTTTTAACACTGGTTTTAACCTTGCTTTCATCATCCATTTCAACAAAGTCATCTGGCGTATTGATGGCAAGATCAGCACCACGAGCATTAATGACAGCATCGGCAACACCACAAGCATACAAAGAGATGGCACGTGCGGAGTCATCATTACCAGGAATGATATAGTCAACAACACGCGGGTCATTATTAGTATCAACCACACCAACAACCGGGATGCCCAATGTCTTGGACTCTTGGATAGCAATCTTCTCATGGCCAACGTCAATCAAAAAGATTGCATCCGGCAGTGTATCCATGTTTTTGATACCACCAATACTACGCTCCAGCTTAATCATCTCGCGGCTCAGGGTAAGCTGCTCTTTTTTATTGAAGCGGTTAAAACTACCATCCAGCTCCATCGCCTCAAGCTCTTTCAAACGTTTGATTGACTGTTTAATGGTTTTAAAGTTAGTCAGCATGCCGCCCAACCAACGATGGTTGATATACGGCATGCCACAACGGAGGGCCTCTTCACGAATGATGTCCTGAGCAGAGCGCTTGGTGCCAACAAACAGAACTTTGCCACGCTTGGCGACAACGCTGCCCAGGAAATTCATGGCGTCATTGAACAT
This sequence comes from Tenderia sp. (SeqCode), assembly GCA_031416075.1. Classification (GTDB taxonomy): domain Bacteria; phylum Pseudomonadota; class Gammaproteobacteria; order Tenderiales; family Tenderiaceae; genus JAKFXL01. The sequence goes on along the minus strand of JANOSY010000085.1, from coordinate 51,293 downwards.
CGGCAAGGTTTTTTCAAGGTTGATGATGTGGATGCGGTTACGATCACCGAAGATATACTGGCCCATTTTGGGGTTCCAGTAGCGTGTCTGGTGACCAAAGTGAACACCCGCTTCCAACATTTGACGCATTGTTACAGTAGACATTAAAAACTCCAGTTTGTATGGGTTGGTCCTCCACACATCCCAGTTGCCAACCCGCCGGAAGATCCGGGGGCACCCAGGCAACTGTGTCGATGTGTGTGCGAATTACCGACTATTGTCGGCACCTGAAACACCAGCAATTACCGCTGGTTGGCGCGCTTTATACCATAAACCGGTGACCGACTCAATCTCCATAACCTGGGGTTAACCCCCTGTTTTTGGAAAAAAGCGATGGCTGACAATGAGATGCAAACACGTTAATATCTTATCAACACTCCGGGTAACTGGCCCGGCTATCGCGTCGAACACGCCCATAACCACCACTCAAGAACACACCCTGCCTATGACCAGCATGATAAAAACCCCTGAAGAGATCGAAAAAATGCGCGTTGCCGGTCGTTTGGCCGCAGAAGTGCTGACAATGATAGAACCTCACGTCAAACCAGGCGTCACAACCGACGAACTTAACCAGATCTGTCACAACTATATTGTTGACGTTCAGCAGGCGATACCGGCACCGCTTAACTACCATGGCTTTCCCAAATCCATATGCACCTCCGTCAATCATCAGGTATGCCACGGCATTCCTGGCGATAAGATATTGAAAAATAATGACATTGTGAATATCGATATTACCGTTATCAAAGACGGCTACCACGGTGATACCAGCAAGATGTTTTACATAGGTGAGCCATCCATACTGGCGCGCCGTGTCTGCGAGGCTAGCTACGAGTGCCTCAAACTAGGTATAGCAATGGTCAAACCCGGTAACAGACTGGGCGATATCGGCCATGTGATCCAGACGTACGCCGAGGGGCTTGGGCTATCCGTGGTGCGCGAGTATTGCGGCCATGGCATTGGCAGTAAATTCCACGAAGAGCCGCAGGTTGTACATTATGGCACCCCCAATACCGGGGTCGAGCTGCACGCCGGCATGATATTCACCATCGAACCGATGATCAATAGTGGCAAACGCCACGTTAAGCTGCTGCCGGACAAATGGACCGTTGTCACCAAGGACCGCAGCCTTTCAGCACAATGGGAGCACACCATCCTGGTCACAGAGACTGGCCATGAAATTCTGACTCTGCGTCCAGAAGAGTCCTTTGCCTGACCATGACCGCCCTGACAGCGATCTTTGATGAACAGCAGTTTGAAACGCAACTAAAGGCTGATCAGCCCACTGTGCAACTGTTTCGCGAAACATTACGCGACAGCAAAGAGCGCATCAAAGATCTTTTCCTGAACGGTGAAAGCACGACAAACCTGGTGACATTCCAAGCACAGCTGATAGACCGTTTGCTATATCACGCTTGGCGCGACTATTTTACGGCCAATGATCCCAATATCTCTCTGATTGCCGTGGGTGGTTATGGTCGTGGCGAGCTCCACCCCGGTTCAGATATCGATATACTGATCTTGCTGCGCGACAACAAACACGACCACTACCGCGCTGCGCTAGAGCTTTTTGTCATGTTTCTCTGGGACATTGGTCTTGAGGTGGGGCATAGCGTGCGCTCCCTGCAGGAGTGTATTGAGCAGGCCAGCCTGGACATCACCATTGCTACCAACCTGATGGAATCGCGCCCTATCGCCGGCCCCGTCGAACTATTCACTGCCATGCGCCAACTAACGGGGCCCGACCAGATCTGGCCCAGCCGCGATTTTTTTGAGGCCAAATGGCAAGAGCAGATTCAGCGCCACCGCAAATTTGATGACACCTCCTACAATCTGGAGCCTAACATCAAAGAGGGACCGGGCGGCATGCGTGACATCCAAATGATTGGCTGGGTCGCCAAACGTCACTTCAACGCCACCACCCTGCACGACCTCGTCAAACACGGTTTTCTCACCGAGGCGGAGCACGCCGAGCTGATAGAAGGTCAGAATTTTCTCTGGAAGATACGTTTTGCACTCCACATATTGACCAAACGGCGTGAGGACCGACTGCTATTTGACTACCAACGCACCTTGGCAGAGCAGTTTGGCTACCAGACCCATGAATCAGTGCTGGCCGTAGAACAGTTCATGAAACAGTACTATCGCACCATTATGGAGCTGAATCGTCTCAATGAAATGTTGCTGCAACTATTTCAGGAGGCCATTTTACTCAAGGATGGCGTTAACACCCCGACGCCACTCAATAAACGCTTTCAGGTCAGCAAAGGGTTTATTGAGGTGACTCATAAACAGGTTTTTCAAAACTATCCCTTTGCCCTGCTCGAAATTTTTCTCCTGATTCAGCAGCATCCCGAAATCAAAGGGGTACGCGCCGCCACCATCCGTCTCATCAGAAAACATCGCAACCTCATCGACAACACCTTTCGCCAGGATCTACGAAATCGCACACTGTTCATGGAAATATTTCGCCAACCTCACGGCGTCACCCATGAACTCAGACGCATGAATCGCTACGGGATTCTGGCCTGCTACCTGCCCCCGTTTGGAAAAATTGTGGGGTTGATGCAGTACGATCTGTTCCATATATATACAGTCGACGAACATACACTCATGGTCCTCCGCAATTTGCGCCGCATGACCATCAATACCCACAACGACGAACTTCCCTATTGCAGCCAACTAATCAAAAAAATCCCTAAACTGGAGCTACTCTATCTGGGCGGAGTGTTCCACGATATCGCCAAAGGGCGTGGTGGTGACCATTCTGAACTGGGGTCTCACGATGCACTGGAGTTTTGCCAACAGCACAGCCTGAGCAACCACGATGCACGGCTGGTCGCGTGGCTGGTTAAAAATCACCTGCTGATGTCCAGCACCGCCCAACGCAAAGATATTAGTGATCCGGAGATAGTTGCACACTTTGCCGCACAGATGGGTGATAAAAACCGTCTCGATCATCTCTACCTGCTGACCGTGGCGGATATTCGCGGCACCAACAAAACACTCTGGAACAGCTGGAAAGATGCCCTACTCTTTGATCTATACCAAGCCACAGTGCGCGTCCTCAGGCGCGGGTTAGAAAACCCTATTGATCACAGTGAATTGATCAATGAGACCAAAGAGAGCGCCCTCAAAAAACTCAACAGCGCCAACATCAACAGCGACGCTATCACAAAACTCTGGAACAGCCTGCCTGAAGACTATTTTTTACGCCACAATGCCGAACAGATCGCCTGGCATAGCGAGGCGATTATTTTAAACAGCGCACGCAATTTTCCGCTGATACTGGTACAGCAGGAGGCCGAGCGTGGCGGTACCGAAATCTTTATTCACATGCCCTACGCCAACCACCTCTTTGCCGTCGCCACCCGCAGCCTCGATCAGCTCGGGCTGACCGTGGTGGATGCCCGTATCATCACCTCGGATAAAGATTACACCTTCGATACCTATGTGGTACTCGAAGAGAATGGTGCCACCATCAGCAGTCGTCATCGCATTGAAGATATTCTAGCTCAACTCAAACGCGAACTAAGCCACCCCCAGTTCATCGATAAAAAAATCGAACGCCGTAGCGCCCGGCAATTAAAACATTTTCATACCCCCACACAGATCAACTTCGATCAGGATCTTCGTAACCAACGCACCATCATGGAGTTAATTACTGCCGATCGTCCCGGCATACTATCAGCGGTTGGCAGAACCTTGATGGAGTGTGATATCGACCTGCAAAATGCCAAAATCTGCACCGTGGGTGAACGGGTTGAAGATGTCTTTTTCATCGTTGACAATAACGGACAGCCCGTCACCAACCGCGAACTACTTGCCACATTAAAACAGACATTAAGCAGCTATCTGACAAAATGAGACAAGATCGTCTACGCCCCCACCTACTCCCAGTTATACTCATTCTGTTTTCTACAATTTTTGCGCTTATCGGCAACACAGCCACTGAACTACTACGCTACCAATCAGATATTTTCACTACCCATCAGCTATGGCGGCTACTCAGTGGCAACATCGTTCATCTAGGCTGGTCGCACATGATCCTGAACGCCCTTGGGCTAGGGCTGATCTGGGGGCTGTTCTGGCGCACATTCACAACAGATCGGTGGTTATTTATCACCCTCTTCAGTGCACTCACCGTCACCCTGGGACTGCATTGGTTCATGCCAGAAGTGACATGGTATGTCGGACTCTCCGGCCTGCTGCACGGCCTGTTTGTGGCCGGTACCATAGGCGGCATACGCCGTGGCGACCATCGTGAAGCGCTGCTGCTCATAGTGATCATCGCCAAATTGCTGTGGGAGCAGAGATATGGCCCCATGCCAGGCACTGTTGACATGGCAGGTGGCCCAGTCATCGTCGAATCACACCTGCTGGGTGCGATAGGCGGTGCCGTCGCTGCGCTGATATTCAAACCACACAAAGAACCTGAGAATAAATTTGACTCATCTGCCAAGAACGGCAACTATTGAGAAAAAATCCATTCCAGCAGGAGATCTTAATGAATTATCAGACAGGCATTCTCCACCCCATCCCCCACCACTCCCGATACATGTTTTTCACTTTTGAACCAGAAGATGACAACTACTTAGCAGCACTGGAGCCACTTATAGAACTCATCGATGGCCAGTCAACTGTTGTTGGTCTAGGGCCATCACTGCTGGCCGCACTGGGCAAAGATATTACCGGGTTACGCCCCTTCCCCAGCATCAGCGGCCCTGGTTTTGACATCCCCGCCACACAACACTCACTCTGGCTCTGGCTGCGTGGCGATGATATTGGTGAGCTGCACCTGCGGTCACGCAAACTAGAGCACGCACTGGCCAACGACTTTAGGTTGCATGAAGTACTTGACGGATTTAAACATGGCAAGGGGCTTGATCTCACCGGCTATGAAGATGGCACAGAAAATCCAAAAGAAAATGAAGCCATTAATGCCGCCATCATCCATGGCATGGGGGATGGCATAGACGGTTCAAGTTTTGTGGCAGTACAACAGTGGCAACACAACTTTGACCATTTCGAACACATGTCTGACGACGAACAGGATGCAACCGTTGGCCGCCGCAAAAGCGACAATCAGGAGCTGGAGCACGCCCCCGATTCAGCCCATGTAAAACGCACAGCACAAGAGAGCTTTAGCCCCGAGGCATTTATGGTGCGCCGCTCCATGCCATGGAGTGAAGGCAATGAAGCCGGACTTAATTTTGTCGCCTTCGTCAACTCGCTCGATAGTTTTGAGATGATGCTAGAGCGCATGGCAGGTTATGAAGATGGCATCACCGATGCCCTGTTTACATTTTCACGCCCCATCTCTGGCGGTTATTACTGGTGCCCCCCCATCAAAAACAACTGTTTAAATTTACGTGCGCTCAAAAAATAGTTCCCCCCTCCTCTCCCTCAATAAGGGCAATTGATACTATTCAGAGTATCAACTGCCCTTAAAGCCCCGACAGAAAAAATATTTTATTTCTGTGAAATTTTCACACAAATCTCTGTGTACAAGAAATTTCAGGTGTGACAACATAAATCCATCGCCACTGTTTTTAACACCATTAAAAACCTAGTAAAACAGTCATCAATACCGGTGTTGTCAAGCAAGTGATTTAATCAACAATTATCAACGCCAGGGAGATTGGCATGGCTGGATATCGTGCAAGCATGGGGGTCTTACAAGCGTTAAAAGAGCGCCTGTCGCTACGCATGGCCGCCCTACTTGGCGGCAATCCAAACGTCAAACTGCTGGGTTCGCAAGAGTTAAGCGGAACACCCACCTCTGAATCGCTGGGCATCTACCTCTATCGAATCGCCGTGGATCCTTACGCCCGCAACCGCCATCTGGCCGCCGCCGAGGGAAGAAAAACTCCACGCCCTGAACTGCCGGTTAATCTGCATATTTTATTGGTCGGCTGGAGCGACAAAAACGAAGCTGAAGTCACCTATCTTTCCACCGCCATGCAAATCATCGGCAGCGCCATGAATCTCGGCATTGCTGAAGTTGGCATCGCTGACCCAAGCTGGGGGGAGACCGACTCGGTACAAGTGATACCTGAAGAGATGAGCACCGAGGATCTCACCCGTCTGTGGGATAGCTTTCCTGGTGGATATCGCCTATCTGTTCCCTACATCATCAAAACATTACGGCTATCCCCTGATGATGAACGTGACGAAGGGCCATTAGTCAAAACCCTCGTTTATCCTATGGATACACGTATGGAGAACAACAAATGATTACCGAAACATTAATCATCCACGGAGGTGATCTGGTCGAGTGGCACGAACGCAGCGGCTTCGCCAACAAACCACCTCAGCGCATCCCCCCTGCAACCTTACGTATCGAATTTAACAGAGCCCCACAAGCGCTCTACGTACACCACAAACCTCAAGGCACTTTACTCTGGCATAAAAACAGCGCCGGACCATCGAAGGTCGTTAAGGGCATTGCAACCGACGCAGACAAAACGGCACAATCGATCACATCCTATCCAATCGACGGCAACGTCTCCGACCCCTCTGGCCGCTATCTGCCACGTATATTCTCCTTCACTATAGGTTCCAACAGCGAACATCAGGTTTCGCTCTACCACTCACCTTTTGGGGCACGTTTCAGCAATGCTGGCGGCATTTATGGTCAAGTAGGTTTTGATGATGGCAACACCGCAGCATGGGCACTCATAACACTGACAGTGACACCCTCACTCGGTGCACCGCTTAAATTTGTCGCCCAGTCGGATATTCATGGCGAATTCTCTCTGCCACTGAACCGCCTGCCTGCTCTCACCAAAGATGCACCCACCACAACCTACAGCGCAACACTTGAAGTTAAGGCTCTGCACTCCACAGCGCCTGAAGCGCTTGTTGACCCGGATACACTCACCCAAGTCGACATCGCCAACGGCAAAAACAGTGGTGGCAACAGCCTGTTTGTTAAAACGCTCAATCTGGCAATAGCACCAGGGACCGTTGCCAAAGTTGTCAGTCCGAATCACACCCTAATCGTTCTTAAATCAACGTAACCGTTAGTTCAACGGAAGGAGAATAGCGACATGCCTGAATACCTAGCCCCCGGAGTATTTATAGAGGAGACCAGTTTTCGCCATAAATCCATTGAAGGGGTCGGTACCAGCGTCTCTTCACTAGTGGGTCCCACCCGTACCGGACCGCTACGCGGCGCGCCGGAGGTGGTCACCAGTTATGCCGAATTCGAGCGCATCTTTGGTGATGCCAACGATCTAACCTTCTCCGATGTTTCAACCCCCGTGCCCAACTACACCGCCCACGCCGCCCGCGCCTTTTTCGACAACGGTGGCAAGCAGCTCTATGTGGCGCGTGTCATTCAGGGGGTAAATGATGTAAGTGCTGATGGCAGCGGCGCCAGCGCCATCCTGGCCAAGAGCAAGGCGTCAGTTACCGATGTCAGCTTTCAGTCACGCTTCCCCGGCGCCATGGGCAACTACACATTGGAGCTGCACTGGAAAGAGAGTGAACACCTGCTCACCAGCACCCAGCTGGGCACGGCAGATCAGGATGAGATTGTTTTTATCGATGTCAAAAATGTGCCCGCCAGCGCCAAGACCACCGGCCCGGCCAATGACAAATTTCCGGTCAACGTCAAGGCCGTGGTCAAACGTAACGGCGCGAACTACGAAGTGATCGGCACGGCGATCACCACCGACTCAACCACGGGTGATCCTGTTGACGATACTGCCCTGGCCGGTTTGAATATTGCCGAGCTGCCCGCTGCCACCACCCACGTCTACCGCATCCGCGCCCGTCGCCCTACCAACGGTGTACTGGCCGACGGCACAGCGGCAGTGCTGAAGTTAAAAAAAGCTGTTGATCTCACCACACTCAACAGCAGTTGGGTGCTCGGCGCTGGCACAACCTTTATCGGTTTCATCAACATCAAGGGTGACACACTCTCCCTGCCCGCCACCCGCAACGCCTCGCTGACGGGTGATCTGGAGCTGCCATTGGCGGCGCTGGGCAACAACCTCGTCGATATAAAGAGTGTTGCAGCATCGCTGTTCGATCTCGATGTACACCGCGGTGACAAAAACGGCGAGGTCATCTGGCGTGCTGCCGCCATCACCATCGCCCCCGGCACCGATCAAAGCCTCGACAGCATCTTCACTGCCACACCAGAGAAAAAGGCCGCGCAGCTGGCACAGCCCATCTCCAGTAAATTTGGTGCAGCCATTACAGGCGCCAAGGTACTTGCTGCACTCGAAGCACTCTATGTACAGGCTGATCTGCAACCACCTGCCAACTCACTCGATGATCCGCGCTACATCATCGAACTCAAGGATGGAACCGATGGCAACGTTCCCGTCGCCATCGACTACGCCGGTGAAGAGGATGAGACCAACGGCAGCACCGGCCTGGCCTCCCTCGAAGGGATTGAAGATATATCCATCGTCATGACTCCCGCTGCTGCGGCCCATGCAGCAACACACAAGGCAGTGCTGATGGGGGTACAGAAACACTGCCGCAAGATGCGTTACCGCATCGGTATTGCCGACAGTCGCCTGGGCATGTCACTGGGTGAAGTACGCGCCTTCCGTAACGACTTTGACGACAGCCGTCTGGCACTCTACTACCCCTGGGTGGTCATCGCCGACCCCACTGGTGTCCGCAACGAACTGGCAGTCCCCCCCGCCGGCTTCATCGCCGGTGTCTATGTCCGTACCGATGTTGAGCGTGGTGTGCACAAGTCACCCGCCAACGAAGTGGTAATGGGGGCGCTGCGTTTCGAACAGCAGATCAACAAATTCCAGCAGGAGCTGCTCAACCCCAATGGCATCAACTGCCTGCGCTCCTTCCCTGGCCGTGGCCATCGGATCTGGGGTGGACGTACCCTCTCCAGCGACCCCGAATGGAAATATGTCAACGTACGGCGCTACTTCCTCTACCTCGAACGCTCGATCGAAAAATCCACCCAATGGGCAGTGTTTGAACCGAATGGCGAAGCGCTCTGGTCCAACATCCGCAGCACGGTTGAGGATTTTGTCTTTAACGAATGGAAGAGCGGACGGCTGCTCGGCAGCACCCCGAAAGAGGCCTACTTCGTCCGTTGCGACAGGTCCACGATGACCCAGAACGACATCGACAACGGCCGCATGGTCTGTGTCGTCGGCGTAGCCGCGCTCACCCCCGCCGAGTTTGTCATTTTCCGCATCGGCCAGAAGACCGCCGACGCCTAATAGCGATTACGAGGAGATCTGAATAGATGGCAACTTTACGCGATACACCCTACTCCGCCTTCAACTTTCTGGTGGAGATCGAACCCGGCCAGGGCCAGGAGATTCAGGCCGGATTTTCAGAGGTCTCAGGCCTCAACGCCGAGGTCACCGTTGCGGAATACCGCGCCGGCAACTCCAAGGTGAACTATGTCAACAAACTGCCCGGCATCCACAAGGCCGGGGACGTCACCCTCAAGCGTGGTGTCATTGGCGCACAGAACCTCTACGAATGGCTGGAGAAGTGCCGTAACGGCAACCTCAAGGAGGCCAAGCGCAACATCGTTATCAAACTCCAGAGCGAAGACCGTGACAGCACCGTCGTCACCTGGAAACTGGTCAGCGCCATGCCCATCAAATGGACCGGCCCCACCCTCACCGCCAAGGGCGGCGGTGATGTGGCGATTGAAGAGCTGGTGCTGTCGGTCGAGATGGTCACCCAGGAGTAAGCAATGCTGTTCGCCGACAACCGCATCGAACTCGACGCCCGTCCGACACCTCCGGCACAGACCGTGCTGGAGGTGGTGATGATCGGCCACTGTCCATCGCCCGCAGAGCGCATCCAGTGGCGGCGGCTTGCCAGCGATGCAATGTTGCTGGCCGAGATTACTCAGCTTGGCTTCACTCAGGAGTGTTCACGTCTGCGTGACCTGGCAGCAGGCGTCCCGGCAACGGCAGACGATGCAACGCTACTGGCGCTCTACAACCTGCCGATCCCGCTCTACTCCTTTGGTCAATTTCAGGCGCTCTTCCCCGACACCTTCGAGACCGCCACGCAGTATCGCAGCGTGCTCGGTGGCGAACATGCCTGGCTACCACTGGCAGTGCAGGATTTTTTTGAAAGCAGCGGCGATGGCCAGACACTCAAACTCTGGATCATCCGCGTCGATGAAGCGGCAGGCAGCCAACCATTCCTGCCAACGGCCAACGCCAACATGGTCGAACCAGAGACATTAGGCCCCTTTGAACGGGCGCTGCTGATTCCACGGGCGGGCATACTGGCGCTGCCGGACCTGGAACGATTACAGATTCCATCCCACCTTGAAGATATTCCAAGAGTACGTCTCGACAGCCCACCACCGGTCTTTTTGCCCTGCGGTGCCGATCTGGGCGACGGCCACCGCGAACGACGCCACGCGGACGAAATCCCGCAAATGCCTGAACCCCTCGCCTCGCGTGAGGTGGTGACTCCCATCGCCCGCACCCTGGCGCGGCTGCGCCCCGACATGCAGTGTCTGCTGAGCGTGGCGCTCGCCGCCATCCCCGGCAGTGAACGCCCCGGTCCGGCCCCCGAGTTTCTCGACTGCCTCGCCCAGGCCGTCGGCATCGATGACGATGGTCTGTTGGTTGATGGGTCACGCGGCACCCTGACCGAGGCCATCCGTCACCTGCAACTGCTCTACCCCTATCTGCGTGGACCGGACCGCAGACTCGGTACAGCCGTAGGTCTGGTCGCCGGAATGCAGGCGATGGTGAGCCAGCAGCACGGCCCGTGGCGCTCCATCGGTGCCCGGCCGCTGCCGGGGCGCTGCCTGCCGTGGCCGCCGCTGAATCAACAGGGCGCCACGGCACTGCGCAACCGCCCCGGCGTAACTGTGCTGCTGCACCGCGCCAGCCGCACCGTGGTGGATGACGAACGGATGTGTGCACCGTGTCTGCCCGCCGCCGCACTGCAACAACTCAGTAGTGAACGACGCAACGACGAACACTGGCGCTCCGCCGAGATCATGCGTTTTATGGGCTGGTTACGGCGTGAACTCCAGGGGCTGGGCGAACGGATGATCTTTGATGTCGATCCACGCGACCCACGTCCGGCGCTGGCGCTGCGTGCCTTCTTCACCCGGCTCCATGGCCTCGGCGCACTGCGCGGTCGCCGGGCTGAGGATGGTTTCACCCTGACCCAACGCAATGATGGCGACAACCTCATCGCCTTCGATATCGAGATCGCCCCGGCCTACCCCATCGACCGGCTGCGTATCACCTTCATGCAGAATCGCCACAGCACCGGGACCAGCACCGACATTGAGGTTGCCAATGGCTGACGACAGCGTACCCGGTGAATTCATCCCCTTTCGCTTCCGCGTCACCCTTTTCGACAGCGCGGATGTCAGCCAGGAGCTGTGCCAGGGAGCCTTCAGCGAGGTCTCCGGACTGGAGGCGAGCATGACACCCAAAACCCACAAAGAGGGTGGCCGCAACTGGGGCGAGGTGCAGCTCTCCGGTCCGGTCACCTTTCCGCCGGTGATCCTGAAGCGCGGCATCACCGACATCGACCATCTCTGGAGCTGGTTCGAAACCACCACCCGCAGCGCCAACTATGGCCTGCGTTACAGCGGCATGATCGAGGTGTTTCTCCCCTCAGGAGAGCCCGCCTTGCGTTGGAATCTTATCAACGTGCTGCCCACCAAATTCAAGGGTCCCGATCTCTCCGCCACTGCCAGTCAGGTGGCCGTGGAGGAGCTGCATCTGGTGCATGAGGGGCTGACCCTGGAACGGCCTCCCACACAAGGAACGAAGTAGAAAAAAATGGCTGACATCAAGATCGCACATGCCAAACTGATCCCGATGGAGGGCGACAAGGTTGTCACCGACGAAAACCAACATATCGAGGTGCAGTTCAATCCGGCCACGCTCAAGGTCACCCTATCCAACAGCCTCAAGGCCGACAACAAAGGTGGCAGTGGCGGCAGCCGCAACGCCGCCCAGTTTGTCGAAAAGAGCGAATCCAACCTGAGTGTAGAGCTACTCTTCGATACCACCATCAAGTGGAAAGCGGTACAGGCCAACTCCGACGTGCGCAAACAGACCAGACGCATCGCCGAGCAGTTCATGCAGCCGCAGGAGCCCAACTCCAAACGTCCCAAGGCGCCCAAACGCTGCCGCTTTCAGTGGGGCAGCTTCCAGTTCAGCGGCATGGTCTCCAGCTACAGCGAGACCCTCGATTTTTTTGCCCCTGAGGGGATTCCGTTGCGCGCCACCCTAGCACTCAACCTCAAGGAGGATCGCTACCAGTTTGATATGGACGAAGCCGTACAGGCCGCCGTGCGCGAGCTGCCCAAGTTTACCCCCGGTGGTGCGGGTGTCAGCGCCGCGCAGGCCACCCAGGCTGCCGGTCAAAACCCGCGTGACTGGCGCGGCGTGGCCGACGCCAACAACCTTGAAAACCCACGCACCACGCCAGACAACGGCGTCAATGTACCCAACAGCAGCGCACAGAGCGGAGGTCGTTGATGGCGGTTGTGATTAACGAGATGATTGCCAATGTCGAAGCAGCGCCACAGCACGACGGCGCTGGCGAGGGTGAACCACGCCCCACCGAGGAGCAGGAGAAACAGTCCATGATCAATCTGCTGGAGCTGCTGCAAGAGAGGAGGGCCCGCCTTGCCATCGACTAACGACCTGTCACTGCTCAACGTCCGGCCGCGCATCAGCATCGATGGCAACGTCCGCGCCAATCTCGGTGAGGCCGCGCTTTCGATGCAGATCCATCTGCCACGTTTTGGCATGGCCAGCGCCGAGGTGCGCCTGCTCAACTGGGGGGCCAGTGATCGATCAGGCAGCAGCGGCCAGCCCGATTTTCTGTTTCAGGATATTCGCCTGGGCAGCCGCATCGAACTGCTGCTGGGTGAAAATGCCGAAAGCAGCGCCTTCAGCGGCGAGATCACCGCCATCGAAGAGCGTTATGGCGACGGTGCCCCGCAACTTATCCTGCTCGCCGAAGATCTGCTGCACCGGCTGGCGCGGCAGCGCCACAACCGCGTCTTTGAATCGATGAGCTTGAACGATGTGGTTCAGCAGATCGCTGGGGAGGCCAACCTCCAGAGTGACGTCAACGTCGCCTCCGGCAGCGCCACCTGGCTCCAGGTCAACGAGAGCAACCTCGCCTTTCTGATGCGTCAGCTCAGCAGCTATGACGTGGGGCTGCGGCTGCACAACGGCCAACTGCGGGTGCGCGACGACGAGACCGACCCCGAACCGGTGGCACTCGACCCCGCCACCGCCATCAATATTCGTATCATCGCCGACCTCAACCGGCAACCGAGTGAAGTCAAGGTCAGCGGCTACAATCTGGCGGACGACAGCGAGGCCAGCGGCAGCAGCTCCAGCATCGCCCCCGCCCCCAGCGGCACAACCGGCGCAACCCTGCTCTCCGATCTGGGCTGGCAGAGTGAATCAACCCTGCCCCACCCCTTCGCCCGCGCCCAGCAGGAGGCCGAGACCCTGGCGACCAAACAGTTCCGCCAACGCGCCAACCGTTTCCTCCATGGCGAGATCATCTGCCAGGGCAACAGCGCCTTGAAGAGTGGCCGCGAGGTCCAGCTCAACAACGTCTCGCCGCGCCTGGCCGGGCGCTATCGGGTGATGGAGTGCTGGCACCAGTTTGATATGGCAAACGGCCTGCGCACCCGCCTGCGCGTCCAGCGCCCCGACTGGAATCCATGAACATGAACGGTCACAGCCTCGGTAGCCTCAACGACCTCCACCTCGGCATTGTGCTCGACAATGCCGACCCGGAGTCGCGTGGCCGCATCCAGGTAAAGCTGCACGCTACCGGACTGGAGCTGTGGGCCAGCGTCATCGTCGCCAGCGCTGGCAACGGCTACGGCGTCAGCCAGCTGCCACGCCAGAATGAACAGGTGGTGCTGGCCTTTGTCAGCCCCAATCTGCCCATGGTGCTGGGCGCGGTCTGGAGTGGTAGCAGCAGCCAGCCCGATGACGCTGCACCGGTGGAGGAGCGCTACCTGATCCAGACCCCGGCCGGCACCCAGGTGCTACTTGATGATCAAGCCCCCAAGGTGGAGATCAAGACCCCGGCGGGCTACCACCTCACCATCACCGACGCGGGCAGCGGCACCGTCACCCTCGAAAAGGGCGGCGAGAAGATCGAGATGAGCGCCAGCGGCATCAGCATCACCAGCTCCGCCAAGGTCACGGTGCAGGCCAGCCAGGTGGATATCACAGCCAGCATGGTCAAGGTCGATGCCGGCATGAGCAAATTCTCCGGCGTAGTGCAGTGCGACACCCTGATCAGCAACGCCGTAGTCTCCAGCAGCTACACACCAGGGGCGGGCAACCTATGGTAAGCGCCGCTAAAAAAGTGCAGCCGAGCGTGGTCCACAGCCCGCTGCTGCATCACCCCTGGTTTGCCGGCAGCGACGAAGGCATGACGTTGCACCGCTATTTCGACGACCAGTTTGTACAACGTTTTGTGCAGGAAGCGATGAGCAATCGCCTCACCGCCACACGCGCCCAGGGGTGGTACAACGGCGACCGCTTTGGCCGCAAGGATCTGCCCACCCTGCGCCTGCCGATGCACCAGACCTTCTACACCGTCTGCTGCGAGGTGAGCTGCGACGCCGCCAGCGCAGCCGGTAAACCTGCCTTCGATCCCCAGCGCATCAGCTCCGCTGGTTTTGTGATCCGCCGCCGCGGCGCCAGCGGCGCAGTACAGCGCTGGATGGTCAATGAAGGACAGGCGCTCGGCTGGCAGAGCGGCGCCATCCCCAGTCAGGAACCGGACGACTATCGCCGCTTCCTCAACCACAAGCTGGTGCAACCGCAATACCCGGAGCCAGGTTATAGCGGTGAAGAGAGCTACCCACTGCACCCACTACTGATACGCAGCAAACAACCCAATAACAACGATAGCCGCAGCCGCACCCTGCTGTGGGGGTACCTGCCGCTCGGCGGCAGCTATCGCGCCAACAATAATTCAAGTAACAATTCCAGTAACAACACCAACCAAGCCCCTGCCGAGGCAACCAACGCCTTGCGTCAGGAGCTGATCTGGCCCTTTGGCGAACGCAATCTGCACAGCTGGATCAAGCAGGACAACCGCCCCGCCTTTCGGGGCCACGCCACCACCGCGCTCTACGAACTGCTGGAACTGCTGCTGATACGCTACCGCATCTTCGAACAGGATGCCGACAACGGCGAACTGCGCCGCCAGCTGGCAGAGATCCACTTCTACCCGCAGCTGCTCGCCAATCCACCCACTCCTCTGGACCCTTACGCCGTGCCGCCCGTCGCCACCCGAGGTCAGAACCTGCTGAGCTGGATCGAAACCAGCCGCGACGCCCTGCTGGAGTGGCTGAGTAACATTGCCATCGCCAAAACCACCCTGGCCAGCAGCCCGCTGCCAAGCTCCACGCTCAACAGCAATGGCAGTGTGGCCAGCACCAGCCTGCGTAACGACGACCTCTTCATCACCGAGCAGCAGGCCCAAAGGCTACGCGACACCCTGCTATTGCGTGGCGGCCGCGCCATGGTGGTAATGGAGGAAGGGCTGGCGATGCCCCGTTTTGGCCAGGGCGATGACGACACCTTTTTTGTCGTGCCCTTTGTACGCTGGCAGGACGAGTGCGGCTGCGAACAGATTCACTGGGGCCAGCAGGGCAGCATCGATTTTCGTGTTGTCTCGCCCTTCGACCCCGAGGCGCAGCGTCCGCGCGCCGTGATCCTGCCGGGGCTCAATGACATCAAACGCGGCGCTGCCAAAGGGGTCACACTGGTGGTCCCCAAGTCCATCGCCGAGCTGTTACGCAAGATCAAACCCGACATGAAGATGGAGCAAGGTGGCCCCGGCAACCCCACCGGACTCTGCTGGAACTTCAGCCTAAGCATCCCGGTTGTCACCATCTGCGCCTTTGTATTGCTGATGATTGTCATGAATCTGCTCAACCTCATCTTCCGCTGGCTGCCGTGGGCTTTCCTCGCCCTGCCCCGGCTCTGCGGAAAACTATTAAGTGAGAACAAATGATCATCGTTCAACTTTTCAAAACACAAATATTAGGGGTTCTAAGTGATAAACACTGAACTGTTATTTATTGAAAATTTTGATGATTTGCAAATACCATTATTCCGTAGTGGTAATTCGTTAAGTCCTAACTTTAGTCAAAACCGCGCACTCAAAGATATCTCCACGTACGAAAAATCTGGCATCACATACGTAAGAGCTAACGGCAACGGCTTTTCCACATTCGATCACATTACGTCAGGAATGAAGCGTCAAGGTAAGAATGTCTGGAAAATAAAAAAGGGGATTTTGATCCCCTCAGAATTGAAAATCGTGCACGATAGAACACCTACTAAAAAAGGACATTTCATGATTGCGCCCGACAAGGATATGCCTCTTATGAAATATTTAGGTTTACTGCAAGAGTTGGGTTCAGACACAACCAAATGCGTAAAGCTCACACCACAGGAAATTCAAAATGGATAAGCTTGATGGATTGTCACTCCCCATGATCATGGGGGATTGGCGGCTGGTTATAGAAGCATTGGAAGAAAAAATTTCCTCCAATTTGGCTATTGACCTAGAAACAGTCGGAGAAGATGACGCGGCGGAAATCTGCGAAGAGACCGACCGAATGGAGGGAATAATCAATTATTTAAAAATGGAATTTGAAAAAGAGTACGGCGAAAAACTATAAACCAAACAGAACAAAACACCGCACTTCACTGAGAAGACCCACCAAGTGCGATTAAGGGGTAATGATGGACAGTAACAGACAGCGACTCACCAGCTTTCCACTCTTCGACGGCGTCACCAAAAGCGGCCGACTAGAGTGGCAGACGGGCAACGCCAGCATTCGTGAGGTGATGCTCAACATCCTGCTGACACGCCCCGGCGAGCGGCTGATGCGCCCCGAGTTTGGCACCGGCGTGCTTGATTTCATCCACTACCCCAATAATGAAACAACCCGTGCCCTCATCGTCGACGCCGCCCAGCGCGCCCTGACACGCTGGGAGCCGCGGGTGATCCTGGAGGAGGTGAGCCTGGTCCCCGACCCGCTGCGCCTCTCCCATGCAAACCTGTCGATCCGCTACCGGCTGCGTCACGATGGCAGCCGTGACAGCTTCAACCTGGCACTGGAACTTGGAGCCTAAGATTATGCCACTGCCCATCCCTGACCTCGACGACCGCCGCTTCGACGACCTCAGCGCCGAACTCCAGGCGCGGCTGCTGCGGCAGCTGCCGGAGCTGACCCAGCTCGCCCCTGGTGATCCGGTGCACGCCTTTGTTGACCTCTTTGCCTGGCTCACCGAGACCGTCATCTACCGCGCCAACCGCATTCCGGAGCGCCAGCAGCGCGCCTTCCTCAACCTGTTGCAGATCCCGTTGCGCCCCGCCCGTCCGGCCCGTGGCATCGTCTGCATCGACGCTGTCAGCAACGATACCCAGCTGCCGCCACTGCTGCGCAGCGAGACCACCCTCAAGGCTGGCCAAGTGACCTTCTCCAGCGTTGGCGAACTGCAAGCCACACCGCTGGAGCTGCGGCTGCTGGTCAAGGCAACACTCGATATCAGCCTGCTGACCGCCGAAGGGATCAGCCTGCAGCAACTACGTAACCAATATGGGGTAGAGCCGAGCGCCTTCCGCCCAGTGAGCCTGACGCCGGGGCGTGACCCGATCACCACCGTTGGCACGGCCGATGGCGCGCTCTACCTCGCCCTCGCGCTGAAAAAGCCCCAGCTCATCCCTAACCGCGACAAACTGCTGCGTAATCTGGCGGGCATCACACTCAACATCGGTCTGGCACCGCAGACCGAGATCGACGGCGAGCTTACCACCACCCTGGCACCGCGCCGTCTCCAGTGGGACCTGGCCTGGTGGCCGGACGCCACCAAACCGGCCGAAGTGACCTACCTGCCGCTGGAGGTGGTGGCCGACAGCTCCCAGGGCGGTCGCCGCAGCGGCGTGGCGCGACTGCGCCTGCCACGCATCGTCGAGATGCTCACCCTGCCCGAGGCTATCGATCCGCAGTTTGCCGGTTTCGAAGAGACCCCGCCAGAACCCCCCGCCGACCTCGCCCCCGGCCAGCTGCTCTTCTGGCTGCGGCTGCGCTGCGCCGATGACGATCTGGAGCTGGGCTATCTTGGCGTTAACGCGGTTGATGTGGAAGGGGTCGGTGTCGCCCGCGACCTGGTTGTCGGCAGCGGTACCGGTCAACCCGATCAGATTCTCACCCTGCCGCATACCGACATTGATGAAAACAGCATCGAGATCGGTGTCGAGGAGCTGCGCCAGTTTGTTGTCTGGCAGCGGGTGAGCCACTTTGCTGGCAGTGGCCCCGATGACCGCGTCTACACCCTCGGCCCTAGCAGCGGCGAGATCCGCTTCGGCGACGGCATTCGTGGCAGACGCCCCGCCGCCAACGCCCGCATCCGCGCCGCCACTTACCGCTACGGCGGTGGCAGCAGTGGCAACCTGCCCAGCGAATCGATCACCACCGTGGATGCCGCACCGGGCAAACTCAAGGTGCGCCACGAGTGGCCGACCCGTGGCGGCGTCGACCGCGAGGGCGTCGCTGCAGCGGAACGGCGCATCCCCGCCTTCCTTAGCCACCGCGACCGGGCTGTTACGGGGGACGATTTTGCCGTGCTGGCGCTCGACAACCCACTACGGCCCGTCGCCCGCGCCAACGCCATGCCCGGATTCTTCCCCGGCGCCAGCCTCTCCGCCGTGCGCCGCAATATTCCAGGGGTGATCAGCCTTTTTGTATTGCCGCCAATCGCTCCGGCGTTGGGGCAGGTGCCGCGTCCCAGCGTCGGCATGATCCGCGATATCTACGAATATCTCAGCGCCCGCACCCTGCTCGGCACCGAACTCTACGTGCTCAGCCCCCAGTACCAGCCGGTCGCCATCGCCCTCTCCCTCGAGGTGGTTGATCCTGCCACCGAACAGCAGACCCTGCGCGCCGTGGAAGAGGCGCTGCTGCACTACCTCTGGCCGCTGCCACCCCATGGGCTGCGGGGTGCTGGCTGGCCGCTGGGGCGCAGTGTCGAGATCAACGAACTGCGGACCCAGGCCGGGCGGGTCGATGGCGTTGAAGCAGTCAACGGCCTGCGCCTCTTCTATCAGGATCTCACCAGCCTGCAGTGGCGCGAGTTGACCTCTAGTCAGGCGCTGCCACTCAGCGACTACCAGTTGCCACAGCTGATGGCGGTCGCCATGCAGCCCGGCGAGGCACAACCGCTGCCACCACGCGGTTTTGCCCCCGGCACCACTACCGGCAGCAGCAGCGGCAAACGGCCCGTGCCCGTCCCCGTCATCCCGGATATCTGCTAAGCCATGGACAGCAACGGCAGCCGTTTTGTACTCATCAAAGGGCCCAGCGATTTTCGCAGCGCCCGTCGCGACTGCGGCTGGAATCCGCTGGCAGGGGCCTTCACACTGGCGCGTCAGGACCAGCCACGGTTGCCACACCTCGACCCAAGCCGCACCCAGCAGCTCTGGCGCGACGCCACCCCCTATGTGCTCGACGACCACGGCCAGATCGGCCGCCTCAGCGGCGACCGCCGCCGCTTTGAGTGGTCGCTGAGTTGGCCCGGCACAGAGTGGCAACCGGTGCGGGCCGCCATCGAGGGTGGCGTTGCCGACACTGCCGCCGCCGTCACGCTTGACCCGGTGGATGCGCCAAGGGCCACCCTATTCACCGATCTTCACCTTGGCGGCAGCGGTCTGGTGGCACTGCCCTACAGCGATGGGGCAAATGACCATGGCCTGTTACTGCTGCACCTGCGACACCGCTGGCAGCTCAGCTGCCCCCTGCCATTTGCGCCGCTGCGGGCCTGGGTCGATGGTGAGGACCGCACCTGGATCGCCGGTGAAACCCAGCTCGGTCTCTGCCGTGGTGCGCCGCTGCCCCAGCCCTACACCCCCCGTGGTGACCGCTTCGAGCCGGAGCAGATCAACCCCGATCCACTGCGGCTACTGTGGCAACAGCCACTACCCACACACGGCGGACTGATGGCACTAGCAGCGGACGACAACAGCGTGGTGCTACTGGTGCGGGATGCCACAGACCCCCATCAACAACAGCTGCTGGCACGACCAGTGACCACCGCCGCCAACACCTCTTTCACCCTCTACCCACTCCCGGCAGAGCTACCTCTGGCCACCGACATCTGCTGCGTCGCCACCAATCAACTGCTGCTACTGCCCCCCTTCGAAGAGGGGACACGCCGTGGTCAGGAGCGTGACTGCCCACTGCTCTATCTCAATACCAGCGAGAGCGGCACGGCCATGGCCCAACTGTTGCCGGAACGCTGGCCGCGCCGTTCCGAGGCCGATACCGGCAGAGGCGTTCGTTTTGTACGCCACCGCGACAACGGCGTCCGCACCATGACCAACGAGGGGGTGACACCGCTCTACCGTCTGGCCCAGGCCCGTTTCCCACACCGCGCCAGTGCCGTACTGACCCAACCACTCGACTCCAGCACCCCTGGCACAGTCTGGCACCGACTATATATAGAAGCGTGTATCCCGTCCGGTTGCCGTATCGAGATAGAGGCCCACGCCTTCGAAGTGTGGCGCAATCCGTCAGCCCACCCTTGGGAAAAACAGCCAGACCCGGCGTGGCTACCGATCACCTCCGAACTCCCCTTTGCGACGGCGGCACTCACACCAGTGCCAGAACGTGAGGGACTCTTCGAGGTGTTGCTACAACGTAGCAACGGCGCGGTGCGCGATCTGGCCGGACGTTACCTGCGGCTGCGGCTCACCCTCTCCGGTGATGGTCGCCACACCCCAGCCATCTACGCCATTCGTGCCTGGTATCCACGCTTCTCGTGGCAGGCCAATTTTCTGCCCAGCCACTTTCATCAGCAACAACCACTGCCAACCGCCACCCCCATAGTGACAGAAGCAGCCAACGGCGCCGACCTGCGCGACCGGCTACTGGCCTGCTTTGAAGGGATGATGACGCCGATTGAAGAGCGCATCGCCGCCGCCGAAACACTGCTCTACCCGGATGCCACCCCGGCCCCTTTTCTGCCATGGCTAGCACAGCTCAACGCCACCCGCCTGCCACCGCACTGGCCGGAACCACGCCAGCGCCTCTGGCTGGCGCAACAGGGAAATCTGCAACGGCAGAATGGCAGCTTCGGTGGGCTCTGCCGGGCGCTCGACATCATCACCGACGGCGGTGTGCGCCGTGGCGAGGTGGTGCCGGTGGAGCTGTTCCGGCTGCGCCGCACCCTCAGCACCATTCTCGGCATCGAGATGGATGACGCCCAGCACCCACTGACCCTCGGCACCGGCCAGTCCGGCAACAGCATCGTTGGTGAGAGCCTGATCCTGGCCGACGACCACTCCCGTGAATTTCTCGCCCTGTTTGCGCCGGAGTTGGCCGTGGGCACGCTCGAGCGCGACACGGTGGAGCGCTTTTTCGACCACTACGCCCGCCGCCTGACCGTGGTGCTGCACGGCCCGGCCCGCCGGCTGCGTCAGGTGGTGGCCGATGCGCTGCCCAGCCTGGTACCGGCCGTGGTGCAGTGGCAACTGCTGGAGAGCGACCACCCATTTGTACTCGGGCTGTCGCCGCTGTTGCGCATCGACACCTATTTAGAAAAGGAACCGGCCCCGGGCCGGGTGCAGCTCGACCGCACCCACCTCGGCCGTGGCCACCTGATACAAAACCCGGTAGCGCTCGCGCCGGAGCATGCTGGGGCGGTTGGGGATTTAAGGGACTAAGGGATCAGGAACAAGGAAAAACCAATGCTGAGGTACGAACCACACCTAAAATCCTATTCCCGCCAACTGCGCAGCAACATGACGGATGTGGAGCAGCTGTTGTGGCAACATTTGCGACGGAAGCAAATTTTAGGAGTGCAATTCTATCGGCAAAAGCCAATAGGTCAGTTCATCGTGGATTTTTACGCACCTGCAATTGGCTTGGTGATTGAACTGGATGGTGGACAACATTTTGAACAGAACACACTGAAGCATGATCAGGAACGGGATGACTTTCTTCGGCAACAGAGGTTGCAGGTGATGCGCTTTGATAACACACAGGTGATGAAAGAGACGGAATCGGTGTTGGCTATGATTTTTGAGTTTGCCCGCACTAAATCCCCCCTAACCCCCCTTTTTCAAAGGGGGGAATGATGGTGCTTAATTTTGGCGATGGCATCTGCACCACCCTCTTACCCTTACCCCACTTTTCAAAAGAGGAAATGATGGTGTTTAGTTTTAGTAATGGCGTCTGCACCACCCTCTTACCCTTCCCCCACTTTTCAAAAGAGGAAATGATGGTGTTTAGTTTTAGTGACGATGTCTGCACCACCCTCTTACCCTTCCCCCACTTTTCAAAAGAGGAAATGATGGTGTTTAGTTTTAGTGACGGCGTCTGCACCACCCTCTTACCCTTACCCCCTTTTTCAAAAGAGGAAATGATGGTGTTTAGTTTTAGTGACGGCGTCTGCACCACCCTCTTACCCTTCCCCCCTTTGAAAAAGGGGGGCCAGGGGGGATTTAAACCTGGCAGCACGCAACATCAAAAAGGAGTTCTGGCATGAGCCAATCTGACAATTCGGAACTGCAAGACGCCGGTTTAGCCGCCGATGCCGACTTCAAGGCCGCTCTCAAGCGGGTCAGTTACCAACCCGGCATGTTGCTGGGGCTGGAGGCGACCCGCGCCGAGCAGGAGTACCACCGTCGCCACCTCAACCGCCACGGCTACTGGCTGCACGGCAGCGGCACCGTGGCCGGGCTACGCATCAACGCCAAGGGCGACGATCCGGGCGACGAGCCAGGCGACGATGTCACCCCCGCCCGAGTCCGGTTGCATGTCTCACCCGGCATCGGCGTCGACGGCCTGGGGCGCGAAGTCACCGTCTCCGAACCCTACTGCATCGACCTGGGTGCCTGGCTCACCAGCCAGTTCGAAGACACAGAGAACGACCGCTGGGGGGCCCTGATCCGTGACGGCTACGAACAGACTACCATCGCCAGTGAGACCGTAGACCTGCTCTGGCTCAAGGTCACCATGCGTTACCAGGAGAACCCCAGCGGCCTGCAACCGGTACTGGCCACCGATGTCAACGCCAGCACCGATGCGGTCAAGCCGAGCCGCCTTCAGGATTGTGTACTGTTTGAACTGGTGGCGGAGCGCCCCGCTGACGCTGCCACGGGCGACCACCCCTTTGCCGCCCACAACGCCCTGCCGGCGTGGGACACCGACCTCGCCAACCGACTCAGCCAGGGGGAGCGCGACCAGATCGACGCCGCCAGCAGCAGTGAAAAAGAGCAGCTCCAGCTCGCTGCCCGTCTGCTCTACACCCTGGGTGATGACAACAACGCGCTGGCACCACGTCAGGAGTTGACCATCACCGCCGCCGAGCTGGCGCGCACCCTGCTGGCCCGAGTCGCCATCCGCCTGACAGCGGCACGCGAGTTGATCGTCAACCCGCGCCGCGTCAGCGTCAACAACCTGGTACGCCCATTCATCTTTAACGCCACCACCCTGGCACAACTGATCCGCAAGTGAGGCAGAGACCATGACCACTATCAGCTTCCAGCCCTACGCCCCCGGCACCAGCGACAGCGCTGGCAACCGCATCGGCAGCATCGACCCGCGCCTGAGCCGCACCCACTACTTCGACGGCCAGCTGCTCAAGGCCTCGGACCTGACCCGCGACCAGATCTACCTCGACGAACGGTTGCTGGAGATGGGACAGGTATTGGGCAGCGGCATCTCACAAGGGCTGGAGGTGGAGCTGATCAAAAACCAGCTGTTACGGCTCCACCCCGGCATCGCCGTCGCCCCCTCCGGCCGGGTGCTGCAACTGAGTGGCAAGACACTGGAGATCGACCTCCAGGACAGCGGCTTCATCGCCGACCTCAACCAGGGGCTCTACCGTCGTTTCAACCGCGGTCTCTACGCCGTTGCCCTCAAATATGCCGAGGTGGTGGACGGCGTCGCGGAGGCCTATCCAGCCGACCTTGCCAGCCGCCGCAGCTGGCAGGTGAGCAGTTATGCCGAAGGGGTCGAACTGACCCTGATCCCGCTCAACATCCACCTGCCACGGGGTGATGATCTCGCCATGCGCGCCGCCCTCGCGCAACAGTTTATCGCCGCTGGCAACAGCTTTGTCCTGCCCAGCGACGAGGTGATTGCCCTCGGCCTGATCGCCATCGACCAGGCCCGGCCGCTCTGGCTCGACCTGGGGCTGCTGCGCCGACCACTGCGCCGCCCCAACCTTGGCAACGCCCTGCAGCTGGATCTGGCAACCCACTATCAAGAGCTGTTTGTCGCGGTGCAGACCGCCCGTGAAAACGGCGGACGGCTGAATGATTTTGACGCCAGCAGCTACTTCCGTGTGCTGCCGCCCTTCGGCCCGCTACCCAAGGGCGCCATCGACCCCGTCACGGGTCGCCAGGGCTACTTTCCCAAGGATTACGAGGTGGCCATCGCCCCGGTACGGCGTGCCGATCTGGCTGCCATCATCGAAGAGTCGGCCCATCTGGCCCCCATGGATCTGCAACGGGATGCCGACGCCGACATCATGGTGCTGGTCCCGATGAGCGACCAGGCCTTTGCCATACGTGCCCGGCAGCTGGAAAAGAGCGCCCAGCAGCAGTTGCCGGTGATCAACAAACTGCCCTGGTTTGGTGGACTGACGTTGCGCCTCTTCACCCAACCGCCCACCCACCTCATCGATACCGATGCCGACGCCTGGAAGGCGATCTGGGACGAGGCCGACGGCGACGAACTGATCTACGTCCGTCGCCCACCCCGCACCGCCGAGACCAACGTCAGCGCCGTGGTGCTGGCGCGTGGTTTTGAACTGCCGGAGATCAACACGACGCTGCCCCCCGATCCCGCCAGCCTGGAGGCGCAGCTCGACACTGCGCTGGATGAGAGTGTTGCCGCCACGGCCAAACTGGAGCAGGCCAAAGCCAAGATCAGTGCGCTGGAAGAGAAGATCAAACAGCTGGAGCAGTCACTTGGCAGCGATATTGAACTCAACGAGGCGCTGGCACAGCTGCAGACCTTAAAGGCCGAACTGGCCGCCGCCGAGGAGCAGATCAAGGCACTGCAAGCAGGCACGGAGGATGCCGCCGTACTCAAGACCGCCCTGGCCGCCGCCACCGACAAGATCACCACGCTCTCTGCCGAACTCGAGCTTGCCCTGAAAAAGATTGCCGAGCTGGAGGCCGGGGGTAGCAGCACCGATACAGAGGCGCAGGAAAAGATCAAGGCGCTGGCAGAGGCCCTTGATGCCGCCAACAGCAAGGCCAGCGCATTCAAAGATGAACGCGACGCCATCCAGTTAAAGCTGGCCGAGGCTGAACTCACACTGAAAACCCTGACCGCCGAGCTGGAACAACTAAAGAAAAAACTCGATGAACTCAGCAGCGGCACCACCAGCAGCGACACCGATCTGGCCGCCGCTAAGGAGGAGATCGACAGGCTCAACGCCACTATCAAGGCACTCACCGAGCAGCAGCAGGGTCTCGAGGAAAAACTGCTCAAGGCCCAGCAGGCGCAAGCCGCCGCCGAAAACGACAGCAAAAACGCCACGCTCAAACTGAGCGACGCGCTCAACGTGGCGCAAGAGGCACAGGCGGTGAGCAGTGCCCAGGCACTGGAGTTGAGCAAAAACAGAGAGCTGCTGGCCGCGCTGCAAACACAGCTGGCAGCGGCGGAGAAAAAGAGCGCCGACCTGCAGCTCCAGCTGGCACAACGCATCTCGATGCGCAGCACCTTCCCGCTGGTGGAGCTGGCCAAAATGCGCGGTGGCGATACCAGCGCCGCGGAAAAACTCGAATCGCTGGTGGCCGATAACAACAGTGCCCGTCTGGCCGTGGTCCACCTGCTGACCCTGACCCCGGCACAGTTCGACAAGGCGCTCTGGCCCTCACTTGTCTCGGTGGCCCAGGAGCCAAAAAATCTGCCGCAGCTGCGCGACATAGTGCTGCAAGCGACCAATCAGGGGGTGCCGGTGGGCAACGCCTACCTCGACAACGGCGCACAGCTGGGCATGACAACGGCGAACCTGCGGATCTGGAAATCGCTGATAGGTTAATCGGCATCGGCAGAGGAATAGACCATGAACCAATTCATTCGCATCACCACACCCCAAGCCGGGCCAGACGAACCCCGGCGTCTCAACTCCTTTCCCGGACGCTACCTCAGCGAACGGGAGTTCGAGCTGCTACAGGCCTATGTTGATGACCGCATCACGCCACTGGTCAGCGGCCTGCCTGCTGGCATTGTCAGCGGCCTGGATGTGCGTACTGAAGGGAGTGGCAGCCTCACCGTTTTCACCATTCAGCCCGGTGTGGCGGTGGGTGCGGCAGGCAGACTGCTGCGGCTTTTTTATCCACTAAAACAGGAATGGCCACCGTTTGCCGAGCTGATGGAGCGGCAACTGGATAACAAACTGGGTGATGGCCTCTACCTGCTCACGCTGCACGCTGTGGTTGAGGAGGTCGATAAAAACAGTGATCAAGTACCCTGCACCCGCACCGAGCTAGACCCGTTGCGGCAGCGCCGATTAGAGACGGTGATCCTGCCCAACCTCCAGTTCATCAGCGCCAATCCACGGCTGCTGGCGATGTCACAGGCGCGTGCCGCCAACCGCATCTGTGTTCGCTTTTTAAACGAATCACCCCATGCTGCCAACAACGGCACCGTGCCGGTGGCGCTGATCAAGGTGATCAACAAAACCCCCGCCTGGATCGACACCGTGGCCGGGCGTTACCTCTCCGAGCCGGACAGCGCCTACCGGACCTTTCTCGCCCATAACATCGGGCTACTGGAACAGTGGCTGCAAAAGGGTAATCAGGGCAACGCCAGTGCCTCACTCGCCACCCTGCTGGGGGTCGACTACCTGCCCGCCGCCGGGCCACTGCCACCCATGCTGTTGAAAGATGCGGCGAGCAAAACACCCAAACTGATGTTCCAGCCGGCCGACCTGCAGGTGGAGCTGGCGCCCGTGCCCGCCAGTACCATTGGTGCCGTCATCGACCGCGAGCTGCCACGCGGCAGCGTCGATCTGATCCACGGGCTGGGCGACCGCATCCGCCTGCTGCTGGCGATCCCCGACCTCGACTACCACCCGCAACTGCTGGATCTGCCACAGCGCGACACCGCCCTGGAAGATGAACTGTTTCAGCGCGAGATGGCCGCCGCCCAGGCCTGGAAGGCGTGGTGGCTACAATGGCAGCTGCTCTTTGGCGGCCTCAATAGCGACCAGCTTAAACTGGCGCAAGCCCCCACCCTGGTGGTTCGCCCCCGCGACCCCACCCTGTTCCGCAATGACCTGGTTGAACAGCGCCGCAAAGCATTGGGCGACACAACCACGCCGCTGCCCGAACCCTACAGCAGCCATCTGCTCTCACCCCATGCCGTCGTTGACTACACCTCGATGGGTGACCCTATTGCCGCCGCAGAGCAGCTGCTGTTGCAACGCGAGGGCATCTACAACGACATCACCAATCTGGAGCAGGATCTGGATGAGAGCTACCGCCTGCTCAACGAGTTGAACGACTACCTCAACCTGCAGCGCCAGCAGCTCGACAGCCTCACCGTCTCGTTCAGCGCCTTGGCCGGCGGGGTGGCGGGCGACGGCTCCGGCAGCAGCATGATGCGCTGGAACGGCGCGGTGGCGTTTGACACCACTGCAACCGACACCTCAAAGGGGTAATCACCATGGCTCAGAAATTTTTTGGCGTCGCAGACATGCAGGAACTCAAGCTGACACCGGTTGAGAACAACGCCCCGCTGCTGATGAGCGCCGCCGCTTACAACCCCGGCATCTTCCAGTATCAGGCGGGACCCTATTTTCCAGCGCAGCCCGCCGCGCCCGCAGCACCCACCGAGCCGGTTAGCGAACCGACCTACGCCAAGGCCAGCGCCAAATTTGGCACCATGCGTCAGATCGAGCCGATACGCGACCATTTCATCAACGCCCGTATCAACCTTGAGGCCCTGCGCGACATCGCCACCAAGGCGCCCGGCACCGGCAAATCCCTGATTGCACGGGTCGAGGAGTATCTGCAAAAACAGCTCGGCGTGGGGTATACCGCCCTGGTCAATGAGTTGGGTGTCACTGCCGACGAAAATGGCGGTTTTCTAAAAAAGCCACTGCCCAAACTCGGTGGCTCCTTCACCATCCCCTTTGATGACATCTCCGACAAGACGGGCGGGGTCTCCAACCTCACCGTCACGCACAATACCCACTCGGCACTCTTTGCCACCGGCATGGTGATGACCGATGACATCCGCACCATGGAGGCGTTGCGTTTTGCCCTGGTAAAGGTGCGGCGGCAACAGCAACAAAAGCTGGAAAAGAAACAGGCAGAGCTGGCCGAGCTAGCGGTTCGTATCACCAACGAAAACTCCACCCTCAAGGGGCTGGAGGCCAAACGCAGCGAACTGCTCGACGACTACGCCGTCGCCCAGCGGCTGCTGGCAGAGCACTGGCAGGAGGTTGAACAGAAGTGGGCCGAGCGCAAGCGCATCATCGAGAGCAATCTTGGTCTCTACTACGTGCGGGTCCGTGAGACGCCACTGTCGCGCACCCTGCCCGACCCGCTCGACCTACGCCCCGGCAGTGCTGACGACCTGGCACCAGGTTGCCCCAATCGCGCCACGCCACTGGCCGAAGAGCTGCTGCCCTTTATGGCGACACTGCTTGATATCCCCGCCGCTGACTGGACCCTGTTGAGCGGCCTCTCCAACCAGCTGCCGGGGCGCATCCCGCTGGAGCAAATGGTGCTGAGAAGACGTCAGATCATCGAGGTCAAGCTCAGGCAACCGGCCGCCCCGACCGGCCTCCAGCCAACGCTCTTTGGCATGTTGCAAAACCATCTGGTCATGCAACAGACCATCGCCGCCAAACCGTTTGCCATCACCGCCCTACGCGAGATGCAGCAGCAGGGGCACAAGATTCTAGCCCTCGAAGACCTGCTCGCCAGCCCCATCCCGGCGTTGCGCGAACCAGCCAACCAGCTACACCAGCGCCTCAATGCCGCCGCCGGTTGTCTGCTTAGCGGCCTGCGCGCCATCAAACCCTCAATCCGGCTAGCCTGGGCCGACCTGGCCGACGACAACCGCCTGGCAGTGGAGAGTCCGGAGCGCTGGCCCAATCTGGCCAGGGCCGAGGCGGATGACTTCAACAACATCCGCACCCTGGTGGAGCTGGTCCGCTGGTGGTTCCGCCAGCTCGACAGCGACGCCTCCGGCGACAGCCGCACCGCCATGGGCAACTTCGTCCGTGCCTGCCTGCTACTGGCCGCCAGCGACGACCCACAACAGCTACTCCAGGGACAGTTAAAGAGCCTGCCGAGCCGTTTCCGCCCCGGCGAACTGCTGCGCCTCGACCTCAACCGCGAACCGGCGGCGGGCAATCTGTTGCAGCTGCTCGACGACAAACAGCAGGTGATCGCCACAGTGCGGGTGGAAGACCACGACAGCAGAGGAACCCTCGCCTCCATCGCCACCATCATCAACCCCAACATCTCCCTCACCCTGGAGATGCGGGTAACGGGGCTACGGAGCTGAGCCGATGATCCCCGCCACGGAAACAGTGCTACTGAATCGTGTCACCCTGCGTGGCACGATTGAGACCATTGATGCCGCCCGCGCGCCCCTCAAAACCGCGCTGGAGCAGAGCAGCTGGCCGACCACGGCACCAGGGGAGCTGCTCTTTCTGCGCCGCATCACCGCCAGCGGCAACCCGCGCGAGATCGCCGCCCGCGCCGCCGAGCAGGCACGCCGTCTTGCCGAAAACGCTGTGGATGGCTGGTCCGCCGCCGCTCCAAACGCCCTGGCGGTGCGCTTTCGCAGCCACGCCAGCCTGCTCGCCTGCCTGATCCGCGACCTGCTGCACGGCAGCGCCCAACACCACTGGTACTGGCGGCGCTGGCAGGGTGAACTGCAACACCCCACAGACGCGGCGCTTGTCGCCCTGCTTGAGGAGTCACCGCTGTACCTGCCCGCCGTGGCGGCGCAGCTGCACACCACCCAGCTCTGGCAACCCTTCTGGCAGAGCCTTAGCAGCAGTGGCGCTGAACGGCTGCTGACAGTCGCCGCCCAGGCGGCTGGTTGGTCGGCGACAGTGCAGGCCGCCCGTCAGCTTATCGCCAGTAACGACATAATGGTCGCGCCAGCGCTGATCCCCCGCCAACAAACCGACCTTGGTTTCCTCAACGTTGCAGCAACCGATTCACGCCCCCTGCTGGCGGCGCTGTTGGCGCTGTGGCAACAAGCGCCAACCCTGTTGGCACAGACGACAGGAGCAACAGGGGCGGAACAGCTCTGCCTGCTGACGCGGATCATGAGTGGCAACTCGCCAACCATCTCGGCGCAGTCTGGTAGCCCGGATGGAGTGAAACGCAATCCGGGGAGCAGCGCCCCCGATTCCACTGTGTTTCATCCAGACTACAGTGCTAAAGCGCCCAGCCTGATCAGTGTTGAGAAGCAACATGAGGTAGAGGCCCAATCAATTAAAGAGACCATGCCCACGCCAACGTTGGATAGGGCAACGTCGTCCGGCAATCACTTCGAACTTAGTGTCACAGGAAGTTTGAATCCAGCTACGCCAAAAACAGATAAAGAAACAGACACAAAAACAGTTTCAGAAACAGAATCAACAGCAGAAATAGCTTCTGCAACAACAACATACAAAACCACCTTCGAGCATAACTTCACCACCCATCAAGGTGGCTTGCTCTACCTCATCAACTTTCTCAACCTGCCTGCGGTGCGGGCGTTGCTCCCCACAGACCGCCCCGGCGCCGGGTGGCGTTGGCTCTATGATCTGGCCACAGCGCTCGGCTGCCCACCCGCCGGGGCGTTGCTGGAATTTATTGCCGACGAATGTGGCATGAAAAACGGCGCGATGCTGGCACAGCAACCACCCCTGGCCACCGTGAACTCACTCATACACCTGGGGGCCAACCGTTACGGTGACGCGGTGTGGCAGGCAAAGACATGGCAGATACCAGCGCGACTGATCGCCGACAGTAGCCACGTCAACCTGCACTTTCGCCTCAACGACGCCTGTCTGTCAGTGCGGCGCGTCGGCCTCGACATCAACCCCGGCTGGGTGCCATGGCTAGGACGGGTAGTGACCTTCCACTACGGCAGCGGACTGGAGCCACAGCCATGAACAGCACGCCACCCATCATCACCCCCGCCCTGCTCAACCGCGCCTTTGTCTACAGCGGCGTGGCGCGGTTTGCGCGGCTCTATCTAGCCCAGCCAGCGCCGCTGTTTGAGCAGCTGGAGCGTTACGCCGATCTGGCCACGCTGATGGGGCTGCCTGCGGGTGAGTGGGAAGAGGCTATCGGTCGGCTGGCGCAACACGCGCCAGAGCTGCCCGGTCCCTTTGGCCAGTTGCTGCGCGACTATCAGCTCCAGCTGCACGAATGGTTTGTGCTGGCGCTCTGCGGCGAGACCGAGGCGAGTCACCTGCTCAACCTGGCGCTGGCGGAGCTGCAAAGCCCTGGCGCCGCGCCGCGCCCCGGCTTGCATCTGCTGGAGGTGATGGCGCAAGCGCTCTTTGATGCGCCACTGCCGCCACTCGCCCTGCCCAGCCATAGGCTGGTACGCGCCGGGATATTGGAAATAAACGGTGACGGCCCCTTGCCGACCCGCCAACTGACCCTGCCGCCGGAGCTATGGGCGCTGCTCTGTGGCGACAGCACCCCGTGGCCCGGCACCCGGCCACTGCCGCCGGGCAACGCCGCCCTGCCCGGCGACCTGAAACGGCAACTGCCACTGCTAGCCAGACAGCTGCGGCAGGGGGCGGTGCGGGTGGTGGTATTGCGTGGCAATCCGCAGGCGGGACTTGCCGCTGCCGCCGCCCTGGCCGCTGAACTTGGTCTGCTGGCCATCGAGGTGGATCAAGAGGTCTGGGAGCAGCGCCCGGTGCTGGCCACCGCCTGCCACTACGGCAGCTGGCTACCGCTGCTGCTGATCAACCTTGGCCCCGGCGAACGTTTCAGCCCCAGCCGCAACCAGCTCCACCAGACACCACTGCTGCTGGTCTGCGGCCACGACGGCACCGTCGCGGCGAGCGACACCCTGGAAATCACCCTGCCGACACTCAATCGCGACGAACGGCTGACCGCTTGGCGCGATGCGCTATCAGAGCAGATCCCCGAGAGCATGGCCGAACAGGCGCTGGTGGATGGCCCCACCATCCAGGCACTGGCCGAACGTATCCGCTTTAGCAGCGCCCACCGCGATGAGCCACCCGGCCCGCACCACCTGCGCGCCGCCCGCGCCCAGTTTGGCTCCGAGCGGCTGCGGCTGCTGGCCCAGCCGGTGACACGCCATGTCGAGGCCGACGGCCTGATCCTGCCGCCGGAGATCCAGACCCAGTTTGATGAGTTGATCCAGCGCTGCCAGCGCCGCGAACGGTTGTGGCAGGGACTAGGGGCGAGTCTCGCCGACCCCACCCCCGGCGTGCGTGCCCTCTTTGCCGGGGAGAGCGGCGCGGGCAAAACCCTCGCCGCCAGCCGTCTGGCCACGCTGCTGGGGGCACCGCTGTTCCGCGTTGATCTGGCGGCGGTGATGAACAAATATATAGGGGAGTCGGAGAAGAACCTCGGCCGAGTACTGGACGAGGCCGCCGCCCTCGATGCCATCCTGCTGATGGATGAGGCCGACACCCTCTTTGGCCGCCGCAGCGACGGCAAGGAGACCGGCGAGCGCTATGCCAACATGCTCACCAACTTCCTGCTCACCCGCATTGAAAACCACCCTGGCATCGTTCTGCTCACCAGCAACAGCCGCAACCGCATCGACACCGCCTTTAGCCGCCGCTTCGACGCCATCATCGAATTCCCGCTGCCCGGCGTCGAGGAGCGCTACCGGCTGTGGCGCTCGCACCTCGGCAACCGCGCACCCAACGAACAGACCTGCCGCCTGCTGGCCAGCTACAGCGACCTGGCGGGCGGCCACATCCGCAACATCGTGCTGAACGCCGCCGCCCTGAGTCCGCAACCGCCGGAGAGTCCCCTGGCATCCACCCACCTGCTGGAGGCGCTACGAGCCGAGTACCGCAAACTCGGTCGCACCCTGCCACCACAACTCGAACATCTGCCGGGGTAAACCATGGCCGCCGCTACCCAGAAGAGTAAATCCACCCCAGAAAAAAAGGATGGCAATAAGGTCGCCAAAAAAGCGGCCAGCGCGCAGCGCAGCCAAAAACCGGAGGCGGCAAAACCACCTGCCTACATGCAGGCCAAGATGGCGGTCAGCCACCCACAAGACGGCGCTGAAAAAGAGGCCGACAAGGTTGCACAGCAGGTCGCCCGCGCCCCCAAGGCCACCCCGGCAGCGCCCGCAATACCAAAGCAGGACGGCGCAAAGAAGGCCCAACGCGCCAGCCTGGAACCAAAGATCAATGCCGAAAAGGGCGACACCCTGGCGCTCAAACCGGTGCCCGCCGCTGAAACTATCCAGCGCCGCCCGGTGCCCGAAAACAGCGCCGAGCAGCAGCTCGATAAAAAGGCGGCCGCCGCCGGTAAAGATGAGACAAAGGTACAGCGCGAAGCCGCCGACCCAATGGCCGGGCAGACCACCAGCGCCGAAACCGAAAACCGTATCGAGGCCCGCCGTGGCGCGGGGGCAACCCTACCCGATGCGGCCAAGAGAGATATGGAGAGTCAGTTTGGACAGGATTTCAGCCAGGTACGGATCCACACCGACAGCGAAGCCGCCGATCTCTGCGCCGAAACCAACGCCCGTGCTTTCACGGTTGGTAACGATATCTTTTTTGCCCCCGGTGAGTTCTCGCCCGAGAGCGACAGCGGCCGGGAACTGCTGGCCCATGAGTTGACCCATGTGGTGCAGCAAGGCGGCGACGTGCAGCGGGTGATGCGTGCACCTGCGACCACCCCAGCAGCGACTGGCGGCAAACCGAAATCCACGGCCGCCATGCAGGGCACTGGCAAAGGTAAACTAGAGGGCGAGACGCTGATAATCGACGGGCTCGCCCTGCCCGACAAGCCCGGACTCAAAGACGCCTTTGGCGCGACCGTGATGGTAGAAAAAGGCAAACGCATCCCACGCCCCGACAATCAGCGGCAGGTCTGGATGGCAGGCGTTAAAGCACCCGATGCCAGCAAGATCACGGCCAAAGCCGCCAAGAGTCCTGAAAAGCCCGGCGTTCCAAGCTCCATCTACGCATTAAAAGCCAAGGGCACTGCCAACGGTTTCCTGGTGGGGTCAGTTGCCGACATGACCTCACAACTAAAAGCCCCCTGGTGGGACGCCAATGGTGAACTCAATAATTTCGACGTTGACCACGTCAAAGAGATCCAGTTGGGTGGCCCCAATACCACCGACAACATGCATATGCTCGACGCCTCGGCCAACCGTAGCGCGGGCTCTCGTATCGACAAGGCCATCACGGCGCGCGTCCGCAATGCCCTGCCCATCGAACCCCCCTCGAGTGGTGCCGCACCCGACATACTCGGCAAGGAGTTGCCCAAAAAGTCGGCCGCCACCCCAGCGGCTGGTGGCGCAACCGCCCCGGCAACCGCTGCCGCACCGACA
Organism: Tenderia sp. (SeqCode); assembly: GCA_031416075.1. GTDB lineage: Bacteria > Pseudomonadota > Gammaproteobacteria > Tenderiales > Tenderiaceae > JAKFXL01. The sequence continues at coordinate 16,705 of JANOSY010000085.1, read as the reverse complement.
GCCGGAGGGGCGACAGCCGACAAAACGCCCGATCCCGCCAAAGTCGCCATCGACGAAATATTCAAAAATTACACCGTCAAATTCACTGGCGTGACCTACGATGTCCCGCTGAAAGGTAAACCCACTACCAAATGGAGTCAGGGGCAGGTAGAGGGTGGCGATACCCTCGACCCACTCGAAAAACCTGCGGCAAAGGATCTCGACCTGCTCTTCGACGACAAACATGTCAAGATTTTCCCGCGTCCCGGCGGCGGCGTCATGTATTCAAAAGAGCTCAAGCCCGACGGCAAGTTTGAGGGTGGCAACTGGGGTAAACGGCTCGACGTGGTGGATGGCAGTTTTGATCGCACCTCAGGCACTGGCAAGATGAAGGTGGTGGCCAATACCCGTGGCGGTAAAAAGCCCGTGCCGGGAGAGTTGGCATTACAAGGCAATCCATCCACGCCACTGATTGCCACGGTAGCACCGGCATCGATCCTGCCCAACTTTCAGTTCGCCTTCAGCCACTCCCTGCTCAGCCCCATTGCACTCGACACAGCAGAGATGGACGCCAGCGCTGATCTCTCAGCAGCAGGCAAGCTCAAGGTGGATGGCATCCCGATTTTGGCGGGCGCACAGATCGACGTACAGTTCATCGGTGGTGAAATCATCTTTAGCCGCACTTTCAGCAGTGACGAGATTGCACTGAAAGGGCCCGTCCAGATCGACGAATGTTCGCTTACCGTCAGCATTGCCAGCGGCTCTGGCATCGGGGTCGACGGCGCCATCGACTTCCACATCGGCGAGCTGGCCACAGGTTCACTGACCGGTGAGGGGCGTATGGATGGTTTTAGCCTCGGTGCCGAACTGCTGTTCGACAAAGAGCTGTTTACCGGCAGCGGCAAGGTCAATTACGACAGTGAAAAGGGGCTAAAGGCCTCGGGCACGCTCGGCCTCAAGCCAGGGGCGCTCAAGGGGATCAAAAAGGCCAACTTCACCCTTGCCTATGACGACGCCAAGAAGGCGATCGACTTTGCCGGTGATGCCGACCTCTCGGTACCCGGTTTCAAAGGGGCCAAGCTGGCGGCCCATGCCGACGACAGTGGCAATATCACGCTGGCGGGCGAGGCGACTCTCTCCGATACCATCCCGCGCATCAAGGCGGGCAAACTTAACGTCTCGGCTGAGCGGAAAGGGGATCTCTGGTCACTGGGCGGCAGCGGTGAGCTGGAGCCGGACCTGAGCGGCCTGGACGCCAGCGCCAAGATCAACCTCGACTACAAGGATGGGCTGCTCAACGGCAAACTGACTGCCAACTACAAACGTAGCATCGTCGAAGGCAATGTCGACCTCAACGCCCGTGCGATGATTGGTGATGGCGGCGGCGAAGCAGAACCGATGAAGGTCTGGGGCGGCGGCAAGGTCAACGTCACCGCCGCGCCGTGGCTCAAGGCGACCGTCGGGCTGACCCTGGATGAGAAGGGCGAAGTGACCGTCGCCGGTGAACTCGGCCTGCCCAGCTCGCTGGAGATCTTTCCGCGCAAAGAGCTGAACAAGTCGCTCTTCTCACTCTCGACCCAGATCCCGATCTTCCCCGGCATTGTTGCCGAGGTCGGTGGCAACCTCAGCGCCAAGGCTGGCATCGGCCCTGGCGCGCTTGATCAGCTCAAGATCGGCATCACCTACAATCCCGACCACGAGGAGGATACCCACATCACCGGCGACGCCCACGTCAACGTGCCTGCTGACGCCGGACTGCGCCTCGGTGCCCGCGTCGGCATCGGCCTCGGCATCACCGGCGCCAGCGTCACCGGTGGGTTGGAGTTGGGCGGCACCCTTGGCATCGACGGTGCCGCCGAAGCCAGCACCCACATCGACTGGAAACCCAACCAAGGCCTCCAGTTCGACGCTGAAGGGTATCTGCACGCCGAACCCAAATTTAAGTTTGATGTATCGGGCTATGTCGCCGTCACCGCGCTCGGTTTCAGCGTCTACGACAATACCTGGCAGCTCGCCGCCTACGAACTCGGCTCCAATCTGCGCCTCGGGGTACGTTTCCCGATCCACTACAAGGAGGGGCAGCCGTTTAATGTCTCACTCGACGACGTGCAGTTTGAGGTGCCGGATGTTGATCCGGCAGCTATGGTGCGCGACCTTGGCAATCGGATTTTTTAGACTACTATTACACTTCAACTGGAGCTGAAACCGTGCCTATTGTCGCCAATCAACAACACAACCATTCCTCCCTATTCAATCGATTAGGCACCATCTCTGAATTAAGTGTCGCTGACTAGCAACGGTTCAATCCAAAAAGCTCATGAATCATGAAAAAAAGAGGACACCACATTAATAACATACTGATAAATATGTTAAAAACATCAATGGTCCAACTATTGCTTACACCTTCACATAGTGATAAACATCTTATTTCTCAGATATCGTGAGGCATCGACATATGACACAGAAACATTCCCCCAACTCAAAAAACTCACTGAGTCCCGCTGTTCACTCAACAAAAAAAATCGGCTGTTTCTCTGCCGATAGCAGCCAATCTGCCTACCTGCCACTCAAACCAAGCTACACGGTGGCTACAAAAATAGAAAACAACAATCCGCCAGATCCAGACAACGTCACCGCTGCCATGCTTGACTACATAGAAAATTATAAAAATACGGCTATTAAGAATAGTTAATCTACTATGAAAAACGTTAGCCAACACGCCCCTCCTGTCGCCCATAGGCGACAAGAAAAAGGTGCAAGGCTGTTCGTATTGCATAAAATTTTAGATAAGCTGGATCATTCATTACTCACCAATACATCAAGGAGGATACCCAATGACTTACGTCGATGGTTTTGTCGCAGCAGTACCTAACCAAAACAGAGAGATCTACAAAAAGCACTCTCAAAATGCAGCCGCTGTATTCAAAGAGTACGGTGCATTAAAACTGGTAGAGTGCTGGGGTGACGATGTTCCAGAAGGAAAAATCACCTCATTCCCCATGGCTGTAAAATGTCAGCCAGATGAAACCGTTGTTTTTTCGTGGATCAGCTGGCCATCAAAAGAGGCCCGTAACAGAGGTATGAAATTGGCGATGGATGATCCACGACTACATCCAGACACCAATCCCATGCCCTTTGATGGCATGCGGATGATCTACGGAGGATTTGAAGTATTAGTCGACGAGTAAATATCCACCCCGGTTATCAAGGACCCGATTGCCCATGAACAAACACGAAAAACTAAACTACGTTGAATACCCTGCAAAAAATATTGGTGAAACAAAAAAATTCTTTAAAACTGCATTTGGTTGGAGCTTTATCGACTACGGTCCCAACTACTCAGCCTTCTCAAATCAAGAACTCGATGGCGGTTTTTATCGATCGGAACTGACCTCAACCACTAGCACCGGTGCAGCATTACTGGTTTTTTACAGCCATAATCTAGAGTCCACAGAAGAAAAAGTAAAACAGGCCGGTGGGATTATCAGCACTAAAATATTCTCATTCCCAGGGGGCAGGCGTTTCCATTTCACTGAACCCAGCGGCAACGAATTTGCGGTATGGTCCGAGATTGGGGCATAACTCAACACTAAACGGGGGCACACTTTCAGACGTGCCTCCTTCATTAATCAAATAACCATTACAAAAAAACACTCCACGCCTATCCCCTCCGGGACAATGTCTATCCCACCCTCCAGACTTTTCCCAAAAGAAGCACAAAGTAACCGTTCCTGCATAATAAATCACACAAGCTCTTGCTAGGATTTTCATAGGAGAGCAGACTGCGTCAGGGGCGTATCTATTACATTTATACAGTTGTTTGACTACGAGCCAAGAATCACCTTAACAAAATAGTACTGGGGTGATTGCTGGCGTAGGATGGTATAGACGCGGCACAACGAGACTGCATCGATATAACATCAGTCTCATTCACATATAAAGTGAGTGTCAAATGAAGCCATTACAAAAACTGTTTGCTGCGCTGATACTGCTGTTTACCACAACGATCCAACCTGTCATAGCAGCAACCGAGCCACTGATCCTGGCCGTCCATCCCTATCTGCCTGAGGCAGAGATCCAAAAACGTTTTACTCCGCTGGCTGAATATCTCAGTCTCACATTAGGGCAACCCATCGTTGTCCGGGTGGGGCGCAACTACGATGATCACATCGACGCTATCGGCAAAGATCAAGTTGACATCGCCTTTATGGGGCCTGCCCCCTATATAAAACTGTTGGATAAATATGGCAGTAAACCGCTCCTGGCCCGCTTCGAAGTCAACAACAGTCCCAACCTCTATGGCGTAATCATCACTCGCAACGAAAGCCCCATAAGAAATCTCAAACAGCTTCAGGGCAAACGTTTTGCCTTTGGTGACAAAGAATCAACCATGAGCCACATTGTGCCCCGCTTTATGTTAGCTGAGGCCGGCATTCCCGTCAGTGCATTATCGGAATACAAATTTCTTGGTTCACACCATAACGTCGCCATTGCCGTACTTGCAGGTGACTTTGATGCAGGTGCTGTTAAACAGGAGGTATTTATTGAGTTTGAATCCAAAGGGTTACGAGTAATTGCGGCAACACCAGCCACCCCTGACCATCTCTTCATCACCAGCAGCACATTGCCCATCGCCAAGGTCAAAAAACTGCGCCAGGCGCTGTTACAACTCAACAACGAGCCAAACGGCAAAACCATTATGAGCGCCATGCACAAAGAGTTAACCGCATTAATCCCGGTGCATGAACGTGATTACGAACAATTAAGAACCATTGTTCATAAAGTAGAGTCTGAGCGCTGAACCATGCAGCGCCTGGCACGCATACTTCCGTGGTTACTACTAGCGCTGTTTCTGGCGCTACTGCTCTTATTATCCGTGCTATTTGTACAGCATCAGTGGCAACAAGAACTTCAAATAAAACAGCGCTCCTCCGAGCGTGAACTTCAATTGCTGGCCTCTTTAATACATAATGACTTACAGGCTGGTAACTACCAGCATATTGATAGTTTGATCGATGACTGGGGAAGCAATAATAGTGACATCAGGGAGATGAAGATCACGGCCGCTAACAGCTACCAATTCCATGAATTTAAACGCCCCGCCAGCACTGATAATCCAGTCACTTTCACAACCACTTTCAATTACGGTTATCGTGGCGCGGCTCAACTTAAACTCGTCAAAGACTTTGTCGGCGTTCAGATGCGGCACCGCGAACTCTCATGGAATGTCGGTATAATCTACACGGTCGTCTCCTCACTACTGATAGCCCTGACCTTCTCCTTAACCAAATACCAGAAAAAATCAGCCGCCCTATCACGTGAGGTCGAACGCCGTCGCCGCGCTGAAACAGCGCTCCAATCTCAAAATGACCAGTTGGAAAAAACCGTTACCAATCGTACCGCTCAGCTCACCTCTATCAACAATGAGCTCGAAGCCTTTAGCTACTCAGTTTCACACGATCTACGTGCCCCTTTGCGCGCCATTGACGGCTTCAGTTTGGCACTGCTGGAAGATTGTAGTGGATCACTCAACCAGGGCTGTCGCGACTATCTGAACCGTGTCCGCAATAGCGCACAGAAAATGGGGCATCTGATTGACGATCTCTTGAAACTCTCACGCGTTACCCGCAGCGAACTACAGCTGAAAAAGATAAATCTAAGTTTACTGGCAGAAAACCTCATCGAGGAGCTGCGCCAAAACGAACCTGAGCGCACTGTCAATATTGCTATCGCCCCCAACCTCTGGGGCTATGGCGACCCAACATTACTACAGGTATTGCTTGGCAATCTGCTTGGTAACGCATGGAAATTCACTCGTCACCAACCAGATGCCACCATCGAGTTCAATACACTCATCAACGACAACAACATCTGTTTTTTCATCCGTGACAATGGTGTTGGTTTTGACATGAAATATTCATCCAAACTGTTTAATACCTTTCAACGTCTGCACCCCGTCGAACAGTTCGAAGGAACTGGCATTGGTCTGGCCACCGTACAGCGGGTCATCACAAAACATGGCGGCAAGGTCTGGGTAGATGCCGAGGTCAATCACGGTGCCACCTTCTACTTCACCCTTCCTGACTCAGATGCAGAGCAGACGATGTAAAAAATGGTTCCACAATTTATAATAACAGCTAGCTATCATATGACGGGGGTCCACCATGGCAAAATCAACTACCATACTATTAATCGAAGACAATCCTGACGATGAACTACTTACCGTCAGGGCACTGCAAAAAAGCAATATTGCCAATGAGATCGTAGTTGTCCGTGATGGTGAGGAAGCACTCAACTATCTGTTTGGCACAGGCACATTTGCAGGGCGTGATACATCACAATTGCCACAAGTGGTGCTGCTTGACCTTAAGCTGCCAAAGATCGACGGACTGGAGGTATTAAAACAGATTCGGCTCAATCCACTCACTCAACTCCTGCCAGTGGTCGTGCTAACCTCCTCCAATGAAGAGCAGGACATCATCACCAGCTACTCGCTGGGGGCCAACAGCTATGTACGCAAACCCGTCGACTTTACCCAATTTGTTGAGGCAGCACGCCACCTTGGCCTCTACTGGTTGGTATTAAACGAGGTGTCTCGTGGCCGATGAGAGCAGGCAAGATCCACCATTGCGTCTGCTACTGATAGAAGACTCCGCAGATGACGCCCTCCTTTTACAACGCGAACTGCATAAAGGTGGCCTGAATACCATTATCCACCGCGCTGATAATCTCGATGCCCTACACGCCGCATTAGCAGAGGGGCCTTGGGATATTGTCATCAGTGACCACAACGTGCCCACTATTGATACTATTCAAGGGCTGATACTTGTACGCGAAACAAACGGTGACGTCCCCATCATTATAGTCTCTGGAACCATCGGCGAGGAGACTGCTGTGGAAACCATGCGGCATGGTGCGAATGATTACATCATGAAAAACAATCTTACTCGGCTTGTGCCGGCCATCAGGCGCGAGCTTCGCGAAGCACAACGACGCCTGGCACTGCGCCAGGCCGAAGCCACTATCCACCATATGGCCTATCACGATGCCCTCACCGGGCTTGTCAATCGACTTGAATTTGAACGGCGCCTGCAACGCGCACTACAGAGTGCAAAGGAACGCTCATATGAACATGTATTGCTCTATCTTGACCTGGATCAATTCAAAATCATCAACGACACCTGTGGCCACATGGCTGGAGATCAACTATTACGCTGTTTAACCGTTGATCTGTTACACCAAGTACGGAACCGCGATACGCTGGCACGGCTCGGTGGTGATGAGTTTGGCATCTTGCTGGAGAACTGTAATCTGGATCACGCTTTAAAGATCGCCGAAACCATCCGCGAAATCATTCAAAACTTTCGTTTTTCCTGGAAAGGTTACAACTTTGCCATCGGCGTCAGCATCGGCGTCACCATCATCAACAGTAGCAGTCGCAATGTTGAAGAGGTATTAAGTGGCGCTGACATGGCCTGTTATGCCGCTAAAGACTTGGGGCGCAATCGTGTTCACCTCTATCGTGCCGATGATGCTGAACTCAACCGTCGCCACACTGAAATGCAGTGGGCCTCGCGAATAGCCCAAGCCGTTCAGGAGAATCGTTTTGTTCTGCACGAACACGCCATTATGCCCTTGAATGTCAACACAACGGCCAATCATCGCGAATTTTTAATACGCATGGTAGATGAAGAAGGAAAGCTTATTCTCCCTTACGCATTTATTCCTGCCGCTGAACGTTACAATATGATGACCACGGTTGACCGCTGGGTCATTCATACCGCTTTTCAACAGCTAGCCTGTGAGCGACACCAAAACAGTACAGCTACCAATGATCACATCACTTTTATTAACCTGTCAGGCACATCACTAAGCGATGCGGGGCTACTCGAATACATTCATACCCAACTTGAACTCTACCAGTTGTTACCACACACCATCTGTTTTGAGATCACTGAGACCGCAGCAATTACAGACTTTACCAATGCCATTCACTTTATTCATAAAATAAAAGAACATGGCTGTCGCTTTGCCCTGGATGATTTTGGCAGTGGCATGAGTTCTTTCTCCTACCTTAAACGGATCCCCGTCGACTTCATTAAAATTGATGGTAGTTTTGTCAAAAACATGCGGACAGACCGCATGGATTACGCCATTATCAAAGCGATTGCAGAGATTGCGCACGTCGGTGGCATTAAAACGATTGCTGAATTTGCCCAGGATGAAGAATCTATCATAGCGTTACGGGAAATCGGCGTTGATTATGCTCAAGGTCACGGCATCGATCTGCCTAAACCAATTGTTTGTCTAACCCCACAGTAATCACACTGCCAGCCAACGTATAACCAGCCAGCGTATAAAAAGCATCAGCTCTACCGTCCCCCTTATACAAATACAAAGGGGACGTGAGCCGAAATCATCAAACTATTCCATCAGACCGTACTAAACCATGCCCTTCATCACATCAGCAACCCGTTTGGCATAATCAGCATCTGCTTCTTTGAACTGCGCTAACATCCGCTCCTGCACACTCTTGGTAGCGTGAACCAAACCACCGGCGATGTTGCCCGCCAACTGGTTCTTTTGATCCTCCGACATCAAACGGTAGAGATCACCGGCCTGGCTGAAGTTATCTTCATCCTGAGTATCGTAAGCCTTGACCCACGCCTCGCCCAAAATTGGCATCGGTGGCTCAGCAAACTCTGGCATCGGTACCGGGGCACCATCGCCCACCTGATCGTTAGGGTAAAAGTTCACCCCACCGCCCTGGTTGTTATCGCTACCAAAGGCCGCTGGCATACCCGCCATCGCCCCATCACGCTGATAGTGGTGGAACGGGCAACGAGGAGAGTTAATTGGCAACTGATTGGCGTTAGCACCGATGCGGTAACGGTGTGCATCGGGGTAGGCCATCAACCGCGCCTGCAACATTTTGTCAGGCGACGCGCCAATGCCTGGCACCAGATTGCCGGGGCTAAAGGCCGCCTGCTCGGTCTCGGCAAAGTAGTTGGTGACGTTGCGGTTCAACTCCATTTTGCCAACTTCAATCAGCGGGAAGTCACTGTGGGGCCAGATCTTAGTCAGATCAAACGGGTTGATCTTATAGGTACGTGCCTCGGCTTCGCTCATAATCTGCACCTTAACTGCCCAGCTCGGGAAGTCGCCCTTGTTGATAGACTCCACCAGATCCTGCTGCGCGCCGACTGGTGACATTTTGGCCGCCTCTTCGTTGGTCAGGGTCTTGACCCCCTGATTGCTCTTGAAGTGCCACTTCACCCAGCTGCGCTCACCCTTGGCGTTCCAAAAGCTTAGTGTGTGGGAGCTGAAACCATGCATATTACGCAGTGTCGCTGGAATGCCACGGTCCGACATCAAGATGGTCATCTGGTGCAGTGACTGTGGGCTATTAGCCCAGAACTCAAACATCGCCGCCGGATCGGGCAGATTGGTCTGCGGATTTTTCTTCTGCGAGTGGACAAAATCGGGGAACTTGATCGGATCACGCAGAAAGAAGACCGGAGTATTATTGCCGACCATGTCCCAATTGCCCTGCTCGGTGTAGAACTTCACCGCAAAGCCGCGTGGATCGCGGGCGTAGTCGCTGGAGTCCTGGCCGCCGCCGACGGTGGAGAAACGCAGGAACAGCTCGGTCTTTTTGCCAACCCCCTGGAGGAATTTGGCGATGGTGTAGTCCGACATATCTTTGGTCAATGTAAAAGTGCCGTAAGCACCACTACCCCGGGCATGTACAACACGCTCAGGGATACGCTCACGGTTGAAGTGGGCCAACTTCTCAAACATACGGAAGTTGTCGAAGGTCAGCGAACCACGCTCGCCGGCGCTGATACTGTTCTGATCCTCGGCAACTGGGGCACCGTTCGCGGTAGTCATCGGACACTTAGGCTTATTACTCATTTGGATCTCCTTTACGTCATTTAAAGACAGGTTGTTTATCAATACGCAATCACTATAGCCGCATCTCTTGTTATTTATAAAATGAATGATTTTAATTTTATTAATTTATTTTGTGAATAAATCGGCCGTATCTAATCCACTATCTATCGTCACACCCCAGTAATCATTTACCGCTGTTAGCCAACTTTAATGCCTATCAGAATGCTGGACAAATTGTTAAACCCGATTATTTTTATCAAGAATTATCATTAATAAACATAGTGATACGATGTTGACTTAGTCTTTGTCTAAATTTAACATGACGACAAGCAGGGTTATCCTCTGCCCGCAATACAACTATTCAAATGTATCCTTAGGAGAAGATGATGATTAAACAAAAACGTACCGTCCTGGCCACCTGCATAGCAATATTGCTAGTGGGTGCCAGCAGTGCCAGCGCCTTTGAAGCGCTCCCCAAAAACATCCCCACCCCACCCAACAACCCCACCACCGCCGCCAAAGTCGAACTGGGCAAACAACTCTACTTTGATCCACGCCTATCAATCGATGGCACCGTCTCCTGTAACTCCTGCCACAACGTCATGGCCAACGGCACTGACAGCCGTGCTACCTCCGTCGGTGTTGACGGACAGCGTGGCGGCAGAAGTGCACCCACCGTCTGGAATGCTGCCTTCCTGAGCGCACAATTCTGGGATGGCCGCGCCAATACACTGGAAGATCAGGCTAAAGGTCCACCCTTAAACCCAATTGAAATGGGCATGCCCAGCGAAGCGGCCATTGTCGAGCGGCTTAGTTCAATCTCCGGCTATGCTAAACAGTTCAATAAGGTCTTCGGCGGTAAAGATGCAGTAAGCTATGACAATATGGCTAAAGCCATTGCTGCCTTTGAACGGACATTAGTCACCCGTAACAGCCCCTTCGACAGGTTTTTGGCTGGCGACAAAAAGGCCTTATCCAGCCAAGCACAAAATGGCATGAAACTATTTAAGGAGAGCGGTTGCAACGCTTGCCACAGCGGCCCCAATTTTGCCGGTCCACTGATGCAGGCGGGACAAGGTTTCTATCAAAAATTCCCCATGTTCGCCAGCGACTATGACGCCAAATACAAGCTGCTGGAAGATACTGGCCGTCATGAGGTCACCAAGGATGAGAGCGATAAAAATGTCTGGCGTGTACCCAGCCTGCGGAACATCGCCCTAACCGCCCCCTACTTCCATAACGGCTCTGTGCAGACTCTGGACGAAGCGGTTCGTGTGATGGCCAAAGGCCAGCTTAATAAAGAGCTAACCGACAAAGAGACAGCAGATCTTGTCGCCTTCCTTGAAAGCTTAAGTGGCGAATTCCCTAAAATAGATATGCCACGGCTACCTGCTACAAGCGGCGGCAGCATCGTCGGCGCAGCAAGATAAACATCTGCAAAAATAGATAAAGGGACGCCAGGCGTCCCTTTATTTTATCTGGATTTCATCTGGCCTATTTAACGCCTGCCACCCAATAACGACCCCAGTAGACCGCGTACAATCTGCCGCCCCAGTTGACTGCCAATAGCACGTGCCGCACTTTTGGCCAGTGCACTCACGACCGACTCAGGCCCACTGGAAGTGGTTGATTTGGTAGACGTCTGTTTCACCTCCACAAGCTGCTCTGCTTCAGCCGCCTGTGCCAATAGCGCTTCACTCCGTTTTTGCAGCAGTTCATAGGCCGACTCACGATCAACCAGGCTGTTGTATTTACTCGCCAGAGGTGAACGAGCCAAGAGCGGTTGCCGCTCCTCCACAGTCAACGGCCCAATCCGCGACTGTGGTGGTGCAATCAGCACTCGTTCCACCATCGTAGGTTGCCCTTTATCATCAAGCACAGAGACTAACGCCTCACCCACGCCTAGCTGACTGATCACCGTCTCGGTATCTAGTTTAGGGTTGCTACGCAAGGTTTGCGCGGCACTCTTGACTGCTTTTTGATCCTTGGGTGTGAAGGCACGCAATGCGTGTTGCACACGATTGCCCAGCTGGCCAGCAATGTTGACAGGGATATCCGACGGCGTCTGACTAATAAAGTAGACCCCTACCCCCTTTGAACGAATCAGACGCACAACCTGTTCGATCTTATCAACCAACGCCGCTGGCGCATTTTTAAACAGTAGGTGTGCCTCATCAAAAAAGAGCACCAGTTTAGGCCGATCAGGATCCCCCACTTCTGGCAGCTCTTCAAACAGTTCAGATAACAACCACAACAGAAAAGTAGCGTACAGACGTGGACGCGGCATCAGTGACGTAGCATCCAGCATGCTCACCACACCATTGCCAGAGAAATCGACCTGCATCAAATCCTGTAACTGCAATGCCGGTTCAGCAAAAAATTGCTCCGCCCCCTCCTGCTCCAGTACCAGCAGACTGCGCTGAATAGCGGCAATACTGGTGCTGGAGAGGTTACCATACTCCCTCTGCAACGCCTTGGCGTTGTCAGACAGCCATGTCAACATGGAACGTAAATCTTTAAAATCAAGCAGCAACAACCCCTGGTCATCGGCAATCTTGAAACAGGCGTACAATACCGCCTCTTGTGTACTGTTCAGCTCCAGCAAATTGGCTAACAATAACGGCCCCATCTCTGAGATAGTGGTACGCACTGGATGGCCAGCCTGACCGAAAAGATCCCAAAAGACTACCGGATAGGGACGATTTTGATACTGAGTCAACTTTAACTGCTCTACACGTGCCTGAATCCGCTCATTCAGCCCCCCAGCCTTGGCAAGGCCAGAAAGGTCACCCTTGATATCTGTAGCAAACACCGGAACCCCAGCCTGAGAAAACCCCTCAATCAAGGTCTGCAATGTCACCGTTTTACCCGTGCCCGTCGCCCCCGTAATCAAACCGTGGCGATTCCCCATACGCAAACGCAAACTAACTGAAGTATCGCCATCAGCACCAATAAACAGCCTATTTTCATCCATCGTTTCTATCCCTTAATAACAGATGCCCTCCTCACAGAGGACTTACCACAACGTTACTGCATTTTGCCTAAAACCGGAATCAATGAAGAGCAAAATTAGCGACTGCTGTATTATTAGGGACGAGTTGATGGAGATCACCCGATCCCTCACAAAAAACATGATGAGTGTATTCATAGATGTCCCAAGAGAACCCTGTGGCAGTATTCGACTCTGGCGTTGGTGGACTGTCAGTACTGCGTGAAATCCGCAATCTGCTGCCACACGAGGATCTGCTCTATGTCGCCGACTCCGCACACGTGCCATATGGGGAGAAGAGCAGGCATTTTATCGAGACCCGCGCCATTTTCATCACCGAGTTTTTTATTCAGCGACAAGCCAAAGCAATTGTAGTCGCCTGCAACACAGCAACCAGTGCAGCCGTTGAAACACTGCGCGCCCGTTTTGACATCCCCATAATCGCTATGGAACCCGCCATTAAACCCGCCGCACAACAGACACGCAGCAATGTTATTGGCGTTCTTGCCACCAGCGGCACACTCAGCAGCGAACGGTTTGCCAACCTCACAGCCCGTCACGGTAACGGTGTAAAAATTGTTGTACAGCCCTGCCCAGGCTGGGTGGAACTGGTTGAACACGGCAATATCAATAATAAAGAGGCGCACATACTGGTGGACCGCTACGTCACGCCGCTGCTGGAAAAGGGGGTTGATACGTTAGTGCTTGGTTGTACCCACTACCCTTTCCTGAAAAATACAATTCAAGAAACAGCCGGAAGCAACGTCACCATTATCGACCCTAACCCGGCTGTTGCCCGAGAACTACAACGACGCCTCCATCACCATCAACTACTCAATCCAGATAAAGGCAAAAAGGGAAAGGATACTTTCTGGAGTAGTGGCAACTCAGCGCAAGTAACAGATATTATCTCGACACTCTGGGGTGAAAACGTCGCAATCAATAACTTGCCCGCCTGAAAACAAACCAACAAGGGCTATCAATCATAAAAACGGATGAGCCGGTATTCATACCAGCCCCTCCGCCCCGGTAACAGCAGACTCAATACTCATAATGGGGGTGAGTTTTTGAGCCTGACTGTGCCAGACTGCAACAACCTGAGTATGATAAAAATCAACATACTCGAAGCCGTTATTCATTTCAGAACGGTTGGCTACCGCCCATTTTAACCGCTGGATATTCAGTACCACGTAAAAAATCTTTTTGAATCGCTTTCACATCAGAGATCTTCAATAAATAAACAGAGCGACCAGAATCAACAGCACGCCTCTCCGCCATTTTCACCCATTTGAGCAACAATGTACTATCAACGCCACTTTTTCTGGCCAACGCTGCACGACCGCTGTTGCTACTGCATACTTTCATCAACAGTGCCACACGAAAGGCCCCCGAGACAGATAAGGCCTCAACCCCTCTTGAAAAAACAGCACTATTTTCATCCATTAATCTGGCCATGTTACACCTCTGTTAAAACAGCAGTTTTATCGTGCTATTGCCATCACTCATCACAATGAGCTTTGTCCTTTTTATCCATGCTAAACCACACTGTTTTCTGACTGCCTTCCACACTCATACCACCATCATTACTGCTACTGATCAATCCCATAATTTTTGGCAGTAATACCAACATCCCATCCTTAGCCAATATTGGTTCTATTGATGTATTGAGTGCCAACAGGTCAATGTCAATTTTCTGCATCAATGCCATAACAGAAGATGTGCTGTCCGATGACGTAAATTGAGAAACATCCTGCAGCGATACCACATTAACCACCGTACGCACCGCCTCTGGCAAAAAACGTACAGACTGTTCAAAACTAAACTCCTTATAAATAAGCAACGAGGTTAATAAACCTCCATTTATCTCAATAATTTTGTTTGTAATATCCATAATAAAAGTCCTCCACACTACTTGAGCAGTGGCTACATAAGTAGCTCTCCCATCAACTATCGTCTATGAACGGTTTCTATACAATGGCAAAAAACACGCTTTTACACTGTTTTACCAGGAGATGAATTGAGAGACCGGGGAATGAAGTATCATCACAAAAGTAAACTCATAACCGCTCTGCAGTACAACCATAAAAAATTGTTAAGAAACTACAGAATTAATACAGGACTCTAATGTATTGGATAAAAAAGACAAAAACAGAAAATATCCAGCCCATGATTAACAGGCATAAATCAAATAAGGAGAGGTAATATAAAGGGTAAAAAGCTTCCCGGCACCATTAGCGCCGGGAAGCCTCAAACATTAACGCTGCAGAATATGCAATTCAACACGACGGTTAGCACTACGGCCAGTGGCTGTAGCGTTATCTGCCACAGGCTTGTCCGGACCGTAACCCTTGGTTTTAAGGTTATCCGCCTTAACACCTTTACCTACCAGATAAGCGGCCACAGAATCAGCACGCTGCTGTGACAAACGACGGTTCAGACTTACAGAACCAGTGCTTGAAGTATGGCCTGCAACTTCCACCACCATAGTTGAGTATTTCACCAACGTTGTCGCCATATCGTCCAGAACAGTTTGTGACTCGTCGGTTAACTTGGCAGAACCTGTTTCAAAGTTAACACCCTTCAGGACAATAACCTCTTCCAGCTCACACCCTTTGCTATCAACACGGGCATCTGCCTTACTGTCTGGGCATTTATCAGCACTATCAGCGATGCCATCCTTATCACCATCCAATTCGCACCCTTTGGCATCAACCTTGGCACCAGCCGGTGTATTCGGACAGCTATCTTTACTATCACTCACACCATCCTTATCGCTATCAAGTTCACACCCCATAGCATCAACCTTGCTACCTTTTGGTGTGTCAGCACATTTATCCATACTGTCCTTAACACCATCCGCATCACTATCGCCATCCACTGGGGCCGGTTTTGCTATCGGTACTGGTGCCACAACCTTAGCAACCACAGGCACCGCAACAACCGCCGCTACCGGAGCAGCCTTGGCACCAATCGGCATCATCAAACCAACATTCACCATCCAGTCACCAAAACGGTCAACACCGGCCATACGATCATCATTATCAAGACGGTAACGTACATCGCCACGCAGGTTGATGCCTGAATCGGTCAAACTACGCATCACACCAACACCGGCATTCACCATGGCGTTATTATCACTGTCACCAACAATTTCAGTACGCAATACACCTGCACCGATCACTGCATAAGGTGAAAAGCTCATGGAACGGTCAAAGAAGTAAAGACCATCCAACTGAACACCACGCTGTTTGTATTTGTTAGCAGTCGATTCAAAATCGAGGTTATCAGCAGCCAGACTCAACTCCAGATTCCACATGTTTGAGATCTGTTTACCAAGCCCCAGCATCAACCCCACATCATTGTCAGCGGTACGATCACTATCCGCATTGATGTACGAGAGCGAAGGCACAAAATAGGTTCTTTCGTTCGTGGTACCAGCCATCGCCTGTGTAGCAACGGCAGTCAGCGCCAGCGTCACACCGGCAATAGCACGTTTTCCGTATAGCATTAAGTACTCCTTCAAAGTTAGGGTTTTGGTTACTGCAAATCTGGGAATAGCTCTATTTTTTATATGCCGCCATGTAGTCTGGCATTTACGGCGTGAGGATACTCATTTACGCCCCCATTCTCAACTAGTGCTGTGATTTTTTACACTACTTTACACCTTTGAGGGAAAATCGACCAGCCTTAACGCCGGTTGAATCAGGGCTCCCTCATTAAAAACCGAGTGACAAATTCCCGGCAATCTGTCATTTCAGATATTTTCAGCACGGAACATTTGAAATGGAAGAGCCCCCCGAAGGATTCATCGATTTTTTTCGCACTATCCCCGATCACCGGATA
>JANOSY010000084.1:0-20257 GCA_031416075.1 Tenderia sp. (SeqCode) | reverse complement strand
CATGTCGATCTGGAGGCTTGATGGTACACAGCGATCAAGGCAGCCAATATGCCTCAGAGCTGTATCAGGAGACCCTCAAGGCCAATGGGGTTATTTGCAGCATGAGTCGCAGAGGCAATTGTTGGGACAATGCTCCTGCTGGGAGCTTCTTCCATAGGCTGAAGACCGAACTGATTGCGTGATATTTTGCCTGAGTGGAAGACGGCAAAAAATCTGGCAGGAAAATTCGCGGGAGGAGGTTATAAATATTTCTCACAAAAACGCACTAAATTTGCCACCGTACCCCCCAAATCAACCAACTCATCGACCCATTTTTCACTATATTCGCTCAACTGCTCACGCCGGGCCAGAAAGAGCGGCCACCACTCCGCCACTCCCTCTCCCCGATTCCATGCCTGCCAAAAACCACGCACATCATCCGCTGCTATCTTTGGCAAACCTGAACAGTAGCGCTGTAAAAAGGCTTCCAGCTTGATTAAATGTACCCCCTCTCCTTGGCGATAAGCCTGCCATACCAAGGGCCTACCTGCCCACTGAGCACGGACAAAGGAGTCTTCCCCACGCACAAAATTGAGGTCACAGGCCCACAGCAGGCGGTCATAACCATCCTGCTCCAGAAACGGCAACAGGTGTACGGTCAAACTACCCCAAGTAAAACTATCCCCCACCTGGGCCGATTCCACTCCTAAACAGAGCAATAACTGCTGCGCCAACCGCCCCTCGGGTATCAGGCAACGCACCGGATGCAAACCCTCAGACCAGACCTGCACCAATTCCGCCACCTCCGGCGTATCATAGCCAAACAGCGACAACCGTAACTCATGCACATCGGCAACTGGCACCCCCAGCGAACGCCAGAAGCGACCCTGCGCGACCGAGTCGGCCTGAAAGGCGCGCCGCTGCTGCAATAAATTGTGTTCTCGCAACACGCCCCCCGTCCCTCGATTGAATCCAGGAAAGAAGAAGTACTTGGTCAGCGGCCACTGCGGATGGGGCGAAGCCATGCCGTGACACCCGCCCACCCACGCCTCAGCACTCAAATACTCCAGATTAATCCAGACCGGTGTGCGCTCCCGAGCCACCATTGCCGCCAGAATCCCTTCTGGCAAAACACAACCCAGCGCCTCAACCACCACATCCCCCAGCTCTGCCGAAGCCATAGCCGGAAACGGTGTGGTCCAGTGGCGCACCTCAACCCCACGATACCACTGCCTGCTCTGTTTTGGATTGATCTGCGGGCAGATACGCTGAAAGCTCACCAGATCATCCACCCAAAGCCGCACCTGCAGTTGATGCTCCAACACCAACTGCCGCGCCATGCGCCAGCAAATGCCGATGTCGCCATAATTGTCGACCACCGTGCAAAACAGCTCCCAACGTGGGGGGAATGATTTAGATTGAGTCATGAATGGAATGGTATCACCCACCTACCCCTCAAAATCAATGGCTATTCGCGTGTGGAATGACACGAGGTAAGAGCGTGGCCGCTGATCTGCGGGAGATCCTCACTGCTGAACACCTCTTTAATGCCTGTCAGATAAAGTCATCCCTCTTCCGTGGTGATATAAGCAATATGGTTCTGTCGCATTAGCAAATCATCGCCGAGTATTGCCCTAATATTCCGGGCGCGCAGTGGCTCTGGACGCAATTATCCTGCAAGGGCATAAAACTGTTCGGCGAAAGAAGGTTTCACTCCTTCCGTGGCGATCATCTGACCTTTGCGGATCAAGTGCATCAGTTCGATGCCGGCAATTACATTGCGGGCGGCGCGGAAGGACTTGAAACCCATCATGGGTTTCGTGATCCGCTTCACTGCCCGGTGATCCTGTTCAACAATATTGTTGAGGTACTTGATCTGGCGAACTTCGATGGGATCTACACGATCCTTGTTGATCTCGTCCATGGCCGCTTTGTTAGAGCCACTTTTATCCATGGTCACCTTTTCGGGATCCCCGTTCTGGTGCATCGCTTTCTTGAAGAAAGCCATCGCTGCGACCTTGTCCCGCTTGGCTCTCAGAAGGAAATCAATCGTGAGACCTTCCTTGTCAATCGCCCGGTACAGGTAAACCCATACTCCTTTCACTTTGATGTAGGTTTCGTCCATCCGCCAACTGACACCGGCGGGTTGTTTGTGTTGTTTGCGGAATATCTTTTCCAGCAATGGTAGGAAACGAATCGCCTAGCGGTTGACTGTCGAATGATCGACCGACACGCCGCGTTCCTGCATCATTTCTTCGAGATTACGATAACTCAATGAATACGCTGAGTACCAGCGGGTACACACCAGGATGATTTCCTTGGGAAACCGCATGCCTTTCATCATCAACATACTGCATACCACCTATCCATTTATTGGCGCTCAGGATAAACTATTTTTTGACGATGGGGGGCTAATGCGACAGAACCACATTCGAGGGGAACAAGAAAAGTCTAGCAAAAAAATGCGTGAATTGAGTTTGACGTGACAGCCATTTCCGAAAGGCGGGTAACTGCCCGATCAAGTCGTGACTACTACAGATCGGGCGTGTTTAAGCGCTCACTAACATCACCAACTCACGAGAGAGCAGCATAATAGCAACCGCCATAACCACCATGCCAATCATTACCGCTTTTCGTCCCTCAACCAGCAATACTGCCACTGGTAGACGCATTCCTCGAGGTGGTAGACGTTGGGCTCGCACAATCAGCCAGCCCAACCATAAAAACAGCATGATGGGCAAACTGCGCGCCATGCCAAAAACCACATTACTCATGTAGCTCTTCTGACTGTTCAGTGCCGCAATGCCTTCTGCCGTTGGAGAGAGTGGCATTTGCATCAGGATAAAGTCTATCAACGGTTCAAGCCAGACCAGAAATAACAGATACAACGCAACGGCAACCAGCCAACTTTTAGCAACCTGTCTATCACCGGGAATAATCTCTGGCTTTGATCGTTTCATTCAGGTCTGTTCATCACGGTTCAACAATCCACCCATACCCACACATCTTCCCAACATTATGTCTGAGAAACCAGTTCTGGTTGGCTGTGTGGGCTAAAATTGCCCGTCAATCGACCGCTGGCTCAAACAGGGTCCCCCTTATGCTGCAACTCTTCCAGCAAGTACTGCTCAGCTGTCGTGAGATCGCAGCCATTACAAAGGAACATCTTTCGCCCCTTGTCCATCAAAAACTTAGCCGCCATCAACTTAGTTACAATACCACCGGTTGCAAATTCATTATTAGGCGTATGTATATCGCTTAACGCTCCATGAGGGATATCTGTCATATGGCTGATGATCCGCGTATCGCTTGTAGACTAGGGTTTTTATCATAGTAGCCGACACATAGGCTCCTTGCCCAGCCTTATACCTAAAAACAATAACGCTCCTGAAAAAACAATTACCACACCATAATCACTATATATATGATGTCCACCATTCGAGTCAGCATGGCACTTCATATAAGAGGACTTTCATTCATGGAATGGCAGGGTTGGTTTTCACTGGCGCTCATACTCGCTGTCCTGGCCACGCTGGCCTTTACGCGGCTGGCACCGCATCTGGTGCTGATGGCGGCACTGACCATCCTCAGCGTCACCGGCATCATCACGGCGGATCAGGCGCTGGCCGGTTTCAGTAATGAGGGGTTGATTACAGTCGCAGCGATGTTTGTGGTGGCGGCGGGCATTCACGCCTCGGGCGGGGTCGATCTGCTGGTGCACCACCTGATGGGCCACCCCAAGACCGTGCGTCAGGCGCAAGCGCGTGTCGTCATCCCGGTAACGATGCTGAGCGGTTTTCTGAACAACACGCCGCTAGTCGCCACCATGATTCCAGCAGTGCACTCGCTAGCGAAGAAGATCGACATGGCCCCCTCCAAGCTGATGATCCCGCTCAGTTACGCCGCGATCCTCGGCGGCATGCTGACACTCATCGGCACCAGCACCAATCTGGTGGTCAACGGCCAGTACCAGGCGCTCACCGGCAATCCCGGCTTTTCACTCTTCTCCATCACCCCCGTCGGCCTGCCGGTGGCGCTGGTGGGCGTCGCCTTCATGCTCTGGTGGTATCCACGCGCATTGCCCAACTATCGCAACGATCCGCTGATCGACCAAATGCGTGAGTTCACGCTCGAGGTAGCGGTGGCCCACAAAGGACCGCTGGTGGGCAAGAGCGTGCAGCAGGCGGGGCTACGTAATCTGAAACGGATCTATCTGGTGGAGATCGAGCGCGAGGGGCATATCCTCACCGCTGTTACGCCCGATGAGATACTCAAGGGCGGCGACCGGCTAGTCTTTGCCGGCGATACCGAGGCGATCTCCGACCTGTTGCGCATCAACGGCCTGGTCCCTTCGACCCACGAGGGGGAGCCGCTGTTGAATAATCACCAGAGCGAACGGCGGTTGGTGGAGGCGGTAATTTCCCCACACTCCGACTGCATCGGCGAGACCATTCGTGAGTCAAACTTTCGCAGCCGTTACGGTGCGGTGGTGCTGGCTGTCGCTCGTAACGGTGAACGTGTGGTTGGCAACCTCGGCAGCATCCAGTTGCAGGCAGGCGACACGCTGCTGCTGGAGGCGCGCCCCGCCTTTGTCAGCCGTCAGCGCTACAACAAGGATTTTCTGCTGATCAACGATCTCGACAGTGAACCGCCGCGCCATCAGCGTGCCTATCTGGCTTGGGGGATCCTGCTCTGCATCATCACCCTCGCCACCTTTGAAATCACCAGCATGTTAAATGCTGCGCTGCTGGGAGCGGCGGCCATGCTCATCGTTGGCTGCTGCTCCGTTGGTCAGGCGCAGAAGAGTCTCGACATCGAGGTGCTCGTCACCATCGCCGCCTCCTTTGCTTTGGGGGCGGCGCTGAAGAGCACCGGCGTCGCTGCCGTGATCGCCGAACAGGTGGTCAGCCTCAGCGGCGGCGAGGCGGTAATGATCCTGATACTCACCTACCTCACCGTCAACATCCTGACCGAGATACTCTCCAACAACGCCGCTGCGGTGCTGATGCTGCCCATCGTGCTCGACATGACCGAGAGCGCCCACCTCAACCCGGAGCCGTTTATCTTCGCCATCATGGTCGCCGCCTCCGCCGGTTTCTCCACGCCGATCGGCTATCAGACCAACCTCATGGTGCAGGGGCCAGGCAACTACCGCTTCAGCGACTTCGTCAAGGTGGGTGTGCCGATGAACATCATCATCGCCATCACCGCCATCACCACTATCTGGCTCATCTATCCGCTACGAGCATAACTGCGACCTACCTCGTCTCATCACAAATGAGTCGGGGTAGCTATCATTCCCCTTCACAATTCACGCAATACTTATAAGCTAAATATTTATAGCCTAGAGCCGCTAAAGTGGAAGTTACTCCCTCCTTGCGCTTTGTAAACAAGGTTAACCATAGGCAATGCAGCAGGATCAAAAGTCCACCACTGGCAAAGTAAACACCCTCTTGGCAGACATACTGCGCAATCGCTTCACCGCCTGGGCAATACTACTGATATTACTCGCCATAACACTTATTGCCTGGAAGATATCCAACGATAGCGCTGAACAACGAACCCTAGAACGCTTTAAGTTCAAAGTGAATGAAGCACAACTTGCCATTGAAAAAAGGATGATCGACTACCAACAAGTATTACGTGGCGGGCTGGCACTGTTTGAGTCGACACAGCATGTTGATCGCAGTATGTGGCATACCTACGTCAAGACACTCGAGCTGGACAAAAATTATCCCGGCATCCAAGGCATTGGCTACGCCCAATGGATCGATCCTAAGGAGAAGGCCTCTGTAGAACAGAGCGTCCGCGATGAAGGCTTTCCGGAGTTCGCCATCAAACCAGCCGGAGAGCGAGACCACTACACCACCATCCTCTATCTCGAACCCTTTGACACTCGTAATCGGCGCGCCTTTGGGTACGACATGTATTCAGAACCCACCCGCCGTGCCGCCATGGATCTCGCCCGCGACAGCGGTGAAGCCTCCATTTCTGGCAATGTCAAACTTTTACAAGAGACAACAACTGATATTCAAGCCGGATTTCTCATGTATCTACCCCTTTACAGTAAACCCGTCACTCAGAAAGAGGCGCGCCGCGAGGCGTTGCGAGGTTTTGTCTACAGCCCTTTTCGTATTGGTGATCTGATGCGGGGAATACTCGGTCCGAGTTCACCTGAGCTGAATTTTGAGATCTATGATGGCAACGAAAAAGATGCCCAAACACTGCTTTACGACAGTGCAGCACTCGGCAATAACGAACACTCACATCCACATGCCAATGCACACCGCCTTACACAGAGCCATACATTCACCATCGCCAACCATACCTGGACGATCTACTACTCATCCACTCCGGCATTAGAACTTGCTACAACCACCAACCAACCGCTCATCGTTGCGATCGGTGGTATCGCCATCGATCTGCTGCTCTTTTACACCATTATTTCACTCTCACGCCTGCGTCACCGTGCCAACCAATTGGCCGATGAACGCATGGATCAGCTGCGTGAGCAAGAGCTGCACTTCAAGACCATTGCTGACACCGCCCATGATGGCATCATCACCAGCAGCGCCAGCGGTAAAATCAGTTACTGCAACCGTGCCGCAGAGGAGATTTTAGGCTATAGCCAGAAGCAGCTGTTGGGCACAGGCTTGGCGCAACTATTCAGCCACAAGCTCTCTGGCGACAGCGTTAGCACCGCATTAAAAAAAGCTGTCGTCGATGGCAATACTGTCCCGATAGAGATTGAGAGTTTGCGTAAGGATGGCACAACCATTCCCCTAGAGCTCTCGATTGCTGGCTGGAGTGTGGGAGAACAGCGCTACGCCACCACCATCGTGCGGGACATTACCGAACGTAAGCGTATCGACCGCATGAAAAACGAGTTCATCTCCACCGTCAGCCACGAGCTGCGCACTCCACTCACCTCCATTCGCGGCGCGTTAGGGCTGGTAACAGGTGGAGTGGTCGGTGAAATCAACGAGAAAATTCACACGCTGCTAACTACAGCAGCCCGCAACTGCGATCGCCTCACCCGACTCATCAACGACATTCTTGATATCGAAAAAATGGAATCGGGCCAGATGCAGTTTGATTTCCGTAACCACCGGCTTACCACTCTGTTACAACAGGCCGTCGAGCATAACGCCACCATTGCGACAGACGCCAAAATCACACTCACCATCAGCGAATGCCCTGATGTACAGATCCGCGTAGATGCGGACAGATTCCAGCAAGTGATGACAAATCTGATATCAAATGCCATCAAATTTTCCCCCAACGGTTGCGCCGTGACTATTGCCTGCCAGCAAAACGGGGACCATCTGCGGATCTCAGTGCAGGATCAGGGCCCTGGAATTCCGCAAGATTTCCATGATCGTATCTTCCAGAAGTTTGCCCAGGCCGACTCCTCCGATGCTCGCCAAAAAGGCGGCACCGGCCTTGGTCTCTCCATTGTCAAAACCATTATTGAACGTTTTGGCGGCCAGGTAGGTTTCACCTCATCCAGCAGTGGCGCGTGTCTCTATCTTGACCTGCCACTCCCCAGCATTAACAACATCCTCACCTGATAGCCAGTTTGAGAATAGTTTTAAGCAATCAACATCAGCGTGCCTGAAGCGACAACGGCACCACCACTGTGTCACCTGGCTCAGCCTTGGTGTTGATATCCAACTGAAAGATACGCTCCAGGGCAATCTTATCTTGCCCCTCATTCAGCGCAGCAATAATGACCTGGGCGCGCTCCTGCGCCAGGGCACGCAACTCCTCCTCGCTTACTACCATCGCCTGCAGTAACGCCGTCTCTGCGGCTACCGCAGCTTGCACCTGAAGCTGTTCCGGTGTGCGCTGTTCACCCTCAGCGAGTGGCGGCAGTAGTGTTTCAGCCGCTTTGCCATTGAGTTTGAGAAAAAGGGCGTTGAGCTTCTGCTGGCGTGACGCCCCCGGCTGTATCGTTAAACGCTGATCCAGCGCCGCCGCCGCAATGGCGCTGGCATCTGCCGCGCTGGCGCTGCCACGCAGCTCCAACATCAGGGCTGAACGTTGTGACAACGCCCGCGCCAGCTTGCCAAGTTTCTCCAATTCAGTAGCACTCAGCGTTGCCGTACCGGTAACAAAACTGACCTGATTGGCCCCCTCCTCACTGCCGCCCATCAGCGACGCCAATGCCTTGAACGGTGCAGTCGCCACCTTGATAAGCACATTTTTAATCGCCATCCAGACGATATGGCCGTAGTGAAAATCGGGGTCATCAATGCGGCCGCTCACCGGCAGATCAAGATCGATCACGCCATTGGCATCTTTCAGGATGGCGACGGCCAACCGCACCGGCAATCCGATGGCGTCGGGACTCTCTACCGTTTCACCGAGCTGGAGTTGATCGATGACGATCTTGTTCTCCCCCTTTAACTCCTTCTTTGACAGCAGGTACTTCAACTCAACATTGAGTTTACCCTTGTCAATTTTGTACCCGGCAAACTTGCCGGAATAGGATGAAAACGAGGACATCTCAATGCCACGGAAATTAAATTTCAGATCGGTATAGGCGTCTTCGCTGAGCGGATTGATCTTGCCAGTGATGGTGGCAGGGGCGTAGCGGTCAACCTTGCCCTTGAGGTCGACATCGGCACGTTCCAGATCCTTTGATGAGAGACCGCTAATTGTGCCATTGAGCTGTTGAATGCTGGTGGTAAAGCCGGGCTTGATCGACTGATCACTGAAGTTGAGCACGCCATTGGCCACCCGCACCCGGTCGATTGTAATCAGTGTTGTTGCCTTGGACTCTGCGACCTGAGCAGTGGCTACAGGAGTTGTCGTTGCAGGAACAGCGTTGGCGGGGGCCGCCAGAATCTTGCTGAGATTAGTGCTGGTATCGGGGGCGATTATAAAACGCAGATAGGGATCGGCCAACTGCAGCTCTGCAATCGAGAGACGCGCGCTGCGGCTATCGTACTTCAACTCTTGAGCGCCGAGCTGTTCCCAGCGCAGAAACTCTTCACTGCGTAGCGTATCGACCGTCTGTAACTGCCGTACCGCGACATTGCCACTGAAGTGGGTCGCCGATTCCGGCACACCCGTTTCATACAGCAGCTTGCCCTCAACATCGAGCAGGCCACGACGCAGTTGCAGCTGAACCGCGCTTTGCACATAAGGTTGTGTGGCTGTCAGATCAACTCCGCTCAACTTCATATCCAGGTTGGCACTCAGCGGTTCGAGTATCACCACTCCATTCAACGAGGCACTGCCACCGTCATTGATGCTGGTATCCAGTTGCAGATCGATTGGTTTATCCGTGCCGAGTTCGATGTTATGCAGCGCCAGGTTGAATGGGCTCAACTGCCACTGCGCCGTGGGTTGGGTGGCGCGATCCTCCACCTGAAGGGCAGCACTTTGCAGCTGCGTACTCACCACCTTTACCTGCCACGGCTTGCCCTGCTCCTCGTCCGCTTGCGGCGCCTTGGCAAACAGCGCTTGCAAATCGATCTGACCATCGGCCTC
This sequence comes from Tenderia sp. (SeqCode), assembly GCA_031416075.1. Lineage (GTDB taxonomy): Bacteria > Pseudomonadota > Gammaproteobacteria > Tenderiales > Tenderiaceae > JAKFXL01. The sequence continues at coordinate 10,780 of JANOSY010000084.1, read as the reverse complement.
GCGCACCAGCTGCAACTGCATTTTTTTAAGGGTGAGATCATTAATGGTCACAGCACGCCGCGCCAGATCCAGACTGAGCCCTGCCACACCAAGGTGAGGCAGCACCATGACCGGATCTGCCGGTGCGCCACGACGCAGCAATTGCAGGTCGCGGAGCGCCACGTTGAGATCATCCAGCTGGAACTGCGTTTCAGTACCACCGAGATCAACCCGATAATGGGCATTGAGATCAAGCAGACCATGCTCAAGAGTAAACTTGTAGTCCGTGCCGAGCCAGCTCCAGAGCGTCTCGGCACGAATGGCGCCCAGTTGCAGCTTGCCCTCGGAACGGAACGGCGTGGTCTGCACCGTCCCTTGCCAGTCGAGTCTCTCACCCAGGTTGGTGGCGGCATGAAGGGTGTAATTGCCGGCCACGTCACGGCGGGTGGTGAAGTCGCGCAGCGTAAAATCGAGGCTGGCGATATTGGTGTGGAATGGCTCTGGCCGTGACTGATCGTCGAAGTCAACGGCAGCACGCAGCACCTCGAGGGATTGCACCACCACCACTGGCGGCGGACTCTTTTTCTCGCCCGCATCAGCAGCGATCATCTCCTGAAAATTGAGGCGCCCGTCACGATCAATGGCAATAACAAGCTGCGGCGCCTGGAGACGAATGGCACTAAAGACATACGCACCGCGCCAAAGTGAGCTACTGGAAAGGTTGACACGGATCTCTTCAAAACGGGCCAGCGGCTGCTCCGTCGTACCAATCTCAAGCCCACTCAGTGTGGCTGAAAGGGCCAACGGATTGATCTTCAGCTCTGTTAACTGCACCGGGCGATGGGTCACATCCGCCAACGTTTCGGTCAAAGTATTGTGAATCAAGTGTGGCAACAGCAGAAAGCCAAAGGCGACATAAAAAACAAAGAGGCCTGCCACAATCAACAGCGCTTTAAGCCAGCGTTGGGAGAAGCGAGTCAGGAGATTCATGGGCTAGACCTCAAACAGGGAAGAACCAGATCACTTAAAACCGCGCACTTCGCGAATCCGTTCATACGCGGTGCGGATCTCATGGGTCTTCTCCGCCGCCATCTTCATCATCTCGGGCGGCAGCCCACTGGCGGCCAGTTTGTCGGGGTGGTGTTGGCTGGTGAGACGGCGATAGGCCTTTTTCACCTCGGCATCGGTGGCGCTTTCGTTAATACCCAGGATAGCGTAGGCATCCACCACGGACATGCCCCGGGTACGTCCCGCCGCTGAACCACCGGATTGTCGGTTGTGGAGTTCGGCACGAATCGTGGCATCGATGCGTTCAAACTCCGTTGCACTAAAGCCGAGTGTGGCGAAGATCTTCAGCAGGACCTCACGTTCGGCAGGTTTAAGATCGCCATCGGCGTAACCAGCACTGAGCTGGATCTCAAGAAAGACCTGGATCAATTCACGACGGCGCTGGGTTGCGCGATGCAATCGCTGCAACATTGCATCCAAATCAAAGTCGGGCTCTTTACCACGGCCAAACAGAATGATGGCTTCGCGCTGCGCCGCTTCACTCAACTGCATCCGCGCCATCACCTGGCGTGCCAGATGGATCTCCTGCTCCGACACCTGGCCATCTGCCTTGGCCAGATGGCCCATCACCGAGAAGGTGGCTTCAAAAAAGGCGCGCTGCACCTCAATGTGGTGTTTTGCCAGCACCTTGTTTAAAAACTTAACCGCCCAGAGCGGCAGGTGACGATCAAACTGGTGGCCCAAAAACAGGCCAATCAATAGACCGGTAAAGCCGCCACTCATATAACCAATCACTGCACCGATAATCTTACCCAACAAAGTACCCTCTCTCAGCCATCAGCCAACCATGTGTCCCAAGGCCCGCATTTTACCCACATAAACAGCAACGGTGGTTTTAAAAACCTCCCTGCCAATCCACCACCACTGTTGATCACGCCTGAAAATCAGTTGCAACCTATTGATTTTTAAAAAAGGATCAGAGGTGAGCAAAAAAACAGCAGCCTCCTTAATCACTTGCCACAACAGGGCTGCCAACCACTGCTCCTAACTCATTCACACAGTTATCCACAGGAAATGTTGATAACCGGGCATGGCCCGCAAACAGATCAACTCACCCCTCTATTTTTTCCACCCACTGTTTTAACCAGCGTTGTATCAATCGGTTAGATGCTACGCAGCAGAGCGACAGCAGCAACATCCGGTAGACCCATTGACGTTTCACCTTCGCCAAGTGGGCCACATCCAGCCACTCATCACTACTGGCAGACAGCCGCTCCAGCGTCGCCAGACCGATCAGCAGCGGCCAGAGTGCCGCCAGCCGCAGCCGGATACAGCGGCGCGGTATGGCGATGATGTACTGCTCCGCCGCGGCAAAGTGAGCTAACGCCTGGGTTATACCCGCGTTTAGCAGCGGCTTTGCCGCCCGGCTATTACGGCTCTCCAGCAACATTGGCAGACTCAAACCATGCTGCTGCAACCATGAGGCGGGCAGATAACAGCGCCCTAAACGCAGGTCTCGTGGCAAATCACGCAAAATATTGGTGAGCTGCAACCCCTTACCAAAACGGATACCCAGCTGCGAATAGTGCTGGCGGTGCCAGTGGCGCAGCGGTGGCAGATGGTCAATGCTCATGGCGGTCCAGAACTCACCCACACAGCCCGCCACCATATAGGTGTAGTGGTCAAGCGCATCCCACTCTGCCAGTGCCGTGACTTCACCGCTCTCCTCCAGCGGAAACGTGGTCAAGTCATAGACCATGCCGTCGGTCAGCCGCGCCACCACCTGTTCAATCAGCGCCCTATCCGCCGCCTGCTGCTGCCCCAGTAATACAAAGAGCTGCGGCAACTGCAGCAGCAGCTGCGCCTCATGAGGATTTTCCAGTGGTCCCGATAGCTGTGGTTCGATCTCTGCCAACACTGAAAAATCGACACTGCCCGCCAACTGCTGCTGTAGTTTCTGCAGCCCCGACAACCGCTGCGGCACAGGCAGAACCGTGCTATCGGCCAGGGTATCCGCCGCCCGTGCCAGCAGATAGGCCAACCCAATCTGCGAACGGATGGGGGTTGGCAATATACGGAGCGTTAGATAGAAGCTGCGGGAGACACCGCGCAACAGATCGTTCAGCTGCTGCGGGCTAATACCACCACTGACTGTCGAGCAGCACGGCACCAACACCTCAGAAACAGCGGTTTTGTGCTGCAAAACAGACCCCCATGGGCACCATCACTATGATTGGGGGCCGATAATAACACCCCACCACACCCCCCACAAAGCGCCGCCCCATCACCGACATTCCCCTTATCACAAGAAATGTTATCCCACCCCAAACAGCAATCTGGTTTAATAACGAGATAAAGGCCCCATCACTAACAGACAAAATCCCCTTTAACCAACCGAAGGTAATCCAGATGGAGAGTAAAAAAGAGCGTGTTGTGGTGCTCGGTGCCAGCCAAAAGCCGGGACGTTACTCCAACAAAGCGATAAAGATGTTGCTGCAACATGGCCACGAGGTAGTGCCGGTACACCCAACACTGGACACCGTTGAAGGATTAACCGTGATACATGCGCTGAGTGAGATTCAAGGGGCTGTTGATACCCTCACACTCTACGTCGCAGCCGATCTCTCCAGCGCTGCGGCTGACGCTATTATCAAACTCCACCCCAAGCGGGTTATCTTCAACCCCGATACCGACAACCAGGCGCTGGAAGAACAGCTGCGCCAGGCTGGCATCAAATACGAACACGCCTGCACACTGGTGCTGTTAAGCACTGGCCAGTTTTAATGCAACCCAGCCTGCTTAATATATTGCTGCTCGGCCTCTTGGCGGCGGCCCTTGGCTTCTGGTGGAATACTCTGGGGGTCAAACCGCTGGCATTACGTGCCGCCCAACGCCACTGTGACGAAATGGGGGTGCAACTACTGGATGAGAGCATCGTCCTGCGCCGGGCTAGGCTCAAACGTGACCGTCACGGCATCATGCGTGGGTGGCGCAACTTCAGTTTTGAATTTTCCACCACGGGGGATATCCGCTATCGTGGCAATGTTGAGGTACTAGGAAAGCAAGTGGTCAATGTGCAGCTCGATCCACATCGAATCTAGTACCAAGGCACCCAGCCTACTCCTCGGCTTTGTAGGGTGCTAATGAGGGTTCCGCCTTATCCAGCGCCTCAAGATCGATCCTCTCCAGCGTCGGGCCAAACGACCATGTAATCTTGCCCAACTTTTTATCCACCATAATCAGAGGCAGATCCGCATCCACCGGGCTGGCCAACGATTTAGAGGCGTAGACCTTGCCTGTCCAGACCTCACCCCCATCTGCAATACGGGCAAACATGCCACGGTCTTTATACCGACCATGAAGCAGTAGATAGGCATCAGCAATAGAACCTGCCTCCTGCTCAGAGATACCGTCAGCATAATCAATTTTAGCCATCGCCATCTTTACCCGAGCATCGTGAGGCTGAAACGATGATTCACACCCCGACAATACTACCGTGCCTAACAGCACCCAAACCGCCGCCTTAACCGGCAACGGTCTAAATGGCGATCCTGTTTTACCCATTTGTTACACCCGTCAAATATTCAAACCGCCGATGGGAAGAGTTCCCAACCATTGCTACCCTTTAGCGGAAACCAGACTGAACACTTTAACCCGGTGGCTTACACCCCCAACCCCTTCACCACCTCACGCCCAATAGCAATGGCCAACATCACAACACTATGCAATCTCACCCTTATGGTTTTACAATGGCTGCGATATTTCATAAATCGCCTGCCAGTGAAAGGCTATATAAACAACAAAATTAAAGTGCCCATGTTTAACCAGGAGTAGCAAATGACCATTTTAGTAATCGGAGCAACCGGTGGCGTAGGCAGTGCCGTATTGGCAGGGCTGGCCGCTAAAGGCCTGCCTGTACGTGGCATGACACGTTACCCCTCTAATCTGGAAAAGCTGCCCGCCGGTGCCGAAGGGGTAGTGGCAGACCTGACCGCCCCCGGCAGCCTGATCAACGCATTTAAAGACGTTGAACAGCTCTTCCTGATGACCCCCCTGAGCCAGAATGAGATTCAGGCCGGACGCAACGCCGTTGCCGCCGCCAAAGCGGCTGGAGTTAAACGTATCGTCCATCTGTCCGTGCCATTGCCAACGGGTGCAGAACAGATCCCACACTACCGCAACAAGATTTTTATCGAAAAGGCACTCAAAGAGAGTGGTATCACCTATAGCATCCTGCGCCCCAACAACTTCTACCAGAATGACTTTTGGGGCAAGGCGGCCATCATGGCCTATGGCACCTATCCGCAGCCCATCGGCAATGTTGGCCTAAGCCGCGTTGATTCACGGGATGTTGCTGACGCCGCCATCAATGCCCTGCTTAACGACGGCTTTGAAAATCAGGAGTTTCTCCTCAACGGCCCAGATGTACTCACCGCCAACCAGATCGCCGAGATCTTCAGCGCCCAGCTTGGCAAAACAATTCAGTATGGAGGGGATGATCTGGAGGCATGGGCCAAACAGTCACAACACATGATGCCGCAATGGATGGTCAGTGACTTCAAAGTAATGTACGCCTACTTCCAGAGTCACGGCCTGATCGCCAGCGAAGAGACACTTGAAAAACAAAAAGCCATCATCGGCCACGCACCGCGCACATTTGCCGCCTTTGCAGCAGAGATGACCGGTAGCTGGAGCCAGGGCTAACCACACCGCCCCTCTCCTGTTCAGGAGAGGGGCACTCTCCCTACAACAACCCCTTAGCTACAAGCTCATCTTTAAGATAAGCGTAGTAGATGGCCGCCGCCACCACACCCGACATACCAAACAGCGCCTCCATCACCAGCATGGCGATTAAGATTTCCCATGGGCGCGCACGGATCTGGGTACCAATAATTTTGGCGTTCAAAAAATACTCGATCTTATGGATCACCACCAGATAGAGCAGCGATACACCGGCGATAGAGACAGAGTGGCTCAGACTCACCACCACAATCACCGTGTTAGACATCAAGTTACCCACTACCGGCAGCAACCCAAATACAAACGTCAGCATAATCATCGTCTTGACCAGCGGCAGATCAACCCCAAACAGTGGCAAAATCACCGCCAAGTAGATACCCGTAGCAATTGCGTTGATCGTGGCGATCTTCACCTGTGCAAACACCACATTGGTAAACGCATCACCTAACTTGCCAACACGCGCCTCCAGCGCCCGTGCCAATGGCCTGAGGACATCCTGATTGCTCGCCTCACGCAGCGATACCATGGCACCAATAATAATGCCCAGCAGGATATGAACCGTGGTAATGCCCGCATCTTTACCCACCCCTTTTAACTCATTGGCGTTTTCCCGCAACCAGACAACCAGCTGCCGCTGCATATCATTCACGTTATCAGGCAGGTACTGAACCATGGCGGCCGGCAGTGCGGCCCGCGAGGTCTCCAGTATCTCCGCCATCTTTCGCAGCAACGTCGTCAACGTCTCTTCACCCGTGCTAAAAAAGAGCACCAGCGCCATAATGATGCCAAACACCGTGGCCGTCACCAGAGTGGCCAACAGCGCCACCACAATCAAACGCGCCCGCTTGCCACGCAACTGCTGCAACTGAATGTGCGGGGCCAGGGCGTGGACCAACTGGTAAATTAACAGTCCCGCCAGCAGTGCCGGAACCAGATGCGCCATCAATATTGCCAGCAGCGCCAACCCTGCAAGAATATACGAGGCAATCTCACAACGCAGCCGCAACCGCGCCTCTTCACTATGGCCAACCATCACACCACTCATCCCATCTTCTCTTCCATTTTGTGGTAACCCAGCGCAATCAACTCACTGGCGCGATCAAAGTCGAGCGTACGGCAGCAATTGCGGGCAATCTCAATCACAACATCAGGCGGGTAAGCCGCCAACTTTTGACGAGCAATAGTACCCTGCATCGCATCAAAAGATTGGTAGGCAATATCGTACATATCCAGACCACGATCACCCTTGTCAACCGACGCAGGGCTGATCCTGTCAACAAAGCGGTTGATGGTATCGCGTAGTGAAGAGGCGTGCTCATCTTTCGCCGCCAACGGCACAGGTGTCGCCAAACCATTACCAGATGACGCGCACAGATTAACCGCAATCGTCAGATCGGTCCCATCACCAAACGTTGGCCCCGTAGGCACCGGATTGACCACACCACCATCAATCAGCGTCTGCCCCCCGTAGTTAAACGCCGTAAACAGCAGCGGCAGAGAGATCGAGGCACGAATGGCATCAAACATCGCCCCCCTCCTGATCCAAACCTCCTTACCACTATTAATATTAGTAGCCACCGCCGTAAAGTTGATCGGCAGACTCTCAATCATCGCATCACCCACCAACCCCTTAAGGGTATTGATGATTTTATCCCCCTTAATCAAACCACCACGGCCAAGGGCAGGATCAAGCAGCGCCAGAATATCGCGCCGGTTCACCACCCGCACCCAGCGCTCAAACTCATCCAGCTGGCCAATGGCATAAATCCCCCCCACCAGCGCGCCGATGGAACAGCCAGAGATCGACTTAATCTCGTAATGATGCTCCTCAAGCCAGCGGATCACACCAATGTGGGCAAGCCCACGGGCACCGCCACTGCCCAACACCAGAGAGACCGTTTTCTTATCTGACATACATCAACCACCCTCAGCCAACCAACAAAACAGTTTCAAGCAACAGGTCCACCCTTCAACAACGTCTCCATACACCCCGCCAACAGCGCCATATCCTTCTTACGGTGATAGGTAGAACGCCACACCAGACCAATATCCCGATGCGGCCCCGCCTCCGCCAACGGCCGCACACTAATATCGCTCTGCGTCACAAGCGCCGAATTAATCGCCATCTCCGGCAAAAAGGTAATCCCCTGGCCACCCGCCACCATCTCAACCATCGTATACAGGCTAGTGCCCTGAAAGGCCGCCCGCTTCTGCAAACCGGTACGGTGGCACGCCGACAGCGCATGGTCACGAAAACAGTGCCCCTCCTCCAGCAACAACAGCTGATCAGCAGGCAACTCCACCGCAGGAATAGCCCCGCCCTTGCTCAACGGATGCCCCTTAGGCAGCGCCACCCAAAAACTCTCCCGCCAAAACGTTTGATGTTCAAGTCGCCCCAACGCATACGGCAGCGCCAAAATGGCACAATCAATCTCACCACTATCCAGCCGCTCAATCAGACGCGCCGTCTGATCCTCAATCAAAAACAGCTCCAGCGACGGATAGTTTTTACGAATCCCCGGCAAAACCCGAGGCAGCAAAAAAGGGCCAATCGTCGGAATCACCCCCAACCGCAACGGGCCGCTCAACGGCACACCATCACTCTGCGCCATCTCCGCCATCACTCCAGCAATGGTCAAAATCTGCCGCGCCCGCTCCGCCAGCTCCAACCCCAACGGCGTCGGCGACACCTTACGTTTAGTACGCTCCAGCAACTGGCTGCCCAGCTGCGACTCCAGCTCCTGAATCCCCACGCTCAATGTCGATTGCGTAACAAAACAGCGCTCCGCCGCCTTCCCAAAATGGCGCAACTCCACCACCGCCAACAGATATTGCAATTGACGCATACTGGGTAAAAACATAGCTCTCACATCCCTATCACTGGTTAATTCATCATAAATTGCAACAGATTAGCCGTCCATACCTATCACGCCCCTTGCTTCATAGCCAGCACTTAGCCATCATAGGCCGTCGTAAACAACCAATAGAGACACTTTACATGGCAGCAACAGTCGAAGAACTCACCATCGAATATGAAGAAGATGGTCAGGAACTAGTCAAAGAACTGGATAAAAAGGTACTCACCAAAGGCGCATGGGCAACCCTCGTCTACCGCTACCAAGAGTGGGACCCCAAAAAAGAGGAGTTCAGCAAAGACCGCTACACCATTCGCCGCTACCAAAAACGCAACGGCGAATACATGCAAAAATCAAAATTCAACATCTCCAGCGCCGACCAAGCCCGCGACATCATCAGCGCGCTGCAGGAGTGGACCAAAGAGTAATAACCCCATTTAATTGATGGCCGTTATTTGCAAGGGAGCCAATGGCTCCCTTGTCTGTTTTTAAAGCCATACTTTTGTCGGTGGAGGGAGCTACGATAATGCCGCAGCTTGCCTTTCCATCTTGACCTGTGAGTTGCACTTACGAATTGAATCCGCGCCTGAAGTTAAAGGGGGAGCGGCACTGTTTATCCACCCCACACTTCTGGCCGGTTTTGCCGGTGGCAGTATCTAAAATTGTCGGCTGCGCCGTCAGCCCCACCGGATAACTGATCACAATGCGTAACGGGTATTACGCTCCGTGGCCAGATTTTTCAGGTTGGCCCCTGCCAGACCCGGTGCCATGTCAATGGTACTGATACTCGCTGCCGACACTGCACCGGTAAAAACCAGTGCCGCTCCAGATAACAGACCCACTATCCTTTTCATATCGTTCTCCTTGTTAATCGTTAAACAAAAAAGGCTCTATCGATAACGACAAAGCCCTTTTTAGAGTACTACTCACTACACCTTACGGCCTTGCCAGACTTTTTAAGTTAAGCCCCGCCACCCCAGATGCCATCCTTATGGTACCGGCACCCACTGCGGCTACAGCTACATCAAACAGCCAGATAACACCCCAGTAATTGTTTTCATGTTGATCTCCTTTCGAATGTATTTGTTAAAAACTCCAGCTTTAGATTAAAGAGACCCTGATTAATCAGGTTGCCAACAGTTACGGCCTCCAGAATTTTGGAGCAGGTGGGCTGCATACTTCGTATTCCTCACCGGACGAACGAGGAATTATAGTAGTACAAACACTGCCCTTCGAAATCAGCGAAGTATAAGTATCCTCAGCCAATACCTGGACCGAATCACTCCTGTTGCCTCGACGTGATTTGGTCTCCTGCAGAGCCACAGGTTTACGGGAAGACTTGCACTTCACTTCGCCACACGGCGCCACCAGGCGGTTACCTTTCACATCCACAAACGCCGTATTTCCCACCAATCCCTGGTTGAGGAGCAGGATATGTTTGGCATCTGTTTCGGTAATGGCTGTTTCGATGTTAACAGCAGGATCACTGCGCAAAACAACGCTCTTGGGGGCGATCTTTTCACAGCTCTCCCACTCATGATCTAACGTCAGGGAATAGACCGTCAGGCACTGCTCATTGTTTAACCGCCATAAAACCACACTATAAAGATCACCAAAATAGATCTTTGGTAACTCAACATCCGCTACCGCTGTTGCTGCAGGATAAACATCCGCAACATAGTCGTTGGCGGCTTGTTGCAGCTCATCATTCAACCGTTGCTGCTCACCCTTGGTCCTAAAATCGAAAGGAGATTTACACTTTTTATCCACGCCACACTTCTGGCCTGTTTTGCCCGTGGTCATGTCAAGAATTGTCGGCTGGGCGGTAAGACCCAAGGGATAACTCACCATCAATGCGTAACGTGTACTGCGCTCCGCTGCCAGATTTTTCAAGTTAGGCCCCGCCAATCCGGATGCCATCTCTATGGTACCGGCACCCGCTGCGGCTACAGCTGCGGTAAAAAACATCAAACAGCCCGATAACACTCCAGTAATTTTTTTCATATCGATCTCCTTTCGAATGTGGTTGTTAAAAACAATCTGCCTATCAAGGAAGCCCTAAATAAATAAGGTAATCCCCCGGCTTAGCCGGGGGACTCACTAGGTTTGACCGAGCGCTACGGTCAGCCTGATTCAAGGGGAAGAGTGCGATATCAATAGCGAGACGATTTGCCGGGAAGACCAGGAATTTCAACGGT
>JANOSY010000083.1:0-2183 GCA_031416075.1 Tenderia sp. (SeqCode) | reverse complement strand
AAGGCGGTGCTGAATCTGTTGCGTTTGGTGAAGAAGGATCATCCACGAGTGAGCTTGAAGAGGATGAGAAAGCTCGCCGGCTGGGACTACGGCTTTATGGATACCGTTCTTAGGGCTAAATTTTAATGAGGGAGCCCTGGGGGGAGCGCCCGCCTGGCAGCTTGACAATACTATCCCCCATGCCTCTCAGTTCACGCGATACGGTGGCTTGGCTCATGCCCGTGGCGTCCTGCAACTCTTTTGAGGTGGCGGGGCGTTGCTCCAGCAATTCCCTGATAGATAGCGGCACGGGGTTCTCTCTCAATTAAGTCAATGTGATGCATTGTGTGACTAGTATTTTATTCTTTAATTCACATTTAATTGTTTGTATAACAGTTAGTTATGAACTAAAAAATACAGATAATGACTAGCTTCGTGACTAGCTTTACGAATAATAGTTCAGTTTGGTTGTTTAGCCAAACTATCTATTGTTACGTGAAAGGTGTGAGGATGAACCATCCTGCCCTATGCGTTTATTCACTCTTGTTGCCACCCGGCTGTTGTCGCTGACCGAAAACTGACCCATTTATAGGCGTTGTGCCGATCCAAAATTGCCCCAGGTGTTCTACTTGCCCTGCCTAACGTTTAGGCAGGAGATAAAAGGTGATCACTATGGAAATGTTTGGAAAGATTCGACGGATGTATTTTCGCGACAATCTGTCGCTGCATGAAATTGCGAAGCGCACTGAGTTGTCGCGCAACACGATACGCAAATGGCTCAGGAACTCCAAAGATGCAGCGCCACCGGTGTACCGCAGGAGAGAGAAGCCTGGCAAACTTACCCCGTTTCATGAGGCGCTGGAGCAAGCACTCAAAGCAGATGCCCACCGTGCCAGGCAGGATCGGCGCACAGCCAAAGATCTGTTTTCACACATCAAGGCGGACGGCTACACAGGTGGCTACAGCCAGATCACCGCTTTCATCCGCGACATGCAAGGGCGTGCCAGCAAGGATCAGCATGCCTTCGTGCCTTTGAAGTTCGAGTTGGGCGAGGCATTCCAGTTCGACTGGAGCGAAGAGGGGCTGGTCATCGGCGGCATCTATCGGCGCATACAGGTGTCGCACCTCAAGCTGTGCGCCAGCCATGATCGCCCGACCGAACGTGATCAAATCTGCTACGACTGGCAGCACTACATTCCGCTGTTGGAGCGCAAACTGGGAGCCCTCCGGAACGGCGCCCCGTTTATCGACATACCAATGCCACTCAAGCAGTTGAAGCAGGAGCATGGCTCAGGTGTTGGCGGCCGTCCCCACGGCCGGGCTTGAGGCGGTCTTGGTGGCGGTGGAACTGGTAATCGAATCCGGCGCACTCAGTGCCGAGCATGTCCTCAATGTGTTAGCGCGACTCAATGCCAATCCACTGCCAGCGTGCGTGGAGACGAGCTTGCAACTCAAGGAGGCGCCGTTGGCCAACACGGAGCGTTACGACGCTCTGCGTGACACTGACGTCGAGGTGGCCAATGCCATGGAGGTCAACCATGCGTGATATTACCGCTGAACTCAAGGAATTGCGGCTGCACGGCATGGCCAGTGCCTGGACCGATTTGATGGCCCAAGGCACGACATCGACAGACTCTTCAAGATGGTTGATCGAACATCTGCTGCAATCCGAACATACGGATCGGGCCATGCGATCAGTGCGTCACCCAATGAGCGCAGCCAAGTTCCCCGTGCATCGTGATCTGGCGGGATTTGACTTTGAAACGTCTTCGGTCGATCAACCCCAGGTCAAGCAACTGGCGACGCTATCATTTACCGATACGGCACAGAATGCCGTCTTCATTGGCGGCCCCGGCATAGGCAAAACGCACTTGGCGACTGCCATCGCCGTGTCAGGCATCGCCTTGCAGGGTAAACGGGTACGCTTCTACTCCACGGTTGATTTGGTTAATCTTCTGGAGCGTGAGAAACACGACGGCACCAAAAGTAGGCGCCTCTAGGCGAGGCCGGGCGGATAGCACAGTCCCTGATGCGTATGGACCTCATCATTCTGGACGAGCTTGGGTATCTGCCGTTTAGCCAGGCTGGCGGCGCCCTGCTGTTTCACCTGTTGTCCAAACTGTACGAGCACACCAGCGTAATCATCACCACAAACCTGAGCTTCTCGGAATGGTCCAGCGTCTTTGGCGATGCCAAGATGACCA
>JANOSY010000082.1:0-3067 GCA_031416075.1 Tenderia sp. (SeqCode) | reverse complement strand
GCCCAATCGGGATAGGGGAAAGCCTCACGGCCTCCCCCTCCCACACCACCGTGCGTACGGGTCCGTACACGGCGGTTCGACAGATTGATTGGATAACGCAAACACTTCACCATAGTCTCCTCACTGTCTGAATTATCACAGGTGTGAGCTTTACCACCAAGCAGGGGATCATTTCCAAACAGTTCCTCAATCAAGGTGCTGGGTTGAGTGTCGCTGTCATAACAACCAGCGCCTCACTCTCCCTTTCACGTTATACAACAGGTCTTCGTGCATCTAAAGCCAATAGCATTTTCACCGGGTCTAGTGCAGTAATGTCATTCCAATATTCAGCCTTAAACCTTTCCATCGTTCGGGCCTTCCTGAGATTCCAGTACTATGCCCTCTGCTGACTTCTCCATGGAGGTCAGAGCAGGTTACCCTACTCTCAGCAGTCGTTCCTAGCGGTTCGACCGCACCAAGGAGATCTCCCGGGGTAAGACACATAACTTTCACTGCACGAGCGCCGGATTTACAAAGTGCATCCCAATCGCAGATGGAGGGCTTCGCGGTCACGGACCCAAAGCGCTTCGCGGGGCCGGCTCTGCCCGCTCGCCCCAGATGCACCACGCCTCATATCCGGTTTTTGTTCATCGCCCCGCAGCTTCGCCTAAAGCGCCTACTGTTGGTGGATTCAGCTTCCTTCAGACCCCACCTCACGGTGACGCCCTTGCCGTTCTCCTAGCCTTCGGCTCTGCGTAAACCTGGCTGCCGGACTTTCACCGACATAGTTACGTGCCATGCCCGGCACACACGTGGAGCTAAGGGGCTGCGCGCTTTTGCGCAGTCCCGCTTGAGTGTATGGTTGGACGAAGCCGCTATCGCGGAAAAGCCCCTATTCCCCAATCGACATAAATTCTTCAAAATTCATACTCGACCCCGTAAGGGGATTTTAAACAAAAGCACGAGGATGAATAGCAATGAAAGCACAAATCCCTACACATTTCGAGCATAACTATCAGCGGCATCTAAAGTGCCTCAAGCTCAATGGCATGCAACCCAAAACCATCGAAGCCTATTCTCACGCCATCCGTCGGGCAGGAGAATATTTTGAGTATGAGATTGATGCGCTGACGCAGCACCAGTTGAGTGATTATTTCTCGGACCTGCTGGAATCACACTCCTGGAGCACGCTTAAGCACGACCTGTACGGACTGAAGTTTTATTACGCCCATGTGTTGCAACACCCCTGGCCTGCGCCCGACTTAATCAAGCCGCCCCGTGTGCAGCGTCTGCCGGATATCATCACGCCCGCTCAGGCGCAGCAGATCTTCATGGCGACACGGGTGTTGAGTTACCGGGTCTTCTTCTTCACGCTTTATAGTTTGGGATTGCGGCTGGGCGAGGGGCTGCGTTTGCAGGTGGGCGACATTGATGCGGATCGCAAACGGGTCCATATTCGCGATGCCAAAGGCAATAAAGACCGCCTCGTTCCTTTGCCCGACGCCACTTTGCAGGTAGTGCGCCGCTTCTGGGCTGAGCATCGCAATCCCGTGCTGCTCTTCCCCAATCGTCACGGCGGACTCAACAAATCCCATCTCGCCACCACCCCGTTGGATCGTGGCGGCATACAGACCACGTTGCGTCAGGTCACCCAGGCGTGTGGTTTAAAAAAAGAATTACGCCACACAGCCTGCGCCACAGCTATGCCACTCATCTAATCGAGGCGGGCGTCGATCTGCTTGAGGTACAAAAAATCCTCGGCCACCATTCCATTCTCACCACTATTCGCTACACCCATCTCACCGATCAGCGTAAAGGCAATGCTGAACAGCGCATCAACGATCTGATCGGCAAAATGAACATTACGTGGGGCAACGTCAAATGATACGCCTCGCCCACATCGTCGAAACCTTTGAAGCCGAGTTTCTCGATCAATATGGCGATCGACTGCTTCCCAGTCAGCTCGTCGCCTTAACGGCCTTTAAAATCTGCCGCAGTAGCATGAGCCCCAAGATGGAGCTGGCGTGTGATGAGTGTCAGGAGAAAAGCCATCTGCCGCACTCGTGCGGCCACCGCAACTGTCCTCACTGCCAGGCTCATGAGTCGCAGCAATGGATAGACCGGCAACTGCAAAAGCTGATCCCTGGCGACTACTACATGATCACCTTCGCCTAGAGGCGCCTACTTTTGGTACTCTGCCAAAAGAGCTGCGCTCGTTGGCATGGGGCCATCAGAAAATCATCTACAACCTCATCACCCAAAATGGCTGGGAGACCATCAAAACCTTCAGTCAAAATGACAGAAAGCTCCAAGGCGTGGCAGGCGCCATTACCGTTCTGCATACGCACAATCGCCGTCTGGACTATCACCCTCATCTCCATCTCGTCATGCCTGCGGCCGCCATCGACACCACGCAACGGCTATTACGAAAAAAAGATGGAAAATATCTGTTTAACCACACTGCGCTCGCCAAAGTGTTTCGGGCCAAAATGCTGGCGGGCATTCAACAGGCCGGACTCAAACTCCCTGACAAATATCCTGAAAAATGGGTCGTCGATTGCACTCGGGTTGGCGGCGGAGAGACCGCCTTGGTCTACCTGGGGCGATACCTGTACCGAGGTGTGATACAGGAGAAAAACATCCTCAGTTGTGAAAACGGGAACGTGACTTATCGCTACCAGAACAGCAAAACCAAACGCATGGAGAAACGCACTGTCAGCGGCGTGGAGTTCCTACGCCTGATCTTGCAACACATCTTGCCCAAGGGCTATCGCCGGGCACGCAACTTCGGATTTTTGCATCCCAACAGCCAGTGGATACAGTTGATTAAACTGCTGATCACCCGCCTGTCCGTATATGTTGCGCTCAAGCCACGACCGCCCCTCCGCTGTCACTGTTGTGGTGGCGTGATGAAGATCATCCGTACCCGAATCAAAGCCGCGTTTGATCTGTAGTGGCATAGTTAATTTGGCCACCTGATTATGGGTGATAACATCACCCTCACGTAAAACAGGTGACGAAATGACAAAGAGCAGACGGACATTCAGCCCGGAATTCAAATTGGAATCCGCGCAGCTGGTGTTGGACC
>JANOSY010000081.1:0-7857 GCA_031416075.1 Tenderia sp. (SeqCode) | reverse complement strand
AGATGTGTTGAAATATATTATTCAGCATTACAACTCGGCAAGGGGCCATAGCTATAATAATTACCTATCGCCTAATGCAGCTGAAAAAGCAGCGTGAAATATTTCCTGTCTTGGTGTACAGATTTACTTGACCACTACAGCCACAGCATCTTGTGCCGGAACGGAAAGTGCTTTTTTTACCGGTTCGCAAAAAATCACCTCGGTTGGCCGCTCTTCACGAATCGGCATCAGGTCGCTACGCAACCATGCCTGAATCTGTCGCGCCCTTGCTTTGTCACGTATATTTTCAGGATAGAGTCTGGGATATTTTTCAGACGGAAAGATATCTTCCAGATACTCTGCAATGGCTGAGGATTCAGACAGATAAAAATCACCATGGGCAAGCATAGGCACTCTGCAGGTCAGAGACATTTTTGAGTAATCAGGTTGCCGACACTCATCAGCAACCAGATCGACCGTTTGCAACTCAAATGGGATGCCCTTTTCTGTTAATGCAACAAATGCCGACATTGCGTAGGGGCTGATAAAACGGGAGTCAACATATAGCTTAAAATCCAGCTCTGACATGATACATCTCCTTTTTAATATCCAACAACAATCCACTGTTAATTTTTTATTGCAAATAGGCATTACCATTTTTCACATAATCAGGTTGCCATACCGGCAACATAAATGTAAATGCAGTCCCTTTGTCAATCTCACTTTGAACAACAATATTGCCATGATGCAACTCCATAATACGTTTGACAATAGCAAGGCCCAGCCCTGCATGGCCTCCTTGGCGGTGTTTATTATTCACCTGATAAAAACGGTCAAAGATGCGTGAGAGTTCATTAGTGGGGATCCCTCCACCACTGTCGCGAATAGTGATTTCTGCCTTGTTGTTATTTTTTTGTACGGAGAGTGTAAGTGCTCCACCATTAGGTGTGTGATCGATGGCATTATCGATTAAGTTTTCCAACGCCCGCTCAATAAGACTGATGTCGGCCTCTACAAAGGGCGTCTCATTATCGATACAGACATGCAATGCAATGCCTGCCTGTTCCATACGCAGACGAAATTTCTGCGCAACATCGTAGACTAATTCTGTAATAGCAAAAGGTTCCCGTTGCGGTGCTTCACGGGTTGCATCCAGCTTTGCCAGTTCAAACAGCTCAGAGACTAATTGTGTGAGTCTGTCACTATGACGTAACGCCGTCTCTATATAATCATTACGTTCACTGCTGGTGAGTGTTTCATCTTTTAACTGTAATGTTTCCAGATAACCATGCAACGTGGTCAGTGGTGTACGCAGATCATGGGATACATGGGCAACCAGTTCACGGCGAAGTATATCTTCCTGTTTTAACGTTTCAAACTGTTCAACAATACGTTCTGCCATGGCATCAAAACGCTCTCCCAACTGATCGATCTCATCTGCGGCACCCTTTTTTTCAGTGCATTGATAATGGGTATATTGCGTAAAATTGGAGTTACGGAAACTCTCCATGTTGGCAGTCAGATGATGCAGGCGACGTGTGAGTCGATAAAGAACCCACAGCCCAAGAAGCAGACCTAATACCAAGCTACTTGCCAAGGCCCAGGCACTCAGACGCAGGAAACGGCTATCATGTATGGCGTTATTAATCACATCGAATTCCTCGCCCTGCAAAACAACATACAGATACCCTTGTGGTGACTCTGCTGTGGGAACGGGTGTGACTGAAAACGCTTTTTGTCGATCGTGGCTGCGTGGATCATCACCAAGCAGGGGATACCCACCACCACTCAAAAAATCACGAATGGGTTGCAATGAGACACTGCGACGTTTTACTTTTTCCGGGTCCGCTGAATAGGAGAGAATACGTCCATTAATATCGAGCAGATATATTTCAATACTTGGATTGATCACCATGTATTGGTGAAAGGTCTCTTTTAACGCCATATCATTAATACGATCCTGCTCAACCAGGTTACGATCCATCACCAGGTTATGCGCCAGATTACGATTGAGATGTTGATTCACCTCTTCCAGATAGTGACGAGTGGCGGATAGGCTGAACAGTGTATAAAACAGTCCGATGGACAACAGCAGCGCAATCAGCATTAGTGATAGTTTGGCGTAGAGCGTGCGTGGAATCATAGATTATTGTCGTTAAATTTATAACCCACACCCCATACGGTGAGGATATGCAGCGGTTGGGCAGGATCTGTTTCGATCTTGGCCCGCAACCTGTTAATGTGGGAGTTGACGGTATGTTCATACCCATCATGTGAGTAGCCCCATACCTGATC
Organism: Tenderia sp. (SeqCode); assembly: GCA_031416075.1. Classification (GTDB taxonomy): domain Bacteria; phylum Pseudomonadota; class Gammaproteobacteria; order Tenderiales; family Tenderiaceae; genus JAKFXL01. Next base: position 5,583 of record JANOSY010000081.1, on the reverse strand, counting down.
AAGCAGTTGAGTACGTGTATAGACACGCCCCGGATGGTTGGCAAAATGGAATAACAGCTCAAACTCTTTGGCGGTAAGATTCACCTCTCGCTCGCCAACATGGACCTGACGCTTGCTGTTATCGATAGTCAGTGTTTTGAATTTCAGTGTTTCATTGAGGTTGGCCGCATTGACAACGCGGGCATTCAGCGCGTCCACTCGTCGCAGCAGTGCTTTGATACGCGCCAATAACTCGGGAATACTAAACGGTTTGGTCAGGTAGTCATCCGCCCCCACCTCCAGTCCCAGAACACGGTCCAGCTCGGTTGTTTTTGCGGTTAACATTAAGATGGGGACGTACCCCGGCTCTGCACGCAATGCCTTGCAAACCTCCAGACCATCCAACCCTGGCAGCATCAAATCAAGAATCACCAGATCATAGCGCTGCTGTTTAAACTGCTCCAACCCAACCCGACCATCGGTCACGATATCAGCCGTGCAGTGGATATCGTGCAGATGTAATTTGACGAGTCGGGCAATATCAACATTGTCTTCTATAATAAGTACTCGACGTATCATCACGGCTTCCTGAACAGAAATACCCTCTCCCTAATATTTATGATAGGAAGAGGGTTAGTCTAAGGAGTGTATCTCACCCCTGGCGCATATTTAACAACGGTTAGTCGTCGTCGCGCTCGGAACCTTTCATCTTTTACCAACAATAATTTCAACCTTGGCCACCGGGTTCTGCCACTGGTGGATGGCGGGATTGAGGTCGCTGACGCCACCCATGGGATTCAGGTCGCCGACAATGCCGGGGTGAATGTGCACGGTGTGGTTGAACTCAGTCGTCACCACCCCGGTTGCACCCGTGCCACCATTACCACCGGGCGCGCCAGGAATGCCGGGGACGCCTACACCACCGCCGGTGATTATCTCGTCGTTGACCTCGGTGCCAGCATCATAAGCATTGAGGTAGTAGGTGTAGGTGCCGGGCTTTTTAGGAATAGCGAAACTGTCGATGCCAACAAAACCATCGTTAGTCGGCACCATCATCGCGGTGATTGAAAGGCGGTCGTTCATCGGGCTGATAACGCCGACCATGGCGGTGGTGCTGGCACCGGGCGCCAGCAGGCCAGCCGCAGGGTTGGCGACATAGTTGGCCCCGGCGTTGGCGACATCACTCACCAGGCCAGCGAGGTTGCCAGCTTCGGCCATCATGCGCAGATGCATGGTGGCTGGCATGCCCGATTCAAACAGATCAACACTGCTATTGTGTGCGGCCACTAACACGGGCGCAAAGTAGGTGCCATTGGTGAGATTGGTGATTTTAACGCTCAGCTCCTGCGCCGAAGCAGCTGCTGACGTTAGGGTAGCAGTTGCCAATAGCGCGGCGCTGATAACAGACTTTTTCATGATAAACCCCTCGTGTGTGGTTGGATGTGTGATGACCGAAGTCACGACTGATTGTGGTGGCTGCGATTCACGGCGGGGTCACATAAAGATCACAAATTGATAACGGCGGGGGTATTAAGGGACGTGACGCAATGGTTGGCCAAAGGTCAACAGAACCTAGGGTTTACGGCGGTCATCGGATTCTGTTTTGGAAAATCAGATCATGCCCCTGGGGGAATGGTTAGATGGAGTTCGGCGGACGCTTACGGATTGCGCGGATAGCTCTTCTGGAATTATGACAACGGCTGTATCAGCACCCTGCGCTGCACAGAAAAGTGTCTTGGTCATTAATGGGGAGGGCTGCGTGATACGCCAGTTTGCAGCAAGCTGGCGAGCGCCTCCGCCGCCACCGGACGGCCGAAATGGTAGCCTTGGCCCTCCTCGCACTGGCGGGCCTGAAGAAAGGCAACTTGCTCGGCCGTTTCCACGCCTTCGGCAATGACACGAAGCCTGAGGCTTTTAGCCATGCTGATCACGGCACAAACGATGGCGGCGTCATCCGGGTTGCGCGTCATATCATTCACAAACGACTGGTCGATCTTCAGGGCATCAATCGGAAACTTGTGCAGATAACTCAGACTGGAATAGCCGGTGCCGAAGTCATCGATCGCGAGCTTAACGCCCAGCTCTGCAAGCGCACACAGCACGGAATCGGTAGATTCAACATCCCGCATAAGAGCACTTTCGGTCAGTTCGAGTTCCAGATAGTGCGGTTCCAGACACTCATCCTCAAGGGTCGCGCGGATATTTTCGAGAAAATCCTTGGCGCGGAACTCAAACGCGGAGGTGTTGACGGCGACGGTGATCGGCGGCAAGCCAGCCAGCAACCAGGCCTGCGCCTGATGGCAGGCCTCGCGCAACACCCAGCGTCCGATCGGCAGGATCAGGCCACACTCTTCAGCGATGGTCACGAACTGCTCTGGCAACAGCAGACCACGTTGCGGATGCTGCCAGCGGATGAGCGCCTCGACGCCGACTATTGTGCCGCTCTGAAGATCTATTTTCGGCTGGTAGTGCAACACAAACTCCTGCCGTTCCAGTGCGCGGCGCAGGCTAGCTTCGGTGGACTGCCGCTGAACGGCGCGGGCATTCATCTCCTGTTCAAAAAATTCGAAAGTATTACGGCCGCTCTCCTTGGCATGGTACATCGCGCTGTCTGCATTTTTGATCAGGGTTTCCGCATCCTGGCCATCGTCGGGGTAGATGCTGATACCGATACTCACGCTGATATGCAGATCGTGCTGGCCGATGCGGTGAGGCAGCTCGATCGCCACGAGTATCTTTTGCGCAGAGAGGGCGGCATCTTCCGCCTGCTCGATACAGGGCAATAGCAACACGAACTCATCGCCCCCCTGGCGACTGACGGTATCCGACTGGCGCACACAAGCCACCAGGCGTTGTGCCACCGACTGTAGCAGCTGGTCGCCCACCGCATGCCCCAAGGAGTCGTTGATATGTTTGAACTGATCCAGATCCATGAACATCACCGCCAGTTGTCGGCCTTGACGGCGTGCCAACTCGATCGCCTGGCCAAGCCGATCTTGCAACAGCAGTCGATTTGGCAGAGCGGTGAGAACATCGTGATGGGCCAAATGGACCAGCTGAGCTTTAGCCGTTTGCACTTGTTCGGCCAGTTTGTGCGCTTCAATGGTCGCGGTGACTAAGCGTGAGTTCACTTGCTGCAGCAGAGCCACCTGACCGTCTGTCGCGGTCTGCAGCACCTCAACTGCACGAACTTTACGCTCGCGCACGGTGACAGCCCTTTCACGCAAATCTGTGGCATCCTCTCGGGCTGTGGCCAAACCCTCGCGGCCTAGAACAGTCACTTCATCGACACTGACTGTAGGCTCCCCGCGCCGTCTGTCGTTGTGGCTGCGGACAACCTGCACCCTCTCTTGCTGCGCCCTGCTTAGGCCCGATTGACCTGAGGCGTCGAGTCCAGCAGCATCGTCCTTCTCATCACTGCCCATTACCGTCCCCCATTACAAACCATTCCAGCTACGGGCTGAGCGTCGATCGGTCCGACAGGACTCGGGAACACCAGCACAAGGTTTCGTCTTCTCGTCCACATGAATGAATAAACGCAAAAGATCGCTGCAGCGAATATGCGTAGCGAGCGTCACGATTTACTATTTCGATGGCAGCAAGCAACCGCTCTCCGCCCTGCATCACCGTCAGGGTAGGCGCGTTATCGACAACAATCGGTACGCTGACGTACATAGCGGGAAGTTATACCGACGCTGATCACAATCCTGATCAGCGTGGCATCGCATGGCTTGCTGGCGTTAAAAATATCAGCGGCGCTCATCATCACCGGGGAGGGACATCACGGCGCCGTCCAAACCTGTTTCCGCAAAGTCCAGCGCCGCATCCAGCGCCGCCATAAATTCGTTGACCTTGATCGGCTTGGTAAGATAACGGGAGAATCCTGCCTCCAGCCCCCGCTCGATATCACGTGGCATGGCATTGGCGCTGATGGCAAGCACCGGGATATGCGCCGTTGCCGTATCCTTACGTAAGATTTTCAGCGCCTGGACGCCGCTGATGCCGGGCAGATTGATATCCATCAGGATCACATCCGGGAGGTGGGCGCGCGCCAGCGCGATGCCGTGATTGCCATCACGCGCGCTCAACATATGCAGGTGTGGGTGGCCGGCAATGATCTGCTCGACCAGCATCAGGTTGGCCGGATTATCTTCCACATAGAGCAGGGTGCGCAGCGCCGCGTTTCCCGCTGTTTCTGCTTGGGTTTGCAGCGCAGGTTCTGTCGCCATGGCCTCTCCAACCTCACCTTGTGGTGTTACGTCGCGGACCAGTTCGATCCAGAATTCGCTGCCCACGCCGACGCTGCTTTTTACTCCGATGGCGCCGCCCATCAGTTCGACCAGTTGTTTGCTGACCACCAGGCCGATGCCGGTCCCTTGCTCGCTACCGCTCTCTTGTCCGAGCCGGTTGAACGGCTGGAATAGCTGCGCCAGCTTTTGCGCTGGCAACCCAAAACCACTGTCTTTGATGCTGATACGGATGCGTTGCGCGGTCGGCGCGCTGCACACCACCTCGACGGTTCCATGTTTGCGGTTGTATTTGATGGCATTGGAGAGCAGGTTGATCAGCACCTGTTTGACGCGGGTGCGATCGGCATGGACAAACCAGCTGTTGTCAACCGTGGCAAAATGCATCGCGATGCTGTGTTGTTGCGCCTCCGGTTCAATCATGGTTTGGCATTCGAGCAGCACGTCAGAGAGCGACAGGGGTTCCAGCGACAGCGACAGCTGGCCGGACTCAACCACCGCAAGGTCGAGGATCTCGTTAATCAGCTCCAGCAGATACCATCCCGCCTTGGTAATCTGGTGCAGCCGTCCCGCCTGGGCGGTCGTGGGCGGCGGTGAACCGGTCTCCAGCAGCTGGGCAAAACCGAGGATGGCATTGAGCGGGGTGCGCAGCTCATGGCTCATGCTGGAGAGGAAATCCGATTTGGCGAGACTGGCTTTTTCCGCCACGGCTTTGGCGCTCTCCAGCTGAACTGTCGCCAGCTCGACTTGTTCGGCCAGTTTTTGCGCTTCAATGGTCGCGATGACTAGGCGCGCGTTTACTTGCTGCAACATCGTCATCTGTTGGTCAGACGCTGCCTGCTGCGTCTCTGCCGTACGAATTTCCCGCTCGCGCGCGGTGGCCGTCCCCTCGCGCATGTCGACAGCCGTTTCGCGCAAATCCACGGCATCTTCCCGTGCAGTCGCCAAGGTCTCGCGGCCTCGAACGGCCGCTTGATCGTTCATGACCGCACTGTCAGGGTACTGGCTTACCACGCCCGGTGAACCCCGATCATCCTTATCAGCAGCGCCGTCCTTGTCTTTGCTCTCCATTAACACACTCCATTAAGGGGTTGTCCCCGCTAGAGACCTGTCGGAGTTAGGGGCCGACCGTGGGCCGGCCCGACAAGATTCCAGCATACTCAGATAAGGTCTCGCCAATAACGATGCCTTCGTCTGTAATGTCAAATGATCGAATGTCCTTACTGTGCTCGCTGCCACGGACTTTAACGACCGAGAGGACGCGTTTGAATTGGCCCACGATTTCGATATAGCGCTGCACGATAATGGCGTCAGCGAGAAACGCACTCCCAAATGGACTAAAGCGCAAATCGGTGTA
>JANOSY010000080.1:0-29927 GCA_031416075.1 Tenderia sp. (SeqCode) | reverse complement strand
CGACAACAGCGATGAAATTCTTGGCGTTCTTCTTCTGTGAGTGAGATAGCAACGGGGACAGGCATAGTCAGCGCACCAGAAAATAAGGAAGGAGTAGCGCTATTATATATGATCACACTATTTGTTACAGTACACTAGCTTGGTCAACAAGATTGACTGATTCAAGCATTTCTACACTTGGGCCTACAATACTACTTACCGGCTCGGGACCAGACAATATCATCGAATTCTCTATCAAATTCTTTAGAGTAAATTGACGGTGAAATTTCAGACCAATAATACCGACGATAGAATCAATTAATTTTTCAAATAATTCTAATTCTTTTTCAACAATCCCAAGGAGATATTCCCTTGACTTCTGATCTTTATTTAGCAACCCACTTGATATTTCTTCCGTAGCTTCATAATCAAATGAAAGTACAATTTCCAAAAAGCAATCAGACTGATAACCAATGTCCGTATTCATAATCTTTGCTTGCTTTCCAGGCACATGATACTGATCGGCCTCAATGCGCATTACGCCTAATGGTGGAGTTGGGCCAATGTATATTGAAACATTTTTTCCACTACCAATAGGACCAGCAACTTGGATCGGGACGCCATCAAAAACACTACAACCAAGCGCATCATATAAGCGTCTTACACCTATTTTTTCTATACCCATAATTTCCATACCTAACCTTCAAATGAACCCCACGTCGGGGCAATCAAACACCTTAATCCAAGGCTCAAGGCTATTACTCTTACTACTGAAAGATTAACTGCAACAACTTGCCATGGGTCTTTTCAGCAAGGGTGTTGTACTCGTGCCAGGTGTTGGGATCGGCGCGGCCGATGGGGATGGTGAAAACGGGGGCGGGGATATCCAGATAATAGATGCGATCATCCGAAGGTTCGTCACCCAGCAGTATGTAGGCGCCGGGCACCGGGGCATTCTCTTTGGCGCGGAAAAACGCTTCGCCAATGGTTTCGTTGCCGCCGATAAACGGGGCCCCTTTCATGAAACTATCGAGCATCTCACCCATGGTGCCCTGATAGGTATTGGTTTTGCCATCGGCAAACCAGGTGATTGCTGACACATCTTTGTGGGAGCGGGCGACGATGACCCGCAACAGTGGTACCAGAAAACCGGAGACACCGTGCATGGAGCCGGTGGCGTCGATGATGAGATGCAGATCTTTGCCGGGGATCGCCTCCAGCCCTTTTACAAACAGGTCAAAATCTTTGCGCCCTTTTGCATCATTCAGCCCAACCGCTTGCAGCACCTGCTCCAGCTGCGCCTCGCCACTCATGTCGCTCATATCACCCAGTTCGTTGTAGAGGCGCTGATTATCCTCTCCCATCACTGCCAGCCGTTCTTTCATGGCTGCGGCCTCTTTTTTGAGGCGTGGAAACTCACTGCCCTCCTGACTCTTGGCGGTGATGAGGATGATGACCAGAAGAAAGATAAAGGTCATTAACATCATGAGCGCCAGATCAGAGAAGCTCTCATGGATGTTTGATTCGGAGTTGCGGCGTTTTTTTCTCATTGTGGATCACTTTACTGTCTGGGCCGGAACAGTTCATAGAGTCTGATCCACCACGGTTTGTTGGTCACGGCTAACATGTGCATCTGCTGCCGTAGCGCTTCGCAGTACTCCTGGTGGCGGCTGATGATGACCCGCAATGGCTCTTGGCCCTGTTCACCTGACTCGCTCTCGCCCAACCGTTTTATCTCTTCGCGAAACTCGGTGACCATCTGGCGCGACTCGGCAAAACTCTGTTTCATGGTCTGTACGTTGTGGTCAAGCTGACGCAACTCTTCGTTGAGCAGTCGCACATCACGTTCTAACGTCTGTGCATAATCGGGAGAGCAGTAGACTAGGCAGATGCGCAGCAGGTTGTCATGCAGCCCTTCAATGCCGTGCAAGGTGAGCTGTGCAAACATGCGTAGCAGGATACCCCCCAACACCGCACCCAGCAGGGTGGTATAAAAAGCGGTACCCATGCCGGACATGGCGTGGCGTAGTCCCAGGAGCATCATCTCCTGGTCATGGCCCAGTGAATCGAGGGAGCTGCTGAGTCCGGAAAGGGTCATGGTCAACCCCATAACGGTTCCAATCAGCCCCAGAGTGATGAGCAGGTTACCAATCACTTCAATGGTGTGGTTGATACGCTCGTAAACGGCCAGCTCAACATGCAGCAGGGTTTCAACCTCGGGTTCACCCTTGCGCTCCATGGTCGATTTTACTGAGTGAAAAAAGCGGTCTGCGGCCCGTTTTTCCGATTCGATGGTGATGGCATCCAGCCCCCCCTGACTTGCCGCTGCATTGAGGTGCATACAACGCACCGACTCCTTGGTGACCATCAATGTCACCACAAAGCTACCCAACATACCCAACAGAAAGAGCCCGATAATGAGCCAGGTGATACGGCTCGGGTCGGTCTGCACAAAACTCCAGACTTCGGTATCACGGTACAACGTAAGATAGATGACCAAGGCGGCACTGGCCCAGATGGTCCACAAAATTAAGGTGCGGTATGGCTGTTGATTCACTCCCCTGACTCCCCCTGAGCTGCCCAAATTTTCTCGCGGTGGAAGATCCCCATCTGCCACTCCTTTATATATACGGTTCAATATACCGTCGATGGTAACGAGATAGCTAGGTGCGGCTGGGATTTACATCGCCAAAGAGCCAGAACGGCTGGCATGTCTTAACTCGACAAGAAGGCTTTGAGTGCTGGCATAATTGCCAGGGCAGATGCCATGAACTTTCGAACGTTATGGCTCATGATGAGGATAGGAGAGTTTGTGTCTTACAAAGAGATTCTCAGCACCGCTGCAATAGTCCTCACTTTTGTAGCGTTCTATCCATACCTGCGTGGCATCATTCAGGGGGCAATAAAACCGCATCTCTTTTCCTGGATCATATGGGGAACCACCACCTTTGTGGTCTTTCTGGCTCAAATCGAAGCAGACGCTGGCGTGGGCGCGTGGCCCATCGGTGTTTCAGGCAGCATCACAATTTTTATCGCCCTGTTGGCCTACCTAAAACGGGCCGACGTCGCCATCACAAAAACAGACTGGCTGTTTTTTCTGGCAGCCATTTCATCACTGCCACTCTGGTACTTAACATCGGACCCCATGTGGGCGGTGATCGTACTCACCGTGGTCGACCTGCTTGGCTTTGGGCCAACCGTTAGAAAGGCAAATGCCGACCCACACTCAGAGTCGCTGCTCTTCTTTGCGCTGTTTGGCACACGCAACACCATTGTGGTGATGGCACTGGAGCACTATTCGGTTGCCACCATACTGTTTCCCGCTGCCATAGCAATAGCATCTATTCTGCTGGTGGTACTCATTATGTATCGGAGACGCAGGGAGGTAGCAACGCTCAACTAAGGACTTACACGCGCTCAACCCACCAGCGGCACTCTGCTTTGAATAGACGCTGGTAAGCGTACTACCAACTGCCGCCGCGCCCTCTGCCAGAACCCGGATAGTAATAAAAGTGAAAAACCAATCAACACCCCAACGTAGGCAAAGCCATCACCAGCAAGACCATACGTCTTAAGTATCTGGGTTAGCGCAACAAGCACATATACAAGAGATGAAACCATGAATGCACGCCTGTCTATAGCGACAGAGACAAACGTAAGTAATATATACAAGACGACTATAACTGCCAGATTAACCAAACTCTCATTCCCCTCCAAAACTCCAAGGCCGGAAAAAATTGGATGCACAATGAGCGGGGCAGACGCCAGGTGAAGCCAAAATGCCACGTCTGATTTTGCTGATACCCGTTGCAGATCAGCCATATCCCAGCGCATAGCAATATAAAATATGACAGCACCACCTAGGAACGTCATGTACGTTAGATAGCTTTTGGTTTCTGGCATTAAGGATACAAGTAAGGATGTAAAAAAGGTCACCATGGCCGCAGCACCTGCCGCCACCGTTATGGGCACGGCAAAGCGCTTCCAATGTAACCACGCGCCAACTGATGCCGCAAAAGCAGCCAGCATAAATACCACTTCTGACTGCTTTTCAAACATTAAGACAATTGAGGCAAAAACACCCCCTACAAATGTAATGAGTAGCGTTATAGCAGGCAGTGCCATTCTTCTCTTTAGAACAAAAAACTCTGCCAGCCCCCACGAGAGCAGAGCAACAACCACCGTTGCAAAAGAGGGATGAGCCTTGTAAGTCACCCAGCCTGAAGAGAGTAAGAGCAGACCACACGCAATCACAACAAAAATGTCGTTAAAACTGGCAATCAATCTAATATTTTCTTCATCTACTATACGAAGGTTGTTTCGTTTCACAATATCAGAGCGAAACCTCTCTACAGAGTCGTCTGTAAAAATACCTTTTTTCACGGCACTTTCCAGGTCTTCATCCGTATACATATCTCTTCCTGCACGTTATGAGAGCTTAACCCTGCATTGGTGCAGGACATCTCAGAAACGGAGCACCCTTTACGCAAACGTTAAAGAGGCATAGTAAAATCCGGGGACGTATCGCTACTTATACTTCAATGCCGCGAGAGCGTAACTCCTGCTTGGCCTCCATCGCCAACAGCGCCATCTCCAGCTCAGCCTCCCAATCGTAGGGCTGTACCGGTTTGTCGATCTCGTAACGCGGCACTTCAGTAATCGACTCATCGGCATAGATCCGTACCACCCGATTCTCTTCAAGGTTGGCCGACAGGTCTGGCCAGGCACCTTGCATCAGGTTTTCCGGACGGGCGATGGACCACTCATCCACAATGCGGTAATTGGCGGGCAGATTATCAAACGCCTCTTGGGTACCGGTTTGACGCTCGCCGCTGTACTCGTTGGTATGTTCGGTGTAGATGTAGATGATCATCTTGGGTTTGAGCTTAAGGATATCCGGGGTGAAGTTTTTGGCCATCGGCATCCAGGCGGAGAGCACCACATCCACTGGAAAATCGACATCTGCCAACGTGCCTTCACGCAGTTGATAGACCGCCGGGTCATAAAAGTTGGCGATCTGATTTGGCTTTTCCACCGGGTCGCGCAAGCCGATCACATTCGCCCCTTCATGGGCCAGCAGTGTGCCGATAAAACCATTGCGGGCATGCAGATCAAGCACCACCGCATCTTCCGCGACGTGGCGGATGTAGTGCACCAGGGCACGGTTCTCTTCGCGCAGCGGATAGTAGTGGGCAATGGTCGGGCCAAACTGCTTGGGATCACGATCCGGATTGCTGAAGATCAGATTGTGCAGCGACAGATTGGCCATGCGCCGGGTGAAGGGCTGACTCTCATCCCAGGCGGGGTGGCTCTTCTCCTGAAACGAGAAGATGCGCTGCATCAACCCATCAGTAAAGGTCTCCATATCACGCAGTTTTTGAAAGCGTTCCGGCATCATCAGCGTTTCACCTTATTTGTGGTATTGGGGGCTCAGCTCATGCACCGCGTTAATAAAGGCCTTGGCATGGTCTGGATCAACATGCTGGTGGATACCGTGGCCAAGATTAAAGACATGGCCGTTGCCACTGCCGTAGCTCTCAAGAATGGTGGCCACCTCCTGGCGAATCCGCTCAGGTGAGGCGTAGAGTGTTGAGGGGTCCATGTTGCCCTGCAACGCGACCTTGCTGCCGACGCGGCGGCGGGCGTCGCCGATGTCGGTGGTCCAGTCCAGACCCAGCGCATCACAACCGGTCGCGGCCATCTCCTCCAGCCACTGGCCGCCACCCTTGGTGAAGAGGATGACCGGCACCTTGCGGCCATCACTTTCGCGGGTCAGACCAGCAACGATCTGCTGCATGTAGCGCAGCGAAAACTCTTTGTAATCACGTGGGGTCAGCACGCCGCCCCAGGTATCGAAGATCTGCACTGCCTGGGCACCCGCCGCGATCTGGGCATTCAGGTACGACGTGACCGACTGCGCCACGGTGTCGAGCAGCTTGTGCATCAGGTCGGGGCGATCAAACATCATGCCCTTCACCTTGGAGTACTCTTTGGTGCCGCACCCTTCGACCATGTAAGTGGCCAAGGTCCAGGGGCTACCGGAGAAGCCGATCAGCGGCACACGGCCATTCAGTTCACGGCGAATGGTACGCACGGCATTCATGACGTATTGCAGCTCACCTTCGGGATCGGGCACAAACAGCTTATTAACGTCGGCCTCGGTACGCACCGGCTTATCAAACACCGGACCTTCGCCGTGAGCAAAGCGTAGCCCCAGACCCATGGCATCGGGGATGGTGAGGATGTCGGAGAAGAGGATGGCGGCGTCGAGCGGAAAACGTTCGAGCGGCTGAAGGGTCACTTCGCAGGCCAGTTCGGCATTTTTGCACAGATCCATGAAGCTGCCAGCCTTCTCGCGGGTGGCGCGGTACTCGGGCAGATAACGGCCGGCCTGGCGCATCATCCATACCGGGGTGTAATCAACCGGCTCTCTCAGCAGAGCACGCAGGAAACGATCATTCTTCAATTCGCTCATTACTTCCCCATCCGATTTCAATGTAGTGGGCACAGCCCACCGAGCGCCGCGGCGCGACACAATATATTTTTTGATATGTGCCTAGCGGCACGATTTGGCGGGTTACGGTTTTTCAAACCTAACCCGCCCTACATCAATTATTATTTTTTAAACTTCGAGGTAGTCCAGAATCCCTTCAGCGGCGGTGCGCCCTTCAAAAACAGCAGTCACCACCAGGTCGGAGCCACGCACCATGTCGCCACCGGCAAAGACCTTAAGATTGGTGGTCTGAAATTTGTGTTTGCCGTTGGCGGGTGCCTTAACACGACCACGCTCATCCACGGCAATGCCATGGTCAGCAAACCAGGGTGACGGGCTGGGCTGAAAGCCAAACGCAATCACCACACTGTCACAGGCAACAATCTCTTCCGAACCGGGGATCACTTCAGGCGTGCGGCGACCACGACCGTCGGGCGCGCCGAGGCGGGTAGTGACCAGCTTGATCCCTTCAACCTTGCCATTACCAACAATCTCAATCGGTTGACGATTCCAGAGAAACTCCACCCCCTCCTCCTTGGCATTGCCCACCTCTTTCTTAGAGCCAGGCATGTTGGCCTCGTCACGACGATAGGCACAGGTGACGCTGGCGGCACCCTGACGGATGGCGGTGCGGTTGCAATCCATGGCGGTATCACCGCCACCCAGTACCACCACACGTTGCCCTTTCAGATCGACAAAACCACGTTCATCCTGCTCATAACCCAGGCAGTTGTTGACGTTGGAGACCAGGTACGGCAACGCTTCGTGTACACCGGGCAGATCTTCACCAGGAAAACCGCCCTTCATATAGGTATAGGTGCCCATGCCCAGGAAGACGGCATCGTACTCGTCAGTCAGCTGCTGAAAGGTAACATCCTTGCCAATCTCGGTATTGAGCACAAACTCAATACCCATCCCTTCCATGATCTCGCGACGGCGTTTCACCACCTCTTTTTCGAGCTTGAACTCAGGGATGCCAAAGGTCAGCAGACCGCCAATCTCGGGGTTGCGGTCATAGACCACCGCCTTGACGCCGTTGCGGGTCAACACGTCGGCACAGCCCAGACCGGCAGGACCGGCACCAATGATCGCGACCTTTTTACCGGTCGGTTTGACGTGCGACAGGTCGGGACGCCAACCCATATCAAAGGCGGTATCGGAGATGTACTTCTCTACCGCGCCGATGGTGACCGCGCCAAACCCCTCATTGAGGGTGCAGGCCCCTTCACAGAGACGATCCTGCGGGCAGACACGACCACAAATCTCCGGCAATGAGTTGGTCTGGTGCGACAGCTCGGCCGCTTCCAGAATCTTGCCTTCAGATATCAGCTTGAGCCAATCGGGGATGTAGTTGTGTACCGGGCACTTCCACTCACAGTAGGGGTTACCGCAGGCGAGACAACGCTCCGACTGCTCCGCCGCCTGTGATTGGTCATAGGCCGCGTAGATCTCGCGATACTCTTTTTTACGCAGATCCGCCGCCTTCTTGACCGGATCGTGGCGCTCTATCTGGATGAATTGAAACGTATTAGCCATAATCTTCAATACTTATCCGCTGTTTGTTTAGTCCACACAGAGCCAAAGCCTGTGCGTTGAGAAGGGCATCACCAGCACAGGGGCAACCCCCACACTGTTGATCCCTCTGGATCCAGCCCGGTTAAGCCGCCCGCTGCAGGTCACTCAACAGTGAGGCGATACTGGCGGCCTTGGGTTTAACTAGCCAAAACTTGCCCACCACATCCTTAAAGTTATCAAGCAGCTGCTGACCACGGGCACTGCCGGTCTCCGCCACAAACTCCTCGATGACACTGCGCAGATGGTTACGGTGGGCCGTCATCGACTCAGTGCCAACACGATGGATATCGATCAGCTCATGGTTATAACGGTCAACAAAACTGTTCTGCTCATCAAAGACATAGGCAAAACCACCGGTCATACCGGCACCAAAGTTAACACCCGTCTGGCCCAGCACCGTGATCAGACCACCGGTCATATATTCACAACCGTGGTCACCAATCCCCTCAACCACTGAGCTGGCACCGGAGTTACGCACCCCAAAACGCTCACCCGCCAGACCCGACGCAAAGAGCTTGCCGCCGGTGGCGCCATAGAGGCAGGTATTGCCAATGATGGTCGCTTCGTGGCTCTTAAAGCCGCTGTTTTTGTGCGGGTAGATCACCAGTTTGCCGCCAGCCATGCCTTTACCAACGTAATCATTGGCATCACCTTCCAGGTACATGTTCAAACCACCGGCGTTCCAGACCCCAAACGACTGCCCGGCGGTGCCGTTTAGACGCAGCGTGATGGGGGCATCGGACATACCCAGATTGCCATGACGCACGGCAATCTCGCCCGAGAGGCGGGCGCCGATGGAGCGATCGGTGTTTCTGACTGCGTAGCTGTACTCGCCACCCAATTTGGCCTCGATCGCCGCCAGCGCATCCTTGACCATCTGTTCAGCCAAGTGGCCCTTATCAAACGGCTCGTTGCGCGGCGCCACACAGAACTGCGGCTTACTACTGTCACCGGCATAGAGGATCGGTGACAGGTCGAGGCCGCGCTGTTTATCCGTCTGGCCTTCGATCACCTGCAACAGATCGACACGGCCGATCAGCTGCTCCAGGGAGCGCACACCCAGGCTGGCCATCAGCTGACGGCACTCTTCGGCGATGAAACGGAAGTAGTTCATCACCAACCCGACATCACCCTTGAAGTGCTCGAGGCGCAGCACCTTGTCTTGGGTCGCCACGCCAGTGGCGCAGTTATTCAGGTGGCAGATACGCAGATATTTACACCCCATGGCCACCATCGGGCCAGTCCCAAAACCGAAGCTCTCGGCACCGAGGATGGCAGCCTTAATCACATCAAGCCCGGTCTTGAGACCGCCGTCAGTCTGCAACCGGACCTTATCGCGCAGGTTGTTGGCGCGCAGGGTCTGGTGGGTCTCGGTCAGCCCCAGCTCCCACGGACCCCCGGCATACTTCACCGAGGTCAACGGGCTGGCACCGGTGCCACCATCAAAACCGGCGATGGTGATCAGATCGGCATAGGCCTTGGCAACACCGGCGGCGATAGTACCGACACCCGCCTCGGCGACCAGTTTGACGGAGACCAGGGCTGCCGGATTGACCTGTTTGAGGTCATAGATCAGCTGGGCCAGATCTTCAATCGAATAAATGTCATGGTGTGGTGGTGGCGAGATCAGACCAACACCAGGCTTGCAGTAACGCAGCTCGGCAATCAGTTCGTTGACCTTATTACCGGGCAGCTGGCCCCCTTCACCGGGCTTGGCCCCCTGGGCCACCTTGATCTGCAACACCTCGGCGCTACGCAGATAGGCCGGGGTGACACCGAAGCGCCCTGAGGCGACCTGTTTAATCTTGGAACGTTTGATGGTGCCGTAGCGTTTTGGATCTTCGCCACCTTCACCGGAGTTGGAACGGGCGCCCAGGCGGTTCATCGCCTCTGCCAAGGTCTCGTGGGCCTCGGGTGAGAGCGCGCCAAGGGACATGGCGGCGGAATCAAAACGGGTATAGATCGTCTCGACTGGCTCCACTTCGTCCAGCGACAGCGGCTCTATATCACTACGCAATTTGAACATATCACGCAGTGCCAATGGCGCACGGCCATTGACCAATCCAGCGTAGATCGACCAGTCACTGAACTCACCACTGCGCACCGCCTGTTGCAGGGTTACAACAACATCAGGGTTATAGGCGTGATCTTCACCGCCATGGACATATTTAAACAGGCCGCCCTGGCTCACCTGCTTACGGGCATTCCAGGCCAGCTTGTGCAGCGCTATCTGGTCGGCCTCCAGCTCATTAAAGCCCGCCCCCTGAATGCGCGAGGTGGTGCCCTTGAAGCAGAGATCAATAACGTCGCGGCTCAGGCCAATCGCCTCAAACAGCTGCGAACCCCGGTAGCTGCCGATGGTGGAGATACCCATCTTGGAGATGATTTTGTAGAGTCCCTTGCCGATCCCTTTGCGGTAGTTCTCTTCAACCTTGGCCACGTCGATGCCGGTGATGGCGCCCTGTTTAACCATATCGCAGAGACACTCGTAGGCGAGGTAGGGGTAGATAGCGGTGGCGCCGTAACCGATCAGCACCGCCACCTGATGTGGGTCGCGGGCAGAGGCGGTCTCAACGACGATGTTGGCATCGCAACGCAACCCTTCATCAATCAGGCGGTGATGCACGGCACCCGTGGCAAGCGCGGCATGCACCGGAATATTGGTCTGGCTAATGCCACGATCGGAAAGCACCACCACTACTTTACCAGCCTTGATGGCGGCAACCGCTTCGTCGCAGATCGCCTGCACCGCCGCCTTGAGACCGGCCGGGCGGTTGAGGTCGATCCGCACATGGGCATATTTGGGATCATCAAGCGTCAGCAGCTGAGTGAATTTGCTGTGTGACAGCACAGGAGAGTCCACCAACAGGCGGGCGGCATGTTCTGCCGTCTCCTCAAACATATTCATCTCACGACCCAGGCAGGTCTCCAGCGACATCACAATCGCCTCGCGGATCGGATCGATCGGCGGATTGGTAACCTGAGCAAACTGCTGGCGGAAGTAATCATAAGGGGAGCGCAACTGCCGCGACAACACCGCATGCGGGGTATCGTCACCCATGGAGCCAATCGCCTCCTGGCTGGTTTCGGCCAGAATACGCAGCACCTGATCACGCTCTTCATAGCTGACCTGGAAGAGCTTTTCGTAGATTTTCAACTGCGTGGCGTCGAGTGATTCACCATCACAAAAGCCACCCTCACCGTCAAGCTTCGATTCCAGATATGAGGCATTCTGCGCCAGCCACACTTTATAGGGGTGACGCCCCTTGAGCATGTTATCGACATCCCCCGGCAGCAGCAGCTTGCCGGTGAGTGTATCCACCGCCAGCATCTCGCCGGGTTTGAGGCGACCCTTGGTGATGACATCTTCAGGTTTGTAACCGTAGACACCAATCTCGGAGGCGAGGGTGATGTGGCGATCCTTGGTGATGACGTAGCGAGCCGGGCGCAGACCATTGCGGTCAAGCGTACAGGCGGCGTAACGACCATCGGTCAACACGATCCCGGCAGGGCCATCCCACGGTTCCATGTGCATGGAGCTATATTCATAAAAAGCACGCAGATCCGGGTCCATGGAGTCGATGTTCTGCCACGCAGGCGGTACCAGCAGGCGCATGGCGCGGAAGATATCCATGCCACCGGCGAGCAGTGCCTCGAGCATGTTATCCATGCTGTTAGAGTCGGAGCCGGTCATACTCACCAGCGGCCGGATCTCGGCCATCGGCAGCAGCGGCGTTTCGAACTTGTGGCCACGGGCCACGGACCAGAAACGGTTGCCCTGAACGGTGTTGATCTCACCATTGTGGGCCAGATAACGGAACGGCTGGGCCAGACGCCACTGCGGCCAGGTATTGGTAGAAAAGCGCTGATGGAAGACGGCGGTGGAGGACTCCAGCGACTCTTCATTCAACTCTTTATAGAAGACCGGCAAGTTGGCCGGCATCACCAGCCCTTTGTAGGAGATGACCCGTGACGAGAGGCTCGATACATAGAAAACATTATCAACCGGTTCAATCGCCTTTTCGGTACGGCGACGGGCAATATAAAGATGGCGCTCAAACTCAGCCTCACCCATGGTCACAGGGGCATTTACAAAGATCTGCTCAATCTGTGGCAGGCTCTTGAAGGACTCTTCGCCACAGGCGCTCGGATCGGTGGGGACCACACGCCAACCGGCGACAACCAACCCTTCCTGGGTCAATTCGCGCTCCAGCTGCTGACGCGCCTGTGCCGCCACAGCCGACTCCTGGCTCAGGAAGACCATGCCCACCGCGTACAGCTCGGCCAGTGTCAGCCCTTGATCGGCGGTGACACGACGGAAAAAGCTATCGGGTTTACGCAACAGCAGACCACAGCCATCGCCCGACTTGCCATCTGCCGCCACCGCACCACGGTGGGTCAGACACGCAAGCGCATCAATGGCTGTCCGTACCAGCCAGTGACTGGGGACACCATCCATCTGCGCGATTAGCCCAAATCCGCAGTTATCTTTTTCAAACTCGGGGCGGTATAAACCTTTATCCATAGGTGAACGATCTAACCAGTTGATTGTTATAGAGTCAGTGACGCTTGCCACCCTGACGTGCAGCGAGGTGTAAGTTCGGCGCAAAAGGGGCAAGGAGTATACATCCCTTGAGGCCAGAGGCGCAAATCAGCCCAACGCTTAGATACAGATGACGGTGCTACAACACCTCACTCAAAATCACTCTGGATTAATTGGGCTTGGCCTCACCAGAGATGCTGGCAAATGTCCGTACCCAGGGATTTTTCACCCCCCAGCCGGCGGGCAGTGCGCGCCCCGCCTCATCCGCCGCCGCACGGGTTGGATAACTGCCATAAACAATGGCGGTCAACCGCTGCCCTTTACGGTTGATGTAAAAAACCCCACTCTGCCCCTGGAGTTTGTGTTTGGCTACAAACTGCCTGACCTGTGGCTCATCGATAAGGGCCATTAACTGGAGCGTAAAGTGCTGTGGCTGTTGTGATACCAGCCAATCCTCCTCACCCTCGCCCTGTACAGGTTTGGGCGAACGTTTCTCCGGCACCTTGGCAGCGGGCTTTTTAGTAACCTCAACAGGTGTGGCCTCGACTACTGGCTTGGCAGGCGGCGCGGCTGTTGGTGCTACCGTCGGCGGTGATATTGAAACCGGCGGGATAGGGATGGGCACAGCGATAACCTCTGATTCTGACGGAACCTCAACCACCGATCCCGGAGTGGCAAAACTCTCCGGCTGATCTGCCAACGCCCCCATGTTCAACGTCTCGGCCGCTGACTCGCCATCACCCGCAACGACCACCGGCTCCACAGCCTGACTCTCCGGCTCGTCAACCGGCTCCACAACAGCGGGGATAGCCAGCTCAGCCAGCGGTGTCACCGCTGCTGTGGGCGCAGTGATCCACCGATTAATCTGCTCCTGAAACAGCAGTACCGCCCCCACCAGGGCAATGGCAATGAGTATCAATCCACCCCGTACCAAGGCGCGCCCCTGTACTGCGGTAATGGCCGTGCGACCTACCATTTTGTTGAGGTGCGCCCGAGCCAGCTCATTTATTTTGCCAGGCAGACCAGCACTTTTTTTGTGCAGCTGAACGATCAACTCCGCACCAAAGTGTATCTGCAACGCCTCGTTTCCAGAGTAGTTCAGGCGGTGATGGATATACCCCACCATATCGGACTGCGCCAACGGTTCAAGCCGCAGGGTGTAGGCAAGTTTTTGCGATAGTATCGAAAAACTATCCAGACGCTTCAGTACTGCGCCATCACCAACGCCCAATACCACACTGATGGCGCTGTTACTCCGCTCATCGCTCAGGATGCGCTCAACCACGGTGACCACCTCATCGGCCAGCAGGTGGAAATCGTCAATGACCACCATCACCCGACGTCCACTGCGCGCCACTGCCTGCAGATAACGGCCCAGCTCTTTTAACATCGCCTCCAGCAGGTGGTCTACCGCCAGAACCAGACCAAAACCATGGATCACTTCACGCAGTAGCTCTTCACGGGTCATTTGGGAACTGGTGCGGATATAGACAACCTTCCAACTCCTTTTTGCGCTGATCACAAACTGCAGCAGCAAGGTAGTTTTACCCACCCCCACCGGCCCGCTTACCCGCAGGAGTTCGCTATAGGGGGCCAGATGCAGCAGTTTGTTGAAGCTGAGTTTATAGCTCTCATTGACATAGACCGGCCCCAGCCACTGGCTGGCAAAGGGGTCCCGTGGCGCTACACGGGCACCCAGATCAACCGCATCAGGATTAATGTTGAAATTTTCGTCCATAGGCAGCCCCAATATTATGCTGACGCCACACTGGCCAGAGCCATGCCAAATTCAAAGGGAGACTGCGCAATCACTCCGACTCTTGCGCCTGTTGCCCTTGCACAAAGACCACACGAAAACCACGCTGGACCTGGGTATCACGACCGGCAATCAACGCCGCCTCTGCGGCATCACGACTGCTGTAGTGTTCACGTTTAATGCGGCCACCGCTGCCTTGAAAGCCCCACTCTCGCACCAGTGACCACCCCTCCAGCAGATCTTTTTGCAAGATCAGATGATAAAAACGCGGCGGTTTATCCTCAAGCGCCGGAATCTGCATATAGACACGCATCAGTTATCGTTCACCAGGTGAGTGCTGCGGGATCAAACATGCGCCCATATTCAAGAATGGCATAACGGTCCGTCATGCCGGCAATGTAATCGGCCACGGCGCGGGCGCGCCCCTCCTCGCCGGTGGCTGCCTCAAAGGCCGCCGCCTCCCGCGACGCCTCTGGCGGCAGCAGTTTTGGTTCGGCCATAAAAACGCCAAACAGCTCGCGGATAACACGCCCCGCTTTGTTGGTCATGCGCTGTACACGGTAGTGCTGGTAGAGCTGGCGGCGCAAAAAGCGCTTCATCTCAAGATTAAACTCATTCATCTCATCACTGAAACAGATCAACGGACCGTCCATCGATCTGACGGCATCTATTGACTCCGGCTGAACCCGGGCAAGGTTGGCTTTGGCGTTGTTAATCAGGTCGGTGACCTGGCTATTGATCATGCGGCGAATAATTTCATGGACCCGCCGTCGTCCAGACAAATCCGGATAACGCGCCATCACCACCTCATACTGCTGGCGGAACAGCGATACGTCACAGAGCTGCTCTACTGTGATCAGACCTGCCCGCAGACCGTCATCAACGTCATGGTTGTTATAGGCAATCTCATCCGCCAGATTGGCGAGCTGCGCCTCCAGCCCCGGCTGGAGGCGCAGCAGAAAGCGCTGGCCAATCTCAGCCAACCCCTTGGCCTTGTCAGGACTACAGTGTTTGAGTATCCCTTCGCGGGTTTCGAAGCTGAGATTGAGGCCACGAAAATCGGCGTACTTCTCCTCCAACTCATCCACTACCCGCAGTGACTGAAGGTTGTGTTCAAAACCACCATAAGCGCGCATACACTCATTGAGCACATCCTGACCAGCGTGGCCAAACGGGGTGTGGCCCAGGTCATGGGCGAGGGCAATCGCCTCGGTCAGGTCTTCATTAAGCTGAAGACAGCGGGCGATGGAACGGCCAATCTGTGCCACTTCGATGGTGTGGGTGAGGCGGGTGCGGAACATATCCCCCTCATGGTTCACAAACACCTGGGTTTTATACTCCAGACGGCGGAAGGCCGCCGAGTGCACAATCCGGTCGCGATCGCGCTGATATTCGCTACGATAGCTGGGCGGCGGCTCACTGAAACTCCGCCCACGCGACTGCTCAGGATGCGCCGCGTATGGGGCAAGGGGAATATCGGTAGCCATTAACAACTCTCCATTAGGTTCGGCACTGCTCCAGCGTGGCCCGCAACAGGGCAGGATCAAACTGATCGGTGACTGTCGCCGCGCCAATACCCTGCAGCAACACTAGTCGAATAGAACCATCCTGTACTTTTTTATCCACCGCCATCAGCTCCAGCATCCGTTCAACCGAAAGTGCCTTTGGTCCTCGCACCGGTAAACGCGCCTGTTTCAGGAGTGACTCTATGCGCTCTACATCACCCTGGGCAAGCCACCCCAACCGGGCAGAGAGGTCGGCGGCCATGTAGGTACCCGCCGCAATGGCCTCGCCATGCAACCACTCGCCGTAACCCATGCCGGTTTCGATGGCATGACCAAAGGTGTGCCCCAGATTGAGCCAGGCACGCACACCCTGCTCATGTTCATCTTCAGCCACCACCTCCGCCTTGTTCTGGCAGGAGCGCTCCACAGCATAGATCAACGCGGCGGGGTCACGCGCCAACAGCGCGGCCATATTTAACTCCAGCCAGTCAAAAAACTCACGATCGCGGATCAGACCATACTTAATCACCTCCGCAATGCCAGCACTAAACTGCCTGTCGTCAAGGGTGTCCAGTGTGGCGGTATCGGCAATCACACAGCGCGGCTGGTAAAAGGCACCGATCATATTTTTACCCAACGGATGGTTGACCGCTGTTTTACCGCCCACTGAAGAGTCCACCTGCGCCAGCAGGGTTGTAGGTATCTGCACAAAAGGGACACCACGCTGATAACAGGCCGCCGCAAAACCGGACATATCCCCCACCACACCACCGCCCAACGCAATAATCGTCACTTGACGGCTGAAACGCTGCTCCAGCAGTGCCGAAAATAGATCGTCGAGTACCGCTAGGGTTTTATACTGCTCGCCGTCCGGCAGCACTACCGTGCCAACCCGGTAGTCCGCCAGCATCGCCACCACCTGCCCAAGATAGAGCGGTGCCACGGTGGTATTGCTCACGATCATCACTTCGCGACCGCTGATGTACGGCGTCAGCAGCTCTGGCCGCCCTAACAGACCATGGCCGATGAAGAGCGGATAGCTACGCTCTGCCAGCGCCACGTTGAGCTTTTTTAACTCTAAATTATCCCTTGTCATCACTTCACACTTTCTTTAAACAGGCCACGGCGACGCAGCTGGCTCAGCAATTGACGGATCACACCACGTACGCTGCCTTCACCAGTATCTACAATAATATCTGCCACTTCACGATAGAGCGGGTCACGCGCCTCAATCAGCGCTGCAATCCTGGCCCGTGGGTCTGCGGTTTGCAGCAGTGGCCGATTGCGGTCACGGGCAGTACGTTGGTAGAGCTGCTCCGCCTTGGCGCGCAGATAGACCACCGTGCCACGCAGGCGCAGATGGGTCCGGCTATCGACATCAAGCACTGCACCGCCACCCGTGGCCAAAACCAGCCCACGACGTTGACTCAGCTCATCGATCACATCACGCTCCCACTCCCGAAAACCAGCCTCGCCTTCCACCTCAAAGATCACGGGGATGGTGGTTCCGGTGCGACGTTCGATCTCGTGATCACTATCAACAAACTCAAGGTTTAAGGTTTTGGCCAACTGCCTGCCAACCGTGGTCTTACCTGACCCCATGGGACCCACCAAAAAAATATTCTCCGGTTTTTCCGAAGTATGCAACATAACAACAGACATCCAAAATGCTGATCGAACGCAGAATTTACCAAATAAGTGGCTATGTCCGCCAATGCAAATAAAAAAACCGGGGCCACGATCTTCCGTAGCCCCGGTTTTCGAAGGGTCTAAACAGCGTTTAGTTGAGCGATAGCCCTTCCTTAACGATCTTCGGCGTAATAAAGACCAGCAACTCTTCCTTGCCATCTTTTTCAGATTTGCTGCGGAAAAGCGCACCAATCAGCGGCAAGTCACCTAAGAATGGAACCTTGGTGGTATCTTTACGGGTCTCCTGTTCAAACACACCGCCCAGGACAATCGTCTCACCATTTTCAACCAGAACCTGAGTTTTGATCTCACGGGTATTGATGCTTGGCACATCAAAGAAGATCTCCCCCACGCTGTCCTTATTGACCTGCAGGTCCATAATCACGCGATCATCAGGGGTGATCTGCGGTGTCACCCGCAGACTTAACACCGCCTTTTTGAATGAGACGGTGGTAGCACCGGCAGATGAGGACTCCTGATAGGCAATCTCAACCCCCTGCTCAATAGTGGCCTCTTTCTGATTCGCGGTGATGACACGAGGCGAGGAGACCACCTCACCCTTGCCTTCAATCTGCATGGCCGACAGCTCCAGATCAACATTGGTACCAAACGGCAACTTAACCATGCTCAACGCAAACGAACCGGCAGCAGCAGGCACGGGTAAATTAACATTCAAGCGCCCAGGCGTCGTTAGCGTCTGGTTATTAACCAATTGATCGGTTCCAGCAAGTGAACCCGAAATGGCCGTACCACGACCACTGGAACCAGCCCCCATGGTATCCCGCGACACCCCAAAACGGCTGCCAAGGCTGCGATCAAAGCCACTGTTTGCAATCACAATACGTGACTCAATCAGCACCTGACGTACCGGGATATCGAGCACTGTAATCAGCTTCCGTATCTCATCCAGCTTGCTTGCAGTCTCCTGAACCAGCAGGGTATTGGTTCGGGCATCAAACGTGACTGTGCCACGAGTAGATAAGAGTGAAGATGCCTTACCGCTCGCCCCAGCTGCGCTCGCCGCCCCTGACGATGAGGCTGTCGCAACTCCGCCGCCACGCAACAACAACTGTATATCTGAGGCCTTGGCGTAGTTGATCTGGATCAGATCCGAAAATAACGGCTCCAGCTCAGTAATCTGCTTTTTAGCCTCCAGCTCCTGCTTCTCACGCGCAGCAATCTCCTCAGATGGACCAATGTACATAACACTGCCCATCTCACGCATCGCCAAACCTTTGGTTCTCAGGATAATATCCAGCGCCTGATCCCACGGCACGTTCTGCAAACGCAAGGTAAGGCTACCTGTTACCGTATCACTGGTCACCAGGTTCATACTGGTAAAGTCGGCAATCAGCTGCAATACTGCCCGCACCTCAATATTCTGGAAGTTGAGCGACAGCCGCTCGCCACCAAACGCACGTTGATCACCTTTGCGTTTTAGCTCTTCCATATCTTTTTCTACACTCTTTCTGACCTCAATGGTCATCAGATTGCCTGACTGGTAGGCCATATGTTCATACTGCCCCT
The DNA here is from genome assembly GCA_031416075.1 of Tenderia sp. (SeqCode). GTDB lineage: Bacteria > Pseudomonadota > Gammaproteobacteria > Tenderiales > Tenderiaceae > JAKFXL01. The sequence goes on along the minus strand of JANOSY010000080.1, from coordinate 10,860 downwards.
GCCCCGTCACCACCATACGAACGTTATTTCCCTGGCGGAACGTATCTATTAACGTCACTGGCGTGGCAAAATCAGTCACATCCAGACGCTGCTCCAGCGCGGCAGGCACATTGGTATCCGTAAAGTCTAACGCCAGCTTACCGCCCTGCTGCTGAATATTCACATTAGTACCTGGGTCGGAGAGCGTCACCAGAATGCGCCCTTCGCCCTTATCACCGCGGCGGAAATCGATACTTTTGATGGCGAAGCTCGTCGGCGTTTCACGACTGCTAAAGGCGGCTGGTTTTTTATCAACCGGCGGCGAGGTCACCCCAGCACTGGCACCCTCCAGCGTGATGTAGACATTTTTACCATCAACCCTGGTTTCATACGGAACCAGTTGCACAAGATTCAATACGACGCGGGTCCGCCCACGCGCCTCAACGACATTGACACTTCGTGCCACGCCCAGACCCACCTGAGTGGTACGTTTGGCCATCTTATTTTCAGTATCGGGAAAATCCAGGGCAATACGTGCCGGATTATTAATCGTAAAACTGATGGGGTCTGGTGCCGCTGCGGAGAGGGTGAACTTAATCTGGACACGATTCCCCGGCAAATTAGAAGCATCCACCGACTCCAGGGCGTTCCCCCCTTTTGTCCCGGTAGCCTGCGCCTGTGCCAACACTGGGACTGTCAAACTAAACAGCATCAAGGCCGCCAAAACTCCGTGTCTAAACATCCCCAGCCTCCATGCTCGATCCACCATTTTTTTTGTACCGCTCATCGTCAAAACCCGCTCCATTACCATGCCCCCTTTGGGATCACTCTGCTATCGCCAATGATGCCTGGCGGGGCAGCCAACCGCCCAGACCATCCGGTACTATTTCAGTAATCTCGACCCGGTCAGGAAGTATTGCCGTCACCCGGCCATGGTTTTGCCCCAGATAATTGCCTTTCACTACCCGTGAAACCAACCCCTCTGGCGACCTGATCAACGCGGCACTCTCTTTGTCACGCTGCAAGGTCCCCACCATGCTTAGCGCATCCAACGGATACTCTTCCAGTGGCTCCTTTCTACGCTCAAAGCTAGGCTGTAAACCACCACCGGTTGTTGACTGCCGTTGTGCTTCCCGTGCCTTGGCGGCCTTTTCATCCCAGCCTACAAACGGATCGCCCAACTCATCCGCTGAGTAGGCAAAACTCTTCACTGACGTAAATTCCGGCAGCGGCGGCACCTTACCCTTACTATTAGCCTTAATATCTACAATATCTTTTTGCAGGTCATCCATATTGCCACCACTGCAACCTGATAGCACCAGTACCAGCACCATACAGCAGCCGGGCAACAGAAGAGCGCCATTTTTCTTCAATGTCGATCTCATTGCCCCTCCTCCAGGTACCGGTAAGTCTTGGCCTTAACCGACATGGAGAGCCTCTTGGGGTTATTTGCCTCCTTGCCGGCAGTGACTCCAATATCGTGCAACGTCACGATACGTGGCAATGCCGCCACATCACTTACAAACCTGCCAAAATCGTGATAATTACCGGTCACCTTGATATCAATCGGTAATTCTGAATAAAACTCGGCGGGTTCCTCAGCCAGCGGTTTAAACAGCTCAAACTCCAGACCGTTGGCCAAACCCGCCTGGGAGATATCCACCAACAATTCGGCCACCTCGGTTTTGCTCGGCAACTGCCGCAACATCGCACCAAAAGAGCGCTCCATATCGGCCATCTGCTGCTTGTAATCCTCCAGATTGATCGCCTTAATCTGCTTCGCTCTAAAAGCGTCTTTCAACTCCACCTCTTTTTGTTCAGCCTGCTTCAGCACCTCTAACTGCTGCTGGGTATCAAACCAGTAACCAAAAAAGAGAACTGCCGCTGAAATCAATACGATAGCAATTGCCTTGGCAATTAAAGGCCATGAACCAACGTCATTAAAGTCCAAGGTTTTAAGCTGTTCAAAATCAATTTTTTTGATGCTCATTGTGCTTCACCGGTCTTTTTCTTTTCAACCGCGTCGGGAGCCAACTGTTTTACCTTCAGCACAAATTTGCTGACACGATCCCCAGCCTTATCCTGTGCCTGAATAACATCAAGCTTGGGGTTACTAAACCAAGCGGAATCTTCCAGGTTTCGCATAAAAGCGGATATTCTGGCATTCGATTGTGCCATCCCTTCTAACTCCAACTCTGTCTCTTTTTGCGTCACCTTCGTCAATACGGTCCCTTCAGGCAATGTACGCACCAGCTCATCAACAAGATGCACGCTCAATGGGCGGCGTGTCTGCAAGTCCTGAATGACCGTCATCCGGTTAAGCAACTGGGTTTTTTTAGTCTCGAGCTCGCTAATCTCTTTAATGCTTTCGTCAACCTTGGCAATCTCCACCTCCAGCAAGGCGTTACGGGCATTTTGATGCTCAACCATGCTGTCAATATGCAGATGTACGTAAAAAACAACGGCCACCATTAAAAAAACAACGCCCCCGGCAATCGAGGCAAACTGGCGCTTACGCTCTTTACGTAGCGTTTCACGCCAGGGCAATAGGTTAATACGCGTTGTCATCAGTCAAAACTCCTCAACGCCAGACCACAGGCAATCATCAAGGCCGAGGCATCCGACCCCAGCTGCTGTGGTTTGATTTTGGATGAGAGCGACATATTCGCAAACGGGTTGGCAATTGAGGTGGCAACACCAAGTTTATCTTCAATCAGCTCGTCAATGCCGGGGATTGAGGCGCAACCACCGGCCAGCACCACATGATCAACGCTGTTGTACTGGCTGGAGGAGAAGAAAAACTGCAATGAACGACTCACCTGCTGAGTCATTGCATCTTTGAAGGGTTGTAGTACTTCGGGTACATAGTTGTCTGGCAGGCCGCCCTGTTTTTTGGCCAGACCAGCCTCCTCATAAGAGAGTCCATAACGACGTTGAATCTCTTCAGTCAGCTGTTTGCCACCAAATACCTGTTCACGGGTATAGATGATTTTGAAATCGTGGATAACATTCAGTGTGGTCATGGTGGCACCCACATCAATCACAGCCACCGTCAGCCCATCGCCGCCATCCGGCAACTGTGGTGCCAGCAGGGTATAGGCGGTCTCCATTGCATACGCTTCAACATCTACAATCCGGCCAACCAATCCCCCCAGCTCACACGCGGCCACACGAACATCCACATTTTCACTACGCGATGCAGCCAGCAGCACATCCACCGTATCGCCACCCTTATCGGACGGGCCCATCACCTGAAAATCCATGTTCACTTCATCTAACGGGTAGGGGATATATTGGTCAGCCTCAAGTGTGATCTGACCTGACAGCTCCTCATCAGTGAGATTACCCGGCATGGTAATGATCTTGGTAATGACCGCAGAACCGGCCACCGCTACCGCCGCATTTTTGGTGCGGGTACCGGCACGTTTTACTGCACGGCTGATCGCCGCACCGACCGATTCAACATCAGCAATGCTCTTTTCAACCACCGCATGGGGTGGTAATGGAACTACTGCATAACTTTCCACACGGTAGCGATCACCGCTTTTGCTCAATTCCAGGAGCTTCACAGCGGTAGCGCTAATATCGAGTCCGATAAGCGCCGCTGCCTTTCGTTTGAGGAATTCCAAAGTGTGTCCTTTCTCTTTTTCACCCACGCCATACCGACATCCCTTGGGGTTATCGGGCATTTAATATCATACTTTATATTAATTCAACAGATAATGGACACACTGGTGCCACATTCATGCTATTCCAGCTTATCGGGGTTAGACTATCAAAGCTTGATCTATCTACTGTAAAATTATACTGCTAAAGACATTTCACCCACGTTTTGGAAACAATTTTAATGCCCATACTTCTCCGCCGCCTCATTATCAGCCTTGCGGCTCTCTCTGTTTTTGGCCTCGCCGCGCTGGTGGCTGCCTATTTTTACGTGGCCCCGCAGCTGCCCTCTGTCGAGGTACTGCGTGATGTCCGTTTCCAGGTTCCGTTACAGGTTTATACCAGTAGCGGCCAGCTCTTGGCTGAGTACGGTACCAAAAAACGGGACCCGTTGAAATACGAACAGATCCCTAAAAGTGTAATCAATGCTTTTTTAGCGGCCGAAGATGACCGTTTTTTTGAACATCCGGGGGTTGATTACCATGGTTTGCTGCGCGCTGCCGGGTTACTGGTGGTCACCGGGGAGAAGAGTCAAGGAGGCAGCACCATCACGATGCAGGTCGCGCGTAACTTTTTTCTCAGCAGTGAAAAGACCTTCCTGCGTAAATTTAATGAGATTCTGCTCTCCCTCAAGATTGAGTCTGAGCTCTCCAAGGAGCAGATCCTCGCCCTCTATCTCAACCAGATCTACCTGGGCAACCGTGCTTACGGTGTGGGCAGTGCGGCACAGGTCTACTATGGCAGGCCACTCGATCAGCTTAATCTGGCGGAGATAGCCATGATTGCCGGCCTGCCCAAGGCCCCGTCACGTTATAACCCGGTGGCCGATCCCAAACGGGCGCAGCTGCGTCGCGATTACGTGCTCAATCGTATGCTCAAACTTGGCTTCATTACCCAAGCCGAACACGACAAGGCGATTGTTGAACCGGTGAGCGCCAAGCTTTACCAAGCCACTATCGATCTGCAGGCTCCCTATATTGGGGAGATGGTTCGTAGCTATATCTATGAAAAATATGGAAAAAATGCCTACACCGATGGTTACAAGGTATATGTCACTATCGATGCCCATCTGCAGCAGGCGGCACAGGAGTCACTGCGCCAAGCGCTGCTCGATTACGACCGTCGCCACGGCTACCGCGGCCCCATCAGCCATATCAAGTTCACCGCAGCAACTGAGGTGACTGACATTCTTGAGCAAATAGACCCTATTCCTGATGTTGGTAACCTTAAAGTTGCCATGGTTTACAAGGTTAAAGAACAGGGGATTGTTGCGCTACGCGCCAATGGTGAACAGGTCCAAGTCCCCTGGCAGGGGCTCTCTTGGGCCGCTCGCTATATTAATAGTCGCAGCATCGGTGCCGCCCCCAAAAGCGCCAGCGATATTATTAAGAGCGGTGATGTGATCTACATACAGGAGCGATCACCCCAGCAGTGGGCGCTGGCACAAATTCCCGAACCCGGTGCCGCCATTGTCTCTCTCAATCCGCATGACGGCAGCGTTTTAGCGCTGAGTGGTGGTTTTGACTTTTTCCACACCAAGTTCAATCGCGCCACCCAGGCCAAACGTCAACCTGGCTCCAGCTTTAAACCGTTTGTCTATGCCGCCGCGCTGGAGCAGGGGTTTACCGCCGCCTCCATCATCAATGATGCGCCGGTGGTATTTGAAAACTCAGGGCTGGAGTCTTCATGGCGTCCGGAAAACTACAGCGGTGAGATCTACGGCCCGACCCGCCTGCGTGAAGCGCTGACCCACTCCCGCAATCTGGTCTCGATCCGTCTGCTCCAGGCTGTGGGTGTTGGTTATACCATCGACTTTGTCACCAAATTTGGCTTTGAGCCCACAAGATTACCTCGTGATCTCTCACTCTCCCTGGGCACCGCCTCAGTGACCCCAATGGAGCTGGCGGCGGGTTATACCGTTTTTGCCAATGGTGGTTTTCGTGTCACCCCCCACTTCATTAGCAAGATTGTGGATGGCAACGGCAAGACCATATTTAAAGCCCACCCCGCCATTGCCTGTCCGGAGTGCGTCATGGCTAATAAGACGGGCGGCTCTCGGGCACCCCGTGTGGTCTCCGAGCAGGTGACATATATCGCCACCAGCATGATGCAGGATGTCATTCGTTACGGCACAGGCCGCCGTGCCCTGCAGCTGGGGCGCAGTGACCTGGCGGGCAAAACCGGCACCACCAACGATCAGCGTGATGCCTGGTTTGCCGGCTACAACGGTGACATTGTCACCGTTAGCTGGGTAGGGCTGGACGATGCCAAATCCCTGGGCAGTGATGAAACCGGCGGCAAGGCCGCCCTGCCCATCTGGATAGATTACATGCGTGTTGCGCTCAAGGGCCGTCCGGAAGCCACCCAACCCCAGCCCAGCGGCATTGTAACCGTCAAGATCGACCCACGTACCGGACTGCTTGCCAACGCCGATCAGGATGATGCTATTTTTGAGATCTTCCATAGCGATACCGCACCTGAAGAGAGTGCGCCGGAGATCGACGAGTCAATTACCGCACCACACAGCAGTGATGGTGACAAACCGGCACCACAGCTATTGTTCTAAACAGCCACTGGCCACCATGGATAAAAAGTCACCACGCCACCATCAACCCCATGAACAGCGCCTGCGCCTGCAACTGGCGCAGGAGGCGGCACGACTAATGGTTGAAGAGGGGGTGCAGGACATTACCGTTGCCAAACAGAAGGCAGCAGCCCGCCTGCATCTGCCTCGTGGCCAGAGCCTGCCACGCAATGAAGAGATCCAGCTGGCCGTGCGGGAGTATCAGCGCCTGTTCAAACACGAGTCACACCCGCAAACAGTGGCGCGACTACGCCAAACAGCGCTAAAGGCGATGTCTTTTTTTAAACATTTTGAACCCCGTCTGGTCGGGGCGGTGGCCGATGGCAGTGCCAGTGAGTTTTCAACCATCACGCTGCATCTGTTTACGGAGGGCAGTGAAGAGTTGCACCTCTTCATGATCAACCAGCGGCTCCCCTACGAACTTGGCAGCCAGCGCGCTGCCCATGGCAACGGGCAAGCTGTCAACCTACCGGTTTATCAGATGGCGCTAGAGGGGGAGAATATCGATCTAATTGTCTTTGATAAGATTGCGCTGCGGCAGCCGCCACGTGACCCGGTGACCCATAAACCGATGCAACGGCTTGATATTAAACGGGTGGAAGAGCTGATCCGGCTCACCGAAACCGCCCAACCCACCCCTTTTTAACCGTTAACGACCTGACATCTCCCGATAGTCGCGACGTGCCGCCCCCTGATAGAGCTGGCGTGGGCGGGCGATGCGCTGCTGTGGATCACCAATCATCTCCATCCACTGTGAGACCCAGCCGACAGTCCGGGCAATGGCAAACATAACAGTAAACATGTTGGTAGGAATGCCCAATACCTTATAGATGATGCCCGAGTAGAAATCGACGTTAGGGTAGAGACTGCGCTCTTTGAAATAATCATCCTGCAAGGCTACCTCTTCCAGGCGCAATGCCAGCTCAAACAACGGATCTTTTTCATCGCCCAACTTAGCCAATATTTCATGGCACATATTACGGATGAGCGTGGCGCGCGGATCGAAATTGCGATAGATACGATGACCAAAGCCCATCAGCCGGAACGGGTCGTTTTTATCCTTAGCCTTGGCGATATATTTGGGGATATTGCTGACGTCACCGATCTCTCCTAACATATGCAACACCGCCTCATTGGCACCGCCGTGGGCCGGACCCCACAACGCCGCAATGCCCGAGGCAACACAGGCAAAGGGGTTGGCGGCCGAGCTGCCAGCCAGACGGATGGTCGAGGTACTGGCGTTCTGCTCATGATCAGCATGGAGGATGAAGATCAGATCCAGTGCCTTTTTGGCAATCGGATCAACGTCATACTCTTCACACGGGACCGAAAACATCATATTCAGCAGATTGCCACAGTAACCCAGCGAGTTTTTAGGGTAGACAAACGGCTCACCGACAGAGTGTTTATAACAGGCCGCCGCAATGGTGGGCATCTTGGCGATCAGGCGATGGGCAGCTATCTCGCGATGTTCCGGGTTACGGATGTCGATCGACTCATGGTAAAAGGCCGACAGCGACCCCACCACACCGACCATGATCGCCATCGGATGGGCATCGTGGTTAAAGCCACGATAGAAGCTCTTCAGACTCTCGTTGATCATGGTGTGACGGGTAATGCTGTTCACAAACGTATCCAACTCTCCCTGATGCGGCAGCTCGCCATAAAGCATCAGATAGGCCACTTCGAGAAAAGAGCTCTTGGCCGCCAACTGTTCAATCGGATAACCACGGTAGAGCAGCTGCCCCTTTTCACCATCAATATAGGTGATGGCGCTGCGGCAGCTGGCGGTGGCGACAAAACCGGGGTCAAAACTGACGTAACCGAGTTCACGATAGAGGCCGGTGATATCCACCGCAGCAGGGCCATGGGTACCGCGCTGAATCGGCAGCTCGATGCTCTTGCCGGTCACATTGTCGGTAACGGTCACTGTCTCTCTTTTTGTCATGCCTGATTCCCTTGTTCAGTCTGGGGTAGTTGCTTAACGGCAGTACGGTGCCAGGGGGTTAGTCACACGCGGGGTAGTGCCCTGGATAGGGGCGACGTGCCACACCACTCTTAACCGCTGCTTTTGCCACCGCCGGTGGCACCCACTCAATCAAACGTGGATCAATAGGCTTAGGGATGATGTAGTCAGGGCCAAAACTCAGCGACGCCAGACCATAACACTCCAGCACCTCCTCTGGCACCGGCTCGTGGGCGAGACGCCGCAGGGCATCCACCGCCGCAATCTGCATCTCCATATTAATAGCGCTTGCCAGCACGTCGAGCGCTCCACGAAAAATAAATGGAAAGCCCAATACATTATTCACCTGGTTGGGATAGTCACTGCGGCCCGTGGCCATCAGCAGATCATCCCGTGTCTTCAACGCCACTTCCGGACGGATCTCAGGGTCGGGGTTGGAGAGGGCAAAGACCACCGGTTTAGCCGCCATCGACTTAAGCATCTCTGCCGTCAGAATGTCGGGACCAGAGACGCCAATCACAACATCCGCGCCATTCACCGCATCGGCGAGGCTACGTTTCTCCGTCTCAACCACAAATTCACGTTTATATTCGTTCAGATCGCTGCGACCGCTGTGAACCACACCGGTGCGATCTACCAACATAATATTGCCATGTGTCGCGCCCAGCTCACGCAACAGGGTCATGGAAGCGATGCCCGCCGCACCCGCACCAACACAGACAATCTGCGCCGTGCCAATCGACTTGCCCTGCAGCTCCAGGGCGTTGAGCAGCGCGGCGGCGATGATGATGGCAGTACCGTGCTGATCGTCATGAAACACCGGGATATCGAGCCGCTCCTTCAGTGCTTTCTCAATAACAAAACAGTGGGGGGCCGCAATATCTTCCAAGTTGATGCCACCAAACGTCGGGGCGATGCGTGCCACCGTATCAATAAAGGCCTGCGGCGACTCAGCATCGACCTCGATATCAAATACATCAATATTGGCGAACTTCTTGAACAGCACCGCCTTGCCCTCCATCACCGGCTTGCCCGCCAGGGCACCCACATTGCCCAACCCCAGTACGGCGGTACCGTCAGTGATCACCGCTACCAGATTGCCCTTGCCGGTGTAGAGATAAGCATTTTCTTTATCCCTGGCAATCTCACGCACTGGCTCCGCCACCCCCGGTGTATAGGCCAGCGACAGATCCCGCTGATCCCGGCACGGCTTGGTGATGGCCGTGGCAATCTTCCCCGGTACCGGTTCGGCGTGATACTTCAGGGCCCGCTCTTTCAAGTCGCTGCTCATACGTTGATCCCAGATCCTTAGAAACATCTACGGCGGCCAACCACGTCAACCGCCTGTCAGGCCGCCATTGTAACCCTCTTGTTTACAGAGGTGCGAATTACTCATCAAGACGCTGCAGCGCCGCAAGATGATCAACCCGCATCTGTAAACCACCACGCCACTCTGACAACCAGCCTCGCACCCTGATCTTTTTACCTTGAAGCTGGTCAGGGTCAAACACCGGCGTAAACCGGGGCAACGCCCGGTTATCAATCCGTACCGCAACACTATTAGGCAGATTCAGCCATAACGCCTGGCGACTCTCACCAATACGCTCCACCACCCCCTGCACTATATAAAAGCCACGGGCCTCACGTGGCAAGTGCCCAGACTCATAGGCACTAAAACGGCGCTGCTGCCATATACCTGTGCCATTGGCACGTGCCTCCGCCGCGAAATAACACTCTAGATTGGCAAAGTTGGGGGCAACTGCAACCGCTGCCGCCAACCCCTGCTCCAGCAGCAGCACCTGAACGTTGCGCTGATCCGCCAAATAGAGATGGGCCAACAGACGCCCATACTGATCGTGGCGATCCTCCTCGTAACGCAAGGCAACCTGTGACTGCCCGGCCAGCAACCCCTGCAACGCCTGACGCGCCGCCTCGCCCAGTGGCTCGGAAACATGACCATCGTGACCAGTTTCAGGGGTATTAATACCGATGAGACGAACCTTGCGGCCATCGCTGAGCCTGACGGTATCGCCATCGTAGACGTAACTCACATTGACCCACTCGTCCGCCTGAAACGGGAGGCACAACTGTGCCCCGGCCCGCGGGGACCACGCGCCAGAGAAAAACAACACAACCCATAACGCAAAAAGGGTGCCCTTGTGAGGCACCCTTTTTAAACCGGCAAGCCCAGACACGTTGCTGGTTACTTAACCCCGTACTTCTGACGAAACTTATCTACACGACCGGCGGTATCAACAATCTTCTGCTTACCAGTGTAGAAAGGGTGGCAGCTGGCACATACGTCCAGATGCAGCGCACTTTTGGTCAATGTCGACCGGGTCTTGAAAACATTACCGCAACTGCAGGTAACTTCTACTTCTTGGTAGGCGGGATGGATGTCCGCTTTCATGGCTTTGAACCTCTCAACTCAAATCAAATTTCACAATCAGAACAAAATTGCTGTGCGAAAGAGCCGGGCATTCTACCTAAAAGCCCTGCCACCAGCAAGCCCCATCACCCATATCCACAGGGCTCCCTCATTAAAAACCGAGTGACAAATTCCCGGCAATCTGTCATTTCAGATATTTTCAGCACGGAACATTTGAAATGGAAGAGCCCCCCGAAGGATTCATCGATTTTTTTCGCACTATCCCCGATCACCGGATAG
>JANOSY010000079.1:0-15227 GCA_031416075.1 Tenderia sp. (SeqCode) | reverse complement strand
GCTGCCACAATGACTCTACGGCGACTATACCCGCTGCCGCATCCTCTTCGTCGCTCGCTAACGCTCCCAACTACGAGTCTGCGGACGGGGTCGCCTATCGGGGACTAACCGCCCTCGCCTCGCTCTCCATGGCGGTTAGCGATGGACCCTCGCCCCATGCTCAATACCCAACACCCAACACCCAATACAAAGTAACGACGATTATAAAGACTGTATTACTGCTGTCCCGTTAATTTCTGAAAAGATGCTGTTTCGTGATAACGATCAGCAAGTTACGAATTTTTTGAAAAAATGGACATGACTTTCAAAACAGGCCATTACAACCTCCCCCTTTAAAAAGGGGGATTGAGGGGGATTTAAAAACTTTGCAGCTAAGGGATATAACGGATCTTTCTGTCAGCCTTCAAATCTCCCCCAACCCCTTTTTGCTAAAGAGGGGAGCTTGTCTGATGTTAACGGGACAGCAATGATACTGTACACAAAAACACACTCCATTCATGGCAACATCCCCCAACTGAGGGAGCTTAGCGGCCCCCGCACCCATTGCAACCACTCCAAATCAATGGCTATTCACCCCATGGCTGTTTATAGTGACGCCCATTCACAGCCATCGGAACATCTCCATGCTAGGTCTATTCATCCACTGTCGTCCCGGTTTTGAAGGCGAGTGTGCCGCCGAGATTCATGACAAGGCCGCCGCGCTCGGCATTGCCGGGTTTGCCAAGGCCAAAAGCGATGCCGGTTATGTGATCTTTGGCACCTATAACGCGGGGGATGCGGAGACCATCGTGCAACAGCAGCCACTGCAAACGCTGATTTTTGCCCGGCAGTGGTTTGTACTGCTGGCACTCTGCAAAGAATTATCAGTGATTGACCGTATCAGCGGTCTGATCGAGGCCCTACAGACCATACCCTGTGCCGCAACCCAGCTTGAACTGGAGACCCCGGATACTAACGATGGTAAAACCTTGCTGGCCCTCTGCCGCAGTCTCGAACGGCCACTGAACAAGGCACTGCGGGAGGAGCAGCTGCTGAGCAACAGTAACGACCAAAATCTGACCATCCATATCTGTTTTTTGAACACCAGCGCCGCCTATATTGGCTATATCCCACAGCACAATAGCTCCCCTTGGCCGATGGGTATCCCGCGCCTCAAATTTCCCAAACAGGCCCCGAGCCGTTCAACCCTCAAACTCGAAGAGGCGATTTTGCACTTTATGACACCGGAACAGCACGAGCAGCAGCTGGTTCCCGGCAGTTATGCGGTGGATCTAGGGGCTAGCCCCGGTGGCTGGACCTGGCAGCTGGTGCGCCGCAGCCTGCACGTCATCGCCATCGACAACGGCCCGATGGCCGAATCAATAATGGAGAGTGGCATGGTGACCCATATACGGGCGGACGGTTTCCGTTATCAGCCGGAAAACCGGGTACAGTGGCTGGTCTGTGACATGGTGGAGCAACCGATCCGCATTGCTGACCTGATTGCCCGCTGGCTGGTGAACGGCTGGTGCCGCTTCACCATCTTCAATCTCAAACTGCCGATGAAAAAGCGTTATGCCGAGGTGCAGCAGTGTCTGGCACTGATCAGCGACAAACTCAACGCCGCCAACATCAGCCACACCCTGCAGGCGCGGCAGCTCTACCACGATCGGGAAGAGGTGACGGTCTACATCGCCTGTGATTAATGGCTACAGCCGCCAGCCCCAGTAGTCGAGAAAATTGGCAAAAAACCACATGTTCGAGGCGTCCCGCGCCCACGGCTTGAGGCTGGTATAAAAGACCACGCCACTCTCCGCCGGATCAGACAACCGTTTATCACGACCGACGTTCAGATCCAGACTCCACCAGCTCATCAGCAGCAACTCCCACGGTTTAAACGCCCCTTTGACGTAACCGGATTGATCAAAAAATGAGGTGTGTCCATCTGCCAACGGCAACTGATCCAGCACGGCCATTGGTTGCAGTAACAGTTCCACCCCTTCATCCCGGTAGCTATCAAGCGTAGCAAGCCCCACCCCCATCACCCGATGGGTAGCACTACGCAGGGTGATCAAGGGGCGCAGCTCCGCATCAAACACCGCTGGGTAATCCAGCCGTCCCGGCAAGGTCTCGCCATAGACGGACTGCTGATTCAAATCCCACCCCTCAGGGTAGGTAGCCCGATCCAGATAACGGGTTGGCACCATCGCCAGATAGCAGCCACAACTATGAACAGTGGTGATCAGCAGCGGCTGTTCCTGCTCGTTAAGCGTAATAACCACAAACAGACCGCCGTTTTTGCCCGCTGTTAGATGGGGCTGTGGCACCTCAGTAAAGTGAAAACGATAGATCAGATTGAGGTAACGCTGACCACTGGCGGCGGTGAACCACTGCTCCTGCGTATAAAAAACCGGCTGATCGCTGTTGATGTAAATCTCTTGCCTACCACCATCATCAAAACGTGCAGCGGCACGACCAATGCGGTTGTACTCCAGTGCCGTCTGTTGCGGGGCGATGATCGGGGCATAACGTGCCAGCAGTGAGTCACTGCCGGTATGGCGATAGATGCGATCAACCGTGGTGGAGGCCATCGGCACACTGGCGCAGCCAACCATCATGAACAACAGCAACAGCGTGATGCACCTCAGTATCAACTCGTCACCCGTAGCATCGAGTGTATTAACATGCCGCCCACGATTGGCTGCGAACCTGACGCACCAACTCTATACCGAGCATCGTCACATCAACTGATTTATTAGAGAGCACAACAATCCCATACTTATCCTGGCTATTAATAGCCATATAAGCAGTATATCCACCCACCATCCCGTTATGGCACACCACCCCACGGTTACCAAAAAAACGATCCACAAACGTCGCCTGCATCCAACCGATGCCCGTTGTACCTTTAAACTGTGGGGCCTGCATTTTTATAAGCGTCTCAGACATGTGGCTCCCCTGTTCAATATTAGCCCTGACAAATTTCATCATATCGTCAACATTCGAACTAAAGGCCCCGGCACCGGCCAGGATAGAAAAGGTCCACAACTGACTAGGCACACCTTTGGCGGTATACCCCTGAGCCAAATACCTCACCATAGCTGGTGTCAGAGTGACTGAGGTACTCTTCATATCCAGAGGCGCTAATACTTTTTCGGAGACCAGCTCTTCAAAACTCTGCTTTGTCACTATCTCCAATACGTGTGCCAACAACCCCATACCAAAATTTGAGTATCTAAACCTCCCTGGCTCACGTTTATCGACTGTGGTTTTCAGGTAGTCAAAAATATCTTCTGGCGCAAGATGGCTGTATGGGTTATCCATCAAACCTGCCTTGCCGGTCACCGCTATCGTTTTTTGCATCAGCGGTTTAGGCACGCGTGGAAACCCGGAAGTATGGGTCACCAGCTGCCTAAGGGTAACCTGCTGGGCGGCGGGCGAAAGTGGAATGGTCTCGCCAATCAACGACTCCAGCGTTGAATCCATACTGAGGAGCCCCTCATCACACAAACGCTGGAGCAGTGATGCGGTAAAGAGTTTGCTGAGTGAGCCAATTTGAAATACGGTTAAAGCATCGGGCACCCCCTGTCCTGCTTGTTCTATCGCGCCATATCCCTTAACAGATGACCTGCCCTCCTTATACACACCCACCACCACACCATACGAATGGCCTTTTTTAATAAACCGATTCACCTCTGAATCAAGCGCTGCTTCAAGATCGCCACCATCCGGCGTATGGCACAAGCGGTGTCGTTTATAGGCAATAATTAATAAAACCGCTATTAACAGTACAAACGTTAGTATGAGTCCATTCATCCTGATTCGCCTTTAAGCCATCATCATGATCGCGCCATTAAAACCGCCACGCTCACTCATGGCGCTGTAACAGCGCCAGCAGACCCGCCTCGTCCATCACCTCAACACCCAATTCTTCTGCTTTTGTCAGTTTAGAACCTGCCTCCGCCCCTGCTACCACAAAGCTGGTTTTTTTAGAGACACTGCCCGCTACTTTTGCCCCCAAGGCCTGCAGACGTTCCTTGGCTTGATCACGGCTGAGTGTCTCCATTGTGCCGGTAAGTACCACCGTCTGTCCGCTCAGTGGCAGCACGGTCTCCGTCACCTCAACATCCGGCCAGTGCAGACCGGCAGCCAGCAGTTTATTAATCACTTCAAGATTGTGTGGCTGTTGAAAAAAGGCGTGGATATGGGCGGCCACTATCGGACCCACATCGGGGGTCTGTTGCAGTCGCGTCTCATCAGCCACCATGATCGCTGACAGATTGCCAAAACCGTTGGCCAGTGCCTGCGCCGTCGCCTCGCCCACCTCACGGATCCCCAGGCCAAACAGGAAACGGGCCAGGGTGGTGGTCTTGCTCTGCTCCAGCGCGGCGATGATGTTGGCGGCGGACTTCTCCGCCATACGCTCCAGCTTGGCCAGCTGCTCCTGCGTCAGGTGATAAAGGTCGGCGGGGTCGTGAATGATATCGCTATCCACCAGCTGCTCGATTAGCTTATCGCCCAGGCCATCAATATCCACCGCCCGGCGCGAGGCGAAGTGTTTGATCGCCTCTTTGCGTTGCGCCGCGCAGTAGAGACCACCGCTGCAACGGGCCACCGCTTCGCCCTCCGGCTTGATCACGTCAGAATCACACACCGGGCACTTGGTCGGCATTACAAACGGCACCGCCTCGGCAGGCCGTTTTGACAGCACCACACTGGCCACCCGTGGGATCACATCCCCGGCCCGGCTCACAATCACCGTATCCCCGACCCGCACATCCTTGCGCTGCACCTCGTCGGCGTTGTGAAGTGTTGCATTGCTGACCGTAACACCCCCCACAAATACCGGCTCCAGACGTGCCACCGGCGTCACCGCACCCGTACGCCCCACCTGTACTTCAATATCCAGCACCTTGGTTAGCGCCTCTTGCGCCGGAAATTTATGGGCGATGGCCCAGCGTGGTGCCCGCGAAACAAACCCGAGCGTCTCACGCTGACTCAAGTCATTCACCTTATAGACCACACCATCGATCTCGTAGGCTAAGCCGGCGCGCTTTTCACCGATCATGGCAAAATATTCGATCAGCCCCGTCACCCCACTTACGCGGCGAATTTCCGGGTTGATGCAGAATCCCCACTGTTTAAGCTGCTCCAGAATGGCAAAGTGGTTATCCGGTAGTGTACCGGCCAACACCTCACCCACCCCGTAGCAGAAGAGCGCCAATGGGCGTGTGGCCGTGATGCGTGGATCGAGCTGTCGTAACGAACCGGCTGCGGCATTGCGCGGGTTCACAAACTCTTTTTCGTCGCTGGCACGCGCACGTTCGTTAAACGCCTCAAATCCCGCCGTTGGCATATAGACCTCACCCCGCACCTCCAGCAGTTCAGGCCAGCCGCTGCCCATCAACCTTAATGGTACCGTTGGAATGGTGCGTACATTGTGGGTCACGTCCTCACCACTCTCACCATCACCACGGGTCGCCGCCTGCACCAGCTGCCCCCGCTCATAACGGATACTGATCGCCAGACCGTCCAGTTTAGGCTCCGCGACATACTCCACCGCCTCCGCTGCCAGCCGTTCACAGATACGCCGATCAAACGCAACCACCTCATCATCATCAAAGGCATTATCCAACGAGAGCATTGGCAACCGATGGCGCACCGTGCCAAACGCCGCAATCGGCGCAGCCCCCACCCGTTGCGTGGGGGAGTCAATGGTAATTAATTCAGTGTGTTGCGCCTCCAAGCTCTGCAACTCCCTTAATAGACGATCATACTCACCATCGGGAATCTCGGGGGAATCCAGAACATAATAGAGGTAGTTGTGCCGGTTAATTTCGTCACGCAGCCGCGTGATCGTCTCTTGATGACTTGCCAGACTCATGTGCCACACACTTTCCATACTAGATAGGCCGGCCATTATCGCAGAATTGAGATAGCCGGGGGCAAGCAACTACTGCAAAAAAGGCGATCTCCGGTTACCATGCCCTTGTACAGCCCCCCGGCAGACTCAGGCAAGGCAGACCATGAAAAAACTACACGCCATACTCATCATCGCCATCGCACTATTAACCGGCTGCGCCACCCAGCCGCCACTGCCACTCAGCCAACACCCCGTTGCCCAGCTAACAATAGCGGAGGTTCAAGCTGATCCGGCGCAATTTAAAGGGGAAGAGGTTCGCTGGGGAGGGACCATCGTTAAGGTGGACAATCAAGCGACCCAGACCTGGATTGAGATAGCGGGGCAACCGCTCTGGGATAACGGCGAGCCTCAGGCCAAAAGCAGCAGCCATGGCCGCTTTATCGCCAGCTTTGCCGGTTTTGCCGACCCCATGGTCTACAGCAGTGGCCGACTACTCACCGTCGTCGGCCAGGTAACCCACGTCACCACCCGGCCTATTGGTGAGTATAACTACACATTTCCAGTGATCACCGTCGGTGGCGCGCACCTCTGGCCCATTGAACAGGAGACTATCGTCTCCGACGACCGCGTGCCGTTATGGTGGTACTACGAAACATGGCCTTTTTATCCACGTCGACACCCACATCCGCACCCGTTCTACTTGCACTGAGCGCTACAGCCGCTGCCGGTTCTGATGTGGTGCATTGTCAGCCATAATGCTACTTTCAGACAAAACATCACGTAACGAGGTCTGGCTTGACATCATCAAGCCGGTCGCCTCAACCCCGCTATGTATGACCATGGCATTCAAACAGCAACGTGGCCCGCGAGGATAGCCGGACAAGCAAAAATCAACCGCCACACCCTCACCGGAGTTGAGCTTTAACCCCGGCGTTTCAACCCTCATGCCCCCGGAACTGATGTCAATCGCTCTGACAATAGCAACAACGCTCCCCCTGTTAATCAATTTAACCATCAGATCAACCGGCTCACGCCGGTGTATACGGTGTTCCATAATCGCTCTCCATTGGTAAGCAGCATTGATCACAAAACCGGATTTAAATTGATGTTAATACTCTAGACGGTCGATTACTCACACCCTTCAGTGTAGACACAAAAGCTGACTGCACCAGTACAGTGCCAGAAATATTCTGATTGACTTTAATCTGGCCCTAATAAGCCATGTGTGGTGAAAAACTGTTTAATTCAGAGGGGAAAATAGAGGATTAGAGAGATAGGGGGATTTGGCGGAGAGAGAGGGATTCGAACCCTCGATAGGCTTGTGACCTATACACGCTTTCCAGGCGTGCTCCTTCAACCGCTCGGACATCTCTCCACTACCCCGTCACAACGTTTTTAGCCGTTGCAACGAGGGCGGCAGAATATACCAGATCTGCCAGAGTTGCAATCTGAAACTCACTATTACAATTCGTTAAAACAGGCCCCCTGATTGGAAAAAACTTCTTTACAGACGATAACTTATCAGTAGACACTGATAATCACCTGCAACAAAAGAGGTTCCCTACTCCATGACTTACAACCCCCCTTCTGCTGCCCTGATACCAATCCGCACTACAATTAACCATGCCTATCTGGGCAACGAAGGCGAGGCAGTTGATGCCCTGCTCCCATTGGCCAGACTCAATGCCGCCGAGCAGCTTCAGACAGAGACTCAGGCACGCCAGCTGATCACTCAGGTACGTACGGCGGAGCGCTCACTAGGCGGTGTGGGGGCAATGCTCAAGGAGTATGACCTCAGTAGTCAAGAGGGGGTGCTATTGATGTGTCTTGCCGAAGCGCTGCTCCGTATTCCCGATGCCGCCACTGCCGACAAACTGATTCAGGACAAGCTCTCCAGCGCCGAATGGCGTAACCATCTGGGCAATAGTTCATCGCTGTTTGTCAACGCCTCTACCTGGGGGCTGTTGCTGACCGGCCAGATTGTTAAACCTGACACATCCCCCTCGCTCTTCGGCCGCATGGTCAGCCGCAGTGGCGAACCGCTGATCCGCATGGCCATCAAACGGGCCATGGGGTTGATTGGCGATGAGTTTGTTATCGGTGCCACCATCGAGCAGGCGTTAAAACGTAGTGTTGATGAGGCCAACCATCCCTATCGCCACTCCTTTGACATGCTTGGTGAGGCGGCACTGACCCACGCCGATGCAAAGCGCTATCTGGCCGCCTACCAGCACGCCATCACCACCCTTGGCAAACATACTGGCCAAGGTGAACTGTTTAACAACCCCGGCATCTCCGTCAAACTCTCAGCTCTCCACCCCCGTTATGAACACAACCAACATACACGGGTCATTGATGAGCTGGTGCCCGACCTGTTGACACTGGCGCTGGCCGCCAAAGCAGCCAATATCAACATGACTATTGATGCCGAAGAGGCCGACCGCCTCGACCTCTCCCTCGATGTTTTTGAAATACTGTTTAACGATGACGCCCTGAGTGGTTGGAGCGGACTGGGCATGGCCGTTCAGGCGTACCAGAAGCGCGCTATCCACGTCATCGACTGGCTAGCAGCGCTGGCCACCCAGCAACAGCGGCAGATCCCCGTTCGACTGGTAAAAGGGGCCTACTGGGATACCGAAATCAAACTGGCACAAGAGCGCGGCCTAAGTGGTTATCCAGTATTTACCCGTAAAATCGCCACCGATGTCTCATACCGGGGCTGCGCCCGCCACATCCTCAACCGTGAGTGGCTCTACCCCCAGTTTGCCACCCACAATGCCCACAGCGTTGCCAGTATCATCACCATGGCGGGCGCACGCCCCTTTGAATTCCAGCGACTGCACGGCATGGGGGAGACGCTCTACAACACGCTATTAAAAGAGATGCCCCATCTGCATTGTCGTGTGTATGCCCCCGTGGGCGGCCACAAGGAGCTGCTCCCCTATCTGGTCAGACGGCTGCTGGAAAATGGTGCCAACAGCTCGTTTGTAAACCAGATCAGCAACGAACAGGTACCGATAGAGGCGATGGTGACGGATCCGGTCAGCGAAGCAGAGGCGTCCCACCATCGCCACCACCCCGACATCCCTGCCCCGTGCCACCTATACGGTGACAAACGGCTCAACTCCAGCGGCATCAATCTGGCGGATAGAGAGACACTGCAGCAGCTCGAATCGTCACTGCAGTCAATAAGTACCCAACGCTGGCAGGCGGCCCCCATCATTGACGGCAGGACGCTCACCGGTTCAACAGCCCAAGCAGTCCTCAACCCCGCCAACCATAATGACATTGTGGGTGACGTTACCCTGGCTGACAGTGCCGCCGCTGACGAGGCGCTGAATATTGCCTGCAAAGCCGCACCAGACTGGAGCAAAAGCAGCGCTAGCGGGCGAGCGGAACTGCTGGAGAAGGCCGCCGATCTGCTGGAAGAGAGCCGTATCGAACTGATGTCACTGATTATTCGCGAAGGGGGCCGCACCATCCCCGACTCACTCAACGAAGTCCGCGAAGCCATCGATTTCTTCCGTTACTACGCAGCTCAAATACGCCAAAAATTTGATCAACCCATCCTGTTGCCCGGCGTCACCGGTGAAAGCAATAAGCTGCGACTGGTCGGACGCGGTGTTTTTATCTGCATCAGCCCCTGGAACTTTCCGGCAGCCATCTTTGCCGGTCAGGTCGCCGCCGCACTTGCTGCAGGCAACTGCGTTGTTGCCAAGCCAGCCGCAGCCACCCCGCTCTGTGCCGCCTATGTTGTCCGGCTACTACACAACGCGGGCATTCCCAAAGAGGTATTGCACTTTGTGCCCGGCAGCGGTAGCGAAATAGGCATGAAACTGGTTAGCGATCCACGTATCGCAGGCGTCGCCTTCACCGGCTCCAGCGACGCGGCCCGAACAATCAACCAAGCCCTGGCACAGGGGCCACGTATCGTCCCCCTTATTGCCGAAACCGGCGGCCAGAACTGCATGATCGTCGATAGCTCGGCACTGGCCGAACAGGTGGTCAAGGATGTGATTGGCTCAGCCTTCAACAGCGCCGGGCAGCGCTGCTCAGCGTTACGGGTACTGTTTCTACAAGAGGAGATTGCGCCCCAACTAATAGAGATGCTTAAAGGGGCGATGGATGAGTTACAGCTCGGCAACCCCATCCATATGCATAACGACATTGGCCCGGTGATCAATATCGCCACCCGTAACGGCCTGCAGAAACATGCAGATCGTATGGAGAAAGAGGCGCGCCACATCAAAACAGTCAAGCTGCCTGAAAATAGTGAACAGGGCAGCTACTTTGCCCCCCGTGTATACGAGATCAAAAACCTCGACCAACTAGAACATGAAGTTTTTGGCCCCGTTCTCCACATTATTCGCTACCAGGCCAGCAAGCTGGATGAGGTAGTGGAGGCGATTAATAACAGCGGCTACGGCCTGACACTGGGCATCCATAGCCGTATCAATAGCACCATCGACTACATCACCCAACACAGCCGCTGTGGCAATACCTACGTCAACCGCAACATGATTGGCGCGGTGGTGGAGTCGCAACCCTTTGGTGGCGAAGGGCTTTCCGGCAGCGGACCCAAAGCCGGTGGGCCACACTATCTACTACGCTTTGCAACAGAGCGGGTGCTGACGGTGAACACCGCCGCAGTGGGCGGCAATGCGTTGTTACTGGCCATCGGATCAGCCGATTGAATGCTCACCGCAGCAGCACGGCACACCCTTTGTCACCGGGTGTGGCCACCGCTGCCTGGGTGAGGCAGAGCCCCACTACCGCCAGTAACTGCTCACCCACATAGAGCAGTGGCAGGCGGTCGCGCTGCCAAGGGGGAATCCCCCGCTCCTGCAACAGCTGCTTCAAGGTTTTATGGTGGGCGCTATTGGGCAACAGTAACGTTTCCCCCCCCTGACGATAACGGATAGTCACGCCCGTTTGTTGCAATATGGAACCACTGAGCGCCGATTGCTGCTGGGCAAAAACAGGGATAACAACAAGGGTACGACCATCAGGCAGGGACAACGGTTGTGACATATCCTGCCAGGGGGTCACCAAACCCGCGTCAAACGGTATTAGTGACCTCATGATGTAGAGCTGGCCCTGGTAGCGGCGCACCTCAGCGCCGGACCAAGCGACACAGGGCACCCTATCATCTGCCGCACCCATCACATCGTTGATAATGTGATGAAGCTTGATTTCGGAAGGGAGTGGCAGGCCGTTAAGCACTACCCAATGGCGCAACAAGTTTTTTTGTCGAGCCAGTGGCAGTGGCTGCATGGCGGCGATATTCATCACATCGAGAGACGTCCCCAGCGGCCCCGTTTGCCCACGACACTGCTGCCAATCCTCTTCTGCCCGCTGCTCCAGCAGCCCTGCGGCTTCCGCACAGTGTTCAGCGCTGCGGCTGATGGTACGGGCGGCGGCAGGCCAGCGCTGCTTCAGGCGCGGCAGGATCTCATGGCGCAGATAGTTACGGTCAAAGCGGGTATCGCTATTGCTGTGGTCATCCACCCACTGAAGATTCGCCTCCTCAGCATACCCCTGAACCTGCTCACGACTCAGATGCAAGAGTGGCCGCAGCTGCGTGGCCTGAGCCAACGGTGACTGCATCCCCATCGCCGCCAGCCCTTTAGGACCGGCACCACGCAATAGCTGCAATAACAGTGTTTCGGCCTGATCATCCTGATGGTGCGCGGTACATAGGTACTCCCCCCCGGCCAACCGTTCGCCCATTGCCTGGTAACGGGCATGGCGCGCCGCCTCCTCCGGACTCTGCCCAGCACCCGCTTTAGCATTCACCTTCAGGATTAAAAGAGGGATATCCAGCTCGGCACACACCTTGGCACAGTGTTCAGCCCACTCTCCGGCATAAGGGCTGAGGCCATGATTGACATGCATCGCACTGATCCTCAACGGCAACATCGGTTGCAACTGGTGTAACAGATGCAGCAAAACATGAGAGTCACAGCCACCGCTATAGGCAACCCAAAGATGGGCGCTTTTTGGAAGCGCCGCAAACGTCTGTAACAATGAGGAAGGGAGAAGTCTGTTAGCCACCGAGATACCTAGTCTTCACCACCCCCTCCTCCCCGGCCATCAGAGGGGTGCCGTCACACCGCTAACCAGGGAGCGGTCAGGAATTACTTACGGTCAAGAAACTTGCCATGGCTCATCAGGCGCTGATAACGTGCCTTTAACAGCGCATCAAGCTTCATCGACTGCAGTTTGGCCAACTCTTCTACCAGGACACCCTTAATGCTTAACGCCATACTCTCCAGATTACGGTGTGCACCACCCCGTGGCTCCTGAATAATCCGGTCGATCAGCCCCAACTCCTTCAGGCGTTTAGAGGTCAACCCCAGCGCCTCCGCAGCATCCGGGGCTTTGTCAGCACTCTTCCAGAGGATAGAGGCACACCCTTCTGGCGAGATCACTGAATAGGTGGAGTACTGCAACATCAGGATGCGATCACCCACACCGATGGCCAACGCACCACCGGAACCACCCTCACCAATAACGGTGCAGATAATCGGTGTTTTAAGATCGGACATCACAAACAGGTTGCGCGCAATCGCCTCACTCTGACCCCGCTCTTCGGCGTCGATACCGGGATAGGCACCGGGAGTATCAATAAAGGTAAAGATCGGCAGCTTAAAACGCTCAGCCATCTGCATCAGGCGCATCGCCTTGCGATACCCTTCGGGACGGGGCATGCCGAAGTTACGTTTTACCTTCTCCTTGGTATCACGTCCCTTCTGCTGACCGATGACCATGACCGGTATCCCATCAAGGCGGGCGACACCACCCACAATGGCAGCATCATCGGCAAAAGCGCGGTCACCGTGCAGCTCTTCAAAATCGGTAAAGATCTGATCGATGTAATCGAGGGTATAGGGGCGCAACGGATGGCGCGCCAGCTGTGAAATCTGCCAGGAGTTGAGTTTGGAGAAGATCTGCTCAGTCAGGTTAATACTCTTTGACTCAAGGCGGCCGATCTCTTCAGAGATATTAAGCTCGGCATCCACGCCAACGTGGCGCAGCTCCTCAATCTTCGCTTCTAACTCGGCAATCGGCTGTTCAAAATCCAGAAAACGCATAGTATCCATTCACTATATTTAGAGGGGATGTAACCGGGGCTATATTAACCTTTTGTGACATAAAGGGGAAATTTCGGGGGTATTTCTGTCCTGTTAGGAAGCATATGAATAAATCCGTTCGCCCTGAGCCTGTCGAAGGAGTGGTGATATGACACATTGATCATTAAGCGTCCTCTATCTATTGATCAACAAGCTCACCACGAAGAGCTTGCCCCCACAAAGTGCTTTGGGCACGAAGGCCTTCGTAACAATGAGTAACAAGCCTTTTTTTACCGCCACCGTGATAAACAGAGATGGCGCAATGACGAACTTCGCGCATCGCATTTCGCGCGATGGATTTTTTGTCGGTGGTGCTCAGAGGCATGTAATACCAGCTAGCTGTTCCCTACCGGGATCGTTGCAGGTATTGCGCATCACGACCGCAAATCAGCAGCCATCAATCAAAATCTTGACTGGGTATAAAAAATGACATATTGTCCGCAAAAGTTCCCAGATTATTCCAGGATAATAATATAGCCATGAATGCCACTCCCACCTTAGTCAGCGATCAAAACACAGTGCTTTCATATCTGGACGAAGCCCGCAAACACCATACCCAAGTGGCTCTGGCCAAATATTTAGATATTGATGTCCGCACCGTCAGAAGGTGGGAAACAAGACAAACTCCCCCTCCCGCCTATCTGGCTCACGCATTACAACAACTGTTGCCATTCGGCGACAACAGACCGGAAGGCGCTTTCGATTTCATCGACCTGTTCGCGGGCATCGGTGGCCTGCGCAAGGCATTTGAACAAATCGACGGGCGTTGCGTGTTCACCAGCGAATGGGATGGCTACGCGCAAAAAACCTACGCCGAAAACTTTCGCGATGCACACCCCATTGCCGGTGACATTACCCAAGTGCAAGCCGCCGACATTCCCGATCACGACGTGTTGCTGGCGGGCTTTCCCTGCCAGCCTTTTTCGATTGCCGGAGTATCCAAGAAAAATGCTTTGGGTAGGGCGCACGGTTTCGCCTGCGAAACGCAAGGTACTTTGTTCTTCGACGTGGCGCGCATCATCGAGGCAAAACGCCCGCGCGCCTTCCTGCTGGAAAACGTTAAGAACCTCGTCTCGCACGACAAAGGCCGCACCTTCGAGGTCATCCGCCGCACCCTGACCGAAGACCTCGGCTACCACATCCACTATCGCGTCATAGACGGCGCGCACTTCGTCCCGCAACACCGCGAGCGCATCCTCATCGTCGGCTTCCGCGAACCGGATGCATTCGATTTCGATGCGCTGCCCCTGCCGCCCAAGGGCGAGCGCAAACTCAAGGACATCCTGCACCGCACCGACGGCAGCGAACCTGTTTTACCGTGGGACGAAGGAAGATTTTTCGATCACAAAAAACAGCGCCAGCTGGACAAATACACCCTCACCGACAACCTCTGGCGCTACTTGCAGGATTACGCCGCGAAGCATCGCGCCAAGGGCAACGGCTTCGGCTTTGGCTTGGTCAAACCCGGTGATGTGACGCGCACTTTATCGGCGCGCTACTACAAGGACGGTTCGGACATTCTTGTGTATCAAGGCACGCGGAAAAACCCGCGCCGACTGACGCCCAGAGAATGTGCGCGGCTGATGGGCTACCCCGACACGTTCAGGATTTCGGTGTCAAATACACAAGCCTATAAGCTATTTTCCCAAGCTGCGGTTGTACCAATGATAGAAGCAACTGCTAAACTCATGGCTTTATTCATTTCCACAAAGGAGTCGGCAAACAGGGCTTCTACCTTGTCTGTGCCGCAATAGATCATGGCGACAGTGCTTTGGACAAAAGAACAAGTAAAGCTGGCGTTCCACTTATATTGCCAGCTTCCGTATGGGCGAATTCATGGGCGCAACCCAGAAATAATTGCATTGGCAAAAGTTATCGGTCGTACCTCTGACGCAGTTGCGATGAAAATGCTTAACATCGCAAGCATTGATCCGGCAATTACGAGCACAGGACGTGTAGGTTTGAGAGGAGACTCGGCATTGGATCGCGAGGTATGGGCTGAATTTCACTCAGACTGGGAAAAGCTTGCCGTGGAATGTCAACTGTACCGCCAACAACTAGACAAGAATATCGTGGATGATTTGGAGCCGGATGACGATGAGATATTGCCGGATGATTTCACTGGAGAAACACGGCAAGTTCTAACAACACAGAGAATCAAGCAGCATTTTTTCCGCCGCGCCGTATTGAGCAGTTATCGTGGACGTTGCTGCATGTCTGGCCTGTCCGAAACGCGCCTATTGGTTGCCAGC
>JANOSY010000078.1:0-22393 GCA_031416075.1 Tenderia sp. (SeqCode) | reverse complement strand
TCTGCCGGAAGGGGTTGAAATGGTCATGCCAGGCGACAACATCGCCATGACCGTCAGTCTGATCGCGCCGATTGCGATGGAAAGTGGATTGCGTTTTGCGATTCGTGAAGGTGGTCGCACCGTCGGCGCCGGTGTCGTTTCTAAAGTTATAGAGTAAGGGTGATATGGCTACGAATCAAAGAATCCGAATTCGCTTGAAGGCATTTGATCATCGTTTGATTGATCAGTCGGCACGTGAAATTGTTGAAACAGCAAAACGTACGGGTGCTCAGGTAAAGGGCCCCATTCCTTTGCCGACCAAGAAAGAGCGCTTTACTGTGTTGATCTCTCCGCATGTTAATAAAGATGCGCGCGATCAGTATGAAATTCGTACCCATAAACGCATTATGGATATTGTTGATCCTACTGATAAGACGGTTGATGCGCTAATGAAGCTGGATTTGGCTGCTGGCGTGGATGTTCAGATCAAATTAACTTAAACGTGACCATGTGCGACGTTGCTGTCGCCTTGGTTAGCTGAAAGGCTAGGAGTTTAGAAATGGCAATTGGTGTTGTTGGTCGTAAAGCTGGTATGACCCGTGTCTTTACGGAAGCGGGAGACTCAATTCCAGTAACAGTGATTGAGGTTGAGCCGAATCGTGTTACCGAAATTCGCAATGTTGACCGCGATGGTTACAGTGCCTATCAGGTAACCGTGGGCGAACGTCGTGCTAATCGCGTCAACAAGTCCGCTGCTGGCCAGTTTGCCAAGGCTGGCGTAGTTGCTGGTCGCGGCATGTGGGAGTTCCGTCTGGAAGATGGTGAAGGCAGTGATATTGCCATTGGTGGCGAAGTCAAAGTTGACATATTTGTGGTTGGCCAGAAGATTGATGTGGTCGGTCGCAGTATTGGTAAAGGTTATGCGGGTGCCGTCAAGCGTCACAATTTCCGTACGCAGGATGCTACTCATGGTAACTCTGTCTCGCATCGTGCTCCAGGGTCTATCGGTCAGAATCAAACGCCTGGCCGTGTATTTAAGGGCAAGCGCATGTCTGGACATTTAGGCGATGTGCGCTGCACGATTCAAAATCTTGAAGTGGTGCGTGTGGATGCTGAGCGCAACCTTCTGCTGGTTAAAGGTGCGGTCCCCGGCGCAAAGGGAGGCGATGTTATTATCCGTCCTTCTGTCAAGGCGCGCGGGTAAGGAGCAAGAGTGATGGAACTGAAAATGGTTACAAATACAGGTGAGTCATCGGCAAAGAGTGTTGAACTCTCCGAACTTACTTTTGGTAAAGAGTTTAATGAGGCTCTTGTTCATCAGGTAGTGACGGCTTATATGTCTGCTGCCCGTGCGGGAACGCGCGCGCACAAAAGTCGCTCCGATGTTCGTGGTGGAGGTATTAAACCTTGGAGACAAAAGGGGACAGGACGCGCAAGAGCTGGTACAATTCGCAGCCCTTTGTGGCGTACTGGTGGTAAAACGTTTGCTGCGGTGCCTCAAGACCATTCACAGAAGGTGAATAAAAAGATGTATCGTGGTGCGATGCGCTCCATATTGTCTGAGCTGTTAAGGCAGGATCGTTTGGTTGTGGCTGAGGAATTCGGTGTTTCCGCACCTAAAACCAAAGAGTTGACCGCCAAGTTAGATGCGATGGGTTTGAAGAGTGTATTGTTAGTTACGGATGCTGTGGACTCTGCTTTGAGCCTGGCTGCACGTAACATACCTTACGTTGAGGTTGTTGAAGCTCGTCATCTTGATCCGGTTAGACTGGTTAAGCATGAGAAGATTTTGATGACATCCGCTGCGGTGAAGCAGGTTGAGGAGATGTTTGCATGAGCCACGAACGTTTGATGAAGGTCCTGCTGGGGCCGCATATTTCTGAAAAGGCGACGACGGTAGCTGATGCGAATAATCAGTTTGTATTCAAGGTACTGCCTGATGCAAACAAGAATGAGATCAAGCAAGCTGTAGAGATGATGCTCGAGGTTAAAGTTGATTCTGTGCAGGTAGCTAATGTCAAAGGTAAGCGCAAGCGTTTTGGTCAGATTGCCGGTCGTCGTGGCAGCTGGAAAAAGGCTTATGTGAAGCTGCAGGCTGGTCAGGATCTTGATTTTATGGGCCCGCAGTAAGTATTTGCTGAATAAGTAAAGGATTTTAGAGTCATGGCATTAGTAAAAACAAAACCGACTTCAGCGGGCCGCCGCTTTGTTGTTAAGGTTGTGACGCCGGGCCTGCATAAGGGTGAGCCGTATGCGCCGCTGCTAGAAAAAAAGATCAGGTCTTCCGGTCGTAATAATAATGGCCGCATTACTGTTCGTCGTCGTGGCGGCGGTCATAAGCAGCACTATCGGGTCATTGATTTCAAGCGTTTTGACAAAGACGGGATTCTTGGTCGCGTTGAGCGCATTGAGTATGATCCAAATCGTAGTGCACATATTGCACTTGTGCTATATGCAGATGGTGAGCGTAGGTATATAATTGCGCCCAAGGGAATATCTGCTGGAAGCGATATTGTTTCTGGTCCAGATGCTCCTATCAAGCCGGGTAGTTGCATGCCGCTGCGTAATGTTCCTCTTGGGTCTACAGTTCATTGTGTTGAGATGCGCTCTGGTAAGGGGGCTCAGATTGCTCGTAGTGCGGGTACCTCTGTTCAGCTGATTGCTAAAGAGGGTGCGCACGCCACTTTGCGTTTGCGCTCAGGTGAGATGCGGAAAGTGTTGGCTGATTGCCGTGCAACTATAGGTGAAGTGTGTAACTCAGAGCATGCTCTGCGTGTGCTGGGTAAGGCCGGAGCAAATCGCTGGAGGGGTATTAGACCTACTGTTCGTGGCGTTGCCATGAACCCGGTTGACCATCCTCATGGTGGTGGTGAAGGGCGCACCTCAGCGGGTCGTCATCCTGTGTCGCCATGGGGTGTCCCGACCAAAGGGTATAAGACTAGGAATAACAAGCGGACTGACAATATGATTGTCCGTCGTCGTAAGTAATCAACTTTAAGAAAGCTAGAGGACTAGAAACGTGCCACGTTCAGTCAAAAAAGGTCCATTTATCGATGCCCATCTCTTAAAAAAGGTGGAAGAAGCTGCAGACAAGAATGATCGTCGTCCGATCAAAACTTGGTCGCGACGCTCAATGGTTATTCCTCAGATGGTAGGGTTGACTATTGCTATACATAACGGGCGGCAGCATGTGCCTGTGCTAATCAATGAAAATATGGTTGGTCATAAGCTGGGTGAATTTGCGGCGACCCGTACTTATAAAGGTCATGTTGCAGATAAAAAGTCAAAGTAACGGAGTCTGAGCGATGGGAACCACAGCATCATTAAGATACGCCCGGATTTCGCCTCAAAAGGCGCGTCTGGTTGCGGATCAGATACGGGGTATGAAGGTTGAGCCTGCCCTGCAATTGCTGCAGTTTAGCGGCAAAAAAGGTGCCGCTATTATCAAGAAGGTATTGGAGTCTGCTATTGCTAACGCTGAGCATAACGACGGTGCTGATATTGATGAGTTGAAAGTATCAACAATATTTGTTGATGAGGGACCTACGCAAAAGCGCATTCAAGCGCGTGCTAAAGGTCGTGCAAATCGAATTTTGAAGCGGACCAGCCACATTGTTGTGGCCGTGGCCGGGAAGTAAGAGAGGCAGAGATGGGTCAGAAAGTTCATCCAACGGGGATACGCCTCGGGATCGTCAAAGATTGGACCTCTAAATGGTACGCGGGGAATAAAGAGTTTAGCGCTTTTCTTTATGCGGATTTGAAGGTTCGCGAATTTCTGCAGAAGGAGCTGGCTCAGGCGTCAATTAGCCGGATTCAAATTGAGCGGCCCGCAAGAAATGCAAGAGTTACGATTCATACTGCGCGCCCAGGTATAGTGATTGGCAAAAAGGGTGAAGACATTGAAAAACTTCGCCAAAAGATTGCCAAAATTATGTTGTTGCCGGTTGCCTCTGTCCACGTAAGTGTTGAAGAGATACGGAAGCCAGAGCTTGATGCGACGTTGGTCGCCCAAAGTGTGGCTCAGCAACTTGAGCGTCGTATAATGTTTCGTCGTGCAATGAAACGTGCCGTTACAAACGCAATGCGCTTGGGAGGCGAAGGTATAAAAATTCAAGTTTCAGGACGTTTGAATGGTGCTGAAATTGCGCGTACTGAGTGGTACCGTGAGGGGCGTGTTCCGCTCCATACCTTACGTGCGGATATTGATTATGGCACGGCTGAGGCCCATACCCCTTCTGGCGTAATCGGAGTCAAGGTCTGGCTCTGTAAGGGTGAGGTTATAGGTGGTATGGAAGCCATTGAAGCTCAAGAAAAAGCCGCTGCAAAGTAATAGGATAGAGTAAAATGCTGCAACCTAAAAAAACGAAATTCCGCAAAATGCATAAGGGCCGTAACTGTGGCCTTGCGTTGCGCGGTAATGCGGTCAGCTTTGGTGAATTTGGTTTGAAAGCGACGACCCGCGGGCGTCTCACTGCCCGCCAGATTGAAGCTGCACGTCGCGCCATGACTCGTCATATTAAACGTGGTGGTCGTATATGGATCCGTGTTTTTCCGGATAAGCCAATAACCAGCAAGCCTTTAGAGGTTCGTATGGGTAAAGGTAAGGGTAATGTCGAGTTTTGGGTGGCCGAGATCCAACCAGGCCGTATGCTCTATGAAATGGAAGGTGTTTCAGAAGAGATTGCCCGAGAAGCGTTTACCTTGGCTGCAGCTAAGCTGCCTGTTAGGACCACATTTGTATCCCGGATGGTGATGTAATGAATGCGAGCGAATTAAAAGCCAAAACGGTGGATGAGCTGAGTAGTGAGCTTGATAGTCTGTTGCGTGAAGGTTTTAACCTGCGTATGCAAAAAGCAACGGGGCAGCTAACACTGTCTCATCAGGTCAGATTGAACCGCCGCAGTATTGCGCGAATTAAAACCATTATCAGCCAGAAAGCAGGTAATTAATCATGAGTGAACAGAACAGTGTGGCGCGCGAAATCACTGGTCGCGTTATCAGCAGTAAGATGGATAAAACCGTTACTGTGCTGGTTGAGCGTCGTGTTCAACACCCCGTGTACAATAAGTTTATTAAGCGTTCAACGAAGTATCACGCTCATGATGAACGTAATGAGTGCAATGAAGGTGATCTGGTAACAATAGCTCAGTGTCGGCCTTTGTCTAAAAGTAAATCATGGCGGTTGGTTCGAGTTGACGAGCAAAATTCAGTTGTTTAAATCAAGCGCATATACGCTTAAAGATTTAGCGGAGACATAACATGATTCAAATGCAGTCTAATTTGGATGTGGCCGATAATAGCGGTGCCCGACGTATTCAGTGCATTAAAGTGCTGGGTGGTTCTCATCGTCGTTATGCTGGAATTGGTGATATCATTAAGGTAAGTATTAAGGAAGCAATTCCTCGCGGTAAAGTGAAGAAAGGTGAGGTGTACAATGCTGTTGTTGTGCGTACTCGCAAGGGTGTGCGCCGTTCTGATGGTTCATTGATACGTTTTGATGGTAATGCAGCTGTTCTTTTGAATAATAAGCTGGAGCCTATTGGAACTCGTATTTTTGGACCAGTGACCCGTGAGTTACGTAGTGGGCAGTTTATGAAAATTGTCTCATTGGCACCTGAAGTACTGTAAAGAATTAATGCGGATCAAGGTTAGGGTTTAGAAAAATGCGTAAGATCAAAAAAGGCGATGATATCATCGTCATCGCGGGTAAAGATAAGGGCAAGCGTGGAACTGTGTTGCGCGTCGGCTCTGATAACCGCGTGGTTATTGAAAACGTTAATATTGTCAAGCGACACACTAAGCCTAATCCGCAGCGTGGTATTGCTGGTGGCATAATTGAGAAAGAAAGCTCAATTGATGTTTCCAATATCGCGATTTTTAATACGGCGACCAAAAAAGCGGATCGCGTTGGATTTCGTGTTCTTGAAGATGGTCGCAAAGTGCGCTTCTTCAAATCAAATAACGAAGTTGTTGATATTTAATACTTTAAGGTTTGGCAGCTATGGCTAGATTGGCAGATTATTACAAAGATACGGTTGTTAAACAGCTGATAGAGCAGTTTAATTACGGTAGTATTATGGAAGTACCCAAGATTACCAAGGTCACTTTGAATATGGGGCTTGGTGAAGCAGTTGCAGATAAGAAAATCGTGCAGTTTGCTGTGGGCGACATGGAGAAAATTGCTGGTCAGAAACCGGTTGTCACTCTTTCTCGTAAATCGATCGCTGGTTTTAAAATTCGCGATGGTTGGCCTGTCGGCTGCATGGTTACTTTGCGTCGTGCTCAGATGTACGAGTTTCTTGATCGCTTAATTAATATTGCGATCCCTCGTATTCGTGATTTTCGCGGAATTAGCGGGAAATCGTTTGATGGCCGTGGGAACTATAGTATGGGTGTTCAGGAGCAAATAATGTTTCCGGAAATTGAGTATGATAAAATCGACGTTTTGCGTGGCATGGATATTACTATCACCACTAGCGCCAAGACTGATAAAGAAGCACGTGCACTATTGGCGGCTTTTAACTTCCCATTTAAGAATTAAGGTCTAAAGAGTATGGCAAAAAAGTGCATGGTAAATCGGGAAATCAAACGCCTTCAGGTTGTTAAGAAATTTGCACTTAAGCGTGCAGATCTGAAAAGCAGGATGATGGATCAGAGCTTAAGCATGGAAGAACGTGATGATGCACAACGTAAATTTCATGCGTTGCCACGCAATGCCAGCCCTTGTCGCATGAGGAATCGTTGTAGTCTTACTGGTCGCCCGCATGGTGTTTATCGCAAATTTGGACTGGGTCGTAACAAGTTGCGTGAAGCGGCGATGAGGGGTGATATTCCTGGCTTGGTTAAAGCGAGCTGGTAATACAAACATTCAGTGAGATCTTGGTGAGATGATGTCAGGGTCTGAGCTAATAAAGAATTAGTTGGAGTAAACTGTAAATGAGCATGACCGATCCAATTGCTGACATGTTGACGCGTATTCGCAATGGTCAGACAGCTGATAAAGCCCAAGTATTGATGCCTTCGTCTAAGTTGAAAGTTGCTATTGCTGACGTGCTGAAAAATGAAGGTTATATCACGGGTTATACGGTTGAGCCGAATGGTGGAAAGCCCACCTTGGCGGTTGAGCTGAAGTATTATGAAGGCAAGCCTGTTATTCTGCGTATCAAACGTGCTAGCCGTCCAGGTTTGCGTATGTATAAGCAGAATGACGAATTGCCAAAAGTGGATGCTGGTCTTGGGATAGCTATTATCTCTACACCAGCTGGTATCATGACTGACCGTGCTGCCCGTTCGGCAGGGGTTGGTGGTGAAGTGCTTTGTTACGTTTCTTAAGTGGTGGTAAGCAATGTCTAGAGTTGCCAAAAAACCTATTTCAATACCAGCTGGCGTAGAAGTTAAGATAAATGGGCAGCTGGTAACTGTTAAAGGCTCAAAAGGCCAGATGCAGCATAATATTCATTCGTTTGTGGATATGGCGTGCACTGATGGCAAAGAAATTACCGTTGGTGTTCGCAATGACGAGAAGCTTGCTTGGGCTCATGCAGGTACTGCGCGTGCTGTGGTGAACAACCTTGTTAAAGGTGTCAGCGAAGGCTTTGAGCGGAAATTGCAGTTGATCGGCGTTGGATACCGCGCGCAAGTACAGGGCAGGGCGCTGAACTTGACATTAGGGTTTTCTCATCCGGTTAACTATGAAATGCCTGAAGGAATTACCATCGAGACTCCAAGCCAGACAGAAATTGTTGTTAAGGGCGCGGACAAGCAGAAGGTAGGCCAAGTGGCTGCGGAGATTCGGGCATATCGTCCACCAGAGCCTTATAAAGGTAAGGGTGTTCGTTATTCTGATGAAGTTGTGGTCCGTAAAGAGGCCAAGAAGAAATAATTTTATTTGGATATGGCTATGGATAAGAAAACAAATCGTTTACGTCGTGCTCGCCGGGCCCGTGCTAAGATTCGCGAGCTAGGTGCTTACCGGTTAGCAGTGCATCGTACGCCTAGGCATATCTATGCACAGGTGATTAGTCCTAGCGGCGATGTGGTGCTGGCTAGTGCATCTACACTTGATGCGGATGTTAAAAAAGAAGCGGCGAACAGTGGCAACTCTGATGCAGCAAAAGTGGTTGGCCGCATTGTTTCTGAACGCGCTAAAGTGGCAGGTGTTACCAAGGTTGCGTTTGATCGTTCTGGTTTCAGATATCATGGTCGCATTAAGGCATTGGCCGATGCGGCGCGTGAAAATGGTCTTGAATTCTAAAGGAAGTTGCAATGGCAAATTTTGAAGCAGCAGCGAGCAATGGCGACGGCCTGCAAGAGAAACTGGTTTCTGTGCGCCGCGTGGCCAAGGTTGTTAAGGGGGGTCGGATTTTTGGTTTTTCTGCATTGACTGTCGTTGGCGATGGCAATGGCCGCGTAGGATTCGGACGTGGTAAGGCTCGTGAAGTGCCTGCTGCTATTCAGAAGGCCATGGATAATGCCCGTAAGAATATGATCAAGATAGATTTGAAGCAGGGCACGTTGCAGCACCCTGTTACTGCTGAGCATGGCGCGGCAAAGGTATACATGCAACCCGCATCTGAAGGTACGGGTATTATTGCTGGTGGTGCTATGCGTGCAGTCTTTAATGTTGTTGGCGTGCATAATGTTACTGCGAAATGTATTGGCTCAAGTAATCCCATTAATGTGGTTCGCGCTACAATCAGAGGATTGGGGGGAATGGCAAGCCCCGAAACGGTGGCGGCCAAACGCGGTAAAAAAGTTGAAGAGATTCTGGGTTAAGTCATGTCAGCAAATAAAATGTTAAAAGTAACCTTGGTGCGTAGCACAAATGGCCGTTTGGCGGCACATAAGGCCTGCGTGATAGGCTTGGGGCTGCGTCGTATTCGTCACTCTGTTGAAGTTGAAGACTCAGCATGTGTAAGGGGTATGATCAATAAGGTCAGTTATATGGTTAAGGCAGAGGAAATTTGAAAATGCGTTTAAATACTCTTAAGCCTGCTTTAGGTGCCAAATTTGTTGCCAAGCGGGTTGGTCGAGGCATTGGTTCTGGCCTAGGCAAGACTTGTGGCCGTGGACATAAAGGTCAGTCTTCTCGTTCTGGTGGTTTTCATAGGATTGGTTTCGAAGGTGGACAGATGCCTCTGCACCGTCGCCTTCCGAAGATTGGCTTTACTTCGCGCATTGGACGTAAAACAGCAGAAGTTCGTTTGAGTGAGTTGGCAAAAGTTGAAGGTGATGTGGTTGATTTGCTCTCTTTGAAAGCGGCCAATGTTGTTGGTGAAAGTGTAGTGCGTGTTAAATTAATAGTATCAGGTGTTATTGACCGCCCTGTTACGTTGCGTGGTGTGGGTGCTACCAAGGGCGCACGTGCGGCGATTGAAGCTGCTGGTGGAAAGGTCGAACTTTAAGTGGCCTCATCTAAAGCGGGACAAATTGGCAGCTTGGCTGCGGCTGGGCGTTTTACTGAATTAAAACGTCGGTTGTTTTTTGTTCTGGGGGCATTGATAGTTTTTCGCATTGGTGCCCATATCCCAGTGCCGGGGGTTGATCCTGTAGCATTGGCGGAGCTGTTTAATCAGCAGCGTGGCACAATTATTGACATGTTTAACATGTTTTCCGGTGGTGCTTTGTCGCGGTTTACAGTCTTTGCTATCGGAATTATGCCTTATATTTCGGCCTCCATCATTGTGCAGCTGCTAACATCGGTGGTGCCTCAGTTAGAGCAATTGAAAAAAGAGGGTGAGGCTGGTAGGCGGAAAATCAGTCAATATACGCGCTATGGCACGGTTGTGTTGGCCACTATCCAGGCTGGAGGGGTTGCTTACGCGCTGCAGAACCAGCAGTTTGGTGGGCTTCCTGTGGTAATAGAGCCAGGGCTTGGGTTCGTTTTTACCGCAATGGCCACGTTGGTTGCGGGTACAA
The DNA here is from genome assembly GCA_031416075.1 of Tenderia sp. (SeqCode). Taxonomy (GTDB): domain Bacteria; phylum Pseudomonadota; class Gammaproteobacteria; order Tenderiales; family Tenderiaceae; genus JAKFXL01. The sequence goes on along the minus strand of JANOSY010000078.1, from coordinate 12,496 downwards.
TGTTTCTCATGTGGTTAGGTGAACAGGTTACCGAGCGTGGCATTGGTAATGGCATTTCCATTATTATTTTCGCAGGTATTGTGGCGGGTTTACCCAGTGCAATTGGCGGCACACTTGAGTTGGGTAGTACCGGTGAATTAAGTGTATTTATGATACTGTTTTTTCTTGTGCTTGCAGTGGCGGTTACTTGGTTTGTTATATTTGTTGAGCGAGGCCAGCGTCGTATTACTGTCAATTATGCTAAACGACAGCAAGGGCGTAAGGTGTATGGTGGGCAGACGAGTCATTTGCCTCTTAAGGTTAATATGGCGGGCGTTATTCCCCCGATATTTGCTTCAAGTATCATACTGTTTCCGGCAACGGTTGCTGGTATGTTTGGTTCTGGAAGTGAGAGTTTGTCGTGGCTGCAGGATGTCGCGGCGGTGCTCTCTCCAGGGCAGCCTATTTACGTGATTCTGTATGCATTGGCTATAATTTTCTTTTGCTTTTTTTATACGGCATTGCAGTTTAATCCAAAAGATACGGCAGAAAACTTGAAAAAATCGGGTGCGTTTATCCCCGGGATTAGACCGGGTGAACAAACCGCAAAATACATTGATACAGTGATGACTCGCTTGACAGTTGTTGGTGCTATTTACATTACAGCCGTCTGTTTGTTGCCCGAGTTTCTGATTGTTTATTGGAATGTCCCATTCTATTTTGGCGGTACCTCCCTGTTGATTATTGTTGTTGTGGTGATGGATTTTATGGCTCAGTTGCAGGCTCATTTGATGTCCCATCAGTACGAGGGTTTGATGAAAAAATCAAACTTAAAAGGCAGCGGTGGCAGTCTCACCCATTAGTTTTTATCTGTAGCAATAGGTGAAATAGCTTTTGGTTTGGCGTGAGCTGGAGTATACTTTGCTCCACTTTTATGGGGAGGTTTTCTCCCTAAATGGTTAAGATTTTGGTTTTGGAGATTTAGGCGATGAAGGTGCGTGCTTCTGTCAAGAAAATATGCCGTAACTGTAAGGTTGTGCGGCGTGATGGTGTGGTTAGGGTCATCTGTGTGGATGGTCGTCATAAGCAACGCCAAGGTTAAGGCCAGCTTTTTTGTCTCTATTGCAGATATGTGCTTGATTATGTTTTTGTTCGGCGCTAGAATCCCCTGTTTTTCCGATGCGGCTTCGGCCAGATTAAAGGAGTTTGCCTGAGATGGCTCGTATTGCTGGTATTAATATTCCGGTGAATAAACATGCCGAGATCGCTTTGACAGCGGTTTTTGGTATTGGTCGTTCCCGTGCGCGCAATATTCTTGCTGCTGCTGGTATTCAACCAAGCGTCAAAATTAAGGACTTGCAGGAGTCTGAAGTTGAGATGCTGCGTCTTGAAGTGGCCAAGTTCACTGTTGAAGGTGATCTACGCCGTGAAATTTCGATGAATATTAAGCGATTGATGGACCTTGGTTGCTATCGTGGCTTACGCCACCGTCGTGGTCTGCCATTGCGCGGCCAGCGTACCCGTACAAATGCCCGGACCCGCAAGGGTCCGCGTAAGCCGATTAAGAAATAATCTAAATCTACTGGTGTAATTATGGCAAAGGCAGCACAACGTACTGCGCGTAAGCGCGTAAAAAAGAATGTTGTAGATGGTGTGGCTCATATCCACGCTTCCTTCAACAATACCATTATCACGATCACAGACCGGCAGGGTAATGCTCTCGCTTGGGCCACCTCGGGTGGTTCTGGCTTCCGTGGTTCTCGTAAAAGTACTCCGTTCGCAGCGCAGGTTGCTGCTGAGCGTGCCGGTAACGTGGTTAAAGAGTATGGTATGAAGAATATGGATGTCATGGTTAAGGGACCCGGACCTGGACGTGAATCGGCTGTTCGTGCATTAAATGCCAATGGCTTTAAGATTAACAGCATCACGGATGTGACACCCGTTCCTCATAACGGATGTCGTCCCCCTAAAAAACGTAGAGTTTAGTTTTGGAGAACTATTGTGGCTAGGTATATTGGCTCAAAGTGTCGGTTGTGCCGCCGAGAAGGCGTAAAGCTCTTTTTGAAGGGCGAAAAATGTTACACCTCAAAGTGTGCTATTGAAAAGCGTAGTTTTGCTCCTGGGCAACACGGTCAGCGTCGTACACGTCTGACAGACTATGCTATTCAGTTACGCGAAAAGCAAAAGCTTCGTCGTATTTATGGGATTCTCGAGCGCCAATTTCGTAGTTACTATGAAGAGGCTGATCGCCGCAAAGGTTCAACAGGTGAAAATCTGTTGAAATTGCTTGAGGGCCGTTTGGATAATGTTGTGTATCGCATGGGATTTGCGGCGTCGCGTACAGAAGCGCGTCAGCTGGTGCGTCATAACGGCATTAGCGTAAATGGGCAAAAGGTAAATATACCTAGCTATCAAGTAAAGCCAAACGATACGGTAGCCGTTTCGGCAAAAGCCAATGAGCAGTTACGTATTAAGGCCGCTCTGGATTTTGCGAAACAACGTGGTTTTGTTGACTGGATTGATGTCGATACAACTAAGATGGAAGGCAAGTTTAAATCTGTTCCAGAGCGTAGTGATCTGCCAGCAGAAATTAACGAAAATCTAGTTGTTGAGTTGTACTCGAAGTAAGCGCTGATGCGGCTTACTTGACATTTGGTTTCAGACTTAAAGAGGACATTATATGCAGGGCTCAGTAACTGAGTTTTTGAAGCCTCGTGTGGTGGATATTCAGGAGATCAGCAGCACGCATGCAAAGGTGGTTTTAGAACCGCTTGAGCGTGGGTTTGGTCACACGCTTGGTAATGCGTTGCGCCGTATTTTGCTCTCTTCTATGCCTGGTGCCGCTGTTGTTGAAGCTGAAATTGAAGGTGTTCTACACGAGTACACAACGATTGAAGGTGTTCATGAGGATGTGATTGAGATTTTGCTTAATCTCAAAGAGTTGGCGATTCGGATGCATGAAGGTAACCAAGCAACTTTGACCATCAGTAAGAAGGGTCCGGGAGTTGTATTGGCGAGTGATATTCAGTTGCCACATAACGTTGAAATTGTGAACCCTGATCATGTGATTGCTAACCTGACAAGTACAGGGCAGTTAAATGCAACGCTTAAGGTGGCAATGGGGCGTGGATATGAAGCGGCCAATACTCGTGAAATAGGTGATGAGAGTCGTGCTATCGGAAGTCTGCAGCTTGATGCGACGTATAGCCCAATTCGGCGTGTAGGTTATTCTGTTGAGCGTGCACGTGTTGAAAAACGCACTGACTTGGATAAGCTGATTATTGATCTTGAGACAGATGGTTCAATCGATCCTGAAGAGGCGATTCGTCGCGCAGCCAATATTTTGCGTGACCAGCTTTCAATTTTTGTGAATCTTGAAAGTACTGAGGTGGCAGTTTCTGTGCCACAGGAAGCGGAAATAGATCCTATTTTGTTGCGTCCGGTTGATGATCTGGAATTGACAGTACGTTCTGCTAACTGCTTGAAAGCGGAGAACATCTATTACATTGGTGATCTGATTCAACGCACTGAGGTTGAGCTTTTAAAGACTCCAAATCTGGGTAAAAAGTCGCTAACTGAAATCAAGGATATTTTAGCTATCCATGGTCTTTCATTGGGTATGCGACTTGAAAACTGGCCGCCTTCAAGTTTGAAGCTAGGTGAAAAGGCTTCTGCTTAAGTAGATTGGTCGGGTATTATTTGTAGAATTTTTCAGAAGGAATTAAGCAATGCGTCACCGCACAAGTGGTCGCCAACTAGGTCGCAACAGCAGCCACCGTAAGGCGATGTTTAAGAATATGACTACTTCACTCTTTGAGCATGAGGTTATTAGGACTACATTGCCTAAAGCAAAAGAGCTCCGTCGTCATGCTGAGCCGTTGATTACTTTGGCTAAAGAAGATGGTGTTGCTAATCGGCGTTTGGCATTCGATCGTCTGCGTAGCAAAGAGATTGTTGGAAAGCTGTTTAATGAGCTTGGCCCGCGTTATAAAACGCGTCCGGGTGGTTATTTACGTATTCTTAAGTGCGGCTTTCGGCCTGGCGACAATGCCCCTATGGCAATTGTTGAGCTGGTTGATCGTCCGGAGATCTCCACCGCTGAGTGATTTTTGGCTGTTGGAGTTGCTAAGAAAACCGGGCTTGGCTCGGTTTTTTTTTAACTGATAGTAGGACTCTTTTTGCATCTTTATTTACAGGAAGGGTTTGTTCTGTGCTGATTGATTTCGTTTGCATTGAGGGTGTTGAAGAATTAGAGATGTAGGTTTCTGCTCTGTATCACTTCTGCCGTTTGTGATTGAGTGGGGTTGTTGCAAATACGAGGCTTGCCCGGGCGGGGGCCCTGGGGTTTTGTTTGCTTGTAGGTGGGGTGATGTTACTCTTTTGTTTTGTTGATGCAAGGCGTTGATTTGTGGGATTGTTGAGGTTGGAATGAAAAGTGGCTTGTCTCTTTCTGGTTATATTTTTTCAGCCTTAATATGAGTTCTGAGTTTAATCGTTTGAAGTGCCTGTTTGCCGGGCTTTCTATTGCGGATAAGTTCTCTGTGGTCTCTTTTGCTGAGTACTTGCATCATCGTGCCTCTTCGTTTGAAGCAGAGGTGCGGCTAAAATCTATTAATGTGATTGTCAGGCCGGTGGAGGAGAGGGTGCCTGCTGCGCTGAAACGGCTGCGTCTTACATATCCGATGTTGGAGGCCTCTGATTTATTGGCTGAGGCGTCTGATCTTCTTTCGCAGCATTTGATGTTGGGGCGTTTGGCGAGTGATGTGATTGATGACATGGAGATTCTGTTTCATCGTCATTATGAAGTGTATTGTGAGATGGCCGCCCCTGAGTAAGAGGTGGCGGCCAGTGCTGTTTAGAGGTGGTTTGCGGCAAAGTCTGCCAGACGTGATCGCTCACCGCTGAGCAGGGTGATGTGTCCGCTGTTACTCCACTGTTTGAATCGGTCGACTGCAAAGGTGAGTCCTGAGGTGGTCTCTGTGAGGTAAGGGGTGTCGATCTGGGCAACGTTCCCCAGACAGACCACTTTTGTGCCCGGTCCTGCGCGTGTGATAAGTGCTTTCATCTGTTTTGAGGTGAGGTTTTGCGCTTCGTCAATGATGACAAACTTTTTCAGGAAAGTACGACCGCGCATGAAGTTGAGTGAGTGTATTTTGATGCGGTTGCGTAGCAGGTCATTGGTGGCGGCACGGCCCCAGTCGCCACCTTCACCACCAGCGAGCACCTCTAGGTTGTCCATTAGTGCTCCCATCCAGGGGACCATCTTTTCTTCCTCTGTGCCGGGTAAAAAGCCGATGTCTTCCCCCATGGGGACGGTGGCGCGGGTGACTATGATTTCGTGATATCGATGTTCATCAAGCACTTGGGCTAGCCCTGCTGCGAGTGTGAGCAGGGTTTTGCCTGTACCGGCATTGCCGAGTAGTGTGACAAAATCGACCTCCGGGTCCATTAAGAGGTTGAGGGCGAAATTCTGTTCGCGATTACGGGCGTTGATGCCCCAGACGGCATGGTGGGAGCGGCGGTAGTTGTCGCTCATCTCAAGGATGGCGGTGCCATCTTTGACCTCTCGGACAATTGCTTCAAAGCCGTTTTCGGTATTTTCATAGATGAGTTGGTAGGGGTGCCAGTGTTCAAGGTCGTTGCCACTGATTTTGTAGAAGGTGCGGCCATCCTCTTTCCATGATGATAGCTCTTTGGCGTGGCTCTCCCAGAAGTCGGGTTTGATTTCGCATTTGCCGGTGTAGAGCAGATTGAGATCGTCGAGTACTTGGTCATCGTGGTAATCCTCTGCCAGGATGCCGAGGGCGGCAGCTTTGATGCGAAGGTTGATATCTTTGGAGACGATGATGACCTTGGAGTCCATGCGTGATTTCTGCAGGGCTAATGCGGTGCCGAGTATGTTGTTATCCGGGATGCTGCCGGGCAGACTGGCGGGGAGTTCGTAGGTCAGGTGCCGGGTTTGAAAAAAGATATGGCCGCTAACAAAGCTGCTGTTAACGGGTTGCGGAAGTTTGATCCCTTTTTCGATATCCTTTTTGCCGGCGTCGCTGATCAGCTCCTCCATGAAGCGGCTGGCCTGACGGGCGTTGCGCGAGACTTCGGAGTGGCCACGTTTGTTTTTATCCAGCTCTTCCAAAACAATCATGGGTAGGAATATATCGTGTTCCTGAAAGCGGTAGAGACAGGCAGGGTCGTGCATCAGCACGTTGGTATCGAGGACAAACAGTCGTTTTGAATTGCTGTCACATTTTGCTGGCATCGCTACTTCTCCTTCGCAACTGAACTACTTAAGAGCGGCTTATTGGTTGAGGGCTTGGGCTGCCGTGAGCACCTCTTCAACATGGCCATCCACTTTGACTTTGCGCCATTCCTGGCGTAACACACCGGCTGCATCGATTAGAAATGTGCTGCGCTCGATGCCACGCACCTGTTTGCCGTACATGTTTTTTAGTTTGATGACATCAAATAGGGTGCAGAGCTGTTCCTCCTTGTCTGTGATCAATTCGAAGGGAAATACCTGTTTGGCTTTGAAATTTTCGTGTGATTTGAGGCTGTCACGGGAGACACCAAAAATCAGGGTGTTGGTTTTGGAGAATTGGGCGTAGTTGTCACGGAAGTTCTGTCCCTCAAGGGTGCAGCCAGGGGTGCTGTCCTTGGGGTAGAAGTAGATCACGATGTTGCTTCCCTTGAGGTTGGCAAGTTTGATCGTCTGCTCTGATGTGGCGGGCACTTCAAAATCAGGCACCTCACTGTTTAGTTCCACTACCATTATTGTCGTCCTTGTGGTGAATTACATTAGGCGGAGATGGGTTAACCACGCACCGGTTCCATCATGCCGTCGATGTTGGCGGTGTCGCAGAAGTCGAGAAACTGCTCACGTAACTGTGCGATGGAGTGGTTGGCCGGTATGTTGATAGTCATCGTCAGAGCAAACATCGGTGTGCCGGTGTGGGCGGCGTTGTAGGTATCGCTGTTGAGGCTTTCGATATTGACGCCACGGCTTGAGAAAAACTCGGCCACCTGATGCACGATGCCCGGTTGGTCAATGGCCAGAACATCCACATGGTAGCTGAGCAGGTTGGTCTGTTTGATGCGTGATTCGGTGCGTTTGCAGGTTAGTCCAAGTCCGAGTTGTTCGGCAACACGGGGCAGGCTGTCTTCTGCTTTGGCAATAGCGTTCCAATTCCCTGCCAGCAGCAGGATGATGGCAAATTCGCCCCCGAGGATGGTCATTCGACTATCCTGAATATTGCAGCCGCTTTCAAGAATCTGTTTGGTAAGTTCGTTGACAATGCCTGGCCTGTCGTTGCCGACGGCGGTGATGACGAGATGGTTCGACATGCTGTGGTTTTTTCTCTCTTTGATGATGGGTTAATTGTTTTGTATGGATGAAATCCATCATACGCCACTTTCCGTCAGCCCGGAAAGGGGGTGTTGTCTCTCTGGCGGCATTGTAACTGGTGCTTGTCTTCCGCCCATGCCATCAGTACCATGGGCGTTTTTCTGTGGTACGGAGTATAAAAAGCTATGTTTCATGGCAGCATGGTGGCCCTGGTAACACCGATGCAGGCGGATGGTAGTCTCGATTATGAGGGGCTGGAGCGTCTGGTGGAGTTCCATCTTGATAATGGTACAGACGCCATTGTTGCGGTGGGCACAACGGGGGAGTCCCCCACCCTTGACGATGATGAGCACTGCGCGGTGATTCGCAGAACGGTTGAGCTGGTGCGTGGCCGGGTGCCGGTGATTGCTGGGACCGGGTCTAACTGTACCCGTGAGGCCATCAGCTTGAGCCGCAGTGCGATGGAGTCAGGGGCTGATGCCTGTCTGCTGGTAACCCCTTACTATAACAAGCCGACCCAGGAGGGGCTCTATCAGCACTACAAGGCGATTGCCGCTGCGGTTGCCATTCCCCATATACTCTATAACGTTCCAGGTCGTACCAGTTGCGACCTCAAGCCAGCCACCGTGGAGCGGTTGGCTAAAGTCGCCAATATCGTGGGGATTAAAGAGGCGACGGGTGACCTGCAGCGCGCGCAGGAGATCCTGGATGGTTGCGGCGATTCCATTGATCTGTACGGTGGTGATGACGCCACCTGTCGTGAATTGATACTGATGGGTGGCAAAGGGGTGATTTCGGTCACCGCCAATGTCGCCCCCAAGGCTATGCACGAGATGTGTGCCGCGGCGCTTGCTGGCAACCAAGCCAAGGCTGAGGCGCTGGATGCCCCGTTGGCAGGGCTGCATGAACATCTGTTTGTTGAGGCCAATCCGATCCCCGTGAAGTGGGTGTTGGCGGAGATGGGGTTGATCGGTTTGGGGATTCGTCTGCCGTTGACGGTGCTCTCTGTGCAGTACCATGAGATTTTGCGACATGCGATGCGTCAGGCGGATCTGAGTTGATTCGCGCCGGGCTGTTATTGCTGGCGGTTGTTTTGTTGGCCAGTGGTTGTAGTGCGGTTGAGGAGAAGCGCCAAGCCTATCGCGCCAGTGAGAGTATTGCGCCGTTGCGGCTGCCTGATTCACTCACCCCTCCGGAAAACCGCGATGCATTGATGCTGCCGGTGCTGGGGTCGACTGCTGATGTGCCGTTTGATCCCCGCCCGCCGCTGCCGGTCAACTTCCCCCCTGTGGTCAAGTCCGAGACAAAACTGGGGAGCGGGGAGTCGCGTTGATGCGTTTTGCCTCGTTGGGCAGTGGTAGCCGTGGTAATGGTACGTTGGTTGAGGTGGCTGATACGCTAGTGCTGCTCGATTGTGGTTTTGCCACGGTGCATGTAGTGGCTCGTATGGCCCGGCTCGGCAAACACCCCTCTGATCTGGCGGCCATTGTGGTGACCCATGAACATGGCGACCATATTAATGGCGTCGGCCCCCTGGCGCGACGTTATAATATTCCGGTCTGGATGACCCCAGGCACCGCCCGTTTTCCACGGCTTGGGCAGTTGCCACAGCAGCGACTGTTTAACAGTCACGCTGCGTTTGCCATTGATGGGCTGGAGCTGATGCCTTATCCCGTACCCCATGATGCGCGGGAGCCGGTTCAGTTTGTCTTTGGTGATGGTTGCCGTCGATTGGGGGTATTGACCGACGTGGGATGCTGGACGCCGCACATTGAGAGCCAGCTGAGTGGTTGTGATGCCCTGTTGCTGGAGTGTAATCACGATAGCGATCTGTTGCAGCAGGGGAACTATCCGCCCTCACTTAAGCAGCGGGTGGGAGGGCGTCACGGTCATTTGAGTAACAGCCAGTCTGCGGAGTTGCTGGGCACTCTGGACCGTTCTAAATTGCAGCATCTGGTGGCGGCCCACTTGAGCGAAGAGAATAATCGTCCCGCCCTGGCGCAGCAGGCGCTGGCGGAGGTGATGAACTGTAGCCCCGACTGGATCGGTGTGGCGGATCAGGATGATGGGTTGATGTGGCGTGAGATTGCCTAGCCCCACCGCTGTTGGATAATTAAGATTGAGTCACGTAAACCTAGTTTGAGGATGGTAATGATGGAAAAGAGAGTGGAGTTGTACGCAGGCAAGGCAAAGTCGGTCTACACCACTGACGATCCGGACAAACTGGTTTTGCACTTTCGTGATGATACTTCGGCCTTTGATGGCCAGCGCATCGAGCAGCTGGCGCGTAAGGGGATGGTGAATAACCGTTTCAATGCGTTTATCATGGCCAAGCTGCAGGTGGCGGGCATTCCTACCCATTTTGAACAGCTGATCTCGGATAATGAGGTGCTGGTGAAGCGGATGGATATGATCCCGGTCGAGTGTGTGGTGCGTAATGTGGCAGCGGGTAGTTTGTGTCGGCGTTTGGGTGTGCAGGAGGGGATTGATCTGAATCCGCCTACGTTTGAGTTTTTCCTGAAAAATGATCTGCTGCACGACCCGATGGTGAACGAATCCCATATCGAAACGTTTGGTTGGGCGACCCCCGACGAGGTAGTCACCATGAAGGCGTTGACGTTTAAGGTGAACAGCGTACTGAAACAGCTGTTCCTAGAGGGCGGTATGTTGCTGGTTGACTACAAACTTGAGTTTGGCCGTTTCCGGGGTGAGGTGATTCTGGGCGATGAGTTTAGTCCTGACGGTTGCCGTCTCTGGGATGTGAACAGCCGTGAGAAACTTGATAAGGATCGTTTCCGCCAAGGGTTGGGCGGTGTGGTTGAGGCGTATGAAGAGGTGGCGCGGCGTTTGGGTATTGTGTTGCCACATTAGTTACCTATGCAGCAGGTCAATAGAGCCGTCCCTTGTGTTGTCAACTGGGGGCGGCTTTTTTGTTTGTGTGGGATTCGCTTTGGGTATAGAGGTGGGTGGCCGATAGGGTGCTGAGTCCATACATTCAGGAGAGGTCTCTTATGCGTAAAGTTGTTGGTCTACTAATGGTGATCCCGTGCGCGCTGTTGCTGACGGCGTGTGGCAAATCACCTGAAGCGCCGGTGGTTGAGAAGACGGCACCGGCAAGCCACGTCTGGCAGGGACAGGTGGATGCGCTGGAGAAGGCAAAGGCAGTGGATGGGGTGATTCAGTCCAGCGCTGAGCAGCAGCGTCAGCAGCTTGAACAGTCGTCGGGTGCGGCAGAGTAAGGGGTTGGGGCGGCCACCCCTGCTGGCAGGAGTGGCCAGACGTATCAGTTAGAGATCAAAACTGGCCACAAAGGGGGCGTGGTCAGACTCCGGGTATTTAGCATCGGTGGCAAAGGAGATGGATTCGTCGTGCAGTACCTCGTTGTGAATCTCGGCAGAACGGTAGTGGGCCAGCAGTGAGCGTGACATCAACATATGGTCGAGCAGATTGCCCTGCCCCTCATGGTAGAGGGTGTAGCGCGACTCTTGAGGGATCGATTTGCTGCACGGAATCATCTGCCGGAACCCCAGCGCGGCATTGCCTGTATTTTCAATGCGACCGGCAATGGCCTCAACCGGCACTTCGCCGGGTTCGGCGTTGAAGTCACCACAGACGATGATCCTGGCCGTCGGCGATTGATCCATGATTTCGTCAATCATCATCCGTACCTCCAGTGCCTGACCAACACGTTTCATCGATGAGATGAAGTACCCTTCTGCCCAACCTGCCACACTTTTAAAGCCAAAACCTTCGCGCTGGCCGGGAATGGTGGAGGGTATGCGTGATTTTAGATGGAGGTTGATGATGTCAATCGGGCCGCTGGGGTGGTCTATTTTGGCGTGCAGGACGGGGCGCTCCCAGACCGTATCTTTTGCATCCGCTTCATGGGGGATGGCGGTGATGCGGCGGTAGGAGAGGTCGCCGACGTAGTCGTTTCGTACCTGGCGTGACGAGAGTATGGGGTATTTTGAGAGGATGACCAGATTCCGCAGATTGTATACTTCGTTGTTGCTGGTCTCGGTGGCGGCCACATAGTAGTCGGCGTAGGGGGTGCCAGCGATCAGCGCCTTGAGTGCCAGCAGCTTGCGTTTCTGTCCGGGGCGCTCCTGGCCGTTGACCTCCTGCAGGCAGAGGATATCTGCGTTGATCCGCAACAGCTGTGGTCTTAACACAGCAATGCGCTGCTCAAGTGATGGGTTGTTGCTCTCATCCAGGTTTTCAATATTAAACGTTGCAATTCTCATCGATACCGCTCCTTGGTTTGGGGTGTTCGTACTAACAACCGGGTTGTCAGGAGGAACCCCCGTACATTGTGATAAACGGCCATTGTGCCCTTAACTGCGGGTCGTGTGCAAAGGCTAATCTTAAGAGGTATCCGCCATTATGGCGACGTTACAGCAGGGGTTGGAGTGGACGTCATAGCAAGGGGCATAGTGTGGTTGATAGGGCGTTAACAAATGTGAATTGCCTGTCGGTAAAACTTACACTTATAGGTTGTTCTGTGAAACCAATGGATTGTGGCGTCGTGTTGGATAGGATCGGCAAGGGCACAAAGTGGCATGGTTGATACATATTTAAAAGGGGTTGTTTCTGTGACGCCGGTTAGGCATGATCATTGGGTGGGTGTAGCTGGATGGTCCGTTAACGGTTGTTGGGTGTTTGTTTTAGATGGGTAGAGAGCGTTTAGATGGAAAAAAGATGGACTGTTCGAACACCGGTAAGGCTAAATGTAGATCTGCTCTATAAAGATCTTGAGGTTGTTAACTGCCGGACCCGCGATATTAGTTTGAGCGGGGTTTACGTGGAGTTAGAGCAGCTCCAGCCCGGTCGGGATGTGCCCGTTGAGCTGGTGTTTAAGTTTGGTGAGCTAGGAAGTTATACCCGATACCGTGTGCCTGCGCAGGTTGCACGCGCTGATGGCGTTGGGGTTGGTCTGATGTTCAGAGATATAGATGCCTCCTCTTTTCGTGCCCTGCGTGAGGTGCTTAAACGCAAAGATGTGGGGATCGAGCCTTAACGATTCTCCAGCCGCTCTGTAGTGGTCAAGTCTTTTTGGCCACAGTTTTATAGTCAATCCAATACTGCTTCTCAGCCTCATTCGGTGCCAGCCCGTCATTGTGGGTATGGGGTCTGAATTGACTGTAATAGCCAATGACATAATCCGTGATGCCATGC
>JANOSY010000077.1:0-14085 GCA_031416075.1 Tenderia sp. (SeqCode) | reverse complement strand
GCGAGCCAAACGCAATTCACGGCGGCGGCGAGTGGTGCCTATTACATCAAGGTGGCCCACAATAGTGCGGCGACGACGCTCACTGGCGCCTACAGTATCCGCATCCTGCCCAAGCACGATAACGCGGCCGCGGCGTGGGACGCGACCCACGAGCCGAATAACGTCGCGGCCAATGCCTATCAGTTGCAGGTGGGGTTGAGCAATGCGTTTACCAGCACCATCGAAGCACGTCGCTCATCGGTGAACCACACGGTGAACGCCGATGTGGATTGGTACCGCTTTCAAGCCACCGCAGGCGTCACCTACGTGATCGAGTTATTCGACGTTGCGGCGGTGTTGGCCAATCAATCTGGCGCAGCCTGTACCGGTGGCCCTCATTATTCTGGCCTTTATCTGGTCGTGCAGAATAACAATGGGGATGAGATCACGAAACAGTGCGCACCCAATGGTGTTGGCAACGTTTCGCGTCAAACGGAATTCACGGTGACGGCGGGCGCGGGTGGTACCTATTACATCGCAGTGGCCCACAATAATGCGACGACGACGCTCGCTGGCGCATACAGTGTCCGCGTTACCACACAGTAGCCAGGGAAAGTTAGGGGGTCTTTTAAGCGCTTTATCGCACTTGGGTGCGATAGCGCTTTTGGACCCATTAAGGAATCTTTAAATAAGCCCTCCGTAGCCAAAACGCTTCGCGAACGGCTTTCCCTAACCGATGGAACTCAACACCATCTATGAAAAATGGGGTCACAGAAAAATGGCGAAAAATGTGAAAAATGGGGTCCGTTATCCCTGGCCAGCCGCAGCACATCATCCAGCGTGGCAACAACCGGCAGGCCATCTTTGCCGCCGAGGCGGATTATCAGTTCTTCCGTGATGCGCTGGTTGATGCCGCGCTTAAGCAAGGCCTGGCCATTCACGCCTATGTCTGGATGACCAACCACATTCATCTGCTGGCCACCCCTGAATACGACGACAGCATTAGCAAGGTCTTCCAGTCTGTTGGCAGAAAATACGTGCAGTACTTCAACTACACCTACAAGCGCAGCGGCACCTTGTGGGAAGGGCGCTACCGCGCGACGGTGGTGGATAGTGAGCAGTACCTGCTGACCTTGATGCGTTATATCGAACTCAATCCCGTGCGGGCTGACATGGCGGCGCACCCAAGGGACTATTCCTGGTCAAGTTACGCCTTCAATGCGCAGGGCGAAACCGGTGCGAACGCGGATTGGTTGACGCCCCACAAGGAGTATCAGCGCCTGGGCCGGAGCGCGACGGACCGACAAAGCGCCTATCGGCAATTGTTCAGGGCGGCTGTTTCAAACGACGCGTTGAAAGAAATTCGGGAGTGCACGCACAAGGGCTGGGCGCTGGGTAGTGAACGGTTCAAGGAACAGATCGAGCGTCTAGCCCAACGCCGCTCGGTATCGAAAGGGGTGGGCAGGCCTAAGAAAGAGGCCAGTGCTGGATGAACTGTTCTGAATAATCATCTTCATTATCAAAACGTGAATGTCCGCAATCATTGGTAAGCGTCCGGCCAACTACATCTAACCAAGCAACGCGGATTCAATAGTTTCTGCGATTATCACTGGCAAATAATTCATACCATAGAGAATCGTGTACACATGCCAACAAGGCCTATTCAAACAATAGTGTTAACACGTTCCGACGACTACCGTGTGTCTACAGACAGCAGTGATTTTTCAGACTCCCTTCTCAAGAGATATAATGACATTGCCCCTCTTATGCCCAGCATCAACGTAACGGTGGGCCTCAACAATCTGCTCAAACGGATAACACCGATCAACCACCGGTTTAAATTCCCCCGCCTCCGCCAGCCCCGCGAGAAAATGCAAATCGTCTACGCATGCGGATGCTGGTCCGGCGATGATTTTTTTACTGCTTGTCATCGACACCCATGGCGCTCGAAGCATCTCTGGCAATCCAGCTAACACCATCAGCAGCCGTCCTCCACTCTTCAACGACCCATTGCAGCGAGAGAACGGGGCCGAGCCAGCAGTATCCACAATAAGATCATAGGCCTCACCATTCTGTGTGAAATCTGCCTGGGTATAATCAATCACATGGCTGGCCCCCAAAGCTCTCACCAACTCCACGTTAGAAGTACTACACACTCCGGTCACCTCTGCACCGAAGTGTCTGGCAAGCTGCACCGCAGCCGTACCTACCCCGCCAGAAGCACCATTAACGAGGACTCTTTCATCCCTCTGAAGTTTTGCTCTTCTAAAAAAATCCAGCGCCGTTGTTCCGCCAAAAGAGAGCGCGGCGGCTTCACCATAGGTTAGGCTGGGTGGTTTTAATGCAATCGCACCATCTTCTGCCATGCATTTATACTCGGCATAACACCCCATTGCCGCATCATTGAACGCAAAAACCTGATCACCTACTTTAAATTTTTTCACCTCTTTACCAATCGTTTCAACCACCCCAGCCAACTCTGTGCCGAGTATCGGTTGTTTTGGTTTTGATATACCAAACACCAAACGCATGATGAGCCTAAAGCCAACGGGCACGGTGAGACTTCGCACCCGCCAGTCGCCAGATGTCACTGTCGTTGCACATATTTTAATTAAAACTTCATTATCCTTGGGGGACGGTTTTTCAATCTCCCGCAATTGGAGCACCTCAGGTGGCCCATATCGTTCATACATAATCGCTTTCATAGATTGTTGTCCCCGAAGATTGCATTGATCCGCAACCCTACTGGTCACGGCCCCATCAGTTCTGCACAATCCAAGACCCCTCCGCTCTACGGTGGTTACTGGATCACACGCTATAGTTCAATATGGAACGGAAAATAACAACATCTATTGGGATGACTATCTAACAGGCATCGTCATGTATGGTTTTTATCCAACACAACGACTCTATTCGCAGCTCACTACACTCTACTTAACCCAAAAACCACAAAGGCGCATCTCTGCGCCTTTGTGGTCAAACCGATCGAGCCAACCGCTGCTTAGAACAGACTCTTAGTGCTCACGTGTCGACACAAACTCCACATCCGGATAGCGCTCCATCGCCAGCTGCAAGTTAACCCGTGTCGGGGCGATGTAGACCAGTTGTCCGGCACCGTCGATAGCAAGATTATCCTCGGCCTTGCGTTTAAACTCGGCGAGTTTTTTCTCATCCTTGCAGATCACCCAGCGCGCGGTTGAGACCTGCACCGGTTCAAAGACACACTCAACTTTGTATTCACCCTGCAGGCGATGAGCCACCACCTCGAACTGCAATACACCGACGGCACCGAGGATCAGCTCATTGTTGATCAGCGGTTTGTAGAGCTGGGTTGCCCCCTCTTCGCACAACTGCTGCAACCCTTTTTGCAACGCCTTCATCTTCATTGGGTCTTTCAACTGGGCGCGCCGGAACAGCTCTGGGGCAAAGTTGGGGATGCCGGTAAATTTCAACTCCTCACCCACGCTGAAGGTATCGCCGATCTGGATGGTGCCGTGGTTGTGCAGGCCGATAATGTCACCAGGAAACGCCTCTTCAATGTTCTCACGATCACTGGCCATAAAGGTGATGGCGTTGGCGATCTGCACGTCACGCGCGATGCGCACATGGCGCACCTTCATGCCTTTGGTGTAACTGCCGGAACAGACTCGCAGAAAGGCGACACGGTCGCGATGTTGTGGGTCCATGTTAGCTTGAATCTTAAAGACAAAACCGGTGAACTTCTCTTCGTTTGGCTCCACCACCCGTGTTTTGGTTTCGCGTGACTGCGGTTCTGGTGCCCACTCGGCAAAGGCGTCGAGCAGTTCCCTAATACCAAAGTTATTAATGGCGGAACCAAAAAAGACCGGTGTCACCTCACCCCGCAGATAGGCGTCATGGTCAAACTCATGGCTGGCGCCACGCACCAGCTCGATCTCCTCACGCACCTGCGCCGCCATGTGGCTACCCCACAACTCATCAAGACGTGGATTGTTCAACCCTTTAATCTCCTCGCCCGCCATGATCTTGCCACCATGGGTGGAGCTGAAGAGATGGATGCGATCATCGGCGAGATGAAACACTCCCTTGAAGTTTTTGCCCATGCCAATCGGCCAGGTGATAGGGGCGCATTTGATCTTGAGGATCTCCTCCACCTCATCGAGCAGATCGATCGGCTCACGCCCTTCCCGGTCCATCTTGTTAATAAAGGTGATGATCGGTGTATCGCGCAGACGGCACACCTCCATCAGCTTGATGGTGCGATCCTCAACACCCTTGGCGCTGTCAATCACCATCAGCGCCGAATCGACCGCCGTCAGGGTGCGATAGGTATCTTCCGAAAAGTCCTCGTGGCCGGGGGTATCGAGCAGGTTGATGATCTTGTCGCCATGGGGGAACTGCATCACCGAGGTGGTGATGGAGATGCCGCGCTGCTTCTCCAGCTCCATCCAGTCGGAGGTGGCGTGACGTGCCGCCTTGCGCCCCTTGACGGTACCGGCCATCTGGATCGCACCCCCGAATAGCAACAGCTTTTCAGTCAATGTGGTTTTACCGGCATCCGGGTGGGAGATGATGGCAAAGGTGCGGCGTCGTTTGGCCTGTTGTTCAATAATGGTCAACATAGTGATCTACTTGATTTGATACAATAATTTAAGTGGGGCCGATTTTATACTTTTTCAGCAGTTTTTGCCTGACTCCGTGATCACCCATCAATAGGCAACACCTCATCAACAGCCCTATTGACAACCAGTAAATTGCCGTGAATAATGCAGTCACGATATAAGATGTATTTTAAATACATTATTTATCAAGCAGCACAGACCACACCAAATCCCCAATGGCTCGTGATAGATAACAACACTTTTTCAGGAGAGTACAAATGACCCAAAGTCTATATGAAAAAATTGGTGGCGAAGCCGCTGTTGATGCCGCCGTTGACCTGTTTTACCGCAAAGTTCTGGCTGATACCCGTATCAACCAGTTTTTCACCACCACTGACATGGCGCGCCAACATACCAAGCAGAAGGCATTTCTGACCATGGCCTTGGGCGGCCCACACAGCTACACCGGTAAAGATATGCGTGCCGCCCACGCACATCTTGTTGTTAACGGCTTAAATGACAGCCATTTCGACGCCGTTATGGAACACCTTGGTGCCACCTTGACTGAGCTGGGTGTGCCTGCCGAACTAATCGGGCAAGCTGCCGCTATTGCCGAAAGCACCCGCAAAGACGTACTCGGACGCTAAACAGGAGCGGCCCGCACCATGGCAACAATCACCTTCTCTGGAACTACATACAGTTGTCATGCTGATGAAACTGTTTTAGAGGCGCTGATACGCCAGGGTGCGGAGCCACCCTCCTCCTGCCGCAGCGGTAGCTGCCAGACCTGTATGATGCGTGCAGTTGAGGGGACTCCCCCAGCAGATTCACAAAAAGGGCTAAAATCCACGCTGCAACATCGCGGTTTTTTCCTGCCCTGCATCTGCAGAACAACAACCGATATGCAGGTTGCCTTGGCGGGCAATGAGGCCCTACCTAAGGTTTTGGTCACCGTTATCAGTAAAACCCAATTAAATCCCCAAACCCTGCGCCTGCGTTTACAACCCGCGTCGCCCTTTGAGTTTCAAGCAGGCCAGTTTATCAACCTGCACCGTCCCGACGGTTTGATCCGCAGCTACTCCATTGCCAGTCTGCCCAGCGAAGGGGTGGTGGAGCTACATGTAGAGCTCCTCCCCAATGGCCAGATGAGCCAATGGCTCCACGATCAGATCAATCCTGGCGACCAATTCAACATTGATGGTGCCCATGGTGACTGTTTTTATCTAGGCGAGAAGCCACAACAAAATATGTTACTGATAGGTACCGGCTCCGGTCTGGCACCACTCTGGGGGATCGCCCGTGCCGCGCTGGAACAGCACCACCAAGGGGAGATCCACCTTTTCCACGGCAGTCGCTCAGCAGAACGGCTCTATCTGGTGGATGAACTCAATGCACTGGCCAGACAACACAGCAATTTTCACTACACCCCCTGCCTCTCCGGCAACAATAGCCAGGGAATCACAGCAGGCCGCGCCAATGATATTGCCCTGAAGCAGTTTCCCAAACTGAACGGCTGGAGTGTCTACCTCTGCGGCCATCCGGAGATGGTGAACAACACTAAACGGGACTGCTTTCTTGCCGGTGCCGGTTTCCAGGAGATTTACGCCGATCCGTTTACCATTAGCGGGCAGTAGATTCGCTCCCTGCACCCCCCCTACTAACATCCCCTTTCCTTTGGCCGATACTCACCTCAACAGGGGAGAATCCATGCATCAAATAACCCGGTGCGTTTACACAGTGACAACAGTTCAATAGTCGTCATCACACCATTCCCCGTGATCTGCAATGCCATGATAGACAAGGAATGATGATGGACCTGAATGATAAAATTATCCTGCCGCTCCCGCCACTCTCAAATCCAGAAAACGTGGCCACTTTTAATAATGCGGCCATTGTTCTGTTTTTAGTGAGCGGTAAAAAGATAGAGGGCAAACTTACCCGGTTTGATACTGGCAACGCCATCATCGGCCTGAGCCATAAAGAGGGTGGCGAACTGCATGAGGTGAACATGGCCGACATCAAAACCATGCAGCTCACACAACCCATCCCCTTCACGCCCGACCCAGCCATCAGCTGGGGCAATAAAAAATCGATCACCTCATCCACCGAGCCACAAGAGTTCACCATCACCTTCAAAGACAACAGTAAGTTTAGTGGTAAAACCTACGGCAGCCGGGTCGATCAGCAGGGCATTCATCTGTTTAAACAGCACAATACCAACCAGTACCTGCCCCAATACCTACATCTGTTTATCCCCAAAAGCGCCATTCATAGCAACATCATTGGCGAACCCATTGGCGAGATTTTAATCAAGAACCAAGGGGTGGTTCGTGAGGAGATTGCCAGTGCACTGGAGATCCAGCACAGCGCCCGAACCAAACCCCTGGGGGAGTACCTGATCAGCCACACCATTGTCGACTCCAGCCAGCTGGAAAAGGCATTAAAACAGCAGAAGGCGATGCCCAGCCTCAAACTCGGCGAAATTTTGATCAGCGAAAATCTGATCGATGAGCTACAGCTTGAAGATGCCCTGATGACGCAAAAAAAAGAGCGCCGCAAACCGCTGGGCGAAATCCTGATCGACAACGGCATTGTCAGCCGCGAACAGATTCAGCAGGCGCTGGCCAAAAAACTCGGCATCCCCTTTGTTAATTTGCAGGAGTTCAAAGTCAGCCCGGACATCATTCACAAAATACCGGCCAACCTAGCCTTCAAACACAAGGTGATCCCGCTCTATCAATATGAGGGCAAGCTGGCGGTGGCCATCGAAAACCCAATGGATTGGGAGGCCTTGGATGCACTGCGTTTTCATACCAACAAATATATAGAGCCTGTCATCGGCATCACCGAAGATATCAACTGGGCGTTACAGTTCTACTACTCATCAGAAGATATACTGAACGCCATCGAACCAGAAGGGGATGAGCCGGATGACAGCTCATTCAACAGCGGCAAGTTTGAGAGTGATGGTTTTACCAGCCACGAAGAGAGCGAAGTCACCGACAATATCGTTGTTAAAATCATCAACAAAATCATCATGGACGCCTACCAGCAAGGGGTCTCCGACATTCATATCGAACCCAACCCTGGCAACAAAAAGGTGGTTGTACGTTTTCGCAAAGATGGCACCATGGCGGTCTACCACCAGTTCCCGCCCCAATACCGCAACGCCTTAATCTCACGTATCAAAGTCATGTCACGGCTCGACATCTCCGAGCGGCGTAAACCACAGGATGGCAAAATCAACTTCAAACAGTATGGCCCGGCCAACATAGAGCTGCGCATTGCCATCCTGCCCACCGCCGGCGGACTGGAAGATGTGGTGATGCGGATACTCAGCAGCGGTAAAAACATCCCCATCAACGCCCTCGGCCTGAGCAGTAGCAACGCTGAAAAACTGCTCGCTGCCATCGCCCAGCCCTATGGCCTGTTTCTCGTCTGTGGCCCCACAGGCTCAGGTAAAACCACCACCTTGCACTCCGTACTGGGCCACTTGAATAATGCCGATCGCAAGATCTGGACCGCAGAAGATCCCATCGAGATCACCCAGAGCGGGCTGCGTCAGGTACAGGTCAACCCCAAGATCGGTCTCGACTTTGCCACCGCCATGCGGGCCTTTCTGCGCGCCGATCCCGATATCATCATGGTCGGTGAGATGCGTGATGCCGAAACCGCCGGTGTCGGCATTGAGGCCTCGCTCACCGGCCACTTGGTACTTTCAACACTGCATACCAACAGCGCCGCCGAAAGTGTCACACGACTGCTCGACATGGGCATGGACCCGTTTAATTTTGCCGACGCCCTGGTCGGCATACTCGCCCAGCGGCTGGCCAAAACACTCTGCCCCAGCTGCAAGCGCCCCTACCACTCCAACGTCCGTGAGATTCATCAGCTAGCCCACGAGTATTGCGCCGGACTCATCCCCGACAACGCCACTGCCGAAGAGACAAAAGCCGTTATCGACCAACAGCTAGAACAGTGGGTACGGCGGTTTGGCAAAAACGGCAAGCTCACACTCTATAAAGCACCCGGCTGCAAAGAGTGTAACGATACCGGTTACCATGGCCGCATCGGCCTGCACGAACTCCTGATCGCCACCCCACACATCAAACAGATGATTCTCGAACACGCCCCTGCCTACAAAATCCAGAAAGCGGCCCTCAATGACGGCATGCGTACCCTGAAGCAGGATGGCATCGAAAAGATCCTGCAAGGCTACACCGACCTGACACAAATACGGACTGTCTGTATCAAATAACCGTAAGGTGTTGGGCGATGTTATCATCGCCCAACACCCCCTCCTGCCAGTTTAAAAATCACCATATTCAACCATTACCTCCCTCTCATCCTGCTGGCCAGCATGTTCCTCAGCCAGATAAACAGCAGCCACGCCGCACAGCACTCCGCCGTAGCGGTGATGTATCACCACGTCGGCGAGGACCGCTACCCGACCACCAGCGTCCGGCTCGATCAGTTCGAAGCACAGCTAAAATTTTTACAAGAAAACAACTTCCAGGTCTGGCCACTGGCAAAGACTATAGAACAGCTACGCCACGGCAAAGCGCTGCCCGATAAAACCATCGCCCTCACCATGGACGACGGCTACCTCAACGTCTACATGCAGCGACAGATTGTCGCGAAAATACATCCGTCGAATCTTTCCAAACATTTCCATAGTGATCACCTTTTATCTCCTGCCTAAACTACAAGGGCTTCCCCAAATTCGCAAGTGCTGTTGATGTTTTTTTAGTTCATTGTTTTTTCCTGTTCTGTTCCGTTTCAAATCGCGCTGCTTGCATCGTGTAAGAAGGTGAAGGACTGCTAAACTACAAACGGTCATATTGGGCATTCGCCCGGACCCTGATGAAAGACGCGCGCCGGGACCTCAATCGTTAGTCGGGGTCTACTTCTCCCCATAAAGTTGATCAGGCTCTCCCGGCGCGGGTCCAACCCGCTTCACATCAACGCTGGCAGTGCATCGGTGATTCTTTAATCGCCGCTCGGCGGTGTATCTATTCCTTTCGAGTCTCTTCTCGTTGGCAGACGGTTTTGGTTTTTTGTTCGTTCAGATGTTGCCCGGCTCCCGTTTGAAATCTTCGCCGTACTTCAACACCGCCCAGGCCAGCCGCGCATTTTTCGCTGCGATGGCAACCACTGCGCGCCAGTAGCCGCGCCGCTCCTGTAATGATCTGGCCCAACGGCTGAAGCGATCCTGTTTGTCGCCCAAACTGTTTAGTATCGCTCGCGCGCCCATGATCAGCAGGCTGCGCAGGTAATGATCTCCGGCCTTGGTGATACGTCCCAACCGCGCCTTGCCACCGCTACTGTATTGCCCCGGCACCAGTCCGATCCACGCCGCCACCTGGCGTCCGTTCTTGAAGTCGTGGCCGCCGCCGATGCTGGCCAGCATGGCACTGGCGGTGACCGGGCCGATGCCGGGGAGTGTCATCAACCGTTGGCTGCGCGCATCGTAACGCGCTGCCTGGGCGATGGCGCGCTCGTATTCGGCGATCTTCACATCGAGTTGATCGGCGTGCGCCAGCAGGTCACCGACGCACAGGTTGGCATAGCCCGGCAGGGCTTCCAGGTGCGCGCCGATCTCGCGGCGCAGGCAGGTGACTTTCTGTGGCAGGACGATGCCGAACTCGGCGATCAGGCCGCGCAGGCGGTTGTAGCTGGCGGTGCGCTCTTCGACGAACCCTTGCCGGGTGCGGTGCAGGCACAGGATGATCTGTTGTTGCTCTTCCTTGACCGGGACGAACAGCATAGTGGGGCGAGTGACCGCCTCGCAGATGGCGGCGGCATCCGCCGCATCGTTCTTGCCGCGCTTGCCGGTGTGACCATACTGCCGGAACAGCCGCGCCCAGTGGTGCGCACCTGAACACGCTTCCATGCCGATCAGGCACGGCGACAGTTGCGCGATCAGCGGTAGCAAATCCGCGCGTGAAACTTTCGGTTTGATCAGCGCGGCTTTGCCGCTATCATCGACGCCATGTACGGCAAATACGCTCTTGGCGAGATCGATTCCTACGGTGATAATGTTCATGGACTTCCCCTTTTGTGGTGTTGATGAAATGATCAAAATTCCATCATGGCACTTGTTGCCGTTCGCGGAAACTTCTCCGCCGCCTCGGGACGGGGAAGTCCCTTTCATTCGTTAGGCAGGGCAAGTAGAACACCTGGGTCAATTTTGGATCGGCACAACGCCTATAAATGGGTCAGTTTTCGGTCAGCGACAACAAAGGGGGTTTCACTGGCGGCCAGCGGTGTCGGTACGGGTGCTCCACCGCCGGCGCTTCACGGAGGAAGGCAATGAGTCATCGCCCTCTTTCGTGGAGTCCATCAAGGTGGCGGCCTGTGGCCGTTGTGGTACACCGGTCACCGATGATGAGGGTAGTTACATCCCTCTTGATCGGTTCGCGGAACATGCCGGGGATCGGCGGAGTGTCTGCAATCAATGCAGGGAACCGCTCTGGACGCTGATGCGCCCGGGCCAACCCAAGGACCGGCAGGCGGTGATGAAGGAGGCCCTGTGCCAAATTCCTACCATTGGTCCAAAAACTGCGGAGCGACTGCTGCAGCGCTTCGGCGAAGCGCTGTTGACGGGGATGCTGGCCGACAATGTCTATGAGTTCGTCAACCTCATGGACAGCGATGGCGAGCTGGTCTTCTCCGACAGCCAGGCAAAACGCATCGAGCGGGCACTGGGCACCACCGAGTTCGCCTTTGGCCAGGGCGGATACCAACCCACGGAGTTTGTGAAGCGGTATCTGCCACAGGGATACTTCGACTTGCTCATCGTGGACGAAGCACACGAGTACAAGAACGAAGGGAGTGCTCAGGGCCAGGCGATGGGGGTCCTGGCGGCGAAGATTAAAAAGGTGCTGCTCCTCACGGGCACCTTGATGGGAGGGTATGCCGACGACCTGTTTCATCTTTTCTGACGCATCATGCCACGGCAGATGATCGAGGACGGCTACACCCGCAACCGCCACGGCAGCCTGGGGACGACCAGCATGGGCTTCATGCGTGAGCATGGGATCCTGATCGATGTCTACAAGGAGACCGAAGGGGCTAGCCATCGTACCGCGCGGGGCAAAAAGGTCACAGTCCACACCAAGAAGGGATCAGGCTTCGGCCCCAAGGGCATCGCCAGGTATGTGTTGCCCTATACGGTGTTCCTGAAGCTGAAAGAGATCGGCGGAGATGTATTGCCTCCTTACCAGGAGCATTACGTCGAGGTCGGTATGGCCGGTGAGCAGAAGTCGCGTTACGAGGCACTGGCGATGAACCTTAAAGGGGGGTTGAAAGAGGCCCTGCGGCGCGGTGATAAGAGCCTGCTGGGTGTGGTCCTCAACGTGCTGCTGGCGTGGCCGGACTGCTGCTTCCGCGAGGAGGTGGTCAAACATCCGCGCGCACGGCAGCTGCTGGCCTTTGTCCCAACCGTCTTCGGCGAGGATGAGGCGAGCCCCAAGGAGGTGCGTTTGCTGGAGATCTGCCGGGCCGAAAAGTCCCGTGGCCGGCGTGCGCTGGTCTACACGACCTACACGGGGACCCGAGATACCGCGTCACGCCTGAAGGCCTTGCTGTCACAGGCCGGGTTCAAGGCGTCGGTGTTACGGGCCACGGTGGACACGAGTAAGCGGGAGGACTGGATCCTGGACCAGCTCGAGCGCGGGGTGGATATGCTGATTACCAACCCCGAGCTGGTCAAGACAGGCCTGGATCTGTTGGACTTTCCGACCATCGTGTTTGTCCAGACCGGCTACAACGTCTACACCCTGCAACAGGCCGCCCACCGCTCATGGCGAATCGGCCAGAAGCAACCCGTAGACGTGTATTTCCTGTGGTATGAAAAATCGGCGCAGATCCCCTGCCTGACCCTCATGGCCAAGAAGATCGCGGTGTCGCAGTCCACCTCTGGCGACACACCCGATACGGGCCTTGATGTTCTGAACCAGGACGGTGACAGCATCGAGATCGCCCTGGCCAAGCAGTTGGTTGCATGATGTCATTCACCCCGGTATCGCGTTTGCGGACCGGGGGTTTTTCACCCATTTTTGCTATCGTGGTGAAGAATCTTGATACTGATTTTTACCAGCTTACGCGATCTGAATAATCTGATTCAGGCGCTCACATACCTGCACAAACAGGTCATCAGCTAACGACTTAAGCGGGTGAGCCTTGCCTCCCCGCAATCGCCAGTCGAATGACTTCGGTTGATGGCAGAGAACGTAGCTTGTCTTTCCTGTTTTACGGCCCGCGGACTTTCCAACGACTACGGCAAAGGGGTTGTCGGCGTTATATTCCGCTGTTGTCATGGGAAACCCGATGACCAGCGATGTTTTCTCGTTAAAAATACGCGGTGACAGAACCAGAAACGGGTGAATATCGCGCATTTCCTGCCCGATCTGGGGGTTACAGTCGATCCAGATGATGCCCTGGCGATCAGGCACCCACGCCCTCTGTTTCCCCATTGAACCTGGCCTTGTTGCTACCACCGTTCAGCCCCTACTGCCTGACCAGATGCCATGACTTCGCCACCGTGACGTGCCGGGTCGAAACAGGCCAGCCGTTGCTCCAACGTGAGTGGCTCATCGGTGATTGGTGAAATAATCACCTGATTACCTGATACTGAAATGCGCACACTCTGATCGGCGTGCAGATGCGCTTCACGGGCAATGGCGGCAGGTAACCGAACACCGAGATTATTGCCCCACTTTTTGATATCGAGAACCACCTCAATCATGACCAGCTCCTGAATGAAAGACGTTTAAACAAAAGTATATACATTATGGAGCGCCAAAGCAATCACTTGCGGGCGCTCCATAATGTTGCTGTTTTCTCTGTGTCAAACAGCATCCAATACTTTCCACTAATCAGCGTCCAATACATTCCAGTTTTTTAGTTTTCTGAGAGGTATTTTTACGATGCTTGAAGCGATAGGAATCGTTCCCCGTCTTCAGGATGTCGCAGTGGCGGGTGACGCGATCCAGTAGGGCAGTCGTCATCTTCGCATCGCCGAATACCTGCACCCACTCGCCGCGGGCCAACCTCATCCATCGGCCACCGCATGGTTTCAGCCGGGATGATATTGACGATGATTGACGAAGCCGACCGTTTTCCTGTTAGATCGCCCGACTACCGTCAAAAACGAGGGGGCTTGATTCTAGACAAGTCATTTATCGCGGCATGTAGTCTTTCACTAAACTCACGTAATAGCGGGTCATCGGTTTGGCTGAAGTCGCTGATTAGCTGTCTGGCGATCAGACCAAAAACGTCAATTTGACCAAGTGCCTTTACTCTTTTTGGAGTTCATCATTCAACACACGGTTGCATCGTTTTAGCTCATCGAGTTGGGCATGTATGTAGGGCCACGAACGAAGTTCTCCTAACCTGATCTTTTCACAAACGCCGCTGAAACAATGAAGCAGACAGGCAAGCTCAAATATTGGAACGAGAGACGAACCTCCCCCAACCCCTAGCGAGTTGGGCGCGGCGAGTAATCAATTATGAGCGGAGGGTA
>JANOSY010000076.1:0-6961 GCA_031416075.1 Tenderia sp. (SeqCode) | reverse complement strand
AGTTTCTAGGTGAACCGTGGTGAACAGGGATTCTTGAGTGATATCTGCGCCGCGCATTTTTGGATCTTGGGTTGGAGATTATCGGTGTCGGTAGTTTACAGGGGCCAATGATGGCGCGGTAGTTTTTCAACAGCCTGTTAGGGTTCACGGAAACGGTGTAGATAATTGAAGTCGGGGCTGCCTAAAGGTCATATTTCAGTATTTCTGCATGATGGCTTTGTAAATTAAGGGGACGTGCCCAATGCTGTTCATTTAGCGAATCTCCGTTCGTCCTGAGCCTGTCGAAGGACTCTGGATGAGTGGCTGGTGGTTCGACAAGCTCACCACGAACGGCTAAGTGAACAGCATTGGGGACGTGCCTGATCTAAATCTAAGAAATCTCTGAATAACTCTTCCGTATCCAAAGCACTTCGTGGGGTAGGCTCTTCGTGGTGAGCTTGTCGAAGCACTAATGGATGGCTCTTAATAATCAATATGTTACGTCACCAGTCCTTCGATAGGCTCAGGACGAAGGGGTTATTCAGAGGTTCCCTAAGAAACTCAACATCCATTTTCATTTTATGGGATTTCTTCGTCGATAAATTTTGTTGAATTTGCGCTTTCGTGGGTGTCGATTTTTTTTACACGCACCCCGTGTTTATTAAATGTCTCGGGCGTAAGTTATATTTAGATCATTGATTTTATTGAATATAAAAACATTGCATGATTATTGCTTGAAAGGTTCCGTTGGTGGGCAATCCGACATGTGAGGACGCTAACCAGTCACTGTTTAGAATCTGGTGGTGAGTTTTGAACTCACTGGGATTTGCTGAATACGTACATATAAGGAAATTGACAAATGAAGGGATTTATTGTGGGTGTTTCAATGGTCGCCGCGTTGGGCACAGTGGGCAGTGCAAACGCGCTGGTGATTGATAACTTTGATGGTGGCGCACAGAACGTTAGCGCTCCTGGGACCAATACCGTTAGTTACGCCGCTGCCGTTGGCGGATTTCGTACTGTAAACATGGCCAGTCCGGGGCCACTGACTGCTACGGCCTCTGTTATTCCAGGTGCCGCTCCGCTTGGCATCTACGCACACAGTGCAGATGCGCTGACCCCTGCGACCAGTACCATAACCTGGGATGCCAATGGCGCGGGTCTTGGTGGTGTCGACTTTGTTGAGGGGTTGATCAACAACACTTTTAGCTTTGACATTGTCAGTATTGACCAGGGCTTTATCGATCTGATCCTTACGGTGGAGGATACACTCAGTAATTCGGCCAGTTATACATTCTCAGGTGCAGGTACTGGGGTACAGACCGTGGCTTTCAGTAATTTTGCTGGGATCAATTTTACCTCCGTTAATATGCTCTCTTTGCAGGTTAAAGGGGGGGCAGCCTCTGATTTGACGCTGGACCTTTTTGCCACCACGGGTGTACAGCCTCCTGTCACCGTGCCAGAGCCTGGTATGTTGCTGCTGTTGGGTGCGGGTTTACTGGGTATGGCAGGCATGCGTCGTCGTTCAACTAGCCAATCGGTTTAATCCTGACCAAGCCCCACACTTAGTAGTGAGGGGCTGACTGCTTGTTTTTCTCATCCCTTTTAGCAGCGTTGTTGCATTGAAATTAGCAATGGTGCTCTTCAGTAAAGGCAGTCGGTCCGAAATGGGGGCTACTTGCCCTTGTACAGATCGTCCGTGGACTCAACAAACGGGCCTTTTCACTATTCCCTCTGTTTAATTCATCGTCGCCAGCAGTTCTGACTGGGTTGGCGGTGGATCATGTTTGGGGTTTGTTGTATGTGTTTACTGAAGCACATGGCAGCAAATCCAATTCGCCCTGTGATCGTTGAAATCAAGTAAAATGGTGCCCTTTCCAATTTCAGATTCAGGAACCCTCGATGCTCCAACTGCGCGGTAACCCAGCCTTATCCACCTTCCGTTTGCAAAAGCTGACCCGTGCCATCCAGGCCCAAGTGCCTGGGGTGAGCCATGTTTACGCTGAGTTTGTCCATTTTGCCGATTTGGAACAGCGGCTGGATGCGGGACAGGAGCTGTTGCTGAAAAAGCTGCTGGAGTATGGCCCGAAGTTGGAGACTGAATCACCCGAGGGTGAGTTGCTGCTGGTGGTGCCACGGCCAGGCACGATTTCACCCTGGGCCTCCAAGGCGACCGATATCGCCCGTAACTGTGGCCTGAATACTATTCACCGCTTAGAGCGTGGTATTGCCTACTACCTGCGTAAGGCGGACGGCAGCACGCTGAGTGATGCTGAACGCAGTGTGATCAAGACGCTGGTTCATGATCGTATGACTGAGTCGGTATTGTGCTGTATGGAAGAGGCGGAGGGGCTGTTCCAACACGAAGGGCCACGCCCATTGCGTAGTGTCGATATCCTCGGCGGTGGCCGCGAGGCGCTGCTGGTGGCCAACCGCGATTGGGGGTTGGCGCTGGCGGCGGACGAGATCGACTATCTGGTGGAGAACTTTACCGCCATGGGACGTAACCCCAACGACATCGAGCTGATGATGTTTGCCCAGGCCAACTCCGAACACTGCCGCCACAAGATCTTTAACGCCGACTGGATCATTGATGGTAAAGAGCAGCCGAAGTCGCTCTTCAAAATGATCCGCAATACCCACGAGCTGCACCCCGAGGGTGTGCTGACCGCCTATTCTGATAACTCATCGGTGATCGAAGGGTTCAAGGCCGGTCGTTTCTACCCCGATCCTGCGAGTGGCGAATACGGCTACAACGAGCAGGATATTGCAATTCTGATGAAGGTGGAGACCCACAATCACCCGACTGCGATCTCGCCGTTTTCTGGCGCGGCGACCGGCTCCGGTGGTGAGATCCGCGACGAGGGGGCGACCGGACGTGGCTCCAAACCCAAGGCAGGACTGAGTGGTTTTAGCGTTTCGAATCTGCGCATCCCCGGCGCTGAACAGCCGTGGGAGACGGACCACGGCAAACCGAGTCGCATCGTCTCGGCCTTGGAGATCATGATCGATGGTCCGCTCGGTTCCGCTGCGTTTAATAACGAGTTTGGTCGCCCCAATATCTGCGGTTACTTCCGTACCTTTGAAGAGACGGTGCCCGGCCCGAATGGCAACGAGGTACGTGGTTATCACAAGCCGATCATGCTGGCCGGTGGTCTGGGCAACATCAGTGTTGACCACGTCAAAAAACAGGTCATCCCCGTTGGCGCACAGCTGGTAGTGCTGGGTGGCCCGGCGATGTTGATTGGTCTGGGTGGTGGTGCGGCGTCGTCGATGGCGACGGGTTCCAGCGCGGAAGACCTGGACTTCGCTTCGGTGCAGCGTGGTAATCCCGAGATGGAGCGCCGCTGCCAGGAGGTGATCGATCGCTGCTGGCAGTTGGGCAAAGAGAACCCAATCGTCTCGATTCACGACGTCGGCGCTGGTGGCCTCTCAAATGCCATGCCGGAACTGGCCAACGACGCCGGTCGTGGCGCCAGGTTTGAACTGCGTGCCGTGCCCAACGATGAGCCGGGCATGGCGCCGATGGAGATCTGGAGCAACGAGTCGCAGGAGCGTTACGTGCTGGCAGTGATGCCGGATGATATGGACCGTTTTGCGGCGTTGTGTGAGCGCGAGCGTGCCCCGTTCGCGGTGATTGGCGAGGCGACGGAAGAGCGCCATCTGATCGTCGGTGATGGCTACTTCGACAATACCCCGGTCGACATGCCGATGGAGGTGCTGCTGGGCAAGCCGCCCAAGATGTTGCGTGATGTGCAGCACAAACACTTCCAGAAGGTGGCGTTTGATACCCGCAAGATCGACATCAAGGATGCCGCCTATCGTTTGATGCGTCTGCCCACCGTGGCGAGCAAAAGTTTCCTCATCACCATCGGTGACCGTTCTGTCACTGGCCTGGTGGCGCGTGATCAGTTTGTTGGTCCGTGGCAGGTGCCGGTGGCCGATGTCGCCGTCACTGCCACCAGTTTTGATGTTTACACCGGTGAGGCGATGGCGATGGGTGAACGTACCCCGATTGCCCTCGTTGATCACGCCGCCTCTGCCCGTATGGCGGTGGGTGAGGCGCTGACCAATCTGGCCGCTGCCGCTGCCGCTGTGACTGAACTGGGCAGGGTGGTGTTGTCCGCCAACTGGATGGCGCCAGCGGGCCATCCGGGTGAGGATGCCGGTCTGTATGAGGCGGTTAAAGCGGTGGGCATGGAACTCTGCCCGGCGCTGGGCATTGCCATTCCCGTTGGCAAAGACTCGATGTCGATGAAGACCGTCTGGAGCGAGAATGGTGAGCAGAAGAGTGTCACCGCGCCGCTGTCGTTGGTCATCTCCGCCTTTGCGCCAGTGCGCGATATTCGCAAGACCCTGACACCGCAGCTACGCACTGATCTGGGCGACAGCGATCTGATCCTGATCGATCTGGGTAAGGGCAAAAACCGTCTGGCCGGCTCCTGTCTGGCGCAGGTCTACAAACAGGTCGGTCACCACGCCCCCGATGTGGATGATGCCAATGCGCTTAAGGGGTTTTTCAATACCATTCAGCTGCTCAACCAGCAGGGGCTGCTGCTGGCCTATCACGACCGCTCCGACGGCGGCCTGTTTGCCACGGTGGCCGAGATGGCCTTTGCCGGTCATTGCGGCGTCAGTGTTGTGATGGATGATCTGGGGGATGACCAGATCGCCGCGCTCTTCAACGAAGAGTTGGGCGCAGTGGTGCAGGTGCGCCACACCGATACCGATGCCGTGCTCAAGGCGCTGCACGATGTGGGGCTGGGTCACCACAGTCATGTGATCGGCCAGATTAATGATAAGGATGTGGTGGAGTTTAGCTTTGACCATAAGCCGCTGCTAAGCGAGTCGCGCATCGACCTGCACCGCGCCTGGTCCGAGACCAGTTACCAGATTCAGTCACTGCGGGATAACTCCGACTGCGCGCAGCAGGAGTTTGATCGACTGCTCGATGCCAAGGATCCTGGTATTCAACCACTGCTTACTTTTGATCAGGCCGAAGATGTGGCGGCTCCGTTTATTCATACAGGTGTGCGTCCACGCCTGGCAGTGCTGCGCGAGCAGGGTGTCAACGGTCAGGTGGAGATGGCGGCGGCGTTTGATCGTGCCGGTTTTGCTGCAGTTGATCTGCACATGAGTGACGTCATTGCAGGTCGCGTCTCGCTCAAAGAATTCCAGGGGCTGGTCGCCTGTGGCGGCTTTTCCTACGGTGACGTGCTCGGTGCTGGTGAGGGGTGGGCCAAGTCGATTCTCTTCAATCCGCGTGCTCGTGACGAGTTTCAGGCCTTTTTCGAACGTGACGACAGCTTCGGTCTGGGGGTCTGCAACGGCTGCCAGATGATGTCCAACCTGCACGAACTGATCCCCGGTACCGAAAACTGGCCGCACTTTGTGCGCAACGTCTCGGAACAGTTCGAGGCCCGTTACTCCATGGTCGAGGTGCTTAAGTCTCCTTCCATCTTCCTGCAAGGCATGGAGGGGTCACGGCTGCCCATCGCTATTGCCCATGGTGAAGGTCAGGCCGAGTTTGCATCTGCCAATGGTGCACAACAGGCGTTGGCGGCGGGCGTTGTGGGTCTGCGTTTTGTTGATAATTACGGCAACGCTACCGAAAGCTATCCAGCCAACCCCAACGGCTCGCCGCTGGGCATTACCGGCCTGAGCAACCAGGATGGTCGCTTCTCAGTGATGATGCCGCACCCCGAGCGGGTCTTCCGCGCGGTGCAGCACTCCTCACGCCCAGACGGCTGGGGTGAAGAGGGTCCATGGCTGCGGATGTTCCGCAATGCACGGGTCTGGTTGGGGTAGAATAAAACCACTGTTGTCATAAGCTTGTGCCTGAAGAAGGAAGTGGTTATGTACAAACTGGTTGCACTGATTCTTCCCATTGCCGTTGCTGCGTTGCTGGTCTTTTATATTCAGCAGCCGGTGGACAACATAGACAATATAGACAAGGTCGACGAGCGTATATCACTCCAGCAGCTGGAGGTGAATAGTAGCGCCGATCTGGAGGCAGCGTTTGAGGCGATGGGCTACTCCTGGCCACCGACGCTGGTGCCCGCCATCGAGCTTCAGACCTTTCCCAGTGATCTGGCGGATATGACCAACTCAAAGCAGCGCAAGGCGCTTTTTTTCCGTGCCCTGCTGCCGATTGTGCTGGCAGAAAACGCCATGATCGAAGAGATGCGCGACCAGCTAGTCGTGCTTTTTGCAAAGGGGGTGAACCGCCTCAACAGCACTGAGCTGCACTGGCTGGAGTCGGTGGCGGAGCAGTATCAGATAGAGGGGAGCCTCTCCCAGCCACAGACACAGCAGAAATTGCTGCGCCGTGTGGATGTGGTACCACCCGCGCTGGTGCTGGCCCAGGCCGCCAATGAGAGTGGTTGGGGCACATCCCGGTTTGCCCTGACGGGCAACAATCTCTTTGGGCAATACACCTATCGGGATACCGACAGTATTGTGCCGTTGTCCCGCCCGGCTGGGGAGACTCGTTCTATACGCGCCTTCTCGTCGCTTGATGACTCGGTGCGCTCCTACATCCATAACCTCAATACCAACCGGGCGTATACCGAACTGCGTAACATGCGACAGCAGATGCGTACCGATGGCAAAGGGCTGAGTGGCCACCAGCTGGCTAAAGGATTGGGTGCTTATTCGGAGCGGGGGGCTGCTTATATTGAAGAGATACAAGGCATGATCCGCAGCAACCAGTTGCCAGCTGTGCTGGACGGGATGAGTTTGCGGCCGGAGGGGCCGTAATGGTTGGCTAGGCTCGGATTGGCCTAGCTAAGTTTCGGTGAGTGTAATTGGGTTACCACGTTCGAGAAACTCCCTGAATAAATAAGGTAATCCCCCGGCTTTGCCGGGGGACTCTTTAGGTTTGACCGAGCGCTACGGTCGGCCTGATTCTTCTGACTCGATCAAAAGTTAGGAGAATTAAATAAATAAGGTAATCCCCCGGCTTAGCCGGGGGACTCACTAG
>JANOSY010000075.1:0-42925 GCA_031416075.1 Tenderia sp. (SeqCode) | reverse complement strand
TATCCAGAACCAAACTGGCGGCATCTTCTTTAAATTCACTCGAAAATAGTGGCTTTGATTTGCTCATTCTTGATACATCTCTTCTCTAGTTGGGGTTAGTTTATCCCATCTCGGTGTACAAGTTCATTAAGCCACAACAGGGCTATTTTGTTATGCTATGCATCGGTAATACACAGTTTTCCAGAAATGGGGTTATTGGCCGATTTCCATGCTTTAAATCTGAATGTCTTCACGCCTGCTTCACCCTGGTTATCGCCAGTGCAGGGGCGTCTTGGTTTTGGAGGGTGATTGTGTCGCTATTTCATGACCTGATTTTATGAGCACTCTCGGGGATTAATCACCCTCTTTTTGTTCTCCATGGCGGTCAGCGTGCGATCTCACCTGTCCGGCGTGATAGGTGTTCATAGTCTTGCTCGGCGGTATATCTCCTGAACGATGCCCGCAAGGTGGTGCCAACACTGTAACTGAAGGATCTGGAATTTGCCAAGAGGATTGGCGGTATCCGTCCGGTGATGATCGACAAGATTAACAGCAAGCTGCATATGGGCGAGGCTAAGATCGACCCCGGCAACGGCATTATCTTCAATATGACCCCCTCGCCGGGGGCCACCAGCTGCCTGCATAACGCTGAAAAGGAGATGCGTATTATTGCTGGGTAGCTGGGCTGTCAGATCGTTGATGCCGGGATTGATCTTCAGTAAAAGGCAAAATACCCTGCCGATTTTGCCATCAACGCTGGCCACCGCTCCCCCCGAGCGGCTAAAATCCACCCCCTTAACAAATTCAAGAAGAATCAGCCGTCATGCGTACATCCCAGATCCTGTTGTCGACCTTGAGAGAGAACCCCTCCGACGCCGAAGTTGTTAGCCATCAGCTGATGACGCGCGCCGGTATGATCCGCAAACTGGCGGCAGGGCTCTACACCTGGATGCCGATGGGGTTGAGGGTATTACGCAAGGTGGAGGCGATCGTCCGTGAGGAGATGAACCGCGCAGGCGGGCAGGAGATCCTGATGCCGGCGATTCAGCCCTCTGAGCTGTGGCAGGAGTCGGGTCGCTGGGAGCAGATGGGCGAAGAGATGTTGCGGCTTAAAGACCGCCATGAGCGTGATTTCTGCTTTGGGCCGACCCATGAAGAGGTGGTAACAGACCTGATTCGTAACGAGTTGCGCAGCTACAAACAGCTGCCCGCCAATTTTTACCAGATCCAGACCAAGTTTCGTGATGAGCGCCGCCCCCGTTTTGGTGTGATGCGCGCCCGTGAGTTTTTGATGAAAGATGCGTACTCCTTTCATATCGACGATGCCTCTTTGCAGCAGACCTATGATGTGATGTACGAGACCTATACCCGCATCTTTAGCCGTCTTGGTTTGGAGTTCCGCGCGGTGCAGGCCGATACGGGGGCCATCGGCGGTAACGCCTCCCATGAATTCCACGTGCTGGCCTCATCCGGTGAGGATGACATCGCCTTCAGTACGGAGAGTGATTACGCCGCCAACGTTGAGTTGGCCGAAGCGGTGGCTCCGAGCAGTGGCCGTCCAGCAGCAACAGCGACACTGACCACGGTTGATACCCCAGCCCAGCACACCATCGAAGAGGTGTGTGCTCACCTTAATATAGAGGCTTGCCAGACGGTGAAGACGCTGCTGGTGCAGGGGGCTGTGCCGGGGAGCGTGGTGGCGCTGGTAGTCAGAGGCGACCACGAAGTGAATGAGGTCAAAGTGGAGAAGCTCCCCCAGATTGCCACGCCCCTCACCTTTGTTACCCCCGAGCAGGTGAAGACGGTAGCAGGGTGTGCGCCGGGTTCAGTCGGCCCGGTGGGGCTGAGCATCCCGGTGATTGTTGATCGTAGTGCTGCCCAGCTGGCTGATTTTGTTTGCGGCGCGAACCAGAACGGTAAACATCTGACGGGCGTTAACTGGGGGCGTGATCTGCCGGAAGGGGTGGTGGTCGATATTCGCAATGTGGTTGAAGGTGATGCCAGCCCGGACGGTAAAGGCACACTGCTGATTAAACGTGGAATTGAAGTGGGTCACATCTTCCAGCTTGGCCGCAAGTATAGCGAGGCGATGAAGGCAAACGTGCAGGGTGAAGATGGTAAACCGGTGGTGATGACCATGGGTTGTTATGGCATTGGTGTTTCGCGCATTGTGGCGGCAGCCATTGAGCAGAACAATGATGCTCAGGGGATCATCTGGCCCGTTGCCATTGCCCCTTTCCATGTGGTCTTGATCCCATTAAATATGCATAAGTCACAGCGTCTGTGCGAGGCGGCTGAAAAACTCTACGGAGAGTTGGTGGCGGCGGGTTTTGAGGTGCTGTTTGATGATCGCAAGGAGCGCCCAGGGGTTATGTTTTCGGATATGGAGCTGATTGGTATTCCCCATCGTATTGTCTTTAGCGAAAAGGGGTTGGATAAGGGGGAGCTGGAGTATAAAGGGCGGCGCGATACTGAAAACCAGTTTATCCCTTTGGCAGAGATAGTGGGCTTTCTCAAGGCGCGTCTGGTTTAAGTCGATGCGTTGTAGCGTCGTGTATCACGATCAAAAAGCAGTGAGTGTGATGGAGATGAACAACCCTTTGGGGGCCGTTTCCCGGTGGAAAGGGGGGCTGGGAAGGGGGCGTTTGTGAGGCAAATTCCCCCCTCAACGCATGGAGAATGGGTTGACCGGCTCATTTTAGGATACAATAACGCCCCTTGAAGAGATACCCCCCTAACTAACCCGGAGAAATATGTGGACCAAGCTGATTTGCAACTGCAATTAAAAGTGTGGAAAGAACTTGCCATAGGCAAGCAGATACTGATGAGAACGGCGTGTGAAGCGTTGGGTATAGATCCAGACTCTAGCGCTGAAGATCTTAAAACCACTCTGGATGCGGCGATTAAAAGATCTATTGAAGCCGACATCAACATCAAAGAAGCACAGGAGCATGCCCAGATTGCCGTTGGCATTATGGAAAAAAAGGTAGCGCTCAGTGAGCGTGCACAGACGCTGTCAGAAGCTGCTAAAGAAGGCGCTTTGGCTGGGCAGCGTAAGATTGAGCTGACAATTGCCGCTCTGCGTGAAGCGCAGGAGAAAGAGCTGATCACCATTAAGGCTCAGCTGGCAGAGAAAGAGAAGACCTTTAAAACGATCAATAAGATTCTGGCGGATACACCAGAAAATGTGGTCAAGAAGATGAAGGCGCTCAAGAAGCAGAAGGATGAGGAGTCTGAGGCACGTAAGCAGGTCTCTAATGAGGTTGTCTCTTTGCGTAAGGAAAAGCGTACCCAAGAGCAACGTGTTATGACCCTGAAGGCGGCTGTTGAGCAGGGTGGTAAATTGGCTGAGCAGTTCCGTACGCTGCATACCTACAGCGAAACCCTTTATACCCAGCTCACACCACTGGTTGAAGATGCAACGACGCTTGAGACAGTGCCAATGCTGGATGAAAAACTGCTTGAAAGTATTGAGCTTGCAGCTAAAAACGAAGAAAAATAGTCAGGTCTTAGTGTCTGATATGAAGTAGATCCGGCTTGATCTGATGGTGACCACTGTTGAATGGTATCGCTGTTGGATCAGGCTCGACTCCCTTGCCGGGGTCGATGTGTGCCCCCGCCTTTTTTAAACCTTAAACATCATCGTTGTTATGCGTTGGTGCTGAGTCTTATTTGAAATTCCGTGAGTGTATCGTTAGAGGTGACTGAGATGTTGCCACCATGGATGTCGACGATTGACTTAGCGATGGCCAACCCTAACCCGGCCCCCTCCTCATTACGCTGGCGTGACGGATCGATGCGGTAAAAACGGTCAAAGAGGTGTGGTAGATGTTCCGCAGCAATGGCTGTGCCGGGGTTCTGTATGGTGACGGTGGTTGTGTTGTGCTCCTGACTGACCTTGATGGTGACACCCATGCCGGCAGGGGTGTGGCGAATGGCGTTGGCAAGCAGGTTGCCCAGTGCCCGCCGTAACATCGGACGGTCCCCTTGAATCGTAGCGTTGCCTTGAGTGATGAGTTGTACCCCTTGCTCTTCGGCCCACGCCTCATAGTAGTCGAATAGACTTGTTATCTCCGTTGCCAACGTGATGGCGACAGTGGCGGGGGGCTTCAGGCCGTTATCGGCCTTGGCAAGAAAGAGCATGTCGCCCACCATTTGTGCCATGTGCTCATACTCCTCCATGTTGGAGTAGAGGGTCTCTTGATAGGCTTGATTATCACGGGGCTGTGAGAGTACTACCTGGGTTTGGGTCATCAGGTTGGTGATGGGGGTACGCAACTCGTGTGCGATATCGGCCGAGAAGTGGGAGAGCTGAGCAAATGATGTCTCTAACCGTTGCATCAACTCGTTGAACGAGTGGGCCAGCTCGGTCAGCTCCGTGGGAACGGTGTCTGGCTCGATGCGGCTGTTGAGCTCACTGGCGCGAATCTGGCGGATCTGATTGACGATCTGGCGCAGGGGTTGATGTCCTTGGCGGACGGCCATCCATGCCAACAGCACCATGAGTGCAATAGCGCCGGCGACCATGAGCCAGAGGGTACGGATAAAGTGACTGAAAAAATGCAGATGGAAGTCGATGGCAACAGCAGCCACGATGGTATAGGTGTCCCAATCGGTGGTGACACGCTGAATTAACAGGCGGTAGTTGTGTTTGCCATCACTCCATTTGGGGATCAGTCTCTGTTCAGCGGTGATGGTGGGCAGTGACGAGAAATCGGGGCCGGGGCTGTGATAAACAATCCGTTCTTGTGAATCACTAAGACGCAGCAGCGCACTGTGGTGGCCGACTAAAATGTCCTCAAGTCGTTGTTTGATCTCATCGGGTTGTTGGTTGTGTTCCAGCGTGGTGAGTGTCTGTTGTACGGACGCGGTGATGACTTCAAGTTCGTTGAGATCTTCTGCAACAAAATGCTGCTCGATGGAGCGGCCGATAATCCAGCCAAACGTGAGCAGTACGATGATGGAGGCAGCGGTAAATAGCAGTGTCAGGCGCAGGGTGAGGGAGATAGGGTGTCTCATTTATGCGGCGCTATCCGGTAAATCGATCATGTAGCCCATGCCACGTACGGTATGGATCAGTTTGGGTTCAAAGGGGTCGTCGATCTTGGCACGCAGGCGGCGAATGGCGACGTCAATCACGTTGGTATCACTATCAAAGTTCATGTCCCAGACTTGCGAGGCGATGAGTGAACGTGGCAAGACTTCGCCCTGGCGTCGTACCAGTAGCTCCAGGAGTGCAAACTCTTTTGCAGTCAGGTGGATGCGTTGACCGCCCCGAGTGGCGCGATGGCGGGTCAGATCCAACTCCAGGTCGGCGATCTTGAGGGTGGGTTCGTTGGTCGGGTTTACGCCACGCCGTAACAGGGTGCGAACACGGGCGAGCAACTCCGCAAAGACAAATGGTTTGACCAGATAGTCATCTGCCCCCAGCTCCAGCCCTTTAACACGATCATCAATGCTGTCACGGGCGGTTAAAAAGAGTACCGGTGATTTTTTACCGGCATCGCGCAGTGAGGTGAGGATTCGCCAGCCATCCACGTCCGGCAGCATCACATCGAGGATGATCAGTTCGTAGGGTCCGGTCATGGCCAGATGGTAACCGTCTAAACCGTTGTGACAGAGATCAACGATAAACCCCGCTTCACTCAACCCCTGTTTGAGGTATTCACCGGTCTTAATCTCATCTTCAACGATTAAAAGCTTCATTGTCTGCCTGTTTGTCTGAGGAGAGGTATTAACCACGTGCAATCCAGGTTAGCTGGAGCTGTCTGCCATCAACATGACATCTACATTACAAGTTTGTAATGCGGCCGTCACCTTTATGACAGCGCCTGGTCGCTATTCTAAAGTCACTGGAGCAGCACAATGGCGGTTCCGGAAGAGACTATCTTTAATCGGCCAGGAGACGTTACATGAAACATACCACTGTATTTGCGATGAGTTTTGCATTTGCCACCTTGGTGGCAGCACCGGTTTTGTTTGCATCAGGTGATCACGGTTCTGGTGGAGGGATGAAACACGGTATGTCAGGTTCATCATCCATGATGCCGATGGCCGCCACCCCGGCAGCGGCAGGTGATGGGTTAACAGAACAGAAAGAGGTGGATGGTTACAACGTCACTATTCAAGTGATGAAGGCCAAGGCGGGCAGTGAGATGGGTGGTAGCCACGACTTTATGATCAAGGTTGAACAGAATAGTCAGGCGGTGGCGGATCTGTCGATGAATACCAAGGTGGTGCATCCCAATGGCAGTGTCGAGACTAAGGCGACCATGAAAATGGGTGAGTGGTACATGGTGGGGTATGATCTGGGGCACTCGGGTAAACATCAGCTGATGTTTCAGTTTAAAACCGCCGATGGTGTAAAACATAACGGTGGCATCCATTATTCGGGCAGTTAGACACTCTGGCGACTAAGTGAGCTAATGGTGATGATAAATGCCCGAGTGTGCCAGCCCTGTACGGCGTGTTGTGATGGGTGGTTGCAGACCTATGTGAATGGGGTCCATCTCTACCCCGGCAATGGCTGCCAATACAGCAGTGGTGGGAAGTGTGGTGATTATGACAATCGTCCTCATGATCCCTGTGGTGCTTTTACGTGTGGCTGGTTGATGGATGAGTCGCCGCTGCCGACATGGATGCAGCCTAGCTGCTCAAAGGTGATTGTTGTATTTAACCGGTTGAGATGGAGAGGCGGACCTGTTGATCTGGCTGTGCCTGTGGGGAAACGAATTCCGCAGCGTGCGTTAGATTGGTTACTGCGTCATGCAGAAAAAAGCGGGCGGCCACTGCTGTATACCGAACAACCAAAGGGGAGTGATGGTTATTCTCAGCAACAGACGGTATATGCCTATGGCCCCGCCGATTTTTGTACGCGGGTGGCGGCGGTGAAGGCGTCAGGCCAGCAGCTATGGTAAAGCATGGCGTATGAGTAGAGGGAGACGTGTTGATGAACGATAGTCTTAAGTGTTTGGCGTTGTCAGACTTTAAAACCTGTTCAACAAAGTTAATGCTGTGATTGAGATGTCCGAATACAGGTTGTGTGCCTTGGCACTACAGATTAAAAATGGTCACTCAGGAGAGGAACTCTCTGTATGAAACACAATTTTCCACCTAACCTACCACTGGCTAACTTGCCACGTCGCCGTTTTGTACAGGGGTTGATGGCGGGAGGGGTGTTGTTAGGATTGGCACCCGCAAGCCAATCAGCCTGGGCGCAGTCAGCCACTGAGGTGGCAGGCATGACAACGACCGGTTCAGCCCCGGTGTTACGTGGCACGGAGTTTGAGTTGACGGTGGCAGAGTCGCCCGCCAACTTTACAGGCGCGCCACGCATGGCAACGACGATTAATGGTTCTATTCCCGCACCAACGTTACGCTGGCGCGAGGGCGATACGATCACCATTCGTGTGACTAACCACATGAGTGTGTCGACCTCTATCCATTGGCACGGCATTATTCTGCCATTTGAGATGGACGGCGTACCGGGCATCAGTTTTGATGGCATTGCGCCGGGCACAACGTTTGTCTATCGCTTTAAAGTGCAGCAGTCGGGTAGTTACTGGTACCACTCCCACTCCGGCTTTCAGGAACAGACGGGCATGTATGGGGCGATTATTATCGACCCTGCTGAAGAGACTGGTCCGCACGTTGACCGTGACCACGTCGTCTTGCTGTCAGACTGGACAGATGACGACCCCATGAACGTCTTTAACAATCTGAAAAAGCAGTCCGACTATTACAATTTTAACCAGCCTACCGCAGTCGACTTTTTTCGTGATGTCAGCACCGAAGGGTTGGCCTCTGCCATCTCCAAGCGGCGGATGTGGAACCAGATGCGCATGAGTCCTACGGATCTGGCGGACATCTCCGCGTATGGGTATACCTACTTGATGAACGGCACCACCCCACGGGGTAACTGGATGGGGATGTTCAGCCCAGGGGAACGGGTTCGTCTGCGTTTTATTAATGGGGGTTCCCAAAGTTATTTTGACGTGCGTATACCCGGATTGAAGATGACCGTGGTGGGGGCTGACGGTCTGGCGGTTGCGCCGGTTACGGTGGATGAGTTCCGCTTTGGTCCGGGTGAAACCTATGATGTGATTGTGACCCCGAGTGATGATGCCTACACCATTTTTGCACAGTCGATGGACCGTACCGGTTACGCCAGAGGTACGCTGGCAACCCGTGCCGGGTTAGCGGCCCCTGTGCCGGCGCTGGACAAACCCGAGATGCTGACCATGACAGACATGATGGGAACTATGGGCGCGATGGGCATGATGGGCATGATGGGCGAAGGAGGTGCGATGGTGGGGATGGACCACGGTAGCCACGCTATGCCGATGGCAGCGTCGGCAGTCAAAGTGCGCCACGCCAGCACAGAGTATGGCCCCAGTGTTGATATGCGTGTTGATACCCCACGCACCAATCTCGATGATCCCGGTATTGGTCTGCGTAATAACGGCCGCAAAGTATTGACCTATGCGGATCTGCGGAGCGTTCATGGCCCCACAGATCTGCGGGAGCCGGGGCGTGATATGGAGCTACACCTGACGGGCAACATGGAGCGTTATACCTGGTCGTTTGATGGGGTGGAGTTTGGCAAATCCAAACCTATTCACTTTCGCCACAATGAACGGCTGCGAGTCATTCTGCACAACGACACCATGATGACTCACCCCATGCATCTGCACGGTATGTGGAGTGAGCTGGAAAGCCCGGAGGGTGGGGTGCTCTCACGTCGCCACACCATCAGTGTGCAACCGGCGCAACGGATCAGCTTTCTTGTCACTGCCGATGCGCTGGGCCACTGGGCCTGGCACTGCCATCTGCTATACCACATGGATGCAGGCATGTTCCGTGAAGTGGTGGTCTCTTGAATCCGGGAGGAGTTGTGATGAGTAGGTGTATATATAGTATGACAAACAGAAAAAAACCATTAATGGCGGCGTTACTGCTCATCAATATCGCCCCCTTATGGGCAGCGGGCGATATGGCCATGGACCATTCGGGACATGCAAGTGGCATGTCGACACCGGCTGCCGATGAAATGGAGATGGACTTTTCTGGTATGGATATGGGGGCAGACTCTATGGGTGGTGCAATGCAACATGGCGCGGGCGACATGGGTGGCATGAAGATGCAAGGGGGACCGGCCCCGGCGGATGCCCGTGATCCCCACGCCTACTCCGATGGCCTTGAATTTAGGGCGTCACCGCGGTTAACGCTGGCGGATCAATACACCATGGCAACATTAATGGTTGATCGCCTGGAGGCGGTGCGTGGTAAAGATAGCAGCTGGCGGTTATATGACCTTAAAGCCATGTATGGCCGTGATTACAATCGCATTGTACTGAAAGCAGAAGGTGATATTGCCAATGACTCATTGATGGAGGCTAGCACCCAACTGCTCTGGAGCCATGCCATTGATACTTATTGGAATAGTGAACTCGGTTTGCGTTACGACAGTGGTGAAGGGGAGAATCAATCCTGGCTCGCCATGGGTGTGCAGGGGCTGGCCCCCTACTGGTTTGAGGTGGGGGCCACCGCTTATCTGGGTGACGGTGGCCGCAGTGCCGTCGGGTTGAGTGCCGAGTATGAGTTGCTGTTTACCCAGAAGCTGATTCTGCAACCGCGTGTTGAGGCAATGCTCTATGGTAAGGATGATCCTGAACGGGATCTGGGCAGTGGTCTTTCAAGCGTGACGGCAGGTTTGCGTCTACGCTATGAGGTCAGACGGGAGTTTGCCCCCTACATAGGTATTGAGTGGGCAGGCACCTACGGTGATACAGCCGATTATGTGCGCGCAGCTGGCGGGCAGACAGATGATACCCGTGTGGTAGCCGGTCTCCGTTTCTGGTTCTGACCACTATTCTTTACAGCTGTATAGGTGTAACAATGGTGACGGCAAGTTTGCTGAAGACGAATGGACTCAACAGCATTTAACTAAACACTGTTTTAAGGAGCACTAAATGTTCGAAATCATCCCCAACTGGCACCCCATCTTTGTCCACTTTACCGTGGCGCTACTCTCCCTGGCTGCCGGCCTGACCGTGGTCACACTCTTTGTAAAATCACCTCTGCAGGAGCAGTGGCAGATTGTAGCGCGCTGGTCCTTATGGTTTGGTGCCGGTTTTGCCATCATCACCGGCCTGACCGGGTGGTATGCCTACAATACCGTTGCCCACGATACCCCCTCTCATGCGGCCATGACCCTTCACCGCAACTGGGCAATCGCCACGTTGGTACTCTTTTTGCTGTTGGCGGCCTGGTCGGTATTCTCGACCTGGACGGGCAAAAAACTGGGCACCCTGTTTGTCGTTGGCATGGTGGTCGCGGGTGCGGTGTTGTCAGCAACCGCCTGGCGTGGTGGCGAAGTGGTCTATCGTTACGGCCTAGGTGTGATGTCGCTACCGAAGTCAGAGGGGGAGGGGCATAGCCATTCCCACGGCGATGGCGCGGATCACCACGGCGGCAGTGGCGCTGAGGTGATGGATGGCCACCATGGCGAGTCGCTGGACAGTACCCATCATGACGACCTGGGCATGGGGACGGACGATATGGATGCCACGATGAACGACGATGGACATGATCATCAGCATTGAGGTGTTATGCTCGACGTCGCTTAACAGTTAGCTCAACGATGCGGAGGTGTTAAATGATGCACGATAGCGGCAGTTGGTCGATGGGAATGGAGATGGGGGCTGGACACTGGGGGTTTGGCATCCTTTTTTGGTTGATTGTGTTGCTGGTAGTGGCCGGGCTGGTGAAGTATCTGTTTGTTAATAAAAGCAGATGAGGGGCTGAGTCCGGCGCTATTTGATGTTTTGAAGAGGGCACCATCAAGGGGTGGTGCTGCTATAACGGAGTGGAATCGATTAAAAAGGGCTGATCTTATTTGTAAACGCTAACAAGCGAGGCAACAAGATGGCAACTGAAAAAGATCCCGTGTGTGGCATGGAGGTGGCGGCAGATGCCCCCCACTATGCCGATTACGAAGGGCAGAGATACCATTTCTGTGGCCCTGGCTGTCTGACCAGGTTTAATGCAGCACCGCTACAATATATTCATTCCCCGGTCGAAGGCGGCCATCATCATAGAGAGTTGTTAAGTCAGACCGCCGGTGCCAAGGCCAG
This sequence comes from Tenderia sp. (SeqCode), assembly GCA_031416075.1. Taxonomy (GTDB): domain Bacteria; phylum Pseudomonadota; class Gammaproteobacteria; order Tenderiales; family Tenderiaceae; genus JAKFXL01. The sequence goes on along the minus strand of JANOSY010000075.1, from coordinate 31,811 downwards.
TGTCAATGCCAGTGCCAGTGCCAGTGCCAGTGCGGCAACACCACTTTATACTTGTCCGATGCATCCTGAGATACAGCAACAAGGGCCGGGCAGCTGCCCAAAGTGTGGCATGGCCCTAGAGCCAATGAGTGTAGCCCCAGCCGCTACAAAATCTGAATACACCTGCCCGATGCACCCGGAGATCGTTCAGGACCACCCCGGTAACTGTCCCAAGTGTGGCATGGCGCTGGAGCCACGCACGGTAACGGCAGCAGCAGATGAGGAGAATGCTGAACTAAACGATATGACACGCCGCTTCTGGATCAGCGCGGTGCTCTCCATTCCGGTATTCATCAGCGCCATGGGTGCAGAGTTCTGGCCCGAGAGTGTCGCAGCAGTTGTCCAGCCGGGCACACGTCAGCTGTTGGAGATGTTGCTCGCCACGCCAGTAGTGTTGTGGGGCGGTTGGCCCTTTTTTGTCCGCGGCTGGCAATCGCTGGTGACGCGCAATCTCAACATGTTCACCTTGATTGGTCTGGGTATCACGGTGGCGTGGGGCTACAGCATGGTGGCGGCGCTTATGCCTGATATTTTTCCGCGCTCGGTATTTAATGCGATGGGTGTGGTGCCGGTCTATTTCGAAGCCGCCGCTGTTATTACAACGTTGGTATTGCTGGGGCAGGTGCTAGAGTTGCGCGCCCGCAGCCAGACCAATACGGCAATCAAGCTGTTGTTGGGGCTTGCACCCAAAACAGCACGCATCGTGCGGGACGATGGTCATGAAGAGGATATTCCGCTGGAGCATGTCCAGCCCGGCGATAAGTTGCGCATCCGTCCTGGCGAGAAGGTGCCAGTGGATGGCAGTGTGGTTGATGGCGTCAGCCATGTGGATGAGTCGATGGTCACCGGCGAACCGGTACCGGTGGAGAAGAGCAGCGGGACCAAGGTGATCGGCGCCACGATCAACGGCACGGGTGGTCTGGTGATGGTGGCGGAAAAGGTCGGTGCTGATACGTTGTTGGCGCAGATCGTCCAGATGGTGGCGCAAGCGCAGCGCTCGCGTGCGCCGATCCAGAAACTGGCGGATCAGGTCTCCGGGTATTTTGTTCCGGCGGTGGTGCTGATTGCCCTGGCCACCATGGCCATTTGGGGAATCTGGGGGCCGGAACCACGGCTTGCCCATGCCGTGATTAACGCCGTGGCGGTGTTGATTATCGCCTGCCCCTGCGCCCTTGGCTTGGCTACGCCCGTTTCGATTATGGTGGGTACAGGCCGTGGCGCAACGATGGGTGTGCTGTTCAAAAATGCCGAGGCGCTGGAGGTGATGCGCAAGGTCGATACCCTGGTGGTGGATAAGACCGGCACGCTCACCGAGGGCCATCCTGAATTGGTGAGTGTGACAGTAGCTGAAGGTTTTGATGAAGCCGAAATTGTGCGCCTGGCTGCCAGCATCGAGCGTGGCAGTGAACATCCGCTGGCCGCTGCCATTGTCCGTGGTGCAGAAAAACGTCAGGCAGAACTGGCAGCAGCAGAAGATTTCCAATCCGTCACTGGTAAGGGTGTTACCGGTGTGGTGGATGGCCGCAAGATTGCCCTGGGTAATTTGAGGCTAATGCAGGATCTTGCCATTGATGTCGGTGATCTACCCAGCCAGGCTGACGCCCTGCGTAGCGAGGGGCAGACGGTGATGTTCCTGGGTGTTGATGGTCGTGTTGCCGGACTCATCGGCGTCGCCGACCCGATCAAGGAGACCACGGCGGAGGCTATCCGTCTGCTGCACGGCGAAGGCATCCGCATTGTCATGCTCACCGGTGACAGCCGCAAGACCGCCGAGGCAGTGGCGGCAAAACTCGGTATCGACCAGATCCATGCTGAAGTATTGCCCGATCAGAAGGCCGCCGTGGTCAAACAGCTACAGGCCGAAGGGCGCATCGTCGCCATGGCCGGTGACGGCATCAACGACGCGCCCGCCCTGGCCCAGGCCCAGGTCGGTATTGCGATGGGCACCGGCACCGACGTGGCGATGGAGAGTGCGGGTGTGACGCTGGTGAAGGGGGATCTGCGTGGCATCGTGCGCGCCCGGCGGCTATCGCAAGCCACCATGGGTAATATTCGCCAGAACCTATTTTTTGCCTTTATCTATAACGCTGCCGGTGTGCCCATCGCCGCCGGTTTGTTGTATCCATTTTTTGGTCTGTTGCTCTCACCGATGATCGCGGCGGCGGCGATGAGTTTCAGTTCTGTGTCGGTGATTACCAATGCACTACGGTTGAAACGTGTGAAGTTGTGATGGATAACAACGGGTAAGGAGAGGGATCATGAACAGACAGCATTATCAGGTTTTCAAGAAGTCGATGGTTGGACAAGGGGTGATTGATCATGGCGACTATCGATAATTTTACCCATGAACTGCGGGTGGCCTATTTCTCCATGGAGATTGCCCTGTGTGATGAAATCCCTACTTATGCGGGTGGGTTGGGGGTGTTGGCGGGCGATGCGCTGCGTTCTGCCGCCGACCTGGAGGTACCGCTGGTAGCGATAACGCTGGCCAGCACAGAGGGGTACTTTCACCAGGTACTCGATCCGGAGGGGCGACAGACCGAGCAGAAGGATTCTTGGGATCCATCACACTGGGCAGTGCCCCTGAATGCCATTGTGGCTGTGCCCATTGAGGGGCGAACCGTCTGGGTGGGAGGTTGGCTCTATGTGCTTAAAGGGCATATGAACGGCGAGCAGCCGGTGCTGCTGCTCGATACCGATCTGGAGCAGAATGGCACTGAGGATCGTACCCTCACACGGCAGCTTTATGGGGGTGATGAGACCTACCGTCTTAAACAGGAGATTGTGCTTGGCATTGGTGGTACACGTATGTTGCAGGCCTTGGGCTTTCAGCTGCGCCAGTACCACATGAATGAAGGACACTCTGCACTGTTAGCGCTGGAGCTGTTGTGCCGTTATGCCTACCCACGGGGAGACCTGCGGCCGGGCGAATCCTCTTATGACATTCCACGTGTACGTGAGCTGTGCTGTTTTACCACCCATACGCCGGTGGAGGCGGGGCATGACAAGTTCAGCTATGAGCTGGTACAGCGTCTGCTGGGGGACTATATCGATCTGCCCACGCTCCAGCATCTGGCCGGCGTGGAGCACCTCAACATGACACGACTGGCGCTGAGTCTGAGTGAGTATGTCAACGGTGTCGCCCGTCGTCATGCCGAGGTCTCCCGCCATATGTTTCCGGGTTATCGTGTTCATGCCATCACCAACGGTGTACACCCCTTTACCTGGACCAGTCTGCCATTCCGGCAACTCTACGATGCCGTCCTGCCAGGGTGGTGCCATGAACCGGAGCGGCTGATGCGCGTGGCCTGTTGTGTGGCCGATGAGGCGATTCGTGCCGCCCACCAGAAGGCCAAACAGGGACTCATCGATAAGGTTAGGCAAGAGGCGGGGGTGACCCTGAAGGCAGACTGTTTTACCATCGGTTTTGCCCGCCGGATGACGGCCTACAAACGCCCGGACCTGATCTTTTCTGATGTTAACCGACTCAGACAGATCGCACAGCGCCACCCTCTCCAGATAGTGCTGGCGGGCAAAGCGCACCCAAAGGATCGATCAGGCAAGGTACTGATTGAAACACTGTACAAACATCTGCATGAACTTAAAGATGTTGTCACTATCGCCTATCTGCCTGACTACGACATGGCGACGGCACTGGCCCTGGTATCGGGGGTGGATGTCTGGCTGAACACGCCGCTGCGGCCGATGGAGGCGAGTGGTACCAGCGGTATGAAAGCGGCCTTTAATGGTGTGCCCCATCTGAGTGTGCTGGATGGTTGGTGGGTTGAGGGGTGTATCGAAGGGATTACAGGCTGGGCCATTGGTGAGGATAACGTCTCTGCCAATGGTGATGATGCGGAACATCTCTATCAAAAGCTGGAACAGACCGTTCTGCCGCTCTATTGTCAGGACCCATCCGGCTGGACGGCGGTGATGAAGGGGGCCATCTCCCAAAGTGCCTCTTTTTTCAATAGCCAGCGCATGATGCGGCGCTACGCCAGCGAGGCCTACTTACGCTGAGTGAAGGCCCATGGTGTATCAATGCCGTTTAGCTGAGACCAAACGGCGCGTGTGCCATCTTTTAGAATGAGCTGCCCAGCTGCAGATAGAGTTCGTTATCGCCACCGTTATCAAAGGCGCGGGCGTAACCGAGGCGTGTCTGAAGCCCTAAACCGTAAAAGAGCATCAGCTCGGCGCGCAGCTCTACCCCGGCGGAGGTGACAAAGCGCTCCTTCTGCCCCGTGTACCAGGCGTCGCCTGCCTCAATAAAGGCGAGACCATGCAGCTGGTGCAGAGCCACGGGTGGTGCCATAAAACCACGCTCGACCAGGGCGATGGGGAAGCGCCACTCAACGGATGTCAGTGCCATACGTGAGCCAACCAGCCCCGCCTCGCCGACGCTATATCCACGCAGTGCGTAGCCGCGCCGGTTGAAGGGTGAGTCGATCTGGGGCGGTCCCAGCAGGGCAGTGGTCTGCCCGGCACTGCGGCTGCCACCGAGCACAAAGGGGCGTGACTCATCGTCGCCGGCACCGCCCGCAATACGCAGGGCCAGCAGATGTTTGCCACCCAGGGGGATGTAGGCGCGGCTATCGAACAGGTAGGTGGTGCCACGGTAGTCCGAGCCGCTCAAGGCGTCGCTGCTCTCTGCGACCAGTTGCAGAGAGACGCCGTTGCTGCGGCTGATGGCCAGGGGGTAACGCCGTGCTGAGTTGTAGACGATGGCCAGTCCGAGTAGGCGGTCGGTGCGGTCGGCGCGGGGGGTGACACTCAGCGCCCGCCAGTGGTCGGCGCTCTGATCGCTGATGGCGGCGGCATGGAGTGAGATCTGGCGGTTGTATTGCAGATAAGGCAGCACCACCTCTGCCTGATAACGCTCCTCCTGACGTACACGTAGCAGTACGTCATCACCGCTGTGCTCCAGCTGATTGAACCGTTCTGCGTGCAGTTTGAAGAGGGGGTAGTAGCGGTCATAGATATAGTCAACGGAGCCGATCAGCATCCGGTTGCTGAAGTCATAGGCGGCGTTCAGTTGATAGAGGTGGCGGTTGAGTGGGTCGCTGGCGGAGGTAGTCAGCCCCAGTTCGGTACGGCCGGTTTCGATGGCGATGTGGGGTAACCACCAGCGTGGGCGCAGATGGGCGTAGGGGGAGTAGTCGTGGGTCTGTAGCCCCTCTGGCAGGGGTGCCGGTGGTAGCGGGATCCCCGAGGTGCCCGTACTGGCCACCGGGGTCGGCAGTGACTCTGGCTGGTCAAGACGGTAGATATCCAGGCCATCGCAGTTGAAGCCGGTGTAGTAGATTGGACCATCAGTGGTGGCTTGATGGGGTTCAAATGCGCCGCTGGCGACGTGGGTCAGTGTAGTGATCTCGCCGCTGGCGAGGTCAAGACGGCGCAGGTTGTAGGTGCCGCCATGATCAGCGCTGAAGAGCACGCTGCGGCCGTCAGGGCTGTAGCGGGGGTGTGCCTCGATCACTGACTGTTGTGTCAGTGCGGTGAAGGTACGGTCGTTCACATTGAACTGTTCCAGATTCCACCCCCCGTCTGGCCGCCAGACCGACATCACCAGTGCTGTGCCGTCAGGAGACCAGTCGGGATTGTTGAGCGTGGTGCCATTTTCACCGCTCCAGAGCACCTCAATCAGTTCACCTTTGCCATTTAGCCGGTGCAGCGCCTGATTGCCCAAGGCGCTCTGTATGGCCACCATCTCTTTGCCATCTGGCGACCAGGTGGCATCGCGGTAGCGCTGGTCGTGGGTTAAACGGCGCTGCTTACCATTGGTCGGGTCGATCTGGTAGAGGTCGTAAAAGAGGTTGGCGTTATGGCTCACCTCAGGTTGCGCGACCACAATGCCGGCCTCGGGGTGCAGATCAAAACGAGCCCCCTGATGCACATCAGCGAGTCGCTCGGGTGTTTGCGAGCCAGGTCGCAACCGCATTAACGCCGGGGCGCTGTAGCCGTTGAAACTTAGGTAAAAGAGTGTGCCATCGGGCAGCGGGTGGGCGCTGCTGGTGACGTAGCCCTGCTCGCCAATACGCCCCCCAGCGTGTTCGCCTTGTGATTGCAGGGTATTGAGTTGCGGCTGATATTGCTCTTGAAGGTAAGCCTCGAACTCGTCCCACAGCGCCGCCATATCTTTGCCAAAAACCCGTTTGCTGGTGTTGTTGATGCTGAAGGGCAGCAGGTTGCCGCTGTAGCGTGTGACCAGCTGCTGGATCCTCTCTTCGCCGTAGCGGTCGGCGATAAACTGGTAAAAGTGGACACCGTAGAGGTAGGGGACGCTGCCCCCTGGCCAGCTGGCGATGGGCTGGTTAACTTGCCGTTGTGGTTTGATGCCACAACTATATTCGGTACGCATCAGCATCTCAAACGCGCTGCTCTGGCCACGGCCAATGGCCCGTTTCGGGTCGGTCTCGTAGTATGTGGCCAACCCCTCAACCAGCCAGCCGGGTTGAAACACGCCGGGGAATAGGAGAATAAACCGCCCCAGCAGCTGCCGTGCCAGCAGAGGTCCACGGGTCGCCTTGTCCAGATGCAGTATGTGCACATACTCATGGGTGATGAGTGTTTCCAGCGCCCCGGCGTGGTCCTCAATCCCGGTGAATATCTCAGGGGGAGTGACGTGCAGCGTCATGGTGTTGGTGGGGATGGGAGTGGCGGAGCCGTTGAAAAAATCGACCTGATCCGTCAATACGATGTTGGTCGGCTCCAGAGGTGTCCATTGAAAAATGGGTGAGAGTCTGGTGTGAACCCGCTCGGCAATGGCGATGGTTGTCTGGGCCAATTGTTCTTCACCATCATGGTAATGGAGTGCAAAGTGCTCACTGGTGACGGTTTTCCAGTTCAGCCTGGGGTCGTTATTAATGCCCGCTTGGGCAGATGGGATGAGCTGAATGATGCAGAGTAGCGCCAGTGCAGGTAGGGGGGTGTTTTTCATCAGAGTTCCAGGCCACGGCTTTGTTGGACTTGTTTGCCTGCGATTAGAGCACGAACTGTATCTAACCAGCCAGTGGGCGTGGTGAATGGGGGGGTGTGTAGAAGGGAGGAGATACCCCTCAGCAGGGCTGAGGGGTGCTGAGGTTACTTTTTATCGTGCTGTCCGGCCCCTTTAGGGCTGCCCATTTTGTGATCCATGGATTTCATTGCGCCTTCATCCATTGTTTTATGTTGTGCCAGCATTTCGTTTACGCGGTTGATCATGTCGGTGAGCCGCTTTTTCTCATCAGCGCTGGGTTGATGGTTTAAATCCCGGAGGATTGTCATGGTATCGGCCATCATCTTCATCATATCCATGTGCATCTGCTGACGTTGCTGAAGGTGCTCTTTGTGGTTGGCCATATGGCCACTACCCTCACCGCTCTTCTCTTTGTCCTTGTCGGCAAAGGCGGGTGCTGCCAGCAGTGCCCCAATCAGGGTGGTGGTGATTAATAGGCTGTTTTTAGACATGGTCAAACTCCTTGGGTATGTGAATGGATCAACGTATTTCAAAGCTATTGGGGCGATCCTGCGCCCCCTTTTGGTGAATAACGATCTTTTTTACATCAGAGTGAGCTGAACCTTGCCAGAGCCACTCTCCCAGTTCGGTCACACTATCATGTTTGCCGCAGGCCAACACTTCAACCCGGCCATCAGACAGATTTTTAGCGTAACCGGTAATCCCCAGGCGGTTGGCCGTTTGTTGTGTGGTGGCACGGAACCAGACACCTTGCACACGGCCGGATATCAGAAACTGTGTACATACTTCCATCCGCAGCAGTGCTCCTCTCAAACCGACCTATAACATAGGCGATTATAGTGTGAGGCGCCAGCCCCCATTGGACGTCCCCGTTTTACTGTTGGTATGACACCTTCATGGTTTAAACTGTCCGCACTTGACGCCGTGCCCATCTACAGGAGATTCATAGTGAGTGATAAAAATCAGTTTCGCATCGAAAAAGACAGCCTGGGTGAAGTAAAGGTCCCCGCTGATGCCTGGTACGGTGCACAGACGGCCCGCGCGGTGATCAACTTTCCCATTAGTGGTCGTCGCCCCGATGCTGATTTTGTCAAAGCCCATGTACTGATCAAACGTGCGGCGGCGGTTGCCAACAACCAGCCCCACTGGCTGGACGACACCCTGACTAAGGCGATTGTGGCGGCCTGTGACCAGATCCTGGCCGGTGACTATCTGGACCAGTTTGTGGTGGACCGTTTCCAGGCGGGGGCTGGCACCAGCCACAATATGAACAGTAACGAGGTGGTGGCCAACTTGGCTAACGTTGCACTGGGGGGCACTAAAGGGGTTTATACGCCGATCAACCCCAATGACCACGTCAACATGGGGCAGTCCACTAACGATACCATTCCCACCGCACTGCGATTGACGGCGTTGATGAAGCTGCCACGCCTGCTGGCGGCCGTGAATAACATGGCCGACGAATATGCCCGTATCGGGGTTGAAGAGGTGGATACCGTCAAATCGGGCCGTACCCATCTGCAGGATGCAGTGCCGACAACGCTGGGGCGTGAGTTCAGCGCCTATGCCTGGACCCTGCGTCGTGCCGCTCGCAATATTGAAGCGTGCCGTGATGGGCTGTGTGAGGTGGGTCTGGGGGGCAGCGCCGCCGGTACCGGGCTCAATACCTCGCCTGACTACGCCAACCGTGTCGCCGTCGAGATGGCGCGGTTGATGGGGGAGACGATCCGCCCCGCCGATGATCTGGCGGCACAGATGCAGTCGACTCATGATATTCAACGCCTCTCCTCGGCGATCCGCGATCTGACGCTGGAGATTACCCGCATCAGCAACGACATGCGGCTGCTCTGTTCCGGCCCACGTACCGGCATTGGCGAAATCCAGCTGCCGCCGGTGCAGCCCGGCTCCTCCATCATGCCCGGCAAGGTCAATCCGGTGATGTTTGAGATGCTGAATCAGGTCTGTTTTCAGGTGCTGGGACAGGACGCCGCCATCGGTTACATGACCCAAGCCGGTCAGCTTGAACTCAATGTCATGATGCCGGCCATGGGCTCGGCGCTGTTTGACCAGATGGAGTGGCTCACCAACGCCATCAATGCCGCCACTGAGTTTAACCTCAAAGGCATGAAAATCGACCGCGAGCGCTGCAAGAAGTTTCTCCATACCAGCTGCGCCTTGGCCACCCTGCTCAATACCAGCATCGGCTACATGAAGGCCGGCGAAGTGGCCAAAGAGTCCGAGAAGAGTGGTCGCCCGGTGCGTGACCTCGTCGCCGAACAGGGGCTGATGAGCGCGGATGCGTTTGATGCCCTGGTGCTTAAAGCTGCCCGTGATGGACGTATTGATTAACGGTTTCATCGCTATTGATATCTACGCCCGGTGGCAGTGTGTCGCTGGGCGATATGTCTATCGCTGTTGCGGCATTTATCACGAACTGGCATTGCGCGGTTACACTGGTTGTGTTCCATGAAGTAGTAAAAATTTCATCCCCCGCCCTTGAAACTGTAAACAGTGTTCCCCATATAACAGGCACCTTCTCGTCCGAGAATGTTTTATCTGATGTTAATTGCTTAGATAACAGTGTGTTATGTTTTCAGGAGGAACATATCGTGAATATACGTCCATTGCATGATCGTGTAGTAGTAAAACGCCTTGAGAGTGAAGAGACATCTGCTGGTGGCATTGTTCTGCCCGGCTCCGCTCAGGAAAAACCGATGATGGGTGAAGTAGTGGCTGTAGGTACTGGCCGCATATTGGAAAACGGCGACAAGCGCGCCCTGGATGTCAAAGTGGGTGACAAGGTGCTGTTTGGTAAGTACTCCGGCACCGAGATCAAGCTTGAGGGCCAGGAGTTGATGGTCATGCGTGAAGATGATCTGCTGGCCGTTCTTGGATAATTTAGTTTTTAACTGAATATCACACAACCGTTTCTGGAGTTATAAACAAATGGCAAAGATTATTAATTTCTCATCTGAAGCCCGTCACAAGATGCTTGAAGGCGTCAATGTGCTGGCCAATGCTGTAAAAGTTACCCTCGGTCCTAAGGGCCGTAACGTGGTTCTGGAAAAGAGCTACGGCGCACCTACCGTCACTAAGGACGGCGTCTCTGTTGCTAAAGAGATCGAGCTGGAAGACCGGTTCCAAAACATGGGTGTGCAGATGGTGAAGGAGGTTGCCTCCAAGACTGCTGATGTGGCTGGCGACGGCACTACTACTGCAACTGTGTTGGCCCAGGCGATTCTGAGCGAAGGTATGAAATCGGTCGCTGCCGGTATGAATCCAATGGATCTGAAGCGCGGTATCGATAAAGCGGTGATTGCAGCGGTTGAAGAGCTGAAAAAGATCTCCAAGCCTTGCACCGATAGCAAGTCTATCAATCAGGTCGGCACCATCTCTGCAAACTCTGACGAAGTGATTGGTAAGTTGATTGCTGAAGCGATGGAGCGTGTGGGTAAAGAGGGTGTTATCACCGTTGAAGAGGGCTCTGGCCTGGAAGATGGTCTGGAAGTGGTTGAAGGGATGCAGTTTGATCGTGGTTACCTCTCCCCTTACTTCGTCAGCAACACTGAAAAGATGCAGGCTGAGTTGGAAAACCCACTGATCCTGATCTACGAAAAGAAAGTCTCTAACATCCGCGAACTGCTGCCAATTCTGGAAGGTGTTGCCAAATCTGGCCGTCCGTTGATGATTATTGCTGAAGATGTGGAAGGCGAAGCGTTAGCGACCCTGGTTGTGAACAACATGCGTGGCATCATCAAGGTGACTGCGGTTAAGGCACCTGGTTTTGGTGATCGTCGTAAGGCGATGTTGCAGGATCTGGCTGTGCTGACGGGCGCGACTGTTATCTCTGAAGAGGTGGGTCTGTCACTGGAGAAAGCAACCCTGGAAGATCTGGGTACCGCCAAGAAGGTTGTGGTTGGCAAAGACAATACCACCATCGTTGATGGTGCTGGTGTGAAGAGTGATATCGAAGCACGTGTTGCCCAGATTCGCGCTCAGATGGTGGAAACCACTTCTGACTACGACCGTGAAAAGCTGCAAGAGCGTCTGGCTAAGTTGGCCGGCGGTGTTGCGGTGATCAAGGTTGGCGCGACCACTGAGATGGAGATGAAAGAGAAAAAAGACCGTATCGACGATGCACTGCACGCAACCCGCGCAGCCGTTGAAGAGGGTGTGGTTCCTGGTGGTGGCGTGGCACTGATTCGTGCCCTGCAGGCAATCAAGGATCTGAAGGGTGCCAATCATGACCAGGATATCGGTATCAAGATCCTGCGTCGTGCCATGGAAGAGCCACTGCGTCAGATCGTTGCCAACGCCGGTGATGAGCCATCTGTGATCGTCAACAAGGTTGCTGAAGGTACAGGCAACTTTGGTTACAATGCGGCGACCAGCGAGTATGGTGACATGATTGAGATGGGTATTCTTGATCCAACCAAAGTGGCCCGTACTGCACTGCAGAACGCCGGTTCTATCGCGGGTCTGATGTTGACCACAGAAGCGATGATTGCGGAGAAGCCAAAGGCTGACTCAGGTGGTGGTATGCCTGATATGGGTGGCATGGGCGGTATGGGTGGCATGGGCGGTATGATGTAACCCAAACGTTCCGTAATACTTGGTGTTAAGAGAGGCCCCGCCAGCAATGGCGGGGCCTTTTTTTATGTGATGCTGGTCGATGGTAAACCCATGGTTCTCTGAACAGGCCCTTTGTTGTGACGAGTCTCTTGGGGTGTGAGGGGCAGTACTAGTATAGGTCTGTGGGTTTATGTTACTGGAGAACGGAGTGAAGCTGGGGCGTGTACAGGTCTTTTAATGAGGTATGAAAAACTGAAGCCGCAAGTGCGGCTTCAGTGGGTTTTGCAACTATTGGGTGCTAGGCCATGGTGGCCGTAGCATACCCAACAGTACTTATGGGCGAATCATCCATAAGTTATAGGTACCGCTGCCTGACGCGCTATTCAAGCCCCAGCGGTAAGTGCCTGGGGTACCACTGTAGCTGACGTGCTCAGAGGAGGTGGTGCCTGAGGATGTAGCAACGGCGGTCCAGCGGTTATGTCTGGCTTGACGGTAGAGGGTGAGGTTGAAGTTGGTGCCTGCGGCGCCTTCCAGCCACGCTTCATGCACACCACTGACGTTACTGGTGTAAGAACCACCGTTGGGTTGATAAACGGTCTGACCGGCGGAGAGGGTGCCGGTGTAACTTTCACAGCTGGTGCACGGTTGGTTTGCCTGCCCGGAGCTGACGGTGACTATAGCGCTGCGTGTATTGCTGGCACCGCTATTGTCTGTAGCAATGAGTGTGACGGTATAGCTACCACTGACGGCGTAGGTACGGCTGGGATTTTGCAGTACGGAGCTGCCACCATCACCAAAATTCCACAACCAGCCGGTGATGCTGCCGTCTGTATCATTGGAGGTGTCGGTGAACTGCACACTCAGATTGGTGACGGCGGTGGTGAAGTTTGCCACAGGTGCCTGATTGGCAGTGTTGGTGGTGTAGTTTACGTTCAGGCTGAGCGATGCATAGTCTGCCGTGGCGTGTAACATGATGTAGTAGACACCGGCGGTAGGTGTGGCAACGGTGCAATTTTCGGTGTTGCCAGCGGCGATTGAGCGACAGTCAAAGGTGGCTAGCTGCGGTGCGCTGCCGAGGCGTAGATAGATGTCGGCATTGCCCGTTCCACCGCTGCTGCTGACGCTCAGGTTGGTGGCACCACTGGGTACGGTGACGGTGTAGAGACGATCGCTACCGAGGGTGCCGGTAATGTTTGCCACGGTATCACCGTTGTTTAACGGCACGGTGGCCCCTGTGCCAGCCCCGGCAAAGAGTGACTGTAGTAACAGGTTAGTTGACCCTGTGCCTGCTGATGTGACTTTACCAACCGCACTGCCTTTTAATGCAGCCTCAACTTCGGCAGGTGTTTTGGCTGGATTGGCGGCCAGATAGAGTGCAGCCACTCCTGCGGCATGAGGGGAGGACATGGAGGTACCGCTGATGGTGTTGACAGCACTGTTGCTGGTATTCCAAGTGGAGGTGATGTTGACGCCTGGGGCAAACAGATCGAGGCAAGTGCCAAAGTTGGAGAAGGTGGCACGTACATCGGTGGCAGCGCTGGCCCCGACGGTGATCACCTGAGTTACCCGCGCAGGTGATGAGTTACAGGCGTTGGCGTTGGCGTTACCGGCGGCCACGGCAAACGTTACACCACGAGCGATGGCATTACGTACGGCGTTGTCGAGGGCGTTGGAGGCCCCGCCACCAAGGCTCATGTTGGCCACTGCGGGGGTTTGACGGTTGGCTGCCACCCAGTCGACCCCGGCAATGATACCTGCGGTGGTGCCCGCACCGGTACAGTTCAGAACACGCACGGCGTGTAGTTGTACGCCTTTGGCAACACCGTAGGTGCTACTACCGATGGTGCCCGCTACGTGGGTGCCGTGACCATTACAGTCGTTACCATTACGGCCATCAGTGAAGGCATCGAAACCGGGTACCGCCCGGCCGCCAAAATCGGTATGGGTGTAGAAGATCCCGGTATCAATGACATAGGCGTGTACGTTGGCGGCGGTATCGTTGTAGGTGTAGTTGGTGTCGAGTGGCAGATTGGCCTGGTCGACACGGTCCAGTCCCCATGTGGCATTGGCCTGGGTGGCGTCAATGCTCATGACTTGATCCTCTTCCACCAGCAGAATGGCAGGGTCGTCAGCCAGTAGCTGCGCCTGGCGGGGACTCATTTTTGCTGAGAAGCCGCGTACTGCGGTTTCAAAAATCCGCTCTACCTGAGCGCCATGGCTCCTGGCGCGGCTGTTGGCAAACTGCGATACGCTTGGACGGGAGCGTGCAGCAGCGCTGAAGTCTTGCGGCCCACGCACCTGATCGGGCTTGATCAGTACGATGTATTGCCCGGCAATGGGGTTTTGAGCCCGTTGTATAGGAGCTGCCTGCACCATGGCAGGTAGCGATAACGAAAGTATTACTGTGGTGAGTAGATGCCGATTCATCTGAGTATTCCCCTGTTAATGTAAATGAAATTTGGTACTAAAGGTCTGTGGTAGATCGCTATTATCTCAAACAATGGGGGGGTAACTACCTATTAATAAATATGGTAAATGGCGTGTGCGCGGGGTTGTTCACGTAACCGGTTGTATTGTCATGATTATATTAATGTAAGTTTTTGATCAGTGAGGGGGCTTAAAAGGGGGGGTGTCCGGATCATTCATGCCGCAAGGCATCAATGGGGTTGAGCTGTGCGGCTTTGCGTGCGGGAAAGTAACCAAACAGCACACCTACTGCAGCGGAGAAGAGAAAGGCGGCGATGATAATTGTGCTGTCGAGCAGGAAGGGGACATCAAGTGCCCCGGCGATAAACCAGGAGGCGAGTATGGCGAGCAGAATACCGAGAATGCCGCCGACGGAGGAGAGCACCACCGCTTCGACCAGAAACTGTCGCTGTACCTCACGTTCAAGTGCGCCGATGGCGAGGCGAATGCCGATCTCGCGGGTTCGCTCCGTAACGGAGACCAGCATGATGTTCATGATGCCAATGCCACCCACAATCAGGCTGATGGCGGCCACGGCACCGAGCAGCCCGGTCATGATCTGGGTGGTACCAGCCATGGTTTTGGCAATCTCTTTCATGTCGATGATGCTGAAATCATCCTCTTTGTCGCCACTGATGTGGCGTCGCTCCCGCAGTAGCCGTTCGACATCACGTTTGACCTGTTCGGTCGCAACACTCGGGCGCGCTGAGAGGTGGATGTGGCTGACATTTTGGTTGCCAGCGATACGACGCCAGAAGCTGCGTAGTGGGATGAGGATGGCGTCGTCCTGATCCTGGCCCATGGCGGATTGCCCCTTGGTGGCCAGAATCCCGACCACCTGACATGAGATTCTGCCGAGGCGGATGTAATTACCGATGGGCTCCTCCTGGGTAAACAGCTGCTGAGAGACAGTGGCACCGATCAGACAGACGGAGGCTCCGGCCCGCAGTTCACCACTGTTAAATTCACGGCCACTGGCCAGTGGCCAGTTACGCACGGTGAGAAATTGATTGTCGATACCGGTGACGGTGCTGGACCAGTTGGCGTTGCCAAAGATGGCGGTGGTGGGCTGGACCGAAGAGGCGCTGGCAGCGACGATGTTGGGTATGTCGCGCCCCAATGCTTCGGCATCGGCCAGCTCAAACGGTTTGGCCTGTTCACGGGCACCGGGGCGGTGGCGCTGACCGGGGCGGGCGATGAGCAGGTTGCTGCCAAGGCTTTCGATCTGTGCTGTTATCTTGGCGGTGGTGCCGTTGCCGATGGTCATCATGATGATGACAGCCGCCACGCCGATGATAATGCCAAGCATGGTGAGCATGGAACGCAGCAGGTTACGGCGGATCTCACGCAGGGCCAGGGATAGGGCGCTTAACCACATCAGAGTGATGCCCCGTTGACCGCTGCCTGCTGGATGGCACCGTCTACAAAGTGAAGGGTGCGTTTGGCAAAGGCGGCAATGTCGTGCTCGTGGGTCACCATAATGATGGTGATGCCGTTGTCGTGATTGAGTTGGGTGAGCAGCGCCATGATCTCGTGGCTGCGTTCGCTATCGAGGTTGCCGGTGGGTTCGTCTGCCAGCAGTACTGCTGGCTCGGTGACCAGTGCGCGGGCGATGGCGACTCGCTGCTGCTGGCCGCCGGAGAGTTCAGCAGCGGTATGGCTTTCACGTCCCTCCAGCCCAACCGCCGCGAGGGCGGCGCGGGCGCGGGCGCGGCGCTCGGACTTGGGGATGCGGCGGTAGATGAGTGGCAGCTCGACATTTTCCAGTGCGCTGGTACGCGCCAGCAGGTTAAACCCCTGAAAGACAAAACCGATGTAGTGGCGACGTAATAAGGCGCGTTGGTTGCGGGATAACTGCTCCACGGCCTCCCCCTGAAACAGGTATTGGCCGGTACTTGGGGTATCAAGGCAGCCAAGAATGTTCATGCAGGTCGATTTGCCAGAACCACTGGGGCCCATCATGGCCACAAATTCACCACTGTTGATCTGCAGGTTGATGTTGCAGAGGGCGTTCACCTTGGCATCACCCTGGCCGTAGCTCTTACTCAGGTCGTGCAGGGTGATGAGTGGGGCCGCACTGCTCATTGCGCCGGGCCACCGGTCATGCCGGTTAATACTTCGCTGCCCGGCTGCAGATCCCCCTCGATGATTTCGGTGGTGCGGCCATCGCTGGCACCGGTCTGCAGGGTGATGGCCATGGGGCGCTGCTCTTTTAATATCCAGACCTGTTTCTGTCGGCTCTGCTGCTCGTTTTTGTCGCGACTGCTGTTGCGATTGCCCCAACGGGGCAAGAGTTTATCCATCAGGTTTTGATCTTCTGTGGTGCTGACCACCGGGGGGGTAAAGCGCAGCGCGGCGTTGGGCAGCAGCCGCGCCCCCTTAATCTCCTGCACCACAATTCGGGCGGTGGCCGTCATGCCGGGGCGCAGTGTCAGGGCCTGGTTGTCGACGGCAAGGATGGTCTCGTAGCTCACCACCCCGCCACTGTTTTGCGGTGCCATCCGGACCTGGGTGAGGGTGGCGGCAAAACCCTGTTCGTTGTAGGCGTCGACGCTGAATGTCGCCTTCTGTCCGACGTGTACCTGGCCGATGTCGGCCTCATCGACGGAGACATGCAGCGCCATCTGGCTGAGGTTTTCGGCCAGTGTAAAAAGAATGGGGGCCTGCAGCGATGCCGCCACGGTCTGGCCAGGCTCTATGGCGCGTTTAAGCACAACACCGTCAATGGGGGAGCGGATGACGGCCTTGGCCAGGCGTGTCTGATCGGCGTTCAGAGTGGCCTTGGCCTGCGATACCTGTGCCTTGGCGCTGGCCTCGTCAGCCACCGCACGGTCACGGTTGGC
Source organism: Tenderia sp. (SeqCode) (assembly GCA_031416075.1). Taxonomy (GTDB): domain Bacteria; phylum Pseudomonadota; class Gammaproteobacteria; order Tenderiales; family Tenderiaceae; genus JAKFXL01. The sequence continues at coordinate 14,936 of JANOSY010000075.1, read as the reverse complement.
CTGTAGTGTCTCCAGCTCCTGGGACGGACAGTAGCCCTGTTGTGACAATGTTTCGCAGCGCGCCAGTTTATGTTGGCTCTCCCGTACCGTGACACTGGCCTGCAGCACCCGCGCCTCCGCTACCTCCAGCGCCGCACGTGACTGCACAACACGGGCCTGCTGTTCGTCGGTATTGATCCGTGCCAGCACCTGACCACGTTTTACACGATCATTAAAATCAACGCTGATCGACTCAATTACCCCGGATACTTCGCTGCCCACATCCACCTGGTTGAGTGGTGCCAAGGTGCCCGTAGCGGTAACCGTGGTGATCAGGTCGCCACGCTCTACGGTGGCAGTGGTAAAGGTGGGCTGCTTCTGTTCGTGACTGCCAAACCGGGCGAAGAGCAGCAGCGCGATGACAATCAGCACGATGATAAAAACCATTTTGCGACGGCGGGGTTTTTCCTGGGCAATGATCTGGCTAAGTTCAGTAGGGCGACTGGTCATGGGTAGGTTCTGTCTGGCTATCAGCTGAGCGACTTATAGTAACGGTAATCGATACTGTTGGGTTGTACTTTGTGGTGGTGTATTAATGGGCAGTGACTACTCTGAGGCGTGGGCCATCAGCCGCATATACTGCTCAAGGTAATCCTCTTTGGCGATAGCGGTTTCTGGCTTTAGATGTGGACAGCGGTTGTTGTGACAGTAGTCGCCGCCGCTGATGTAGTTGTAGACCATGGCGTTGAGTTCGTAGTGGTGAGCTGTTTTATAGAGTTTGGTCTCGCCATTTTCGATCACCATGAGCCGGTTAAGGTATGGCAAGGTTTCACGGTTGTCGAGGTAGTCCAGCTTCTCGTAGGTGGTAGGGCCGTAGAGCAGTGGTGGGACATGGTCAGAGACAAGGATGATGATGCTCTGTGGATCGATGGCGACCAGTTTACGTACGTAGGCAGCAATTGCCTGGGTCCGGTAATAGAACTGGTTGGTGGCCCGTTGCAGATGTTCATCCTGATGGTCGGCAATCACTTGGATTAGTTCTGGCCGTTTGTGGGTATCGAGGATGTGTGGCGTATGGCCATACACCGTCATAATGTAGTTGATCAGCGGCTGATCAGGATGGTCGCGCATATGTTGTTCGACAAACGCAGCATTTTGGGTGAGTAGCGCACCGTCAAAGATATAATCATCATCGGCGTCATCACCGTTGCTGTAGTAGGTGGGGTTGCTGCCCGCATACTCGCGCGGGAAGTAGGTCTCCTTAAAACCGGCCCCTTTATAGGCCGGGATTGCATTGAAAAAATTGGGGCGATAGGCGTTGGTGGCCACGGTGCGGTAGTTAAGCCGGTTAAAAATAGCCGGCAGACATTCGGCTGATTTACCGGTGAATAGATTGAACTCAACACTGGTCAGCCGCTCCATGGCCGGTGTGCCACACAATACCTCAAACTCTGCTTGTGCCGTACCCCCGCCAAAGACCGGGGAGATGGAGAGGCCCAGTTGGTCACCAAACAGCGTTGTAAAGTCGGGATGTACGGGGTCCTGGCTGAACCGGGCCTTTTTAAAGAGTGTTGGATCAAGAAAACTCTCCAGCACAATCAGGTGTACGTTACGCTGGTTGCTGTGCTGTTTCAGCTGCGTTGCAAACCGGTCGTTTTCTGCCGTATAGGCGTCACGGTTACGATAGGGGTGGGTGGCCGCCAGTGCCTCGACACGTTTTGCCTCGCGGTAAAAGAGCATGGTCAGACGACCGTTATTGATGACGCTAAAACTGTCGGAGTAGGTGGTGATCTGGTTGCCATGGTTATCGATCAGCGATGTGTAACCCTGTGGCATAAACTCCAGTAGCGCAATGATGGCCAGTAGTGGCGCGGAGCCGATGAGGATCAAGAGCCGTTTCTGGTAATCGATATAATGCATCAGCCACAGCAGTGGCAGTAACAGTATCAACACTATCGGGATGCTGTAGGTGAGTGGCAGTACCTGAAGCAGTTCGGGTAACTCCAGTACTTCTATGATGCGGAATACTTTTCCATAAAAGTGGTAAAAAATATCCTGTACCACATATATCAACAGGATGGGGAGTGCCGCTTGCAGGGCTCGCCAGCGCCCCGGTTTTAAAATCAGATAGCTGATCAGGTAGATATAAACAACAAACCCAAGCTCAAACCAGCGTTCAAAAAAGCGGTAGTGGTCAAACCCACCCAGCAGGGCCACCGACATCTCATAGCCATACAGTACGGCTATAAACATAACCGTTGCCAGAACAGCGCGTAGCCACGGGGCGTGTATCAGGGATTTTAGACGGTGTAACAAGTGGTAGGTCTCGACTGGAGAACGGCTAAATACGGTGGCGATTGTGCAGCTTTTGGGGTCAAACTGCAATGTTGTCATATTGACTGGGGGGTACTGATGGATGAGTATAGGGGGGGGCAAATACCCCGCCGTTCGAGGTGAACTGGCGAGCCACGAATGGCGGGGAGCTGATGGCTAACGGGTTATGTCGCTTTATGTCATTAGCCCTGTGTTACGATAAGGAGAAATATTCATGATCTACACGTGGGATGAAAAAAAGCGAATCATTAACTTAAATAAACACGGAATTGATTTTCTTGATGCAGCAGAAATTTTTAACGATCCCAATCGAATTGAAACCATTGACGAGCGACAAAACTACGGAGAGGAGCGCCTTCAAACAATCGGCTATGCAATGCCAGGGCTACTATTTGTCGTTTACACGCATAGAGACAATAACACAAAGCGTAGGCTTATATCTGCTCGCAAAGCAAGCACAAAAGAAAAGGCAATCTATAACTCTCAAATTGGCCAATAGGTGAAATAAAATGTCTGAAAAAACATACACGCTAGAAGAGCTAAAAAAATTAAAAAGCAAAACTGATTACGAACGTCTAAAAAACATGACCGACGAAGAAATAGAAAAGGCAGCAAAAGAAGACCCTGATAGCGTACTCCCCACTGAAGAAGAGCTAAAAAAATTTAAAAGAGTTCACCCAAATGAAAAAAAATAGCATTGAACTAGGAAGTAAAGTTAAACCAGCCAGCAAAACCGACTGGAATAAGCTAATAAACCAAAAAATAGCGAAGTTTTGCGAAATGCAAACTCAGATCCAGAAAGCCCTATATTAAGTAACAAAAAATACTACAAACCTGAAAAATCAAAAAGTTAAAAAATTGTAACAAGGCGTTGCAGCACTGTTACGGCTTTGCCTCCACTGGACAGTTTGTAAATCGCGCTTTTGTGGTTTTGCTTTGCAAAAGTATTCCACAACGCGCAACTTACAAACTGTCGCTGAACTTGGCGTTAGATTCACAGACAAAAGTCTATTTTTCCGAGAGCGTACAGCGGTTGCGCCCATTTTCTTTGGAGGCATACAGCGCCTCGTCTGAGTGTTGTAGCCACTTGATGTGGGTATCACTGTCAAAGCTGACCTCCGCCAACCCCAGACTGACAGTGACCGGGATGGGTTTGCCATCGTACTCAACCACGGTTGATTCGATGGCCTTGCGGAGCCGTTCACAGAAGACAATACCGCCCTGTCCATTGGTATCGGGGAGGATGACGCCAAACTCTTCGCCGCCGTAACGCCCGGCGATGTCGCTGTCACGTTTTTGCTGGCGCAGCTGTTGTGAGACCATGCGGATAATTTCATCACCGGCCTGATGACCATAGTTATCATTGACACGTTTAAAGTGGTCGATATCCAACATCACCAGGGTACTGGTGGCCTGGCTGCGTAACAGGCGTTTGTACTCAATGCTAAGCAGCTCTTCCCAGGCGCGGCGGTTTAGCAGCTGGGTCAGGCCATCCACCTTGCTCAGCTCTTCAAGCTGTTGGTTGGCGGTCTGGATACTCTGCTCCCTCAGTGCCATGTCCGTGACGTCGTAGATCATCAGGCAGACCTTATCGACAGTGCCTCGTAAACTGACAATCGGGAAGATGGTGACATTCTGGTACATCCATTCCGAGCGGCTGGTGATGGGGCGGTAGCTCTGAAACTTCATTAAAAAGGGGCGCTGCTTCCAGACGCTGAACGAACGGCTGTTGAGATGGGCGACGGCGTCAATCTTTTTGCTAAACCACTCACGGGAGATGTTGGGGAAGAGTTCAAACAGGCTTTTGCCAGCCACGTCGGCACGGCCCATGCCGCTATGGTTCTCCATAAAGCTGTTCCAGAGCAGGATGTTGCAGTCGAGATCGAGCATCACCAAACCAACATCGACATGCTGGAGGATGCTGAGCAGCTCATGTAATTCATCAATTGAGCTATCGGTTTCGCTCATAGTATTCCCATGGAGTAGTCGATTTGGAGTTTCAACGCTTGTTGTGATGCGGGGGTGAAGAGGATCAACTGGTCGCAGTGGATCAGCTCTGGCCCGAGTTTATAACTCTGTTCAATGGCCAGGATACCGTTGACCCGTCCGGTCCGGCGCTCCTGCATATTGTTGCCTTCCTGATGCAGGTAGATCTCAGGGTAGCCTTGACTGAGGCTGATATCCAGCTGGTCAGAAAACCCTTTTAAAAAAGCCCCGACCAGGATATTGGCCATATCGATGGTCAGCTCATGTATGGTCTCCGCATCGGTTTCGCCGGGATGCCCCATCAACTGGGCGACCTTTGCGGTGTCCCGCTGTTCGAACATAATCATTGTTTCACCGGCAATATTTTTGCCGATAAAACCTTGATTAATAGCAAAAATCTCTCTGTCTGAACCAACAGACTCAAGCATCATGTTCAGGTCACTGGCCTTAAGCGTGGTGACCTTGGGGATGGAGAGCTGCACCGTGCCATCTATCATATTTGAGATGAGATCGGCGGCGCGCCCCATGGCGATATTGGATATCTCCTGACACCAGTCACTAAAATCCAGGGTCTCTTCCTGCACGGGTGTGACAGTGGCGGGTTTGGTACTTTTGTCAGCACCCGTGAGGATGTCCAGTACGCCGTATTCGTCAAGAATTTTGCACAGCTCTTCCGGCTCTACCGGTTTTTTAATAAAGGCTAAGGCACCTAATTTCATCACTCGTTGATAACTCTCTGGTTGTATGTCGCCGGATATAACAATGGGTACGGTCTGCAGATCCTGGGCGCGGATATATTCAAGGACGTCAAAACCGTCCATCTCGGGCATGGTGAGGTCGAGAAATATTACATCTCCCTTGCCGGCGGCGATGGCGTTAATTCCCTCACGGCCATTGGTGGCATAGGTGATCTCAACATCCCAACCTGTTGGCAATGCACGTGCCACCAGTTTTCTGGCAACACTGGAGTCGTCGCAGATGATGATTGGAATGCTCATGGGGTTCTCATATTTCTCTCTGTCCCTGATCGGTAGCCGGTATCCATTGGTTTACCCTGCGATATTGAACTTCGGCACGGTTTAAATCGGCCCGGCACTGAATTTCTTGATGCAAAAAAGCGAAACACGTGTGCTGTTTTTGTATATTAGAAATTCAGTAAATACTACTTTTTTTGCCGGTGATTTGAGCGCTATTGCCCCAAATCGCCCCATAACAGCTGAATGGCGCTGAGGACGGTCAGTCCGGCGGTTTCGGTACGTAAAATGCGTGGTCCGAGGCGAATGCCGGTGAAGCCGGTTCGGGTGGCGTGGTCAATCTCGGTGTCACTGAATCCCCCTTCGGGACCAATCAGCAGGGCAAGGTTTTTTTCTGGCCTGGGCAGTTGGGGTAGTGAGTGGCTGGCACAAGGGTCGAGTACCAACTTGCAGGAGGCCTCAAGGGTGCCGAGCCACTGTCCCAGCGTTAGCGGTGAGTGTAGTTGTGGCAGACGGTTACGTCCAGATTGTTCACAGGCGCTGATGATGGTGTTCTGCCAGTGGCTGGTGCGTTTGTCGCTGCGCTCTTTGTCGAGTTTGACACCACACCGTTCGCTGAAGAGCGGCACAATCTCGGTCACCCCCAGCTCTACCGCCTTTTGAAGGGTGAAATCCATCTTCTCGCCACGGGATATACATTGCCCAAGGATGATGGGCAGGGGGGATTCAGACTCCCGTGGTGAGTATTCACCAATGGTCGCACTGGCCCGTTTTTTCTCCACACTACACAGGGTGGCTGCATATTCGCCACCCTCGCCATTAAAGAGGGTGAGTGGCGAACCTTGCGTGAGGCGCAGTACCCGCACGGCGTGGCTGAAACCGTTGTTGTCCAGTTCGATGGTGATACCGCTCTGTAGTGGTGCCGGTAGATAAATTCTTGGGGTCCGCATCACTCTGCCCTTGTGGCGATATCAATGCCTTCAGTGGCCACCTCGGCGAGAAAGTCGATCTGCTCCGGGGTGATCACGTACGGCGGCATAAAATAGATGACGTTGCCCATTGGCCGCAGCAGCGCGCCACGGCTGAGTGCATGTTGGTAGACACGCAGGCCACGCCGCTCCTGCCAGGGGTAGGGCTCTTTGGTGTTTTTATCCTTGGCCATCTCCATGGCGATGATCATGCCATGCTGGCGTACCTCTGCCACGTGGGGGTGGTCGCGCAGATGGGCGACGGCGTTACCCATGTGCTGCGACAGCGCCTTGTTGTTTTCGATGATGTTATCCTGTTCAAAGATGTCGAGTGTCGCCAGCGCCGCCGCACACCCCAGCGGATTGCCGGTGTAGCTGTGGGAGTGTAGAAAGGCGTTCATCTTCTCGTAATTATCATAAAAGGCCTGGTAGATATGGTCGTGGGTCATCACCACCGCCAGTGGTAAATAACCGCCAGTGATCCCCTTTGAGAGACACATGAAGTCGGGGGTGATGTCCGCCTGTTCGCAGGCAAACAGGGTGCCGGTGCGGCCAAAGCCGACGGCGATCTCATCGGTGATCAGATGGACGCCGTAGTGGTCACACGCCTTGCGTAGCAGTTTCAGATAGACCGGGTCATACATCCGCATCGAACCAACACACTGCACCAGCGGCTCCACAATCACCGCGCAGACTTCGTCATGGTGTTGCGCCAGGGTCTGCTCCATCTTGGCAAACAGGCGGGTGGAGTAGTCGGCCTCGCTTTCGCCTGTTTCACGGAAGTAGCAGTCGGGGCTGGTAACGGTGATCGGTGTCATCAGCAGTGGAGCGTAGGTATCTTTAAAGAGTTTTACATCACCCACCGCCAGCGCGCCCAAGGTCTCGCCGTGATAACTATTACTCAGAGTGATGAATTTGGTTTTGCGTGGCTGCCCCAAATTGAGCCAGTAGTGAAAGCTCATCTTTAGCGTCGCCTCAATGGCGGAGGAGCCGTTGTCAGTATAAAAACAGCGAGTGAGTCCCGCTGGGGTGATCTTGATCAGCCGTTCTGACAGTTCAACAACAGGCTCGTGGCTAAAACCCGCGAGGATCACATGTTCGAGGGTATCGAGCTGCGCCTTGATGCGATCGTTGATACGTGGATTGCAGTGACCAAACATATTGACCCACCAGGAGCTGATGGCGTCGAGATAGCGCTTGCCCTCAAAGTCCTCCAGCCAGACCCCTTCACCGCGTTTGATCGGTACCAGGGGCAGCCACTCGTGGTCCTTCATCTGGGAGCAGGGGTGCCAGAGGGTGGATAGGTCGCGGGTAATGATATTACTGTTTTTCATACTCAATCTTTTGGGTGGTGCCGGGCAAGGGCTGTCGCCCGGCACGTAGACATTATGGGAAATTGTAGGCGGTGGTTGCCCCCGCCGTAACAGTGGCATTGGTGGTGCCGCTGAAGATGACGCCGGTATCGTTATTCTCGGGATTGTCGAGATTGGCCTGGCAGGTGAAGGCAAGGGTGTAGCTGCCTGCATTCAGGAAACCGAGTTCATACTCATAGTTACCGCTGCTGTTGTTCAGCTTAACCAGTGAGGAATCGCTGGGGTCGGCCTGTATGCCATCCAGGTCGTCAGCGGTGATATTGCTGCCCTCAAACAGATAGACAGCGGCAGTACCGCAGCCACTACCATTGACCCGGCTATTGGGCACGGTGCCCTTGATGTGGCCTGTTTTGTCATTCTGCACCAGACGCAGCACCGGTTTGAGTCTGTAAGCACCCCCCGTTTGGGAGGGTTCGAGTATCGATTTGCGTAGATCAAAGTCGATGGTGAGTGCCAGAGAGCCATCTTGCGGCACGGTAAATCCGTTGATCACCTTGAGCCCGCTCTCACCACCGCTGGGGATGGCGAGGTTATGCCGACCGCTGCTGTTGGTCAGATAGGATGCTGAGAGATCAACCTTCAGGCGCAGCCAGTCGTAGTTGCCCCCTGTTACTGTTTCACCGTCCAGCAGCAGGCTGGTTTTAGTCCCTTGCAGTGTCAGCAGATCGATGGTGCGTGGGGTGGTAAAGGTGCGGGTGATGGTCTCGCCGCTATAGGCCTTAAGCTCTATGCCGGTAAAACTGACCACTACGGCCATGGCACCGTCGATGGGGGCATCTTTAATACCTATGCTCACCTTGCCGGTGCCAAAGTTGGTATCAACGGACTCTTCGCAGCCGCTTAGCAGAAGGGCAGCGAGGGCGGCGGCGCAGAGGGTCTGGAGGGTTTTGCAGTGGTCCATGATCATCCTTGAGTATTGGTGGGTTTAAGAGAGGTGCCGACCACCTGTTCCAATACCTTCAGCATCGCGGAGGAGTCTAGCTCACAATCTCCCTGCGCCATCAAGGTATCGAGGTAGTGGGTGGCCTGTGCCGCACCGGGCAGGGTGATGCCAAGTGTAGCGGCGCTCTCTTGCACAATGTGCATATCTTTATGGTGTAGTTTGGTCTTGAAACCCGGTTCAAACAGGTAGTCGAGCATACGCTGGCCGTGGATCTGCAGCACGGCACTGTCGGCAAAACCGCCACTTAGCGCCTGGCGTACTTTGCTGGGATCAACCCCGGAGGCCTTGGCCAGTAGCAACGCCTCGCCGATGGCGGTGATGGCCTGGGCCACAATTATCTGGTTACACGCCTTGGCCACCTGGCCAGCGCCGTGATCCCCCACATGTACGATGTTGCCACCCATCACCTCTAGCAGCGGCCATACCTGGGCAACTGTCTCTGTGGTGCCGCCGACCATGATGGCCAGCGTTCCCGCCGTCGCCCCTTGTGGACCGCCAGAGACAGGGGCGTCGACCATGCCGATCTGTCGTTCTGCCAAACGGGCGGCGATGTTGCGGGTGACGGCGGGGGAGATAGTGCTCATGTCCACCACCACACTGCCAGGTCTGGCGGTGGTGATGATGCCGTTGCGGCCGAGCACGACCTCTTCAACATCACAACTGTTGGAGACATTAATGAATATGATGTCGCTCACAGCTGCCACCTCAGCGGGGCTATGGCAGGCGGTGGCCCCCGCAGCGCAGAGCGGCTCCATCATTGCGCTGCGCCGGGCATAAACGTTAAGGGGGTATCCCGCCTTGATCAGATTAAGGGCGGCGGGACGACCCATCAGGCCTAGGCCGATGTAACCTATCTGCTGTTTCATAGGGGGTTGTTATCGCTCACGGGTTGAACGGTCTAGCCAGTTACCCCTGTCCGTGCAGGGCGGGGTTTGGCACCAGCCATACTATATATATGTCTGGCTCAAATCAGGCAATCTCTTTTCCATAGTGCACCAGTGTATCCAGCAGCAGCTGTTCAGCGTCGTTGCGTTGTGGCTCCTGGCGCAATAGCGCTATGTCACGTAGATAGTCGTCAAGGTTGATGCGACTCTTGCGGAACTCCTGCCAGCGCGCCTGCTCATCGGTGTTGAGTGTTTCGGGCCAGTTGCGGGCGCGCATCCGGAATAGCAGTTCGGACAATCGGCTGTCGTTGAAGGGGGGGTGGTAGTCGGCCAGCTCCTGCGGTGACATCGTATGGGCCTGGGCCATGCGTGCCTTGTCGTCATCATTAAAGAAGGGGCCGCCGTAGAGCATCTGATCGGGATCGGTGCGCGGCTCAAAGATGGTTTGGCCATCGGTGAAGACCTTCTGAATCTTCTTTGCCAGACCGGGCTGTTTGAGCAGGGTATCGAGGTTGGCACGGCAGAGGTTAAGGTCGATGCCGTACTTCTTGGCCGCCTTGCCGTCGAGGGTCATAAACGGTGCGATGATCGGGCATTTGTTGATGTGAACAGTCTTGAGCGGGATGCGCGTCACACCCTCCGGCATATCCTCATTTTTGGTGAAGAGCCGTTCGTGGATCTTGGCAGGACTGAGGTTGATCAGATCCTTTGGGTCAACACTCAGATCGTAGACCACAATGCCATTTTTGTTGATGGGGTGCTCCGCCAGTGGCACTACCAGCGCCATGTTGCCTTTTTCGACCGGGTACATGCCAGAGACGTGGATCACCGGCTTCTGCTCCTTGAGGTCGAGCAGTTTTTTGATGCGGTTTTTGGTGCGGTTCTCAAAGGCAAAATCAAACAGCTTGCCCTGTTTCTCCTTCACCAGACGCGCCATGGCGATGGTGGCGTAGACGTCGGAGAGGGCGTCGTGGGCCGATTCGTGGGCGATGTTGTTGGCGACGGTCAGATCTTCGAGCCGCACCGAGGGGCGCCCCTCAGCATTCACCGGCCACTCGATCCCCTCCGGGCGCAGGGCGCGAGTCATCCGCACCACGTCGAGCAGATCCCAGCGCGAACAGCCATTCTGCCACTCGCGGCCATAGGCGTCCTGCAGGTTGCGGTAGAGCGAATAGCGGGTGAACTCATCATCAAAACGGAGATTGTTGTAACCGAGCACACAGGTGCTGGGCTGGCTGAACTCGGCGTTGATACGACGGATAAACTCAGCCTCCGGGATGCCATCGGCCCGCGCCTTCTGCGGTGTAATGCCGGTGATCAGGCAAGAGGTTGGATTGGGCAGAAAATCATCGGCCGGTTTGCAGTACATCATCAACGGTTCGCCGATGATGTTCAGCTCCATATCGGTACGGACCCCGGCAAACTGCGCCAGTCGGTCATTCATCGGGTTCAGGCCAAAGGCCTCGTAGTCATACCAGTAGAAAGTTTGGGCCATGGGAGCGGTATCTTGGGTTGAAAACAGGGGGACAACTTTATCATATTCACCCTGTTCCGAGAGAACCCCGGTACGTTTCAGTGTTGTATCACACCACTATCCGGCCACGGCAGCGACTTTATGGACTGTATGGTGATGATCATCGTGTTCATGCTCATGTTCGTGGTCATGATGATCATCGTTGTGGTCGTGATCATGGGCGTGTTCCATTACCTCGTGTGTGTGTTCATGTTCGTGTTCACCTACAACCAGTTCCGCGTGGGTATGAGTGTGGTGGCCATCGTCATGTCGGTGGGCGTGAACATGGGTTATCTGTTGGTGAACATGTTTGCGGTAAGTAGAGTCACATGCCATTTGCCGATTCTCCAGAACTGTAGTCAGTGAAAGAAGGCCAGAACTGCCAGGGTGGTAGCAGTCCGGCCTGACGATCTGCAGAGAATCCATTCTCTTTTACATCTACCGCCATCAACAGTTGTTGGGGCAGTGGAGCGACTATATACCTTTAGTGTTACGAAGTAAATATACGTAACACCAGCAGTTTCATAATACACATGCACTCCCATGCCTATAGATCGAAACAGAAACGGCAGAATCTAGTACCAAGGTTCAATGTCAGCAGTCTGTTTGCCGCTATAGACTTGCACCACCTTCACATGTCATTGGGAGTTAGAGATGAGTTCAGTTGTTTGGAAAAGTGTCTCCACCACCGCTTCAAATGTATCTGTCAGGAAAAAAGGGTTTGCTGCCACAGTTCTGGCGATTATGACCCTGGCCGGGGCGCTGCTGCCCACGGCGGCATCTGCTACGTATCTGCGTTATGACTACACCGCAACGATTAACAACACCACCTCAATCAATAATAATGGCACGGTTGTTGTGTTTAATCAGGGGGATAAGTTGAGCGGTGAGTTTCGCATCGAGACCAACTCACCCTCAACAATCAGCTGGTTTAATGATCGCATGACCTATAACGGCGCGTTGGATGGGTTCAGTGTTAATGGTAACGGCATCAACGTTGCTGCCAATGGCAATGCCGATGTCATCGTAGATAACAATCGCCGCCTCACCCGTCGTGGAACCGCCTGGGAAGATATGTTTGTCGGCAGCCTGACCACATTAAATGCCAACATCGACATCACGAGTCTTGGTGGTGGTGTGACATCACTGGGGTTTAACTTCTGGACCACCTTGCTCTATTCCACACCTACCGCTTTATTGAGCCATGCACTGCCGGGAGAGGCTGAACTGTTGAGGTTCCCCTTTAACCAACTCAGTGTTTCATTTATGGACACAAGCTCGCTGATTGCCACGTTTAACCAGATTAGCGTCACCCCGGTCGGCACAGGTTACGTGCAGTCACTTAGCCAAGGTGGTTCCAATGCCACAGTCCCTGAACCTGAAACAGTGATGCTTTTAGCCCTTGGGCTGATGGGCATTGGGTTGAGCCGACGTAAAAAACAGACAGCGCTGGCGGTTTAAGAAGTCAGATGTTAAAGACAGGGGCCAATGGCCCCTGTTTCTGTTTTAAGCCCCTTAAAAATTGCGCCAGCATTATGCGGCTACTGCCGTTCAATAGCCTTGGTTTCTACGGCCCTTTGTGGGAAGTTGTGCCTGGTGTTATTCATTTTTCCAGTCAGGCAGAGCGCAGTCTATGCGCTAAATAACGTAGCTCCCCCTTCTTGTTTATGATGGATCTACTCGATGATTCACCACCAAATGAGCTAGTAGCGATGGTTTTGGGGAGTGGTACATGGAATGCACCCTAATGAAATGGACTCCTCCCATCTTCAAACGGCATCATGGTGTGCCAAGCGGGTGAGTCGGTCATCGGCCAAACGAGAGAGAGGGAATCCGATATGAAACATAACGCAGTCGTCGTTGGATTGGATATTGCCAAGAACGTTTTCTATGCCGTAGGCAAAGATGAGCGAGGCAATGAAGTGCTGAAGCGCAAGATGTCACGAGATCAAGTGTTGGAGTTCTTTGCTAATCTACCTATTGCCAAGGTTGGCATTGAGGCGTGTGCTACAGCCCATTATTGGGCGCGAAAACTCAACGAGCTTGGACATGAGGTTAAACTGATTGCCGGTCAACGTGTCAGCCGTCGGGTGTTAGGCAATAAGAATGACTACCGTGATGCAAAGGCGATTTGTGATCTGCGTTCTGAACCAGAGACATTGTATGTTCCGATTAACAGCGAAACGCAGCAAGATGTGCAGATGCTGCACCGGGTGCGACAGCGCTTGGTAGAAAACCGCACGGCGCTGATGCTGCAGATACGCAGTCTGCTGGGTGAATATGGTTTGAGTTTTCCATGCAGCGCTACCGCGTTACGCAAAGGATTGACAGCAGTGTTAAGCGGCGAACACCACGGCCTATCCTCTGGTGCGTTGGAGATCTTTGCCGAAATGCAATCACAACTCACCCTGCAAGATGAGTGGATCAATGCTTACGATATCCGCGTCCAGCGACTCTCCCGCCAGGATGAGCAAGTGGTACGGCTGATGGAGATGCCAGGGTTTGGCCCACTAAACTCTACCGCTTTCATCGCCGCAATAGGTGATCCTCACCACTTCCCCTCTGGGCGTTGCTTCTCGGCCAACATCGGGCTCACGCCCCATGAACACTCCAGCGGCGGCAAGCAGCAGCTATTCGGTATCTCCAAACGAGGCGACTGCTACCTGCGCACCTTACTGATTCACGGCGCACGCAGTGCATTGCGCTGCGCCGAGGGCAAAGAAGATCGCCTGCTCCAGTGGGCGACCAAACTTAAAGAAGCCAAAGGCTTCAACGTTGCCGCCGTGGCCTTAGCCAACAAATTGGCACGAGTCGCGTGGGCGCTGCTCGCCCACGGACGCCATTACCAGGCACAATGGATAAACAAAGCAGAGGGAATCGCAACCCGCTGACATTAGTAGGCTACGTTTAAATAAAGCGAGTTACACACTAGACCCGCCACGACGCCCAAAGCACTTCGTGGGGCGGGCTCTTGCGAAGGTGAAGAACGAACGATGCCCAACAGGTAAGACCGACGCCAGGACACTCCGAAGCCGGGTATGGCCAATAAGGCCGACACCCTATATGGAACCCAGCGTGCGTATTGCATTATGGCCCGAGCTAATCGTATAGCTCACGTAGAGGCCGGATAGATACACGCAATCTTTACCCTGAGGACAAAAGTTCAATCTTCTCCTTGCAAAACGGGAGGAGCCCATAGATACCCGGCTTGAATGCCGGGTTGGGCATAGCACCCTACCAAAACTTCCACCACGGTTTTTCAAAAGTAGATTGCTTTGAACCACTACGAATTAATTTTAAAACCTCAAATGGCTTTAGGTTTTCATCTGTCATATTTTCATCATGTCGAAATGAGGTCACTGTTTGAGCAAGAAAAATCGGGACATCATGAATATAATCAACCTCTGAATCTTCACCGCCATCGTCATCTTGTTCTTTCTTTGCTGCCTTTAGAATTTCATTAAATTCAGGTGGGACATTTCCGCTTGATGCGATGTAGTACATATTTTCCTGAGCATCATGTTCAACGTGCCAAGATAAAATACCATTAGCGTAACAAGTTGCCGAACTAACCATCACATGCTCTTCGACTTGGCACGATATAACCATGCAGTCTTTTGAAATAGCCTCTAAAGATTTAGCAGACACCAAAGGGGAGTTGTATTTATTAGCAAATACAACAAACCACCCATTTGAAATAGAAATGCAGGTAATTGGTGATTCAGGAAATTCTTCTGTTTCACCAGTTCGTTCAAGACTTAAAAGCTCCAGAACTTGATGAATTTCTTTTTGTTTCACTGCAACCCAAGAAATAGCAAATCCCATTAAATTCTCCTGTTATGCCCAATCGGGATAGGGGAAAGCCTCACGGCCTCCCCCTCCCACACCACCGTGCGTACGGGTCCGTACACGGCGGTTCGACAGATTGATTGGATAACGCAAACACTTCACCATAGTCTCCTCACTGTCTGAATTATCACAG
>JANOSY010000074.1:0-49028 GCA_031416075.1 Tenderia sp. (SeqCode) | reverse complement strand
TACGACAACAGCGATGAAATTCTTGGCGTTCTTCTTCTGTGAGTGAGATAGCAACGGGGACAGGCATAGTCAGCGCACCAGAAAATAAGGAAGGAGTAGCGCTATTATATATGATCACACTATTTGTTACAGTACACTAGTATCTCAAAAGCTCCCCAATAACCTTGGAGATACGAGCATGCAATAGCAAGACCGATGAATGGCGCTAATGCGAGGGTTTCCTTTACACGTTCCACTATTGTTACTGACCTTTTAATGAGTCCCTTGTGGGGTGGGGCAGATTATCCCAATGCGGGGTTGTCATTCATCAAATGTTTATACCTGTCTCAGTGGAAAATTACAAAAATAGGTTCATTCCGGTAAGGGTGTTCTCTGCCACTGCTACTGCGTCCATCATCTATTTTGGTGCCTGGGAATGTAGTTGCTTGCTGACCACCACGTGCCTGTGATGTGGACCGTATGCGCGCTATTCAGTGTGCCTCGCTGTATTGATCACTTCGCCGGCGGCAAACCCTTCTCTGCATTAAGAATCCCTTTTGGGTCAAACTGCTGTCTGATTCTGTGCATCAGGTCGAGTGTCACTGGGTCGATCTCCCAGCTGATAAAGTCGCGCTTCTCCAACCCTACGCCATGTTCGCCTGAGAGTGTGCCGTTGAGTTTTAGTACCAATCTGAAGAGATCCCCCAGGCACTGTTCGGCACGCTGCATCTGTTCGTGATCATCCGGATTGACCAGCAGGTTAACGTGGATGTTGCCGTTGCCGGCGTGGCCGAAGTTGACGATGGTGAGGTTGTACTGCTGTGCCAGCTGTTCGAGGCCATTAATAAGGGCGGGCAGTTCGGAGACGGGCACCACCACATCTTCGTTGATCTTTTTGGGGGCGACGTTACGCAGGGCTGGGGAGAGTGCCTTGCGTGTCTCCCAGAGCCGCGCCACCTCCTCTTTGGTATTGGCCAGGGTGATGCCGAGCAGGCCATCGTTGCGCGCGGCCTCGGCAACCCGCGTTACTGCGTCATCAAGCCCGGCGCTGGGGCCATCCACCTCGATCATCAGCATCGCGCCAGCCCCTTGTGGCAGATCTGCCTTTGAGTAGCTGCGGATCATCTCGATGGCTTGGCCGTCGATGTACTCCAGGGCGCAGGGGGTGACAGGTTGCGCCATGATGCTGGAGACGGCGGCGGCGGCGCTGTTGATGTCGCGATAGACCGCCTGCAGGGTGCGTTTGGCCTCGGGCAATGGTGTCAGTTTGAGGGTTGCTTCGGTGATGACGGCGAGTGTGCCTTCGGAGCCGATCAACAGTCGGGTCAGGTCGTAACCAACCACGCCTTTGGTGGTGTAGACGCCGGTGCGAATCTCGCGGCCATCACCGGTGACGGCGCGCAGGCCGAGCACGTTGTCGCGGGTGGTGCCGTATTTGACGGCGCGTGGGCCGGCGGAGTTGTAGGCAAGGTTGCCACCGACGCTGCAAAAGGCGGCGCTGGTGGGGTCTGGCCCCCAGAAGAAGCCGTGCTGGGCGGCGGCATCCTGGACCTGCTGGTTGGTGACGCCGGGTTCCACCACCATGACACGGTTGGCGGGGTCGATTTTGATAATGCGGTTGAGCCGCTCCAGCGATAGCACCACACCGCCGTGGATGGGCACGGTGGCACCGGTAGTGCCGGTACCACGGCCACGGGGGGTGAGTGGGATGGTCAGTGCGTGACAGAGCTGGACGATGCCAACGACCTGTTGATGGGTGGTGGGCAGTACCACCGCCTCGGGCTGGGCGTGGCGGCGGCTGTTGTCGTAGCCGTAGGGCCAACAGTCGCTGGCGGCGGTGAGCAGCTGATCTGGTTCAACTAGCGTGGCCAGACGGGCAATAGTGTCAGCCGCCAGCGCCACGGTTATTGGTACTCAAACATTTTGACAACCTGGCTGACCCCTTCAACCTGACGGGCAAGGCTGGTGGCCGCTTCGCCTTCGGCCTGACTGACGATGCCCATCAGATAGACGATACCGTGTACGGTGATCACTTTGATGCTGAGTCCGTTGACCTCTTTGTTACCGAAGTGCAGTGTTTTGACCTTGGTGGTGATCCAGGAGTCGCGGCTGCGGTCGGCCAGGCTGGCCGGGGGGGAGATGGAGACCTCGTTGTGAATCTGACGTATTTTGGGGATCTGCTGTATCAGTTTGACCACCTCGTCATTGATTTCACTGCTGGGGGCTTCGCCCGTGAGCAGGACAGCGCCGTTATAGCTGTCAACGTTGATATGGACCTGTTTTTTGAGCCGTTCATTGGTGTAGATCGCCTCTTGGGCCTTGCGCTCGATGGTGCTGTCTTCGACCACGGTGCCGGCGGTCCGCTTTTCGTTGCTGGAGGTGTGGCCCATCATGGCGCAGCCAGAGAGGGTGGCGAGGGCGAACAGGGTGGTGGCAATGGTCAGTGTGCGGTAGAGGGTCATGGTTTGTTTATTCCTTTTGGCCAAAAATTTCGATGTCGATCAGTTCACACAGGCAGTGGATGGTCAGCAGGTGTACCTCCTGAATACGGGCGGTGGTATCGGCGGGGACGCGGACTTCGATATCGGTCTCATGCATACGTGCGGGCACTTCGCCACCATCACGACCGGTCAGGGCGATGACGATCATGTCGCGCTCGTGGGCGGCGTCGATGGCGTTGATGATGCTGGGTGAGCGGCCACTGGTGGAGATGGCCAGCAGGATGTCGCCGGGCAGGCCAAGGGCACGAATCTGTTTGGCAAAGACATCTTCATAGCGGTAGTCATTGGCGATGGAGGTGATGGTGGAGCTGTCAGTTGTCAGGGCGATGGCGGGCAGGCCGGGGCGCTCCATCTCGTAACGGTTGAGCAGTTCTGACGAGAAGTGCTGGGCGTCTGCGGCGGAACCGCCATTGCCACAGCTCAGAATCTTGTGGCCGTTCAGCAGGCTGTGCACCAGTGTGGCGGCAGCGTTGGCGATGGCCGGTGCTAATACGGCAGCGGCATCAAGTTTGGTATTGGCACTTTCGTGAAATGTCTGCTGAATGCGTGCAGTGGAATCCATGGTGTTGTCCTCGGTTACTGTGCTGTTGCAGTGTAGGTTGATGTTGTCAGGCAACCTGGAACGCATCCCGTATCCACTCAAGGGTGGTGGGGGTGATGGCTATGACATCAAAACGGGCTGGATGTTGCGCCAGGGCCGGGTGCTGTTGCAG
This sequence comes from Tenderia sp. (SeqCode), assembly GCA_031416075.1. Lineage (GTDB taxonomy): Bacteria > Pseudomonadota > Gammaproteobacteria > Tenderiales > Tenderiaceae > JAKFXL01. The sequence goes on along the minus strand of JANOSY010000074.1, from coordinate 45,835 downwards.
GTAGTGGCTGGCAGTGTTGATCAACTTGGCCTGTTTGCGTGGATCGACACTGGCCGCTGCACCGCCAAAATGGTTACTGCTGCGGTAGCGCACCTCAACAAATATCAGGCTCTGCCCCTCTTTCATGATCAGGTCGATCTCACCCAAACGGCATAGGTAGTTGCGTTCGATCAGCGTCAGCCCCTGCTGTTGCAGATGGTGGCAGGCCTGTGTCTCGGCGGTTTGACCCTGTTGCTGGGCGGCTGGCGGGGGGGCGGTTGTCACTGTACGCCTCCTGTGGCGTTGGTGTTCTCGTCCAGCATGACCGGTTTGCCATTGCGAAAACGGGCCCACTGTAGCTGACGATGGATGCGGTTGGAGGCGTCCCGGTAGAGGTTGCCACTTTCGCCGCTCAGCCCGGTTTGAGGGGTGTTGCCAAGGGTGTTGAACTGCTCCGTCAGGCTGTAGGCGTCAATGCCCATGGCGTAGAGTCGCTTGAAGGGGGCGGCGCTGCCGTGCCAGAGGCTGGTGAAATCTGCCCAGCTGGGGGAGTGCCCCTCGCCATTGGTGAGTGTCCAGGGCATATCACAAAAGAGAATGCCATCCAGATCGCGGTCCTGGCTGGTATTGATCTCCCCGCCAAAGGTGTGGGAGGTGCTGTAGATGGGCAGGTCGCCGGCGTAGAAGAACTTCAGCTGGGCACGGATCTGGCGGGCCTGGTTGGGAAAGGCGGCAACAAAGACAAAGTCGGGTTTTTTTGCATCGTTAGCACGACCGTTGCTGACCGCAAGCATATTTTTAATGGGGGTGGAAAAGTCGTATTGGCTGGCATCATAACGCTGCACCTTGAGCTGTCCGCCGCCCAGCTGCCACCATTTTTGCCCAAAGATGGCGGCGATACGGTCACCCCATTCACCGGTGGGGATCATGGCCAGGGCGTTGATATGGCCATCCTGACGGGCACGTTCGGCCACCTGGCTCGCTTCATCTTCCGGCAGCAGGCCATACTGGTAGAGGTTTTTGACCGCCACTTTATCGTCGTTGAGATAGTTGAGCGCCAGGGTGGGCACGGCAGGCTGGCCGCTGCTGTTGATCTGTTCTAACAGGGGTTTGTGCAGTGGCCCAACGATGAAATCCGCACCGTCCGTCAGCGCCTGACGATAGCTCGCCATGCCGGTATTAATATCATCGGTGGTATCGTAAACACGAATAGTGGGGCTGTAATCACCGCTGCGTCGGGCGTAGTGGGCGGCCAGAAAACCGTCCCGCACAGCCACGGCCTGATTGCTGAAGCTGCCACTGAGTGGTAGCAGCAGGGCGATGTTGTCAGGCAGTTTGGCGATGGCCGCTTTGCTGGCACTCTGCACACCCGTGATCAGGGTTTCGCTGGCGGGGTGGCGGGGGTAACGGCTGCGCCACTCGGTGAGTCGCTGGTTGAGCTGCTTGGGCTGGCTGGCGGCTGTTTTGGAGAGCACAGCCAGTTCAATCCAGCCGCTGAAGATGTCGGGCGGGGGCTGTTTACGCAGATTACGTAATATATTCTCCTGATACTGGTTGAGCGCGGTCCAGATTTGCAGCTGGCTTTTACGGATGGCGGCCTCATCGTGTAAAAACTTGCTCAACGCGACCCAGGCACGGGCTGCCTCAAGGGGGTTGCCGGTCAATGTATTGGCATCGCCCATCAGCGTATACCACTCCTGCTGAAGGTCGGCAGGCGGGGTAATATTGGTCGTGAGCTGCAGCTGCTCCAAGGCTATTCTGGGCTGCCTTTCGCTCATGGCAATACGGGCCTGAATGAGCCGCAGACGTAGGTTTTGGTCGGTGGTCAACTGTTTGCTGTCGAGGGTGGCGATGACTGTTTTGGCGCGGTCGCCATTGTCGCTGCGACTCAGCAGATTGGCCGCCTCCAGCAGATGTCCTTCGCGTGCCGGGCTCTGATTACGCAGTGCCAGCTGTTGGTAAGTTTGTGCTGCCCCTAGCAGATTGCCACGCCCCTCCAGGGTTTTTGCCTGGGTATAGAGGTCGTTGCTACTGAGCTGGCTGATATCCTTTTCCGGCATATTGCCGCAACCGGCAAACAGGATCAGTAAAAGTGCCAGTAGCTGGCGGCTGGCAGGGGTGCGGGTCATTGGTCTTGTTATCATGAAGTTATAATACAGTGAACGTTGGCGGCGTAAATGCCGGAACGCGGCAGTATAGCATTTGGCATAATAGCCCGCTCCCCGACTCGAAACCCACAGGATAGCAGCATGGTGCAGTACGGAACACTATATATAGTAGCCACTCCCATCGGCAATCTGGGCGACATGACGGCTCGTGCGGTTGCGGTGCTGCAGCAGGTGGCGCTGATCGCGGCTGAAGATACCCGCCATAGCGGTCCGCTGTTACAGCACTTTGGCATCACCACCCCCTGCATCGCCTGCCATGACCATAACGAACGCGAGATTGCCGCCGGGCTGGTGGCGCGGATCGTGGCGGGTGAATCAATAGCGCTGATCAGTGATGCCGGTACCCCGCTCATCAGTGACCCCGGCTACCATCTGGTCCGCACCGCCCGTGAGGCCGGTGTGGCCGTGGTGCCGGTGCCTGGTGCTAGTGCACTGATTGCGGCGCTCTCGGCCTCGGGGCTGCCGTCAGACCGATTCAGCTTTGAAGGGTTTCTACCCGCCAAATCCTCTGCCCGGCGGCAGCGGCTGCAGGCCCTGGTCGCTGAGAGTGGCACCCTGATTTTCTATGAATCGACCCATCGCATCGAAGAGTCCCTGGCCGATATGGCGGGCGTTTTTGGTGCGGATCGTTATGTCGTTATTGCACGGGAAATCACCAAACGGTTTGAAACCGTACACGGTGACACCTTGGAAAACCTTGTCGCCTGGGTCGCCGCAGATCCTAACCAGTGCAAAGGTGAGTTTGTGGTGATGGTACACGGTGCAGCAGCGGTTGAAACCAGGGTGGTCGATGCCGACACCGAGCGGGTATTACGAATACTGCTGGAAGAGCTGCCGGTCAAACAGGCCGCCGCCCTGGCGGCCAAAATCACTGGCGCAAAGAAAAATGCGCTGTATCAATTTGCCTTAGGGGTGGCGGGGTAGGCAGCGGACAAGGCTGTTGATTAAGAGTGAGGGGTGTGGTTAATTTATTGTGCCGGGTGTGGTGGGGCCTTGGGGAGGGTATTAATAACCAATATTTTTATAAGGGTGTCAGGGAGGGTATATGAAAAATAATAATGTACGTTATATGGGGTTTGCACGGCTGGTTGCGGTGACGCTGGTAGGGTTCTCGGCTGTGTTGGTTAACGCCACGGCCTTGGCGGAGGCGGTAAAACCCAAGATGGAGGACTATCTGACGCCGAACCGTGAGGATCTTGATCTGTTTGCCCGACCGGCGGAGGTGCCGCAGGGTAAAAACAACCTCAGTACACCGGCGCGTATTGCGCTTGGTAAACAGCTGTTTTTTGATCCACGTCTGTCAGGGTCTAACTTCATCAGCTGTGCGACGTGCCACAACCCGGCGTTGGGGTGGTCCGACGGTCAGAAAACGGCAGTGGGGCACGGCATGCAGGCCTTGGGGCGTGCCACGCCCACTATATTAAATACGGCGTATCAACGTGCCCAGTTCTGGGATGGCCGTGCCAGTACGCTGGAGGAGCAGGCGTTGGGGCCGATTGTGGCGGCAGGTGAGATGAATCAACCGCTGGATGAGCTGATTGTTAAGCTGAAGGCGATTCCGGGGTACGTGGAGCTGTTTGCGGCGGCCTATCCCGGCGAGGGCGTTGTGGCGGGGACAATTGCCAAGGCAATTGCTGCCTTTGAGCGCACCGTAATCGCCAGTGAGTCCGATTTTGATCGCTGGCTGGCGGGTAAAAGTGCCATGAGCAGGGAGGCGCTGTGGGGCTTTGTTGTCTTTAAGGGGAAGGGCAACTGTACCGCCTGCCATACGGGCCACAACTTTGCGGATGATAAATTTCATAATATCGGCCTGAAGGAGGTTGATAATCCGGGGCGTTATGCAATTGAGGCAAAAGAGGCGTTGAAGGGGGCATTTAAAACCCCCACTCTGCGTGATATAGCCCTGACCGCGCCCTATATGCATAACGGTGCGTATCCGACCCTGGAAGAGGTGGTTGAGCACTATGATGCCGGTGGCTTTAAAAACGGCGGTAGGCCAAGCGAGGATATGAAGCCGTTAAACCTCTCCAAGGAGGATAAAAAGGCGCTGGTGGCGTTTATGAGGGCACTCACAGGTGATCCGGTGGAGGTGACCTTGCCAAGATTGCCGGTTAAATAGTGTGTGGATGTGAGTCGCTGCGAGAGGCCGGAAGGTTGGGGCGCTTTGTCTGGACGGCCTAAAATATAGACTGGTGCCAGGCCGTTTGTGGGGTATACTCCGCGCCGGAGTTGGCTAAGCAACCGCGGTGTGCCAGATTTAGGTCTGGTGCATGGAGGAAAGTCCGGGCTCCATAGGGCAGGGTGCCAGGTAACGCCTGGGAGGCGCGAGTCTACGGAAAGTGCAACAGAAAATAAACCGCCTACGTCTCTTTCGGGAGGCCGGTAAGGTTGAAATGGTGCGGTAAGAGCGCACCGCGTCGGTGGCAACATTCGACGGCTAGGTAAACCCCACCCGGAGCAAGGCCAAATAGGGGAACAATGGCGCTGCCCGCGCTGTTCCCGGGTAGGCTGCTTGAGGTGTATGGTGACATACACCCCAGATGAATGGTTGCTCTTGACAGAACCCGGCTTATCGGCCGACTCCTTTTTAAATTTTGATGGCCTTCGTGATCCGTTGCTGGGGTGACGAGGGCCTTCTTCTTCTGCAATCCCTGAAAATATCCCTCCAAGTTAAAGTGAAATATGAGGTCGAGTGGACAACTGCATGATTTCACTTCTGTATTAAAAAGGGTAAATTTTTCAACCTCTCCCCACCTCGTCGTAAATTCGCTAAGTTACTGTAGTAAAAGAAAGAATTCCATTTCAGAAGCTCGATTTCACTTGACATCAGGGGGTGATAATTCCTATAGTGGTAAAGATGTGGGGAAAAGTGGTCGATAGTGGTTCGTGGAATACGTTAAGGGGTGGATGGATTAGATGTTTCGGGGTGTAAGTGCGATCAACGTAGATGCAAAAGGCCGCATGGCAATGCCGGCCAAGTATCGCGATCGCCTCCAGGAATGTTGTGCTAGCCGTCTGGTGCTGACCGTTGATCTTGACCGCTGTCTGCTGCTCTTCCCTGAGCCGGACTGGGATCAGTTTGAGCGCAAGTTGATGCAGCTGCCCACACTCAATCCCCGCACCCGCCGCCTGCAGCGTCTCTTTTTGGGACATGCCGCGGAGTGTGAGATCGATAATCAGGGGCGTATTTTGCTGCCGCAACTGCTGCGTGAATATGCTGGGCTGGACAAACATGTGGTGCTGGTGGGGCAGGGCGCCAAGTTTGAGCTGTGGGATGAGACCACCTGGAACGAGAACCGTGAGACATGGCTGGCTGAAGAGGCCGCAAGTACAGATGCGCTGCCGACAGAATTGGAAACATTGTCATTTTGAATAGCATGGATGGTGAATTTGTTCATCACCCGGTACTGCTGGAGGAGGCCCTGGTGGCGCTCGATCTCAAGCCTGATGGGATGTATGTGGATGCTACGTTTGGTCGTGGCGGCCATGCGGCGGCCATTTTGCAGCGCCTGGGGCCGCAGGGGCGGTTGCTGGCCATCGACAAAGATCCTGAGGCCATAGCGGCTGCCCGTGAACGGTTTGCTGATGAACCGCGCTTCTCCATTTTTCATGGCAGCTTTGCCGAGCTCGGTGCGGCCGTTGATGTGGCCGGTGTGCGGGGCCAGGTTGATGGGCTGTTGCTGGATTTAGGCGTCTCATCGCCGCAGCTGGATGATGCCAGCCGTGGTTTTAGTTTTATGCGTGATGGCCCCCTTGATATGCGGATGGATATCAGTCGTGGCCTGTCGGCGGCGCAGTGGCTGGCGCAGGCAGGCGAGGGTGAAATTTCGCGTGTTTTGAAGGAGTTGGGCGAAGAGCGGTTTGCTAAACGTATCGCCCGTGCCATCGTCACCACCCGCCAGGAGAGCCCTATTGAAACGACGCGTCAGCTGGCGAAGCTGGTGACTGAGGCGATTCCACGTTGGGAGCCGGACAAAAACCCGGCAACCCGCAGCTTTCAGGCGATCCGTATCTTTATCAACCGTGAGCTGGACGATATTCGCGACTGCATGGATCAGGTGGTGGAGGTGTTGGCAGTGGGTGGCCGGCTGGCGGTGATCAGCTTCCATTCACTGGAAGACCGGATTGTTAAACGTTTCATGCGTGATGAAGCGCGGGGTGATGATTTTCCTGTGGGTCTGCCAGTGACGGTGGATCAGTTGCAGCCTACCTTGCGTGTGGTGGGTAAAGCAGTCAAGCCGACGCCGGGTGAGGTGGATGAAAATCCACGGGCGCGCAGTGCTGTGTTGCGTATTGCGGAGAAGATGTGAGCGCATATCCGGCAGCGGTTAAAAAGAGTCAGCAGGTTTGGTACGGCAGCAGTGTGACGATGCTGCTGCTATTGGGGTGTGCGGTAATGGTGTCGGCGCTGGCGGTGGTCTACACCAAATATCAGAGTCGCACCCTATTTGTTGAGCTACAGGCGCTGAACAAGGCGCGTGATGCCATGGATATCGAGTGGGGGCAATTGCAGTTGGAGCAGAGCACCTGGACAGATAATGGCCGTATCGAAGGGATTGCCCGGAGCCATCTGGGTATGCTGGTGCCTGAAACAAACCAGATTGTGGTGGTGCGGCCATGAGTACTCCCGTGCGGTCGGAGGCCTGGCGGCGCTGGTTTATCCTGGGGCTGCTGGTCTGTGGTGCGGTGGGCTTAGTATGGCGTTCTGTCTATCTGCAGTGGGTGAATCAGGATTTTTTGCAAAATCAAGGCGATGCGCGTCATCTGCGGGTAGTGGAGCTGGCGGCAAACCGCGGCGTAATCACTGACCGTAATAATGAACCACTGGCCATCAGTACGCCGGTGGATTCGGTGTGGGTCAATCCCAAGCTCTTTCTGGCCAGTGCAGGCAGTAGTGATGTGGCGCTCCTGGCCAAGTCGCTGGAGATGAAGCCGGAGGAGTTGAGCCAGAAGATTGGTCTGCGTTCTGACCGTGAATTTGTCTATGTAAAACGTCGTGTTGCACCTGAGTTGGCGGAGCGGGTTGCGCGTCTTGGCCTGGCGGGTGTCTCGTTACAGCGTGAGTATCGCCGTTACTACCCGATGGCCGAAGTGGCGGGCCATGTGGTTGGTTTTACCAGCGTGGATGACGAGGGACAGGAGGGTATTGAGCTGGCCTTTGATGAACAGCTGCGTGGCACGCGGGGTGCCAAACGGGTGCTGCGTGACAGTCTGGGCAATGTGGTTGAGACGGTGGAGAGTATCTCTGAGCCGCAGCCAGGCCAGGACTTAGTATTGAGTATCGATCGTCGTATCCAGTATCTGGCCTACCGCGAACTGAAGGCGGCGGTACAGACCCATCGTGCCAAGTCGGCCTCAGCGGTGATTCTGGATGTCCAGACTGGTGAGGTGCTGGCTATGGTCAATCAACCCAGTTTTAACCCCAATAACCGTGCCAGCTACGATACCAGCCATAACCGCAATCGTGCCGTGACCGATCTGTTTGAGCCGGGTTCCACTATTAAGTCGTTCACCGTGGCGGCGGCGCTGGAGGCGGGTAAAATTACGCCAAACACCGTTATTGATACCGCCCCCGGCTATATGCGGGTGGGGCGCAATACAATTCGTGATGCCGTGAACTACGGCACTATTGATATCTCTACCGTTTTGCAGAAGTCGAGCAATATCGGTGCCTCCAAAATTGCCTTTGAGATTACCCCGGAGCAGCTCTGGAAAACCTTCAGCAATGTCGGTTTTGGGGAGGCCAGTGGTAGCCGTTTTCCCGGTGAGGCGAGTGGTGTGATTGGTGATTACTGGCGCTGGAAGCAGATTCAGCAGGCCAGCCACTCCTATGGATATGGCATGTCAGTGACGGCGTTGCAGCTGGCGCGGGCGTATGGTGTGTTGGCGGCGGATGGGGTGTTACGCCCCGTTTCGTTTGTCAAAGTGGATGAGGCCCCGGTAGGGCAGCAGGTGATGCCGGCCGCAGTGGCGCGTGAAGTGCGCACGATGCTGGAGAGTGTCGTGGCCGATGCCGGAACGGGTAAACGTGCACGGGTGAATGGATACCACGTGGCAGGCAAGACCGGCACCATTCACCGTAGTATTAGTGGTGGTTATGCCGATGACCGTTTCAGCGCGCTGTTTGCCGGTGTTGCGCCGGTTACCAAACCGCGTCTGGCGATGGTGGTGGTGGTGCATGAACCGACGGGCAATGAGTACCACGGTGGCAGTGTTGCAGCGCCAGTATTTGCCAGGGTGATGAGCGGTGCGTTACGGCTGCTGAACGTCGCCCCCGATGATCTGCAGAGCATGAAGGTGCATCAGGCGGCGCTGCCGGACGGGGTGGCTGGCGCAGGTCGTCTGGTGCGGACTTCTGCCGGAGGGGCGCAGTGATGGTCGCGCCGCTGAGCACTCTGTTGCAGGGGTTGGTGGATGGTTCCGTGCCGGATCTGCAGGTGAGTGGATTGAGTCTTGATAGTCGTTGTGTCAATCGTGGCGACCTGTTTATGGCCTTGCCGGGCAGCCGCGCCCAGGGCCACACCTTTGTGGCTGCCGCCGTGGCGGCGGGTGCGGTGGCGGTACTGTTTGATAAAAGTGTCGGGGCGGTGGATGGCGGCGGTGTGCCGGTTATTGCTGTGGTCGATCTGGCCCATAAGGCGGGTGCGGTGGCGGAGCGTTTTTATGGCCACCCCTCAGCCGCACTGTTGATGGTGGGGGTGACCGGTACTAACGGCAAAACGTCATGCAGCCACTTCATCGCCCAAGCCCTGGATGGCCAGCCCAAAGCGAGCGCCGTGGTGGGCACGCTGGGCAACGGCCCGGTGGGTCAGCTTGATGTGGCAACCCACACCACGCCCGATGCACTGAGTCTACATGCCATGTTGCGTGGATTTGTGGACAGGGGGATCGGCCAGGTGGTGATGGAGGTCTCTTCCCACGGCCTCGACCAGGGGCGTGTCAGTGGTATTCATTTTGACGTCGCGGTATTCACCAATCTGAGCCGTGACCACCTCGACTACCACGGTGATATGGAGAGTTATGGCCGTGCCAAGGCGCGGCTCTTTGCCATGCCCGGTCTGCGTCATGGGGTGATCAACGGTGATGACCGGTTTGGCCAGCAGCTGTTGGCGCAGCTGCCTGCCGCAGTGGCGGGGGTGGTCTACACCTTGGGGCAGACCCACTTCGAGGTTCCCACTGTACGTGGCCGGTTATTGAGCATTGGCCGCGACGGTTTGCAGCTGGCGGTGGATAGCCCCTGGGGCATCGGTCAATTCACCAGCCCGCTGCTGGGTCGTTTTAACGCCAGCAATCTGCTGGCGGTGTTGGCAACGCTGCTGGTCACAGGCATGTCTTTTGAAACGGCGCTGAAACGGCTCGAAACGTTGCAGACAGTGCCTGGGCGGATGGAGCGTTTTGGTGCCGTCGGGCAGCCGCTGGTGGTGGTTGATTATGCCCACACCCCGGACGCCCTGGAGCAGGTGCTGCTCACACTGCGTGAACATTGTGACGGCCAGCTCTGGTGCCTGTTTGGCTGCGGCGGTGACCGTGACCAGGGGAAACGGCCATTGATGGGGGCGATTGCTGAACGGTTAGCCGACCATCTGGTGGTGACCGACGACAATCCCCGCTATGAAGATGGGCAACAGATTATCAGTGAAATCCTGGCGGGCATGGCATTGCCACAAAATGCAGTGGTAATACGTGCCCGTGATGCAGCCATCCGTCATGCCATCAAACAGGCAGGTGGTTCTGATGTGGTGCTGATTGCAGGTAAAGGACACGAGGAGTATCAGCTGGAGGGGGATAACAGACGCCCCTTCAGTGATCGGGCGCAGGTTGAGGCAGTATTGAGGGCAGCCGCATGACAACAATGATGAATCTGCAGCAGTTGGTCGCCGCACTGGCGACCAGTGATGCAGCACAGGGTGTGGGGGATATGGAGGCGGTGTTTTCGGCTGTCTCGACCGATACCCGCAAGATTAAAACCGGCGATCTGTTTGTGGCGCTGCGTGGCCCCAACTTTGATGGTCATCAATTTGTAGCCCAGGCCCGTGCCAGTGGTGCAGTGGCGGCGATTGTTGACCATCCGCTCGATGATGCGCTGCCTCAGGTGGTGGTCACCGATACCCGGCTGGCCCTGGGTCGCCTGGGGGCCTATTGGCGTCGCCGGTTCACGCCCACCGTGGTGGGGGTGACAGGTAGCAATGGAAAAACTACAGTTAAAGAGATGCTGGCTTCAATCCTTACTGCAAATATGGAGCAGTCTGGAACACACCCGGGAACGGTGCTGGCCACGGATGGCAACTTGAACAATGATATCGGCGTACCGCTGATGTTGTTGCGGTTGAATCCTCAACAACATGGTTGCGCTGTGATTGAGATGGGTGCCAGCCATCCCGGTGAAATCGAATACCTGAGTGCCTTGGTGCAGCCTGATGTGGCGCTGATCACCAATGCCGGTTCCGCCCATATTGAGGGTTTTGGTGGCACGGTCGAACATGTGGCCCGCGCCAAGGGTGAGATCTGGATGGGGTTGAAGGAGTCTGGCACCGCAGTCATAAATACCGACGATACCTATGCGGACTACTGGCGCGAGCTGGTGGGTGAGCGTCCTACCCTCACCTTTGGCATGGCACCGGGGTCTGATGTTGCGCTGGGCGATGGTGGAGTCCAGTGGACGCTGGAACAAGGCTGTTTCAGAAGCCATTTTGTGATTCAGACCAGCGGTGGCAGTGTTGAGATCTCCATGTCCCTGGCGGGACGCCACAATGTAATGAATGCCCTGGCAGCCGCGGCGGCCGCGTTGGCAGCGGGTGCAACGCTAACCGCAGTACAGAGTGGTTTGAACGCCATGCGCCCGGTGAAGGGGCGTCTGCAGCCGAAGGTGGCGCTGGCTGGACAGCTGCTGATTGATGACAGTTATAACGCTAACCCACAGTCGATGAATGCGGCGGTGGATGTTTTAGTACAGTCTCCTGGTCAAACCCTGTTAGTGATGGGAGATATGGGCGAGCTGGGTGAGCAGGCCTCTTCATTGCACCATCAGGTGGGCGCACGGGCGCAGCAGCTAGGGGTAACACGGCTGCTGGCGACGGGGCCACTCTGCCGTGAAGCGGTGCGGGGTTTTGGCCCGGCAGCGTTGTGGTTTGAGACCCAGGGTGAACTGATTGCCGAGCTGAGTGCCCTGTTGATGCAGGATGAGTATCGTCATGTCGCCGTGCTGGTGAAGGGGTCACGCAGCGCGGCTATGGAGCGAGTGGTTGAGGCGGTGCAGCTGCAAGGGGGGCATCCATGCTGATCTGGCTCGCCGACTACCTGTCGCAATACCACACTGGCTTCCGTGTGGTGAACTACATCACCTTCCGCGCCATCATCGCGGTGCTGACGGCGCTGCTGCTCTGTTTTCTGGTGGGTCCGGCGATGATCCGCAAGCTCAGCTTTTATAAGGTTGGCCAGCAGATTCGTGAGTTGGGGCCGCAGAGCCATTTCAGCAAGGCCGGTACCCCCACCATGGGCGGCGCGTTGATCCTGGTCTCCATCGCTATCAGCACCCTGTTGTGGGGTGATCTGCATAACCGTTATGTCTGGGTGGTGCTGCTGGTGACGCTGCTGTTTGGTGGTATCGGTTTTTATGATGATTATAAAAAGATGGTGCTCAGGGATTCACGTGGCATCTCTGCCAAGGCCAAGTACTTCTGGCAATCGCTGTTTGGGCTGGCGGCGGCGGTCTATCTCTACACCACGGCGACTATTCCAGCCGAGACTGAGCTGCTGATCCCCTTTATCAAACACACCGCGATCAGCCTTGGTGCGATGTACATCGTGCTCACCTACTTTGTGGTGGTGGGCACCAGCAACGCCGTCAACCTCACCGATGGTCTGGATGGTCTGGCGATTATGCCGACGGTGATGGTGGCTGGGGCGCTGGGCATCTTTGCCTACGTCACCGGTCATGTCCAGTTTGCCGCCTATCTCGGCATACCTTATATAGAAGGGGTGGGTGAGGTGGCGATATTTTGCGCCACTATTGTTGGCGCCGGTCTTGGCTTCCTCTGGTTCAACACCTATCCGGCCCAGGTCTTTATGGGGGATGTCGGTGCGCTGGCACTGGGTGCGGCGCTCGGCATCGTCGCCGTGGTGGTGCGCCAGGAGCTGGTGCTGCTGATCATGGGCGGTGTGTTTGTGATGGAGACGGTCTCGGTGATGTTGCAGGTGATCTCCTTCAAGCTCACCGGTAAACGCATCTTCCGCATGGCACCGATCCATCACCATTTTGAACTCAAGGGTTGGCCCGAGCCACGGGTCATTGTCCGTTTCTGGATCATCACCGTTATTCTGGTGTTGATCGGCCTCGCTTCACTGAAGCTGCGTTAGGGCGGAGATGACGATGACACCAGCAGCAATGGATAACAGGGTAGCAGCGGCGCAGGGTAAAACCGTTGTTGTCGGTCTTGGCAAGACCGGGCTCGCCTGCGCCCGTTATCTGCGTCAGCAGGGCGTTGATGTGGTGGTGGTGGATAGTCGCGCCGAACCGCCGGGATTGGAGATCTTGCAACAGGAGTTTCCCGAAGTGCCGGTCTATCTCGGCAAGTTTGATGGCGCGATGTTGAGTCAGGCAGCACTGTTGGTGGTGAGCCCAGGTGTGGCGCTGGAGCAACATGCCATTGCCGAGGCAGTGGCCAACGGCGTGGCTGCCATCGGTGATATTGAGCTGTTTGCCCAGCAGGCGAAAGCGCCAGTGGTGGCGATTACCGGTTCCAACGGCAAGAGTACCGTCACTACGCTGGTCTACGAGATGGCGCGCACTGCCGGACTGAATGTACGGGCCGGTGGCAACCTTGGCACCCCGGCGCTGGAGCTGCTGGGTGAGCATGAACCTGACCTCTATGTGCTGGAGCTATCCAGCTTTCAGCTGGAGACAACCTCGTCCCTTAAGGTGGCCGCAGCAACGGTCTTAAACATCAGTCAGGACCATCTTGATCGGTACCGTGATATGCAGGCCTATATCAACGCCAAGCGCCGGATCTTTATGGGCGCTGAGGTCTGGTTGATCAATGTGGATGACCCCATGGTGAACCACTGGTGTCAGCCCGATAGCCGCTGCCTCCGTTTTGGCCTGGGGACCCCGGCCACCCGTTTCGATTTTGGTGTGCGTGAGGTACAGGGCAAACGTTGGCTGGCCCGTGGTGATGAGCTGTTGATGCCTGTCAGTGAGCTGAAAGTAGCCGGTATGCACAATGTGGCCAACGCACTGGCAGCCTTGGCGCTGGGCGATGCGGTAGGCCTGCCCATGGCGGCCATGTGTGAAACGTTACGCCAGTTTCCCGGCTTGGCCCACCGCTGTCAGTGGGTGGCGGAAGAGGGCGGCGTGGCCTGGTTCAACGACTCCAAAGCCACCAATGTGGGGGCTGCTGTAGCGGCCATTACAGGTATGCCTAATAAGGTTGTGTTGATTGCCGGGGGGGAAGGCAAGGGACAGGATTTTTCGCCCCTGCGGCCCGCGATGGCGGCTAAAGGTCGGGCGGTTATTTTGATCGGCCGCGATGCCTCGCTGATCAAAACAGCGTTGGGTGATGTGGTGAGAACGGTATTTGCTGCCAACCTCGGGGATGCAGTGAGCCAGGCGCGAGCGCTGGCCCAGCCCGGTGATGCGGTGTTGTTAGCCCCCGCCTGCGCCAGCTTCGATATGTTTAGTGGCTACGAAGATCGTGGTGAGCAGTTTGTTGAGACGGTTGTGAGGGCGTTGCAATGAGCGTTGCAGCGGCGCTGATGGCGAAGTTACCCCTGTTGGGCGGGCGCAAACTGCTGCTGCAGCCCAATAATAAGATGATGGATCTCTGGCTGGTATCGGCGTTAATCCTGCTGCTGGCCATCGGGTTGGTGATGGTCAGTTCGGCGTCACTGCATATCTCTGAGCGGACCTTTAACCAGCCTTGGTACTACACCATCCGTCAGGCCGCGTTTATGGTGATTGGATTGGTGGCGGCGCTGATTGTGCTGCGTATCCCGCTGGTCGTCTGGGAACGGCTGGGGCCAATGCTGCTGATCTGCGGCATGGTGCTGCTGGTGATGGTGCTGATCCCGGGGGTGGGGCGCAAGGTCAATGGCGCGGCGCGCTGGCTCAACCTTGGCATCTTTAATCTCCAGGTCTCTGAATTGATTAAGCTGTTTGTGGTGGTCTATATGGCCGGTTATCTGGTACGTCGCGGTGATGAGATACGCAATACTGTAAGAGGATTTCTAAAACCCATGGGTGTCTTGGCTGTGGTGGCGGTGCTATTGCTGCTGGAACCTGACTTTGGTGCCACCTCGGTGATGCTAATGACCGCCATGGGCATGCTGTTTATTGGCGGTGTCAGGCTCTGGCAGTTTGGGGTGTTGATTGCGGCAGTGGCCTCGGCGATGGCGGCACTGGCCATCACCTCTCCTTACCGTATGCAGCGTTTGACCACCTTTCTTGATCCCTGGGCCGACCCGTGGGCCAGTGGTTTTCAGCTCACACAAGCGCTGATAGCCATTGGCCGTGGTGAGATCTGGGGTGTGGGGCTGGGCAGTGGCGTGCAGAAGCTCTTCTATCTGCCCGAGGCCCATACCGACTTTCTTTTCTCGGTGATGGCGGAGGAGTTTGGTCTGCTGGGGTCGGTGGTAGTGATCGGCCTGTTTGTCACGCTGGTGGTGCGCGCCTTTGTGATTGGCAGCCGCGCTGAAAAGCTGGGCGCCCATTTTAGTGGTTATGTAGCCTATGGCTTGGGATTGTGGTTGGGGTTGCAGGCGTTTATCAACATCGGCGTCAACATGGGGGTGCTGCCCACCAAGGGGTTGACCTTGCCACTGATGAGTTATGGTGGCAGCAGTATTATTGTCACCTGCATGGCCGCAGCGCTGCTGTTGCGTATCGACCATGAGGTGCGGCTGAGTAGCCGTCAACCGGCCAAACATGACCATAAGCCGGCACCGCGTCGCGATGAGTTAAAACTGCGGGTGCGCACATGACGGCAGTGGTGATGATTATGGCGGGTGGCACCGGGGGACATGTCTTCCCGGCGTTGGCAGTGGCCGATGAGTTGCGTGCCCGTGGCATTGAGGTCTTCTGGCTCGGCACTCGCCACGGCCTGGAGGCGGAGCTGGTGCCCAAGGCGGGCATTGAGATCGAGTGGATCTCTATTTCCGGATTGCGCGGTAAAGGTCTGTTGGGTTGGTTGTTGGCGCCGTTGCGGTTGAGCAAGGCGCTGTTCCAGTCGTTGGAGGTGATTATGCGTCGGCGTCCCATGGCAGTACTGGGGATGGGTGGTTTTGTAGCTGGCCCGGGTGGTCTGATGACCTGGTTGCTGCATAAACCGCTGGTGATTCATGAGCAGAACGCGGTAGCCGGGTTGACCAATAAATTGCTGGCGCGGGTTGCCGGGCGGGTGATTGAGGCCTTTCCCGGTACCTTTGCCAACAATCGTAATGCACTGGCCATCGGTAACCCGGTGCGTGCCAGCATCGCTGCGCTACCCATGCCGGATGAGCGCATGGCTGGCCGCGAAGGGCCGTTGCGCCTGTTGGTGGTGGGCGGCAGTCTGGGTGCCAAGGCGTTGAATGAGACGGTGCCAGCGGCGCTGGCCCTGCTCAATAGTCAGCTGGCTGAATCAGAACGTCCCGAGGTGTGGCACCAGACAGGTGGTCGCAACCTTGATGATGCCCGCTTACATTACAAGAACAGTCAGGTGAGTGGTCGGGTGGATGCGTTTATTGACGACATGGCCGAGGCCTATGGCTGGGCCGATCTGGTGCTCTGCCGTGCCGGGGCGTTAACCGTCTCTGAACTGGCCGCTGCTGGTGTCGCCTCGCTGCTGGTGCCGTTCCCGTATGCGGTGGACGATCACCAGACCGCCAACGCCCACTATCTGGTAGATAGTGGCGCGGCACTGTTGCTGCCGCAATTTGAACTGGACGCCCAGCGTCTTAGCGAAACAGTGCTGCGTTTTAGTCGTGATTGCCAGACGGGGCGTACCGAGCTGCGCGCCATGGCCAACAAGGCGCGCGCCAAGGCGATGGTGGATGCGGCGCGGCAGGTGGCAGATATCTGTGAGGAGGCCGCTTATGGCTAATGCCGGTTCGATGCGTCGCATCAAACGTCTGCACTTTGTGGGTATCGGTGGTGCCGGTATGGGCGGTATTGCTGAGGTGCTGCACAACCTGGGTTATGTGGTGAGTGGTTCTGATCTGGGTCAGAACGCCATGACCAAACGGTTGGTAGGCCTGGGTATTAGCGTGTTCAAGGGGCATGACGCTGCCAATATCGAAGGGTGTGATGCGCTGGTGATCTCATCCGCAGTGGACCATAGCAATCCTGAAGTGGCGCTGGCGCATGAACGGCGGATTCCGATTGTGCCCCGGGCCGAGATGTTGGCCGAGCTGATGCGTTTCCGTTACGGCATCGCCATTGCCGGTACCCATGGCAAGACCACAACTACCAGTCTGGTAGCCAGCATCCTTGCCGAAGGCGGGTTGGATCCTACCTTTGTCATCGGCGGCAAGCTCAATAGCGCTGGCACCAACGCCCGTCTCGGCAGCGGCAAATATCTGGTGGCCGAGGCCGACGAGAGCGACGCCTCGTTTCTCTATCTACAGCCGATGATTGCGGTGGTCACCAATGTCGATGTAGACCACATGGCGACCTATGGTGGTGACTACAACAAACTGCGTCAGACCTTTATTGAATTTTTGCACCACCTGCCTTTTTATGGTCTGGCGGTGATGTGTCTCGAAGATTCAGGTGTACGTGAAGTGATGGCGGAGTGCACACGGCCGATGGTCACCTACGGTTTTGGTGAGGATGCCGATCTGCGCGCCATCAATGTCAGCCAGAGTGCTAATACCACCCGCTTCACAGTCTGTCGTGCCGGACATGTGGACATCGATGTGCTGCTTAATATGGGCGGTCGTCACAACGTCCTGAATTCCCTAGCCGCCATCGCTATCGCCCATGAGTTGGGTGTGGATGATGCCGCTATCGCTCGCGCCTTGTCGGGTTTTGAAGGCATTGGTCGACGCTTCCAGATGAATGGTGAGATTGACACGGCCAAAGGCAAAGTGATGTTGGTTGATGATTACGGCCACCACCCGCGTGAAATAGCCGCCGTGGTGGCAGCGATCAGAGCTGGCTGGCCCGAACGTCGTCTGGTCGTGGCCTTTCAGCCGCACCGTTATAGTCGCACCCGCGATCTGTTTGATGATTTTGCCATGGTGCTGTCGACGGTGGATGCACTGGTGTTGCTGGAAGTTTACGGTGCCGGTGAAGCGGTGATTGCAGGATCCGATGGCCGCAGTCTGGCACGTGCGATTCGTGCCCGTGGTCAGGTTGATCCCGTCTTTATCGATTCCCCAGCCGGTCTGAGTGAGGCGCTGAAGGGTGTGATCCAGGATGGCGACATCGTGCTAACGCTGGGTGCGGGCAGTATTGGCGTCGCCGCTGCTGAGCTGCCACAGCAGTTGCAGGCAGGTGAGCAATGATGACGGCGCAACAGTCCACACTGCGCGGCCGGTTGAAGTTGAATGAGCCAATGGCGCGCCATACCAGCTGGCGTGTTGGTGGAGCGGCCGAGCGTTATTACGAACCGGCCGACCTTGATGATCTGGCGCAGTTTCTGGAGACGGCAGTTGATGCGTCTGAGCCGCTCTTGTGGGTCGGTCTGGGCAGCAATCTGCTGGTGCGTGATGGTGGTGTGTGCGGCACGGTGATTATGACGGCGGGGCTGTTGAATGAGATGTCATTGATTGACGCTGGCGTGGTGCGTATCGAGGCCGGTGTCTCCTGCGCCAAGGCGGCACGTTTTGCTGCACGTCAGGGGCTGGTGGGCGCGGAGTTTCTGGCGGGCATCCCCGGCACCATGGGTGGCGCACTGGCGATGAATGCCGGTGCCTTTGGCGATGAGACCTGGTCCCATGTGGTTGCGGTGGAGAGCATCGATCGTCAGGGTCGCCGCCATCTGCGCCAGCCCAATGAATATGAAGTGAGCTATCGCCATGTATCTGGTCCTGCCAACGAGTGGTTTGTGGCCGCACATCTGAAATTGAAATCAGGCGATGCGATGGCGGCGACGGCACGTATTAAAGAGCTGCTGGATCGGCGTAACGCCAGCCAGCCGATTGGCCAGCCCAGTTGTGGTTCGGTATTTCGTAATCCGCCAGGTGATTTTTCTGGCCGCTTGATCGAGGCGTCTGGTTTGAAGGGGCGGTGTATCGGTGGTGCCTGTGTCTCTGAAAAACATGCCAACTTCATCATCAACAGTGGCAACGCCACGGCGGCGGAGATTGAGGCGCTGATCGCACTGGTAATAACAACCGTAGCGCAGCAGCATGGTGTCAGCTTGATACCTGAAGTGCATATTGTGGGAGAGAAGCGTTAATCATGGCTGGCCAGACGACAAAGGTCACAAGTGCAAAAGAGTTTGGCAAGGTTGCGGTGCTGATGGGTGGCACGGCAGCGGAGCGTGAGGTATCACTCCGCAGTGGTGCGGCGGTGCTGGCCGCATTGCAGTCACAAGGCGTAGATGCCCACGGTATCGATTTTGTTGGTGGCGAAAGTTTGCACCAATTGCAGCAAGGCGGTTTTGACCGTGTCTTTATCGTCCTGCATGGCCGTGGTGGTGAAGATGGTCAGTTGCAGGGCGCGTTGCAAACCATTGGCATGCCCTATACCGGTAGTGGTGTGCTTGGCTCTGCGCTCGGCATGGATAAGTTGCGTTGCAAACAGTTGTGGCATGGCGCCGGATTGCCAACGCCAAAGTTTTTACACGTGGCTGAAAACAGTGATTTTAATGCGGTGGTGCGGGAACTTGGACTGCCGTTGATGGTCAAGCCAGCCCATGAAGGTTCCAGTATTGGCATGAGCAAGGTGACCGATGCTGCACAGCTTGCATATGCGGTGCAACAGGCCGCCGGTTGTGATGATGTGGTGCTGGTGGAGCGCTGGGTGACTGGGCGTGAATACACCGTTGCGATACTTAATGGTGTGGCGCTGCCCGCGATCCGTCTGGAGACGCCGCACGATTTTTATGATTACGAAGCCAAGTATAAATCCAACGATACTCACTACCACTGTCCCTGTGGGTTAGAGCCTGCCGCCGAGGCACGTCTACAGAAATTGGCAGTGGACGCCTTTAAGTTGGCAGGCACCAGCGGTTGGGGACGGGTGGATGTGATGGAGGATCAGGCCGGTAATTTCTGGTTGCTTGAGGTCAATACCGTGCCCGGTATGACGGATCATAGTCTGGTACCAATGGCGGCCAAGGCTGCTGGGGTCAGCTTTGAAGCGTTGGTCTGGCAGGTATTGGAAACCAGCTTCGAGGCACGCCACTGATGCAGTTGCCTTGGCAGCAGAAGAAGAAAAAGAGCAATCAGCGCAACGTCCCGCAGAGCGGGTCGCGCTGGTCGGGGTCTGCTCTGCTGCAGATGAATTGGCAACGGCTGGGCATGAATCTTCTGGCCTTGGCGGTATTGGCCGGTGTGGCGGCGGGCTGGTTGACACTGATGAAGCCGACCACTCTGCCCATGAAGCAGCTGCAAGTTGAAGCACCGTTTGTGCACGTCACCCGTGATGAACTCTATCAGGTGATGAAACCCGTAGCTAAAGGTGGGTTTTTCAATGTGAATGTGGATGCGGTGACTGACGCGGTTGAGTCGTTACCGTGGGTCAGCAGTGTATCGGTACAACGGGTTTGGCCAGATGCCTTACACGTGGAGGTGCGGGAACAGACGGCACTGGCACGTTGGCACAACCATTCGCTGGTGAGTGAACAAGGTGAGCTTTTTACACCGGCGGTGGCCACTATCCCTGCAGGATTGGTAGAGCTGCAGGGGCCTGACAGCACTGTGGTTCAGGTAGCTGAAGTGTTTAAGGTATTTAGAGAAATATTGCAGCCAGCGCAGCTGGAGATGAAACGTCTGGTCTTGTCGCCACGTCGTGCCTGGACGTTGGAGCTAAACAGCGGTGAGGTGGTGTTGCTGGGACGTGAAGTAGTGCAGCAGCGGCTGGAGCGCTTTGTACAGTTCTACCCACAGATAGAGGGGGAGCCAGCGGCGTTGCAGCAGGTAGATATGCGTTATCCCAACGGTTTTGCAATTCAGTGGCAAAAGCCACAAGCGTAAGCGCGGTTTTAATTTTTTGGAGTATGGGTTCGGATGTCAAAAAAGATTGATAAGAATCTGATAGTTGGATTGGATATTGGTACCTCCAAGGTGATCGCTATTGTTGCCGAGGTATCGTCCGACGGGGCGCTGGAAATTATCGGTATCGGCTCGCACCCTTCTCGTGGTTTGAAAAAAGGTGTGGTGGTGAATATCGAGTCCACCGTTCAGTCCATCCAACGCGCTGTGGAAGAGGCGGAGCTGATGGCAGGTTGCCAGATTCACTCGGTCTATGCCGGGATAGCGGGCAGCCATATTCGCAGCCTCAATTCACACGGTATTGTTGCCATACGCGAGAGCGAAGTGACCGCCAGTGATGTGGATCGGGTGATTGATGCGGCACGGGCGGTGGCGATTCCTGCGGATCAGAAGATCCTCCATATCCTGCCGCAGGAGTTCATCATCGACAAACAAGAGGGGATTCGTGAGCCGATTGGTATGTCAGGCGTCCGCCTTGAGGCCAAGGTACACATGGTGACTGGCGCTGTGAGTGCCGCACAGAACATCATCAAGTGTGTGCGTCGCTGTGGTCTGGAGGTGGATGACATCATTCTGGAGCAGCTGGCCTCCAGTTATGCGGTGCTCTCCGATGATGAAAAGGAGCTGGGAGTCTGTCTGGTGGATATTGGTGGCGGCACCACCGACATTGCCATCTTCACTGAAGGGGCGATTCGCCACACCGCTGTGATCCCGATTGCCGGTGATCAGGTAACCAATGACATTGCAGTGGCATTGCGGACGCCGACCCAGTTTGCAGAAGAGATCAAGATCAAATACGCCTGCGCCCTGACACAGCTGGCCAGCCCGGAAGAGACCATCGAGGTACCTGGGGTGGGTGATCGCCCCTCCCGGCGGTTGGCGCGACAGACCTTGGCAGAAGTGGTGGAACCACGGTATGACGAGCTGTTGACCCTGATTCAGGCCGAGCTGCGGCGCAGTGGCTTTGAAGACCTGATTGCAGCTGGGGTAGTACTGACCGGCGGTAGCTCCAAGATGGAAGGTGTTATCGAACTGGCAGAAGAGATATTTCATATGCCGGTGCGGTTAGGTGTTCCCCAGCATGTGGTTGGCTTGGCAGACGTGGTGCGGAACCCTATTTATGCGACGGGTGTTGGGTTGCTGCTGTTTGGCAGCCAACATCGCTTTGACCGCGGTGGAGAGCTGGTGACGGGGTCGGGCAGTAAGGGTGTATGGGAGCGAATGAAGGTTTGGTTTAAGGGTAATTTTTAGATAGTTGGACTGTTGGAAAACTTTTGGGCACGTTGGCATAGGAGAATTGAATTATGTTTGAACTAATGGATACTTACTCACAAAACGCAGTAATCAAAGTGATTGGTGTTGGTGGCGGCGGTGGTAATGCGGTTGAGCACATGGTGGCCGCCGAGATTGAGGGGGTCGATTTTATTGCTGCAAATACCGACGCACAGGCGCTGAAAAAATCAACCGCCAAGACCGTGCTGCAGTTGGGTGCGGGTGTAACAAAAGGGTTGGGCGCAGGTGCCAATCCTGAAATCGGACGTAAATCGGCACTGGAAGATCGTGAGCGCATCATGGATCTGATCGAAGGCAGTGACATGCTGTTCATCACCGCCGGCATGGGCGGTGGTACCGGTACCGGGGCTGCGCCAATCGTTGCCCAGATCGCCAAAGAGATGGGGATTCTGACCGTGGCCGTGGTGACACGCCCCTTCCCGTTTGAAGGTAAAAAACGTAACGCCGTGGCTGACGCGGGCATTAAAGAGCTGGCGCAGTATGTGGACTCACTGATCACCATCCCTAACGAGAAGCTGCTCTACGTACTGGGCAAGGATGTCACGCTGTTGCGGGCGTTTGCCTCCGCTAACGACGTGCTGTTAGGGGCAGTGCAAGGGATTGCTGAACTGATCACCCGTCCTGGGCTGATTAACGTCGATTTTGCAGACGTACGTACCGTGATGTCTGAAATGGGCATGGCGATGATGGGATCTGGCAAGGCCTCTGGCGAGGATCGTGCCCGCATAGCGGCGGAGAGTGCCATCGCCAGCCCGCTGCTGGAAGATATCGATCTGGCTGGGGCCAGAGGGATATTGGTCAATGTGACCGCCGGCTTTGACCTCTCAATCGGAGAGTTTGAGGAGGTGGGTAACATCGTCAAGGAGTTTGCCTCTGAAGATGCCACCGTGGTTGTAGGGACCACCATTGACGAAAACATGGTTGATGAGCTGCGTGTTACTGTTGTGGCAACAGGTCTTGGACAGGGTAAGGCTGTTGAGGCTGAAAAACCGGTCAAGCTTGTCTACCAGAGCGTTCGTGAGGAGCGTAAGGTTAGTACCGGTGAGCCACGTTACGAAGATTACGAGCGCCCAGCGGTCATGCGCGCCCAATCGGTAGCCGCAACCAAGGTGGCGACAGCGGAAGATACCAGCCTTGATTACCTGGACATTCCCGCGTTCCTGCGTCGCCAGGCCGACTGATCCGCGGCTGTTTTCAGCGCGCTGGTGCCCCTTTGCCCGAGGAAGGCACCTGCGCGGATCACTGCTAAACATGTTATCCTATGTCAGTTATTGCCGGAGGCGTGAGTGTCTCCGGCCGTTTTCTTTCGGACAGACTGTGGTAACTGGAACGGGTCGCTAAAATGATTAAACAACGTACGCTGAAAAATGTCATCCGGGCGACAGGCGTTGGTTTGCACACCGGGGAAAAGATCTATCTGACCCTGCGTCCAGCCGCCATTGATGCCGGTATTATTTTTCGACGTGTCGATCTGGACCCTGTTGTAGAAATTCAGGCCCGCGCAGAAAATGTCGGTGATACCCGTCTCTCCACAACCTTGATGAAAGGCGACGTACGTATCTCCACAGTTGAACACCTCTTGTCGGCGATGGCCGGCCTTGGCATTGATAACGCTTATATAGAACTGAGCGCAGCTGAAGTGCCCATTATGGACGGCAGTGCCGGCCCCTTTGTCTTTCTGTTGCAGTCAGCAGGGATTCATGAGCAGGATGCCCCGAAGCAGTTTATACGTATCAAGCAGGCAATTGTTGTGAACGATGGCGACAAATGGGCTCGTTTTGACCCGTTTGAAGGTTTTAAAGTCTCATTTTCCATCGATTTTGATCACCCCGCCTTTAAAGACCGTGCCAAAGAGGCAACGATCGATTTTTCAACCACCTCCTTTGTTAAAGAGATAAGCCGCGCCCGGACGTTTGGCTTTATGAAAGACATAGAAGCCCTGCGGGCAAAAAATCTGGCATTAGGTGGCAGCATGGAAAATGCGGTTGTGGTGGACGATTATCGTGTACTTAATGATGATGGTCTGCGTTATGAAGATGAGTTTGTAAAACATAAGGTGCTGGATGCCATTGGCGACCTGTACCTATTGGGCCGCAGCCTCATCGGTGCCTTTAGTGGTCATAAGTCCGGACACTCCTTGAACAACCAGCTGTTGCGTGCGTTGGTGGAGGATGAGGCCGCATGGGAGCTGGTGACGTTTGAGAAAGATGAGCTGGCACCGATATCATTTATGCAGCCGATGGCCGTTGGTTAGTCAGTCTGTTTGATGGTTTTTTGGTACGCTGTGTAACTAAATCACTTTCAATCCTGCTTTGAGCTGTTTTTTGCAAGGCGCAACAGTGCCAGCTTCAATTTTGGATCGTTGGTCACGTCTGCCAGATTATTCAGTAGGTTAGATGTGCCTTCCGACATCTTTGGGCGTGCCCGTGTGGCCGCTTCAGGGGCTGTCTGTGGGGGTTGAATCTTGACCGTGATCGCCTGAATTTGAAAATGGTGTAAACCTTTTAAGATGCTGGGGGTCTGAAGGCGGAGCCGGGTGGCCCAGGCCGCGGACTCCACCAGCAGCGTTAATGTCTGGTTGGATATGCCGGCAGCAGTGCAATGCAGTGATAATGGCAGGGGCAGCAGGTATGCAAGTTGAGCATTCAGCTGTCTAAGCTTTTGAGTTTGTTGTAATAGCTCCTGCATTCCGGGATTTTTTGAGCCAAGTATCTGTTTTAGGGATTTTGGGGCTTTCAATGCCTGCTTCCTTTAGCTAAAAGGTACTAAGGTGTTTTTGGATGGATTTAATTGTAGACTGGTACCCATGAGTTTAATTTTACTACCAAATGATTCAAAAGGAACGGTGCGCCGTATCAGCAGCCGTGTTGTGGCATGGACGTTACTGGCGGTTGGGCTGGTGGTGCCTGGCACAGCGCTGGTGGTTGGTTACAATATAGGCGTATCGGATGTCGATGCACAGAAAAAGACACTGACGTCCGATTTGAAGGTGGAGCTTGGTGCTCAGCGCGAAGAGCTTGAGGTGGCCCGTCAGGGAGCACAGGAAAATATCAATGCACTGACCAAGCGGGTGGCTGAGTTACAGTCGCGGGTGGTCAGGCTGGATGCCCTGGGGGAGCGGTTAACTGACATGGCCAGCCTCGACAAAGGTGAGTTTAACTTCGAGAGCGCCCCAGCATTGGGCGGCCCCAACGACTCATCGCTGTTGATTGCTGATAGTGTGGCGGGTGATCTTCTGGCCTCGTTTGATAATTTGAGCCGCGATCTGGATGACCGTGAGCAGAAACTGGGTGTGCTTGAGTCGCTGTTGATGACCCGTAATCTCCAGAGTCAGGTCCATCCTGACGGTTTTCCGGTGGAAAAGGGTTGGCTTTCATCGTACTTTGGTGCCCGTTCTGACCCCTTTACCGGTCGCCGTGCCCATCATGACGGTATTGATATTGCGGGCAAGCTGGGTTCTAACATTCTGGCTATTGCCAGTGGGGTTGTTACCCAGTCAGGTGACCACCCAGGTTACGGTAATCTGGTGGAGGTTAGCCACGGCAACGGTTATGTGACCCGTTACGGTCATAATCAGAAAAACCTGGTACAGATTGGCGATACCGTTAAAAAGGGGCAGGTATTGGCGTTGATGGGTACGAGTGGTCGCTCCACGGGTCCACACCTCCATCTTGAGGTTCACCGTGATGGTCGTGTTGTCAATCCGATTAAATATGTGCGTGCTGCTGCCCCCTGAGTAACTGGATTGGCTGATCAGCCAATCCATCTTTAGTTTTCTAATTCTCTCGTTTGTTTTATGATCACTGCCTCGTATGTGCAAAGCACGTGATTATTCCAATAAAGTCTAGGGCCTCATGGTTACCAATATATTCAGTAAAGTATTTGGCAGTCGCAATGATCGGCAGCTAAAACGGATGCGAAAAGTTGTCGCGCAGATCAATGCTCTGGAAGAGTCCATGGCGGCGCTGACCGATGAGCAGCTTAAGGCCAAGACCGCGGAGTTTCAGCAGAGGATTGCTGCTGGTACGACGCTTGATAGCTTGCTGCCGGAGGCGTTTGCGGTGGTGCGTGAGGCCGGTAAGCGGGTTCTGGGGATGCGCCATTATGATGTGCAGATGATCGGCGCCATGGTCATGCATGACGGAAAGATTGCTGAAATGCGCACTGGTGAGGGAAAAACACTGGTGGCGACGTTGGCAGCGTATCTGAACGCACTCTCCGGTAAAGGTGTGCACGTTGTTACGGTGAATGACTATCTGGCGCAACGTGATGCGACGTGGATGGCGCGCCTGCATGAATACTTGGGCTTGACGGTGGGCGTGGTGCTGTCTGGCCAGGACACGTCGGCGAAACGTGCCGCGTATGCTTGCGATATCACCTACGGGACCAACAATGAGTTTGGTTTTGATTATCTGCGCGACAACATGGCGTTTCGGCTTGATGATAAAGCGCAGCGCGAACTCAATTTTGCGATTATCGATGAGGTTGACTCGATTCTGATCGATGAGGCCCGTACGCCGCTGATTATCTCCGGGCCGACAGACAATAACTCTGATGTTTATGCCCGGATGAATATCCTGATTCCGCGCCTGATACGGCAGGAAGATGAGGATGGTCCTGGGGATTACAACGTTGACGAAAAGTCCAAACAGGTGTTTTTGAGTGAGAGTGGCCACCAGAACGTTGAAGATATGCTGGTTGAGATGGGGTTGTTACAGGAGGGGGATAGCCTCTACGACGCCGCAAACATCAGTCTTATGCATCATGTTAACGCCGCCTTGAGGGCTCATGCCCTGTTTCATAATGATATTGATTACATCGTTCAGAATGGCACCATTGTGATTGTGGATGAATTTACCGGTCGCACCATGCCAGGGCGGCGCTGGTCTGATGGCCTGCACCAGGCTATCGAAGCCAAGGAAGGGGTTGAGATTCAGAACGAAAATCAGACACTGGCTTCTATTACCTTTCAGAACTATTTCCGTCTCTACAATAAGTTGTCTGGCATGACTGGTACTGCGGATACCGAGGCCTATGAATTTCAAGAGATCTACGGGCTGGAGGTAATGGTTATTCCAACCAACAAACCAACCGTTCGTAAGGATATGGGCGACCTTGTCTATCTTAATCAACAGGATAAATTTAACGCCATCCTTGAAGATATCAAGGGGTGTAATGAGCGTGGTCAGCCGGTGCTGGTGGGCACAACCTCTATCGAAGTCTCAGAGACTCTTTCAGCGTTGCTGAAAAAATCAGGCATCAAACATGAAGTGCTGAATGCCAAGCAGCATGAGCGTGAGGCGGATATCGTTGCGCAGGCGGGCCGTTCCAAGAGCGTGACTATTGCCACCAACATGGCGGGGCGTGGTACCGATATTGTGTTGGGTGGTAGTCTTGACGCGATGCTGGAGAGTGTGGACCCCGCCGATGAGGTGGCCGTGCAGCGGGTTCGCAGTGAGTGGCAGCAGCGCCATGATCAGGTGTTGAGCGAAGGCGGGTTGCACATTATCGGGACTGAGCGACACGAGTCCCGTCGTGTTGATAACCAGTTGCGTGGCCGTTCAGGGCGTCAAGGTGATCCTGGTTCAACCCGTTTTTACCTCTCGCTTGAGGATAGTCTGATGCGTATTTTTGCCTCAGACCGTGTTGCCGGATTGATGCAAAAGTTGGGCATGGAAGAGGGTGAGGCGATTGAGCACCCCTGGGTCAGCAAGGCGATTGAAAATGCCCAGCGCAAGGTTGAAGGGCACAATTTTGATATTCGCAAACAGCTGCTTGAATATGACGATGTCGCCAATGATCAACGCAAGGTAATCTACGAACAGCGCAATGAGCTGATGGCACGGGATGACATCTCTGACACCATTGCGAACATCCGGGCTGATGTAGTGAGTGGTGTGGTGGGTACTTTCATTCCGCCTAACAGCCTTGAAGAGCAGTGGGACGTGGCGGGGCTTGAGGAAGCACTGCTGCGTGAGTTTGGCGACAAGCTGCCGGTGCAGCAGTGGCTTGATAGTGATGACAGCCTGCATGAAGAGAGCTTGCGCCAGCGCATTCCGGCTGAGCTCGATGCCAGCTACGCGGCCAAAGAGTCGATGGCCGGTGCTTCGGTGTTGCGCCATTTTGAGAAGGCCGTCATGTTGCAGGTCCTGGATACGCAATGGAAGGACCATCTCTCAGCGATGGATCATCTGCGTCAGGGCATTCATCTGCGGGGTTATGCGCAGAAAAACCCCAAGCAGGAGTATAAACGTGAGGCATTTGAGATGTTCTCCGCGCTGCTTGATCGCATCAAACATGAAGTGATTGGCATTATCTCAAGGGTGCAGGTGCAAGGGGAGGCGGATGTTGAGGCGATAGAAGAACAGCGCCGCGCCCAGGGTGAGATGCAGTATCGACATCCGGATGCTTCGGCGACTGAAAGTGAGACATCAGAAGGTGAGCAGCATGCACCATTTGTGCGTGATGGCACCAAGGTGGGGCGTAATGATCCTTGCCCATGTGGTTCAGGCAAAAAATATAAACAGTGTCACGGTAAGTTGAGTTAATCATGGCAGTTGGAAGCGTAGAGTTACCTTTAATGTCCGCAGTGGCGGGCATACGTTGGGGCGGTGCGGCGGCGGGGATTAAACGCCAGGGTCGCAAGGATGTGGCAGTGATGGAGATCGCTGCAGGATCGAGTGTTGCAGCTGTTTATACACTCAACGCCTTCTGTGCAGCCCCTGTTATTGTCGCCAAACGTCACGGCGCTGCAACCGCACCACGTTATCTGCTGATCAACAGCGGTAACGCTAATGCGGGAACCGGCGAGCCAGGTATGCGCGCCGCTGAGGCGAGCTGTGCTGCCGTTGCTGCCGTTATGGGCTGCAAGGCCGAAGAGGTGCTGCCTTTCTCCACTGGTGTGATTGGCGAGCTGTTACCCGTCGCCAAGATCGAAGCAGTGCTGCCGCAGGCAAAAGAGTCGCTGACCGCTGATGGCTGGGCCGATGCTGCCCGCAGCATCATGACTACCGACACCGTGCCAAAAGGGGCAACACGCCAGATTGTGGTGCAAGGCAAAACCATCACCATCAACGGCATCTCTAAAGGATCGGGCATGATCTGCCCCAACATGGCCACCATGCTTGGCTATGTCGCCACCGATGCTGGTGTTGATCAAGCGCTGCTGCTGCAGCTGATGACACAGGCAGCCAACCTCTCTTTCAACTGCATCACCGTCGATGGTGATACCTCCACCAACGACGCCTGTGTGCTGGTCGCCACCAACAAGGCAGGTGTCAGCTTTAACTCTGCAAGTGATGTTGGCTATACCGAATTTGCGGCGGCGGTGATTGAGGTGTGTCAGGTGCTGGCACAAGCGATCATTCGTGATGGTGAAGGTGCTACCAAATACATCACCGTCGACGTGCGTGGCGGCATCAACGAGGCCGAGTGCCGCCAGGTTGCCTATACCATCGCCCACTCACCGCTGGTCAAGACCGCCTTCTTCGCCTCCGACCCCAACTGGGGTCGCATCCTCGCCGCCGTCGGCCGTGCGGGTGTTGAGGGGTTGGATGTGGAGAAGATTGACATCTACCTGGGCGAGGTCTGTATCGTACGTGGCGGTGGCCGCGATCCTGTCTACACCGAAGAGGCAGGGCAGAGGGTGATGAAAGAGGCTGAGATCACTATTTGTGTAGAGCTGGCCCGTGGTGGTGCTGAGGCGCAGATCTGGACAACTGATTTTTCCTATGACTACGTCAAGATTAATGCGGAGTACCGTAGCTGATTGTTGTTGCTTAGCGTGAACGGAGTGTGATTTTTAGCATTTTATGCGGGGTGGCAAAATGGTGAGAATTTTACGTGTCGGTGATAGGGGCGTTGAAGTAGCGCAGCTCCAGATGCTATTGAATAAAAAACTACAGTTAATTCCTAAAATTAAAGAAGATGGTGTATTTGGGAAGAATACAGATAGGTTTGTGAAGAGGTTTCAGGCGATTCACAACCTGGGAATAGACGGTATTGTGGGACCTAAGACTTGGGCTATGCTCAAAGATGAAGTGAGGCTGGTACCCACTCCGAGCAATCCAGTTATCGTGACTGCTTCAATTCCATGGATGAGATACGCCAGGGATGAGGTCAATCAAAAAGAGATAAAAGGCATTCTGCACAATCCCCGCATTGTTGCGTACCATGCGACGACCACGCTCAAGGCTAGTAACGACGAAACGGCATGGTGCTCATCCTTTGTGAATTGGTGTTTAAAGCAGGCGGGTATTAAGGGGACAGATTCTGCCTCTGCTATTAGCTGGCTTAAGTGGGGTGAAAGCTCAAGTGCTAAGAGCGGAGCGATAGTTGTCATATACAATAAAAAAGCGATCAATTCGAATTTAACTGTTTCAGGTAATCATGTGGGTTTCTTGATTCAGGAAGCTATAACTCATTTTCATGTCTTGGGAGGAAATCAGGGGGATCAAGTAAAAATCTCACGCTATTCTAAAACCTCCTGGGCATTAAAGGGGTATAGGTGGCCTAATCCATGATAAAAGCATTAATCGTGGGCTTTGTTGTTGTTTGCCTCAGCATGCTCTTGTCTGTTGGTTGCTCAGTACAAAAGCGTGAGCTTACATCACAGCAATTTTGGTCTGAGTTTAGAGAGGCAGTATTGGCGCAGAACAATCAGAAGCTGAACGAGATGACGCAGTTTCCATTGGAAGTTTCGGGTGTTGATGACAGTCAGCCCTCAGTGCAATACGGTAAGGAACAATTTGAGGTGGTGTTTAATAAAATACTGGAGCAGCCAGTTATCTTTTTTGAAGGTGATGTTGTCGTTACGCGCACAACAAAGGAGATTGTCCATGAGACGACAGCAATCATACAAGATCACTTCATGACCAAGGAATCTTTCCGGGTTGATCAATTGGTGTTCGAGTTGAAGGATAAGCAGTGGAGGTTGGTTCGAGCCTATTTGGAAGAGTAGCGTGTTAAGGTGTGTTGCATTTGATGGTTATTAGTAGGATGAAATAATAAAAAAACCCGCCGTAGCGGGTTTTTTATTGGATCAATGTAAGCAGTGCTTACTTGATCTTGGCTTCCTTGTAAGGAACGTGCTTGCGAACGACGGGATCAAACTTACTCATCTCCATCTTCTCAGGCATGGTGCGTTTGTTTTTGTCAGTGGTGTAGAAATGGCCGGTACCGGCAGTGGACACCAATTTAATCTTTTCACGTGCACTTTTGGCCATGATTAACCCCTGATCTTTTCGCCGCGGGCGCGGAGTTCAGACAGCACGACGTCAATGCCGCGTTTGTCGATGATGCGCATCCCCTTTGAAGAGACGCGCAGTGAAATAAAGCGCTTTTCGCCTTCAACCCAGAAACGATGGGAATGCAGATTTGGCAGAAAGCGGCGCTTGGTTCTGTTGTTGGCGTGGGAAACTGAGTTTCCGACCATAGGGCCTTTGCCCGTCACCTGACATACTCTTGACATGAGTTTTGCTCCAAATAATTCTTTTTTGCCATAGCCTAAATGGCAGAGAGGCGAAATTCTATAGATTTAGCTACCGGGTTTCAAGTATTAGTTTGGGTTTTGTTGGTATTTGTCCTAGGGTGAGTCCAAGTGGTTGATTACCAAAGGGACTCATAGTGCCCCCCGTTCGGCCAGTGATACCTGTTCGCCATCGCCGATGATGATGTGGTCAAGCACACGTACGCCGATGAGTGACAGGGCTGACTTGAGCTGTTGGGTGATCTGGTGGTCGGCCTGGCTCGGCTCGGCGAAGCCTGAGGGGTGGTTATGGGCGAATATGACGGCGGCGGCGTTGTGGTGCAGTGCCCGTTTGACAACCTCGCGTGGGTAGACGCTGGCGCTGTCAAGGGTGCCAAAAAACAGCTCTTCGAAGCGGATGACGCGGTTGCGGTTGTCGAGAAAGAGGCAGGCGAATACTTCGTGTTGATGGTCACGCAGACGCAGGCTGAGATAGTGGCGGGTCTCGGCGGGGTTGGTCAGCGGCGCGCCGCGTTTTAAGCGTTCGCCACTATGGCGGCGTCCCATTTCGAGCACGGCCTGGAGTTGTGCAAATTTAGCGCTGCCCAAGCCTTTGCTGCTGCAGAACTGTTGTTGGCTTGCATCAAGTAGGGCGCGCAGGCTGCCGTGCTCTTCAAGCAGGTCGCGGGCGAGGTCAACGGCGGTTTTGCCGATGATGCCCGTTCGCAGAAAAATTGCTAGAAGTTCGGCGTCAGAGAGGGCCGCAGCCCCTTTTTGCAGTAGTTTTTCACGGGGACGTTCGTCGGCGGGCCAGTCGGTGATTGCCATGCTTTTTTCTCGCGGATAATTAAGTATTTAAGTATTATGGTGGTTTCGATTTGTTCTTATAGAATGGTATGGTAGCGCCCCTTGATGGACAGCGCTATTGGGAGAGTTGATTGTTTTCAGGTCTGACATTATCCGGGCGTCGTGTGTTGGTGGGGGTCAGTGGCGGTATTGCTGCCTATAAATCTGCTGAGCTGGTCCGCCGTCTACGTCAGGCGGGCGCTGAAGTGCGGGTGGTGATGACGGTGGGTGCCCAGGCGTTTATCACGCCGCTGACCATGCAAGCGCTCTCAGGGCATCCGGTGCATAGTGAGTTGTTGGATAGCCGTGTTGAGGCGGCGATGGGGCATATTGAGCTGGCGCGCTGGGCGGATGCGATTCTGGTTGCTCCAGCGAGTGCAAATTTGATGGCCCGTCTTGCCCATGGTCTTGCGGATGATCTGTTGACAACTCTGTGTCTTGCCAGTGAGGCACCGCTGTTTTTGGCCCCGGCGATGAACCGTGTGATGTGGGTGCACCCTGCGACCCAGACCAATAGCGAGCTGTTGCGCCAGCGTTCAGTGAGGTTGCTCGGGCCTGCTGCGGGTGAGCAGGCTTGTGGTGAGGTGGGGGCGGGGCGGATGTTGGAGCCGGATGAGCTGGTGGCGGAGTTGTTGCGTTACTGGCAGCAGGGGGCGCTGTCTGGGGTGTCGCTGCTGGTGACGGCGGGACCCACTCGTGAACCGATTGATCCTGTCCGTTATATCAGCAACCGCAGCTCCGGCAAGATGGGGTATGCGGTGGCTGAGGCGGCGTTGCGGGCAGGCGCGATAGTGACGCTGGTATCTGGCCCTACGGCGCTGCCACGGCCATCAGGGGTGGCGCTGGTGGCGGTGGAGAGTGCTGCTGAGATGGCGGCGGCGGTGCAGGCGAGGATATCTCAGTGCGATATTTTTATTGCGGTGGCGGCGGTGGCCGACTATCGCCCGAGTGTGGTGGTACCCCAGAAGATGAAAAAGAGTGCCCCTGAGCTGAGTCTGGCGCTGGAGCGCACTGAGGATATTTTGGCGATGGCGGCGGGTGGTTCAAACGCCCCTTTCTGTGTGGGTTTTGCCGCCGAGACTGAAGATCTTGAGGGCTATGCCCGTGATAAGTTGGCGCGTAAGGGGTTGGATATGATTGCCGCTAATCTGGTGGGTCAAGGTGTTGGGTTTGAGTCTGATGTTAACTGCCTGACGCTGTTCTGGGCCGATGGACAGTATGAAATTAAACGGGCAACTAAAGCTGTGGTTGCCCGCGAGCTGATCAAGATAATCGCTGAGAGATACCATGAAAAAAATTCAGGTTAAGGTGTTGGATCCCCGTATTGGCAATGAAATTGCGTTGCCGAGTTATGCCACCGAGGGTTCAGCGGGTATGGATTTACGGGCCTGTGTGGATGGGCCGCTGGTGCTGAATCCCGGCGAAACCACATTAATTCCTACAGGAATGGCTATTTATGTCGCTGATCCTGGTTTGGCAGCAGTATTATTGCCAAGATCCGGGCTGGGCCATAAACATGGGATTGTGCTGGGCAATCTGGTGGGGTTGATTGATTCTGACTATCAGGGGCAGCTGTTTGTTTCGTGCTGGAATCGTGGTCAGCAGAGTTTCACGATTAATGTGGGCGAACGTATTGCACAGATGGTGGTGGTGCCGGTAGTGCAGGTTGAGCTTGAGGTGGTTGATGAGTTCACCGCCAGTGATCGTGGTGAAGGTGGTTTTGGTCATACAGGTAGACACTAGCCTATTTGGGCAGAGGCAGGCGATGTTGGGTAACAACGAAAAAATGCTGAACACCACGCCAAAGCGGCGGTTTGATTCGTTGGTGTTGCTGATGGGGCAGGTTTACGTTGGTGTGACGTTACTGGTCATCTGTTTTGCGTTGTTGGGGTATTTCGTGGTGGAGCGTCTGGCGGCTGATGCTTCTCACCATCAGGGTGGCGAGACACATAAACTGTTGCTTCAGCAGGTACAGCAGCGGCTGGATGACTATATCCGCCCTGTGTCGATTGTGACGGCTGATCCGCGTTTGTATGACCTCTTTAACACCCCGGATGCGTTGCCTCAGCGGCAACAGGAGTTGGTGGCTATGACGGGTGCTACATCCGTTCTGTTGGTTCAGGCAGGGGAGGAGAAAGAGCTGCTGGGGGATCATCCACGTCTGAGTTATGCCGAACTGGATCTGTTTTATGCGGCGCAGCATGCACAGGCCACCAAGGTTGAGTTTCATGAGTTGAGTCCAGGCAAGTCGCACATTGATGTTGTGCGGGCGGTGGTGCGGCAGGATGTGGTGCTGGGTACAGTGGTGGTGGGGTATATGCTGGCCCGTTACGATAGCGCGGCCTTTTTTGGCGGATTGCAGACGCTTTTCCCCTCCCTGGATCGTATTGAGTTGAGCCAAACTTTGAGTGATGGCGGGGCGCAACTCTTTGTGGGGTGGGGCGATGTGGCGCTGAAAACACAGACTGAAGCCTATTCGGGGGCGATAAAAAACAGTAGCTGGCAGTTGAGTTACTGGCAGACACCTCGCGACTGGCAGGTGCAGGGTATCAGCTGGCGGGTTATCTATTGGGTATCGAGCAGTGGGGTGCTGGTAGTGGTGGCGCTGGCGATGGCGGTATTGTGGCGGCTGCTGGATAAAAAGACCCGTGCCAGTGCCAATAAAATATATGAATACGTTTGGGACCGACTGAATGGCCACTGGATGGGCAAATGTTACGAATCTGAGCTTTCTGAGGTGCAGCCAACCTTGAACCGCCTGCAAAACCTGAGTTGGTCAACCATGGCCGGCGGTGGTGGGGCGGCATCCATGCCGAATGATGCAGCAACAGGGTTGACTGATGAGCCCGTTGATTCAACTGCCGAAACAGCAATCTCTTTTACTGACCTGCTGTATCAGACTGACAGGGTGGTTGAAGTTGAAGAGGTGGATGAGATAGTGCTTTCCAGTCTGGAGAAAAATGCGACAAACCCAGCTGTTCCGGCCTCGATATTTCGGGCTTACGATATTCGCGGTGTGGTGGATCAGACCCTGACGGCAGATGTGGTCTATGACATTGGTCGCGCCTTTGGCAGTGAGGCCAAGGATAAGGGGGCGCAGACGATTGTGGTGGGGCGTGATGGCCGAACCTCCAGCCTGGCGCTATCCAAGGCGTTGATCGAGGGGTTGTGCGACTCTGGCCGTGATGTGATCGATATTGGTCAGGTGCCTACACCGGTGCTCTATTTTGCTACCCACTATCTGAGTGCCCGCTCTGGCGTGATGGTCACAGGCAGCCATAATCCCACTGAGTACAATGGGCTTAAGCTGGTATTGCAAGGCGAGACACTGGCCGAAGAGGGGGTGCAGAAGCTCTACCACCGAATTGTCAATGGTGACTATGTTGACTCAGTCTCGTGTGGTTCTGTGAGTCAGCAGTCACTGTCGGCGGACTACATGGCCCGTGTTGCCGGTGATGTGAATCTGGTGCGGGAGCTGAAGGTGGTGGTTGATTGTGGCAACGGCGTGTCTGGAGATGTTGCACCACAGTTATTGCGTGTGCTGGGGTGTGATGTGATAGAGCTCCACTGTGAGGTGGACGGTACATTCCCCCATCATCACCCTGACCCCAGTCAGCCGGAAAATTTACAGGACCTGATTGCCGAAGTGAAGCGTCACGATGCGGATATTGGTATTGCCTTTGATGGTGACGGTGACCGGCTGGGTGTTGTCGATAGTGGTGGCAAAATAATCTGGGCTGACCGTCAAATGATGCTGTTTGCCATCAACATGCTTGAAGAGCAGGCTGGTGGCGTGATCATCTATGATGTCAAATGCAGCCGTGACCTGCGCCGGGTGATAGAGCAACACGGCGGCCAGGCGTTAATGTGGAAGAGTGGGCATTCGCTGTTGAGGGCCAAGTTAAGGGAGACCAGTGCACTGTTGGCAGGGGAGTTGAGTGGCCACTTCTTCTTGAATGACCGGTGGTATGGCTTTGATGATGCACTCTATGCCATGGCGCGACTGTTAGAGATTGTCGCCAAGGATCGTCGTCCATCTGCGGAGCTCTTTAAGCAGCTACCGGAATCAATCAGCACCCCCGAGATGCGCCTCACGCTGGCAGAAGGAGTGCCCTTTACGTTGATGGAACGGTTTAAATCACAGGTGCAGTTTGCGGGTGCCCAACTGATTACGCTGGATGGCATACGGGCAGAGTTTGAAGATGGCTGGGGATTGGTGCGTGCCTCCAATACCACGCCTGACTTGAGTTTCCGTTTTGAGGCGGAGAGTGCCGAAGCACTGCAACGGATTCAGACGATATTTCGTGTGGCCTTACTGGCCATTGAGCCGGGATTAAAATTACCCTTTTGATTAACAGTGTGAGATTCGTTATGACCCTGGAGAGAGATGCGGCAGTTAACGTCGCCAATGTATTAACTGAAGCGCTGCCGTACATTCAGCGTTTTGCCGGCAAAACCATCGTCATCAAATATGGTGGTAACGCCATGGTGGATGAGCCGTTGAAAAAGGGGTTTGCCCGTGATGTGGTATTGATGAAACTGGTGGGTATCAACCCGGTTGTTGTGCACGGCGGTGGACCACAGATTGGCAAGCTGTTGGAGCGGATAGGTAAGGAGTCAAAGTTTTTTGAAGGGATGCGTATCACCGATACCGAAACCATGGATATTGTGGAGATGGTGTTGGGTGGCCAGGTGAACAAAGAGATCGTCAACCTCATCAACCGCCAGGGCGGTCGTGCTGTGGGTTTGACCGGTAAAGATGGTGATCTTATCCGTGCCAGAAAGCTTACCTTCACAAAAAGTGCCCCGGAGATGAATGCGTCGGAGATCATCGATATTGGTCATGTGGGAGAGGTTGCCGCTATTAATACCGGGGTGGTGGACATGTTGGTGCAGGGTGACTTTATCCCTGTGATTGCCCCGATTGGAGTGGGTGAAGATGGCCAGTCATACAATATCAATGCCGATCTGGTGGCAGGCAAACTGGCAGAGGTATTAAAGGCCGAGAAACTGATTCTGTTGACCAACATCGCCGGCATTATGAGTAAAGAGGGCGAGGTGTTGACTGGGCTGGATTCGAAGCGGGTCAACGAGCTGATCGCTGACGGCACCATTTATGGTGGCATGTTACCAAAGATCCGCTGTGCGCTGGAAGCCGCTCAGGGAGGGGTGAGCGCTGTCCATATTATTGATGGTCGCATTGAACACTCCGTACTGCTGGAGCTGTTTACCGACCAGGGGGTTGGCACGTTGATACGTGGTTGATAAGAGTTTTAAAGCATCAATAACAAAGTCAAAAAATCTCCGAATAAACTCTCCATTGGTGGCTCGACTATCGAGCCACCAATGGAGGAGTCAGTACATGAAGTGCCCTGCATCCCCTTTGACAGCTTGCGGTGTGGATGGAGTTAACCACTGGCCTTATGGTTGGCAGCGCTAATTTTAGTTAGGTGCCAGGTTTCTTTCCATGGCTTGTGAGATCTGTTTATAACGCTCCAGGTCATCACCAAACTGTTTTTGGGTGTCGAGCAGAAGTTGCTGTTGCTGTTTGATCCCCTCTTCGTAGGCGGTGATCTTCTTTTTGGTGGTATTGATGTTGGCTACAAGAGTCCCTGGGATAGGGGTGTTCTGTTTTTCATAGTCACTGGCCTCGCGAGCCTGTTCGCGGAACTGGCGCTCCAGCAGTGTGAGACTCTCATGGCGTAAGTTGATGCCATTTTTTATCTCGGTGAGTTTGCGTTTGAGTGCGGCGCTGATCTCGTCGGCGTTGGAGTAGATGGTGAGTAGCCGTTTATCGCGCGCGAGTTGTGCCTTTGCTTCGGCATCCATCATTTTGTCTGCGGGATCATCTTTTTGTGCGCCGATGGTGGTGATGGTCATCCCCTGTTGGTTGATGACACGGTAACCATTCTGCACATACTCGGGTGGGACGCGGTCGGTGTAGTGCACGTTGCCCTTTTTATCGACCCAGCGAAAGAGATCGGCAGCAAAACCGGTGGGGGTGATGGCCATCAGTAAGGCAAGTGAGATTGATCTTTGCAATAACCGGGATATTTTGACTGCTGTGCCGTGCGGATACACCATTATTTTATTCCGTACTGTTCGCGATAGTGGTTAATGCGCGTGTGGTCGTCCAGCTGCCCTGGACGGTCTTGCAGGTAGTTGATCAAGTCGTCAAGTGTGACGATGCTGCTGACCTGAAGCCCAAACTGCTGTTCGACCTCCTGAATGGCGGAGGTTCTCCCTTGGCCACGTTCCTGGCGATCAAGGGCGATGGCGACGCCGGCGGTAGTTGCCCCCGCCGCTTCAATCATCTGAATGGATTCACGCACAGAGGTCCCGGCGGAGATGACATCATCGATAATTAATACCCGGCCAGCCAGTGGAGCACCAACGATGGTGCCACCTTCACCGTGATCTTTGGCCTCTTTGCGATTGAAGGCGTAGGGTAGATCACGTCCATGGTGATCTGCCAGTGCAATGGCAGTGCTGGTTGCCAGTGGAATCCCTTTATAGGCAGGACCGAAGATCATGTCGTAGCCGATGTCTGAGCTCTCGATGGCAGCTGCATAGTAGCGCCCCAGTCGGGCAATGGACGCGCCGCTGTTAAAGAGTCCGCTGTTGAAAAAATAGGGGCTGATGCGGCCCGATTTAAGGGTGAATTCACCAAAGCGAAGGACGTTGGTGGCAATGACAAAGTCAATAAATTCACGTTGATAAGGCTTCATAAAAGGCGTTCCGTCACAAATTTTAGTTAGCCTGACATTCTACGCGTAGCCATCAGGGATGGCTAATGTATCAGGGATTTGTCAGGGGCTTACAAAGGCAGCTGTTGCTTATCCACTGGCGGTTTGTCTGGCGGGCAGTGGTGAGTGGTGGTCGGCATTGTGTATCTGTTGATACATCTTGTCGAGTGTCACCAGCTGCAGCTCCAGCGCCTTATGTTGCCCTCTCAGCTCTGAGGTTTTTGAGGCCAGATTCTCCTTGGACTCATTAATTTTATAGAGTGTCTCCATGTGTTGTTCAAGCATCTGTTTGTGGCTGGTGACATGTTTGGCTAGTGGCACCATAACATCTTTGAACCACGTTTCGGCCTCCTGGTTGACCTGGAAGAAGACATCACGGGCGTGGCTCACCAGGGAAATGAAGAATTTTTTGATGACAAAATTCTGCTCGGTCATGGTGGTGACAGGGCTACTGCGGTACTCCTCTGCCTGGGCATGGAGGGCGGTCATTTCGGCCTCATATTTGTCGGTGGAGAAGGGCTTGGGGTGGAGTGCGGCAAGCTCGTTCTCTTTTTCAAACTTCTGATAGATGCTGACAATCTGCTGGTGTGTCTCATCTGCATGGCGTGTGGCCACCTGCAAGGTGTCGCGGATGCCATCAAAGATTGTTTTCATTCCGGTTTTAAGACCGCCAGTGGTCCAGCTGTCTGACATTTGCTTACGTGCTGTATTGGTCAGGTGGTCAAACTTTTTCAGGCTTAGCTCATCCAGCAGCAGTTTGGCTTGCTGGTTGAGGGTGCGGCGGCTCGACTGGAAATACTCCATGTTGGTATTGTAGGCGGCCTGTTTTTCACGCGCTTTTCGCATTAGGTGTTGGATCAGGGTGGTATTTTTGCCACTGATTGAGACCAGATCCTGGTGTTGGTCGGCGATCTGTTTTAACCGGGCAGCAATGCTGTCGCGGTTAGTTTTGATCAATGCCCCGACCTCATTGGCAATGTTGTTGCGAATGATGCCCTGCTTGGCGGGAATGATCTCTTGTGCAAGATAGTTTTCCAGCGCCAACAGGCGACTGCTTGCGAGTAGCTGGTCGTTCTCTTTGGTTTTGGCCAGCAGCGCTTTTTGGGCCGACACCGGAAAGACGTTGCCAATGTTGATGCCGAGGGCGTTGGCCACTTCGCGCTGTTGTGTGCTGATGCTATTTTCGATCTCTTCCGGGGTCTTCATCTCGTCCCAGAGGGTATCTATTTTGTTGAGTGCAACCACCAGACCTTTTTCGCTGCCACGGAACTCTCTGATGTGGTACTCCCAGACATCCAGGTCACTGCGTGTGACGCCAGTATCGGCGGCCAGCACAAAGAGCACAGCGTGGGCGTTGGGCAACATATTGAGTGTCAATTCGGGTTCCGTACCCAGGGCATTGAGTCCGGGTGTATCAAGTATCGCCAGGCCCTGCTGTAACAGGGGGTGGGGGAAGCTGATCATGGCGTGACGCCACAGCGGAACTTCAATTTCAGTGGGGGGGGGAGCATCGCTTTTACGCCGTCTGGGGGCTTCGTTGATATCGTATAACCCGAGATCGGCGGCGAGCTGCAGTGGCACCATTTTGGTTTTGATCACCTCTTTTAGCGCCTCCACCATCTGGTCTGGTGAGTTAACATCAAGGGAGATGGTTTGCCACTGCTCTTTCTCCTTTTTCAACTCAGAGATACTTTTGTCGCTGAGGCGTGTCTCAATCGGCAGCATACGGATGTAAGCGGACTCCTCTTCGTGATCATAGAAGAGCTCGGTGGGACACATGGTGGTACGGCCTGCCTCGGAGGGTAATAGGCGACGTTTGTAGTCAGAGAAGAAGATAGAGTTGATTAACTCTGTTTTGCCGCGAGAAAACTCAGCCACAAAGGCGATGGTAAGGTGATCTGATTTGAGCGATTCGATCACATCAAACAGCCGTACATCGATCTCGGGACTGCCTAATTGTTGGCTCTCCAGCCAGTGGTGATAGTCCTGAATCACCTGGATGAGTTCCGCCTTCCAGCGATCAAAGGCCCTCATCTGCTGTTTGAAAATATCTTCCTCCATAGCTCCTGCTCTTTCCATGGTTATCTGGCTGTAATAAATTGGCAGCGGTGGTCAGCCGTGCGGCCCGTAATACCTGAGCGTCACTCCCTTATCGGACGCAGTAACGAGGGTCTTTAGCAGAATCTAAAGGGCGGGTTTGTATGGTAGTGGCGGCGCGACAAACGGCGATGTTTGCCAGCCTTCGCAGTGATAAGTGGCACTATCAAGTGCCACTTATCACTGTTTACGTCGACGTTACGCCAGACTGCCACCAAAATTAATGATGGGGCTAACGACCAGGATTTTAATCAGGCCGATGGCCAGAAAGATAAGTATTGGTGAGAAGTCTATGCCTGACATAGTCGGCAGTATACGGCGGGCAGGTCGCATAACCGGTTCATTCAAGGTGTAAAGCAGCGATATGAGTGGATTGTTAGCTCCCTGGCTGACCCAGCTCAGCACAATCTGAATCAGGATCGAGATCATGTAGAAGTTCAGGAGCATTGCAATCAGCTCACCCAGTGACATCACCGCCAAACCGGCAAATGATAGAGACATCCCCGCACTTAAGGCCAGCAGAAAGAGTTTTAACATCTGTAGCGCCAGCAGCAACACGACCGCAGCCATGTCGATGCCCATGAATCCAGGAATGATGCGGCGTAGCGGTTTGAGCGGAGGATTGGTGGCCTTGACGATGAATTGGCAGACCGGGTTGTAAAAATTGGCGCGCACCAGCTGCAATAGCAGCCGTACCAGAACCAGAATCATATAGATGCCAAACACCGTTTCGATCACAAAGGCCGCAGCAGAGGAGAGGTAGGGGCTCATCGTACTATTGCGCCCCCAGTTCCTGTGCCAGCTCATCAGAGCGGTTGGCAGCGGCGCTAAGCGCCTTGGCGACCAGCGCCCGTAAGCCATTATTTTCAAAGGTCAGGATGGCCTGCTCTGTTGTACCACCGGGGGAAGTCACCCGACGACGCAGGGTGGCACAGTTTTCAGGACTTTCCAGCGCCATCTTGGTGGCCCCAAAGGCGGTCTGTAACGCCAGCAGCCGGGCTGTTTCATCGGCCAGGCCGAGATCGCGGGCTGCCTCCTCCATCGCCTCGATAAAGAGAAAAAAGTATGCCGGACCACTGCCGGAGAGGGCGGTGACTGCCCGCATTAGCGCCTCGTCCTCTATCCACAGCGCCAAACCAACGGCCCGGAGGATGGTTTCGGCGTTGTTGCGTTGTGCGCTGGATACCCGGCTGTTGGCAAAAAGGGCGGTAGCGCCGGTCTTGATGAGTGAAGGGGTATTGGGCATGGCACGAACGATGGCTACATCGCCCCCCAGCCAGCGGTTGATGTCCAGCTCACGGATCCCCGCGGCGATGGAGACCACCAGAGGCCTCTTCTGTTGAACAGTGTCACGCAGCTCCCGGCAGACCGTCTGCATCACCTGTGGCTTGACCGCCAGAATGACAATGTCGCTATTTTCGGCCGCCTCAATGTTAGAGGCAGTGGCGTGCAGGTGAAACTGCTGCTCCAGCAGCAGGCGTTGATCATCGTTACGATCAGAGATCCAGATCGTGGCCGGGTCGCGGCCATCGGCAATCAGGCCGCTGATCAGACTGCGTGCCATATTGCCGGCACCGATAAAGCTGATGTTAGGAGTGCTCATTGTTTAAATCCTATAATAAAAGTTTCAGTGACCATGATGAAGGGAGCGGCAAGCAAAAGTCCAGCGCACCCCTTCAACGGGTGTTGTGGCGCGGGCCAAAGATGGCGCTGCCGATACGCACCAGCGTTGCCCCCTCGGCAATTGCAGCCTCCAGATCGTCAGACATACCCATGGAGAGTGTATCAAGTGCTATACCCTTGGCGATTAACGTCGTCTGCAGGTCAGATACCTGACGGAAAGTTGCACGCTGCTGCTCAAAATCGGCAGTAGCCTGCGGAATGGCCATCAAACCGCGCAATTTTAGACGTGGCAGGGTGGCAATCTCCTGGGCCACAGCAAGGGCATCGCTGGCGGCAATGCCTGACTTACTGGCCTCACCACTGATATTAACCTGCAGGCAGATGTTGAGTGGTGGCAACCCAACCGGGCGCTGTTCACTCAGACGTTGGGCGATCTTGGGCCGGTCAACGCTCTGCACCCAGTCAAAGCGCGTGGCGATATCGCGGCACTTGTTGGACTGAATCGCCCCAATGTAGTGCCACTCCAACGGCTCATGCTCAAGGGTGGCCATCTTTGCTAATGCCTCTTGCAGATAGTTTTCGCCAAAGCTATGTTGCCCGGCGGCAGCGGCCTCCAAAAGCGCCGCTGCTGGCCAGGTTTTGCTCACCGCCAGCAGGCGAACACTGTTGGCGGGGCGGCCAAAGCGGCTTTCGGCATGATGGATGCGCTGTTTAACGTTTTCCAATCGTGCAGTGATATTGTGCATTACAATTGCCCCGTTGCGCTGAGCGGGCTATTGTAACAGCCAGATTAAGAAGTAGATCTTTTTGCCGTTATCGCTAGGGATTAGTAGGGGTGCCGTCCCATCTGCCGGGGCAGGTCGCACCATTTTAGGATTAAATTAACCAGGGGAACACCATGGATATAGCCGAACTGCTGGCTTTTAGTGTCAAAAATGCTGCATCGGATCTACATCTGTCCGCCGGCCTGCCACCAATGATTCGTGTGGATGGGGATATTCGTCGTATCAACGTGCCGCCGATGGAAAACAAGGCCGTACACGGCATGCTCTACGACATCATGAACGACCGTCAGCGCAAGGATTTTGAAGAGTTTTATGAGACCGACTTCTCGTTTGAGATTCCGGGGCTGGCCCGTTTTCGTGTCAACGTCTTCAACCATAACCGTGGTGTCGGCG
This sequence comes from Tenderia sp. (SeqCode), assembly GCA_031416075.1. GTDB lineage: Bacteria > Pseudomonadota > Gammaproteobacteria > Tenderiales > Tenderiaceae > JAKFXL01. Next base: position 2,304 of record JANOSY010000074.1, on the reverse strand, counting down.
GTGTCTTTCGTACCATCCCCTCCAACATCCTCTCCCTGGAAGAGCTGAAGTGCCCGGCGGTCTTTAAGGATATCGCCAACAATCCGCGTGGCCTGGTATTGGTGACAGGACCGACCGGTTCCGGTAAATCCACCACCCTGGCGGCGATGGTCGATTACAAAAACAACAGTGAGTTTGGTCATATCCTCACCATCGAAGATCCAATCGAATTTGTGCATCAGAGTAAAAAATGTCTCATCAACCAGCGTGAGGTGCATCGCGACACACTCGGCTTTAGCGAGTCGTTGCGCTCGGCGCTGCGTGAAGATCCGGACATCATCCTGGTCGGTGAAATGCGTGACCCCGAGACCATCCGGCTGGCGCTGACCGCCGCCGAGACCGGCCATCTGGTGTTTGGCACGCTGCACACCAGCTCCGCCGCCAAGACCATAGACCGCATCATCGACGTCTTTCCCGCCGCGGAAAAAGATATGGTGCGTTCGATGCTCTCGGAGTCGTTGCGTTCGGTTATCTCACAAACACTACTGAAGCGTGTTGGCGGCGGCCGTGTCGCCGCGCACGAAATCATGGTCGGTACCCCGGCGATCCGCAACCTGATCCGTGAAAACAAAGTGCCGCAGATGTACTCCGCCATCCAAACCGGCCAAGGACTGGGGATGCAGACGCTCGATCAGTGCCTGACCGAGCTGGTGCGTCAGGGTGTGATCACCAAACAGGACGCCCAGACCAAGGCATCCAATAAAGACTCCTTCCTGTAACCATTCAAATCAGCGGGGCAGGTACGCCTGCCCCCATCCGCTGTGGATGTTGGGCAGTGTGTGTGGATAGCTCTTGTAGGGTGCAATAAGGCGGTAGCCGCATTGCACCGGATGGTGGACATGCGGCGCAATGCCCGTTGGTTATTGCGCCCTACGAGCTAAACGACGAGCGGGTGCAGATAGCTCTTGTGCAATAAGGCGGTAGCCGCATTGCATCGGATGGGGCGGCACATGCGGCGCAATGCCCGTTGGTTATTGCACCCTACGAGCTGTCCCCTATTACCCAAATTCATAGCAGAGAGTAGTAGGAGTTATTAAACCGTGGTCCGTCCCCAATGCTGTTCACTTAGCCGTTCGTGGTGAGCTTGTCGAACCACCAGCCACCCATCCAGAGTCCTTCGACAAGCTCAGGACGAACGGGGATTCGCTAAGTGAACAGCATTGGGTCCGTCCCCTATTATTACTTCCTTACGCTGCCTTGTTTCGTTTTGACGCTGCAACACACTGGCAATTAAGCCGCCGATTAAAGCGGCCAAGAGCCCTCCGAAGAAACCAAGCCAAGCATCGCTCATATGCATGATGTGAAACCTAACGTAAAGTTGAGGGGCTGCCGCGCTTTTCGGCAGTCCCGCTCGAACGCCGGGTTAGGCTAGTTTGTAAGCCCATTGAAACCCGCCAGCAGTTTTTCGCAGACCCTTACAGCACTTACCTATTAATGAATTATCAATACCTGTTCTTTGGCTAGCATCAACTGCGGATATAAATACTTCCCCAGTACTAAGGTTTATGATTCTTTTGTGGTTCCAATGTTTTTCACCCTTTCTTGCTTCACTCATCTTTTTTATAGTTTCCTCGGAAGCTTTTTTCCCGAAATTATGATTTTTTTCGCCTAACTGAGCTTGGCCTATTTTTCGTTTTTCTTCCTCGGTATGTTTCCTTCCCCACCACGATGATTTTTCTTTTGTGTACTTCCCCTTCAAAGAAGCTGACAATCTTTTGCGTTCAATTTCAGATTTAATCCGGCCTTTATTCGAGGCACTAATTCTCCTTCTTACTTCGTCAGGATGTCTTCCTCCTTCACCTCCAAACGTCATGTTGTAGCCATGTCTTCTATCCATTGCATTGAAAAACTCTATGTAATGCTTCTCTTTTGTATCCAGCTCTTCTTTCGTGTCAGCATGATCTATTTCTTCCCATAAAAAATTATCTTTGCCGTATTTTTTAAACGCCTTATAAAGAACGAGGCGAGACAATTTTTCGATGCAGTTCAAGTGATCCTTTTTCCGATACTTTAACGGCTGTATTGTTTGGCCCACATAAACCTTGCCATTTACCCTGTTGGTTATTTTGTAAATTATTCCATAAGGATTCATGGATACATTCCTTGGCCATACTGCCTAACGTAGAGTTGAGATACCGTCTTGCCTGTCAAGCATGATTTTCTGACAAAGAGGGATCGAAAGGTCTGCCGGATTTCAGTACACCGTAAACTATATGTATCAATTTACGCATCACCGCACCAATAATCACCATATTTGGTTTGCCT
>JANOSY010000073.1:0-71433 GCA_031416075.1 Tenderia sp. (SeqCode) | reverse complement strand
TTGTTCTTCGTCTCCCGGCGGGGATCAGTTAATTCCTCAAAATACGGTCGTGGGTCGGGCAGCATTTGACCTCCTGTCAAATCCTTGATCACTATCTCATTTGATTCCGCTCCGCAAGATGTTTATAGCGCGATTGCCCTGACAAAACACTCCCTCTCATAAACAATGTTTGGCATTTATGGTAGGTGGATTTGATGTGAGCGATGGTGTGATGCACCCCGTGGCTACAAAAAACGTGCTGACCCCACCGCAATACTGTTCACTTGGCCGTTAGTGGTGGGCTTGTCGAACCACTAGTTACTTATTCAAAGTCCTTTGACAGGCTCAGAGCGAACGAATCTATTCAGCTGTTTCTTAGGGCTGCATCAGTGCCCACTGCACATGTTCGCGTACCAGCGCTGATGGGTGTTCTGCTTTTTCTTGTAACGCGCTAATGACGGCTGCGGTTTTGGGGCCGTTGCCGAGAGCGACGGCGATGTTGCGTAGCCAGCATTCGTGGCCGATGCGGCGGATGGGTGATCCCTCTAACTGTTTCATGAATTGATCTTCGGTCCAGCTGAACAGCTCCAACAGCTGCGGTGCGGCAAGACCGTTGCGCGGCAGAAAATCCTGCTCTGCTGTGTAGCTGGCGAAGCGGTTCCAGGGGCAGACCAGTTGGCAGTCGTCGCAGCCGTAGATGCGGTTGCCCATTAATGGGCGCAGTTCAACGGGGATGGCGCTACGCAGTTCGATGGTGAGGTAGGAGATGCAGCGCCGCGCATCGACCTGATAGGGGGCGACGATGGCGCGGGTGGGGCAGATGTCGATGCAGGCGCTGCAGTTACCGCAGTGCTGGCTAACCGGTTGATCGATGGGCAGTGGCAGTGTTGTTAAAATTTCGCCGAGGAAAAACCATGAGCCAGCCTCGCGGTTGAGCAGGTTGCTATGTTTGCCGATCCACCCCAGCCCGGCTTTTTCGGCAATCGCTTTTTCCATTACTGGCGCACTGTCGGTAAAGACCCGGTAGCCAAACTCACCGGCGATGCTGCTAATGTAGTCGGCCAGTCTCTGTAACCGTTTGCGCAGCAGTTTGTGATAGTCGCGTCCCAAGGCGTAGCGGGAGATAAACCCGAGTTCACTATTTTCCATGACCGCGTCGGAGTCCTGGGTATCGAGCAGGTAGTCCATACGTGCGGAGATGATGGTGAGGGTGCCGGGCAGTAGTTGGTCGGGGTGGTGGCGCAAGTTGGTATTTCGCGCCATGTACTCCATTTCACCGTGGTAGTGGTTGGCGAGCCACTGCTGTAGTTGCTCTGCGGCTTGGGTCAGATCGATATCGCTGATACCGATCTGCTGAAACCCCAACGTTTTGCCCTTGGCTTTGATCAGGGTGGCGAGCTGCTGGTAGTCGACATCGGGGGTCGGCTGGGGTAGTTTCTGATCTATTGTCATATCCGAGTAATGATAACGCCTATGAGCCATCTGCCCTATACCCTTTATCGTGCTGCGGAAGTGCGTGAGCTGGATCGCATCGCCATCGAAGAGCATGGTATTCCCGGCCTTACCTTAATGAACCGTGCCGGTACGGCGCTGTTTGATACCTTGTGCCGTCGTTGGCCCGATGCCCAGCGGATTGTGGTGGTCTGTGGCGCTGGTAATAATGGTGGTGATGGTTATGTGGTGGCACGGCTGGCGCAAGCGCGAGGGTTGGCGGTCACGTTGCTGGCGTTGCGTGATCCGGAAACCTTAAGTGGCGATGCCAAGGCGGCCTGGCAGGCGGCGCAGGCAGTGGGGCTTTCGGTGATGGCATGGGACTCTGCCTTGCTGAATAGCGCGGATGTGATTGTGGATGCGCTGTTTGGTACAGGCCTGAACCGGGAGGTGGGTGGTGAGTGGGCGGCGGCTATCGACGCCATCAACGCCTGTGGTGTACCGGTGCTGGCGGTGGATATCCCCTCCGGATTGCACGCCGATACCGGGCAACCCTTGGGTCGGGCGGTGGTGGCGCTGGTGACGGTTACCTTTATTGGTTTGAAGTGTGGTCAGTTTACGGGCAGTGGGCGGGATTACTGTGGTGAGCTGCTGTTGGATGATCTTGGTTTGCCAGCGGCGCTCTATCAGCAACTCGCCGCTTCTTATCAGCGTATTCACTGGCCTCTGCTTAGATCGTTATTGCCACCGCGTCGCCGCAGCGCTCACAAAGGGGCGTTTGGCCATCTGCTGATTATTGGTGGTGATCACAGCATGGCCGGGGCAGTACGGTTGGCGGCTGAGGCGGCGTTGCGGGTTGGCAGTGGATTGGTCACTGTGGCCACTCGTCCAGACCATTTGGTGGCGATGGCGGCGGCACGCCCAGAGGTGATGTGGCAGGGGGTAGAGTCAGCGGCCGATCTGCAGCCGCTGTTGCAGCGTGCCACGGTGGTAGTCATCGGCCCAGGGTTGGGCACGCAGGCTTGGGGCGCAGCGCTATTGAAGTGTGTGATGGCGTTGGATCTGCCACGGGTTGTGGATGCCGATGGGCTGAATCTGCTTGCTCAACATCCATGTAAACAGAGTGGCTGGATATTGACCCCTCACCCCGGCGAGGCGGGTCGGCTGTTGCAGTGCGCCACCACGGAGATCAACCGGGACCGGTTTGATGCTGCGGCCCAGCTTGCTCAACACTATGGCGGTGTGGTGGTACTTAAAGGGTCTGGCACACTGGTGGCTATGGAGGGTGAAAAAACCGCTGTGTGCAGCGATGGTAATCCCGGCATGGCAACGGCGGGTATGGGCGATCTGCTGACGGGTGTGATCGGTGCGCTGTTGGCACAGGGGCTGGATCTGCAACAGGCGGCGCAGTGCGGTGTGGCGCTCCACGCGGCGGCGGCGGATCGAGCCGCTGAGGATGGCGAGCGTGGTATGTTGGCAACGGATCTGCTGCCCGCGTTGCGGGCGCTGGTTAACGAGTGAGGCGGATGGTTATTTGGGCAGGCGTTTAAAGCGCTTTTTCTCTGCCCGTGCAGTGTGCCAGGCAATCCAGAGTTTGCGTATTGGTGTCAGTGAAACGCGCTCTCGCAGCACATTCAGGCCATCCCGCTCAATCTCGCGCAGTGTGGCCTGATAGATGGCGGCCATGATGATGCCGGTGCGCTGGCTGTAACGGTCTGTCTCGGGCAGCAGTGCAAATGCCTTATCGTAATATTCATGGCAGCGTTGTGCCTGAAACGCCATCAGCTGTTTTACATTGTCGCTGTTATTAAAATTAAGTATGTCATCACTGCTCACGCCAAAACGTTCCAGCTCATCCAGCGGTAGGTAGATACGACCCCGCTGGCTATCCTCGGCGACATCACGAAGAATATTGGTCAGTTGAAAGGCCATGCCAAGGTTATGGGCGTATTTGAGGGTTTGGCGCTCTTTGAAACCAAAGATCTCTGCCGCCATCAACCCCACCACAGAGGCGACCCGGTAGCAATAGAGACTCAGGTCCTTAAAGCTGGGGTAGCTGAACTGGCTGAGGTCCATCTCCATACCATCAATAATTTCAAGGAAATGTTCCTGCGGCAGGTTGTACCCCTGAATGGCCGTCTGTAACGCCTGGGTCACTGGATGGGTAGGGGCATCCTTGAAGAGATTCTCAATCTCAAGACGCCACCACGCCAGTTTGGTCTGGGCCAGTGTGGGGTCACTGCACTCATCCACCACATCATCCACTTCACGGCAGAAGGCGTACAGGGCAACAATTGCCTGGCGCTGCTCGGGGGGTAGAAACATAAAACTGTAATAGAAGCTGGAGCCGCTCTTGGCCGCTTTATCCTGACAGTATTGATCTGGGGTCATGGGTCTTGTTCAGTTGCTTTGTGAGAGACATAGGATAACGCAGCCACAGGGTTGAAGCGAATCAACTCTATGTTGTAGGGGAAGAGTGGGGGGTCAGGCGGTTTTTTTCTCTGTGGCAGGGGCAGCCGTGGTGGTTTTTGTTTCGGTCTCTGTTTCTGTTTCGGTAGTTGTGGCGGGTGGGTTGCTGGCGTCGGACTCAAAATAGTTAACGGCCCGCTTGTAGCTGTCGACTACGCCGGAGAGTTCTGACCCCAGTTCGGCAATCAGTTTGATAAAGGTGCCAAAGTGGCGATAGAGCTGGATGCCGGTCTCCCGCAGTTTGTGTGCATCTTTGGCAAAGAGCTGTTGCTGCCAGCTGAAGGAGATGGCTTGTAGCAGGGTGAGCAGGTCTGAGGGTGTGGCGAGGATGATCTTCTGGTTGGCGGCCAGCTGAATCAGGTCGCTGTCACTCTCCATGGCGGTGGTGAGGTAGTGGTCATTGAGAATCAGCTGGATGGTCAGTTCTGGTGGCTGCTCGAAACGTGACAGGTAGGCGCGGCTGGAGAGGGTCATGATCCTATCTCGCAATTTCCGGGCGTGGCTCTCCTGGTGCCAGCTCCTTACCGATGAGTCGGGGGCGTGGCAGACGTTGACATAGGCCTCCAATGGGGTATTGATGTCGATGGCGATCTGGCGGTTGCCCATCATCTGAATCAGGCAGGGCGGATGTGTTTTATCCCCTTTATCAGGTTCGCCCTCTTTGCTGTTGCAAATTCGGTAGTGGTCGGTCATGTAGGTGACTTCGAGCAGCATCTTTAACGTGGTAAAGCCCCATTGACGGCGCGCTTCGCTATCGCTTAGTGAGGCAGTGGCGGCCTTGGGATTGCCACGTCCCAGCTGTTCAGGGGCCTGCAGCAGGGCCAGCTGTTTTTCGATCAACTGCTGTGCCTTCTCCTCCTCACGTTTGATCCGTTTAACCTGAATGTCGGCGCTTTTGAGGGTCTCTTGCAGCGGCTGCAACATCGCCTGGGTAAACTTCTCTTTATTGCTGAGTGACAGATCGGGCGGTGTGTAAGAGGAGAGGGTCTGTTCCAGTCCATGTTTAACCCGCTCGACGGAAGAGAACTTTTCGCTGGTTTCAGTACGCTGCTGGTCCAGCCGTTCGTTAAGGGAGACATACTTCTCCTTCATGGTATCGAGCTGGATGCGGTTACGTAGTGCAGAGAGGGTATAACCCAGGGCGGTGGCGATGATACCAATGATGGTCAACGCGGTGTAAACAAGGGTTTCGCTCATGAGACAGCCTGTTTGCTGAGGGGTGGAATCTCTTTGCCCAGCCAGTGCAGGATCTCGTGTGGCTGCTCTATCATGCCGTGAGCGCCCCACTGGCCAGGGGTGTCGTGGTCGCCAACATAACCAAATAGCGCCGCCAGCGTGAACATACCCGCGGCACGGCCAGCGATGATGTCCCGCTCTGCATCACCTATATATAGACAGTGGACAGGATCGGTGCCGGCCTGTGAGGCCGCCAACAGCATCGGTTCCGGATGTGGTTTGCGGTTGGTGGTGGTATCGCCGGAGATGGTGCAGACAGCACGTTGATGCAGCTGCAACGCCTCCATGAGTGGATCGGTAAAGGAGCTCGGTTTGTTGGTGACAACACCCCAATTCAGGCCACGGCGCTCAATCTCATCAAGCACTTCGGCCATGCCGGGAAAGAGCCGGGTTTTGTTGGCGATGTTGTTACGGTAGATCTCCAGCAGCCGCTGTTGAATCTCGGCAAAACCCTCATCACCGGGGGCAAGCTCAAAACCGAGATAGATCAAGGCATGGCTGCCGTGAGAGACGATGGGGCGAATGGTATCAAAGGAGAGCGTCCGGCGGCAGCGCTCCTCCAGCACCTGGTTCAGGGCATCAGCAAGATCAGGAGCGGTGTCGGCCAAAGTCCCGTCCAGATCAAATAAAACCGTGCGGATGTGGCTGCTTGTCATGAAAATTGTCTCAAAATATTCTTCAGGGTATCGGCGCTATGGCGCGATTCGTTACTGTTTTTGATTTTCGCTTTTGTTCCCCCCCCCCTTCAAGGAAGGGGGGAGGTGGTAAATTCAGTGCCTGAAAATAGATCTCGGGCGACTTGAGATTGCACAGCATCAAGATCGACGACCACTGCGAAGAGATGCCAGAAGATTCAGTAGTCTCTTGCCAACATCCCACAAAAGAGGCCCTCCGCGCTTGTTGCTGCGGCAATACCCTTGCGCACATCCTCGTTAGTCAAATCAAGCGCGCGCAGTTTCCCCTTTGCCTGTGCAATGGACTCGATACGACGATATGCCTTGGCATGCTTCTCGGCGTATAACGCCAAACCTTGCAGCTTGGTCAATGCGTCAGCGAGATGCAAGCCGTGCGGGTCAACCAGATCCACCACCACCTTGCCGTCCTGCTCGGCGAAGAAAAGAAAGTCCGGGCGGACGATTTTGTATTCTTCATTCTCGATATAGGCGATGCCCAGCGAAGATTGTCCCGGCTGCTGCGGATTGCGGTACCAGAAGCGGAAGCCGGTACGTTTGGTCTCGGTCTCGACAACCGTACGCTCCCACTCGTTCAGTTCGGCAGGGTACTTTCCATCCTTGTCGCAAAGCAGATGGTTTTTCCATGTCGATAAAACAATCTCCTTATCCTTTTCACGCGCCTTGGTTGCCTCATAGCGCGATTCGGGTTTGGCCAAATCCACGCTTTGCGGCTCGGTGCTCATTTCGATGATCTGCCGGTAGGACTCTTTGCGGTCGTCGGTCAGCAGCTTGACCTGCGGCGCATACTTCGCGATCCATGCTTTTGCCAGCTTGTCGGCTTCCGCATCAAAGTAGCCCTGCACCTCCGTAACCAGGCCCAAGCCCGCGACAGTGACACGCGCCTCAACGATGGCCTCCAGATATTCCTCCGGGTCGTCGTCCATGCTGGCAACCTTCTGTGCCAGATGATCGACATAGGTGCGTGCAATGTCCGGACTGAAAACGCGTGCTGCACGCCGGTAGGCATCGTCAATCACCGCCATGTCGGCGTCTTCCCAGAATTCATCGAAGCTCTTTTCCTTGCCCTTCAGGTCGGCGATCACGGTCTTGCCCTCTACCGTCATTACTGACTTGCGCTTGGCCTCGATCTTCTCCTGCTGGCTTTCCTGAAAGGCATCCAGCGCTTTGTGCATCTCGCCATGGGCCAGCCTGCCTGCGCCTGTGAGAATGTCATCAGACGCCAACTCGTGAGCCAACGCGGTCAAGCGCTTCGCTGGTTTCGCGCCTTGCTGCGGACGGGTTTGCGATGGCAATGCCTCGAATGCTACCCATATGGCAGAGGATGCGTCCGGGTTCGGCTTCAGCTCCACGTAGTCGACAAGGATGCGCCCGGATGGTGGCGCTGAGTCGTCACCAGACATCAAGGCATCTACCACTTCCCTTACGGTTTTTTTGTTGAACTTCGGCAGCAGGCAGTCCACTGCATTCAGCCGGTCATTGCCGGGTATGCGGCGCGCCAACGGCGAGCGCACCATGCGTCCCAACAACTGGGTGATATGGGTGCGATCATTGGCGGCACGGAAAGAGACCATCACCTCAGCGCGCGGGCAATCCCAGCCGGTGCTGATGGCATCTTTGGCAATCAGCACACGCACCCAGGTGGATTCCTGGACGCGCTGCGGCTCGATGTAGGGCACATCACGGTTGCCAAACCGCTGTGTGGTGTGGTCGCCGAACACATGTGCCACGCTGGCCGCAGGCAACTCGGGGTAACGCTGGAAGATGGTATCCAGCGCGCGACCGATCTCGTTCGGGTCGGGTGTATTGGGTACCTGCAACACCATCAGCGGAACAACAACGCGCGCCTCCTGCTGTTGCTTGGCATACTCGTTCCAGGCAACGGTCGAGTCCTTCAGCTTGTCGGTCGCGCGTCGCACCAGTACGGTATCAAAATCACCGGTCTCGTCCGGAATATCCAGCAGGATGGTGTCCTTGATGAGGCCGGACTCCTGCACCTTGTCGGCGTCCACCACCACGTTCGGCAGCTTGATGTGCTTGCCTGCAAACTCAATGGCCTTGTTGAAACGCTCGACCGTCGCCGATATACCCCATACCACAGGGATGCCGGGCACGCTACCGGAGCCATTGATGAGCCGCTGCACGATGGTGCTTTTTGAGTTTTCCGCCGCAGTGGTCGGCTTGCCCATGCCTCGATGCGCCTCGTCCAGCACCAGATAAAGCGTCAACTCAGGGTCTTCGATGGTGTTCTGGATCGTGTCCCAGATAGTGTAAGCACGCAGGTCGGGACGGGTTTCCGGCAGCAGATTACCGGCCTTGGCCTCCATCTCCTCCTGATCGTGGCCGCGAACCAGCAAGCTGTTTTTGCTCAGCTTCTGCGTGTTAAGGAAATAGATTTTCCCGGCATCAAACCTGGGGCGGTTGAAGGTGTTTTCCACCACCACCAGATCGGTGTAGTTGATGCGGTCGCTGGCTTCCATCAGGCGGAAGCGGGTCTGCTCGTTCAACGAAGGATCATCACTGAACCAGATCACCACTGCGCCGGGGTCAGCATCGAAATCAAATTCGTCATCACCATGGAATAGCGCCTCGAATGCGGCGGCGGCCATCACTGTTTTACCCGCACCCGTTACAGCGGTCAGGGAAAACGCAGTCTTGTCGGACTCAGCGTGCCAAAGGCGATGCCCTTTTCTGATATTGGCCAATGCATCGCGCACAGCGTCCCGTTGGTAGTCTTTGAGGGTGAACTTCATGCTTTATTCCCCGTTAGTAAAACTGAAATTGGTCAGGTAGGACTCGTACAGGCGCACCGGCTCCACGCCATCGGGCAATCGCTTGGCGATGGCCTGAAAGCGGCGGTCGTCGTCGGTGACGATATAGGCGACGCGCAACGCTTTGCCCTTTTTCACCGCCTTGATGAATGGCGTGGCTCTGTCCACTTCGGTCAGCAGACCATAGGTGTCGGCCACTGCCCAGCCATCGGCAGGCAGCTTGTCGATGCGCTTGCCGCGCGCACCTGCACGCAACCACAGCATTGGAGCAATGCGGGCATAGGCGAGATTATGGTTGACCGCGTCCTTGGCCTCATAGGTCAGGGTAAAAAACTCGGCGTTTTCCTCAAAGCCCTCGGCCATCGGGAATTCATCGGTGAACTTGTAGTCGCCCTTGATCGGTTCGCCGTCCTGTGTTTTGCCAGTGATCGCGGCAGCCACACGCGGCTTGGTGATGTAGTCGCAGATGCCGTGCTTTTCCCACTCGGCGTCGCCGGGGCGCAAGCCTTGTTCGCGCAACGCTTTCTGCTCATCAGCGGCGACTTCGTTGTTGGTGACGGAAATGCATTGACGGTTTCCGCTATCCTGTCGGTTTAGGCGCATGACGGCATGGGCGGTGGTGCCAGAGCCGGAAAAGAAATCGAGGATGACAGCTTCGGGCTTATCTCGAACGGCAAGCCGAAGCACGTCCTCAACCGCATAGAGCGATTTTGGATATGGGAACTTGCGCCCAGGGAGCAATGCCTTCAGCAGGCCAGAACCATGTTCACTCGCGCTATGACTTACCTTATCCCACACGGTTCGAGGCGAGGAAACCCGTCCTCCATCCTCACGGAAGAAGACTTGCAGTACGCCCTTTTGAGATTTACCTCGTACCTCCAGTTTTCCCGACTCGATTGCCGCAAGCTGTTCGGATGTGAGGTAGAAGATTGGGAATTGCCCTTCGTCGGGCTTTACGCGTCCGACTCTGACCGCCCCAATCTTGATTAATTCCCTCAATCGCTCGGGAACGACGGACCATCGCCCATCCTCCCCATCGGGACGAGGTGTAGGCCACACGGCAATTACCCCCTTTCGGGGGGGCACGGAGCTTGCGTCGTGCTCGATTGGCAGAGCATCGCCAACATCGATAATCATGCCGGCCTTGTTGAAAAAAATTGGATAGAACGCGCCGGGTGACTTACTGCGGATGCCGTTTGCACCCGTTCTTGTCAGACCGCGCCAACGAACTTCCGTGCCTCCACTTCCTTCTTTGATGTCACCAACAATCTCCGACGAACCAAATTGTGCAACGAAGATGTATTCGTCCACACGGGAAAATCCATCTCGAGGAACACCTTTGGGGTTGATGACAGAACTCACCATCTGAATCCGCGCCTCAGGAAATGTCTGTTCGAGCAACAGCCCAAGCCTCATGTATTCCTTTTCATCTATGGTGACGATCAGCACCGAATCCGAAGGATTCAGCAATTCCTTGGCCACAAGCAAGCGCCGCTCCATCATCGCTAGCCACTTGCTGTGCCGATAAAGGTCGTCCCCCTCGACGTAGTCGTTGTTGTATTTCCAATCTTTCGCGCCTGTGTTGTACGGTGGGTCGATGTAGATGGCGTCCACTTTGCCCCGGTGGGTATAGGTCAGCGCCTTCAGCACATGGTAGTTCTCGCCATTGATGACCGAGTGAAACGGCTGGTCGTCGCCACGAACCACTTTTCCTGTACTCACCAAGCCCGGATAGATCGTGTCGCGGAACTCGGCCACAACCACCATATCCTCAAGCGCCACAGATTTCGTTTCTGCTTTCGCAGCACCCAGCAGTTCCAAATCGGCCAGTTTCCTCGCCTTGTAGATGGCCTTGACCTGCCACAGTCGCTGGTCACCCCTCTTGGTCGAACCGCGCTCCGGCAGCACCCGCACCTTGTCGCCCTTGCGAATGGGGCGCAGCGGCAATTCAACCGCCTCTGGACTATGCCGCTCGAAATTCAGGCCGAAAGGCAAACGCGAAGACAGAACCTTGAACTCCCTGTCCAGGTCTGCCCCAAGTTTGGAGTCTTTGGCTTTGGCTTGTGCAATCAAATCGGTTAGTCGTGACACAACAACTCCTGTTCCATCTTTTTATGGCATGTTGCCGAAATTATTTGGTGCTCATGGTTCCATGAGTAGTCTGGCTGTTTTTGCTCATCAGAAACCCCTGTTTCCAACTGTGGCGAATCCGCCATAATTTAACCCCAACCCCTCGTATTTAATAGAGATTAAAGAGCTATTGTTGCATCTTTCATGTTGGTTTTCGCCATGGCCATTCCCCTTTGCCACCGGCCAGCTCGCTCATCGTCATCGGCGGGTAGCTCTTCGTCGGCATGCATATTTCGTGTTTGCCGAGGTGGGCAAAGCGATTATTCCTGACTGTAGGCCGACGAACCAGTGAACACGTCAAAGCGGAAGTCGCGGCGCTGAAACTTGCCCTTGCCCAGATAAATCCATTCGGCAAAGGTCGGCGACGCGCTGTTTGGACTTGACGTAGGTCATGGGCTATCCATTTCGGACGATGATTCATCTTGATCACTGCGGGCTAACAGCATGTATCAGATAGTTGACCTGGATCTGTTTGCCAAGGGTGTAGCGACGGGTGAGCGGGTTGTAACTCATGCCACAGATATCCTGCATCTCCAGCCCGGCGCTGCGCATCCAGCTATCCATCTCATGGGGACGGATGAACTTGTGATAATCATGGGTGCCTTTGGGCAGCATCTGCAACAGGTACTCAGCGCCAAGAATGGCAAACAGATACCCCTTAGGGGTACGGTTGATGGTGGAGAAAAAGAGCTGACCGCCCGGTTTTACCAGCTGGGCGCAGGCGGCGATGACCGAGGCGGGATCGGGTACATGCTCCAGCATCTCCATGCAGGTGACCACGTCGTAGCTAGCGGGCGCTTCTGCGGCCATATCCTCGGCGGTGATGTTGCGGTACTGGACCTGGATGCCGGACTCAAGGGCGTGCAGTTTTGCCACGGTCAGGGGGGCCTGCCCCGCATCGATACCGGTGACCTGCGCGCCACGCCGCGCCATGCTCTCGGCCAGAATGCCGCCACCACAGCCAACATCCAGCACCGTTTTGCCGGGGAGGTGGGCGCGTTCATCTATATAGTTGAGGCGTAGTGGGTTGATCTCATGCAGCGGCTTGAACTCGCTTTGCGGGTCCCACCAACGGGAGGCCAGCGCTTCAAATTTACTCACTTCGGCGGGGTCAACGTTGGTCCGTTGCTGGGTGGTAGTCATAATATATTCCTTTAACTACTGTGGTTTAGTTTATGATTTTCAGCGTTAATTTTTGCCCCCCATTCACGGGCGCGGCGCTGGATGGCGGGGCCGTCCAGGGTCGTCAGTGTACCACTCCTGACCACCTGCTTGCCGCCGATCCAGACGTCGCTGACACGGTCACGGCTGGTAGCGTAGACCAGTTGTGAGATGGGGTTGTAGATGGGCAGGCTCTCCAGCTGGCCGAGGTCGACGGCGATAACATCAGCGGCTTTACCTACCACTAACGACCCCACCTCATTATCAATGCCCAATGCTTTGGCACCATTGAGGGTGGCCATGCTTAAGGCGGTTGCGGCAGGCACGGCACTGGCGTCCTGGGCTACTGCCTTGGCTAGCAAGGCGGCGCTACGCATCTCGCTAAACATATCCAGATCGTTATTGCTGGCGGCACCGTCCGTGCCGATGGCCACGTTGATACCGGCCTTGAGCAACTTGGCCAACGGGCAGAAACCACTGGCCAGTTTGAGATTGGACTCCGGGCAGTGGATCACATGGCCGCCGGCCTGGGCGAGACGGCTGATTTCACTCTCGGTGAGCTGGGTCATGTGCACTGCCAGCAGTCGTGGTGAGAGCAGACCAAGCTGTTCTAATCGTGCCATAGGGCGCAGTTGGTACTGTTTAAGGCTGCCACTTACCTCATCGGCCGTTTCGTGCAGATGGATATGGATGGGGATGTCCAGCTCTTCCGCTAGAACCCGTACCCGCTCTAGCGGCGCATTGGAGACGGTATAGGGGGCGTGTGGTGCAAAGGCGGTGCGGATCAGTGGGTGGTGGCGATACTCATCGTGCAGTGCCAACCCTTTGTGGATATATTCATCGGCGTTGCTGGCCCAGACCGTTGGGAAGTCGATCAGAATCATGCCGACAGTGGCGCGGATGTGGGCCTCAGCCGCTACCCGAGCGGTCTCATCAGGAAAGAAGTACATATCGTTGAAACAGGTGGTACCGCCGCGCAACATCTCAGCGATGGCCAGACGGCTGCCGTCCCGCACAAACTCACGGCTCACCCAGGTCGACTCTGCGGGCCAGATGTGGTTGTTGAGCCACTCCATCAGCGGTAGATCGTCGGCTAGACCACGGAAGAGTGACATGGCCGCATGGGTATGGGTATTGATCATGCCCGGCAGCAGGGCGTGGTTTTCAAAGTGGTGTGTGGTAGTGGACTGATATTTTTGTGTCGCCACGGCGGTGGGCAGGATGTCGATGACGCGGCCATCGCGAATTGCAATGGCGTGGTGCTCATGTACAACCTCTTGTGGTTCTACAGGAATCACCCAGCGTCCTTGAATCAGGGTATCGATTTTTTCCATATTTACCTCGCAGATATCGCCTGAGCGTGTGGCAGGCTCTGTTGGTGTTACTTATTTAACAGGTTAATAGATGGGGTGAAGAGTACCAGACTCTTTAGTGAGAGACGATTGACCGCTGGGGAATAGTAACGCCGCCGCGCCATTTGGTTTTTTGAAATGTGGCAAACAAACGGCTGGATAGGTAATACTACCCGCCACAGGAGAGAAGGCTCAACGGAATGTTAGCGTTAAAGAACAGTACCCCTTTTGCGGCCCACTATGTATTGCTACCTAATGAACAGGGGATAGATACCCTGTACGTCAACGTTAAAGCGACCTTTGATATCGGGCCAGAGTGGATATTAAGCCAGCCGCAGCCCGCGCCAGTGGGTGAGGATATCTATTGGGGGGCACCTGGGCAGTCGAGCCTTAAATACCCCAGTGATGTACATCCCGGCAAGCGGGGGACTGACATTGCGGTGTTGGGCAGCGCCTGGGCAGCGGTGGGTAAGGCGGTGCGACAACTGGACGTCGCCCTCGCCATTGGCCCCTGCAAGAAGAGCCTGCGGGTATTTGGCGACCGGTTCTGGCGACAGGGGCGCATCACCCCGCCAGAGGCCTTTACCGAGATGCCCATCTGTTATGAAAACGCCTTTGGTGGCGAGGTGCGGGTGGAGGATATATTGATCAGCCTGGAGCCGAGAAACCCGGTTGGCAAAGGGTATTGTGGGGGGCGCTCAGCGGCGGCGATGGAGGGACAGCCACTGCCTAATATTGAAGATCCAGCTGCGCTGATCCAGCAGCTCAATGACCAGCCCGCCCCTGCGGGGTCTGGTTTCATTGCACCACACTGGTCACCCCGTGCTGACTATGCCGGTACCTATGATGAGTCGTGGCAGCGCAGCCGGGCACCCTATCTACCGCTGGATTACCAGCCGCGTTTTCAAAACGCTGCGCCAGAGGGGCTAATATGCAAAAGCCCCCTGACCGGTGGAGAAGAGGTGGTGCTCAATAACATGCACCCCTCTGGTGTGATCCAGTTTCTGTTACCACGGGTCGGCCTGGCGGGTAATGTTCAAGCCATCCGGCAGCCGCAGCAGGCGCTGTACTTTGTGATGGAGACCGTCATCATCGACCTGAATACTATGCAGCTCTCGTTCACCTGGAAGGCCTGTTACCCATGCAGCAATCTTTTCCCCCTGATCCGCACCATCGCGCTCTATCTTCGGCGTTGAAACCATGGTGAATCTGCTTATCGATAAAACAGCGCTGTTTAGCTATGTGATTGAACAGCACGCCAGCGACGCCGCGTTTCTCTGGATGTTGCGCGCCCAGGCCTGCGATGGCACAGACCCTACGGCCGCCACCATTGAAAAACTGGAGCACCGTATTAACGCCCATCTCAAGGGGTTGATGGCTGCGCCGACAGCGGCGTGGGGGTACGCCCTGCAAGCGGCGGAGTTTAAAGAGGGCGGTGAATGTTTTGTTCTGGCGATGTTGGCATTCAGCAGCCACGATCAAGGCAACATAGAGACGGCACTGGCGATCGGCACGGAGAACAGCGAGACACTTAAAGGATTGGTATCGGCCCTGGGCTGGCTGCCGGAGGCGTGTATCTACCCCTGGTTAAAGCTATGGATAGGGGACTCGGACGGGATGTACCACTATCTTGCCATCGCCACCTGTAGTGTCCGGCGTCTGGACCCGCTTCACTATTTAGATATGTTGTTTAACAACGAACAGGCAGTGGCAAACATCCCCCTGTATAGCCGGATGTTACGGCTGGCGGGCGAAATCAAACGTCACGATCTGCTGCCGCGACTGATGGATGCCCAGCGCAGTAGCGAACCGGCCATCGCCTTTTGGGGCGGCTGGTCAGCCCTGCTGCTGGGGGAGCAGGGTGCACTGGCGGGCCTTGAACCTTACGTGATGCAGCCCGGCCCCTGGCAGGCCGCCGCGATTGATCTGGTCTTCCGGCAGAAACGTAACACCCCACTCTGGTCATGGTTAAACGGCTTGATACTGGCCCCGGAGCAGACACGGCAGGCGATGACCGCCGTGGCCACCCATGGCGACCCCCTGGGGATGGAGTGGCTCTTGGGGCGTATGCAGCTGCCGCAGTACGCCAAGGCGGCAGGGGCGGCGTTCAGCACCATCACCGGTGTTGATCTGTTGCAGATGTCTCTGACTGCCCCGTCGCCAGTTGAGCCTGATGAACCCCTAAATGAAACCCTGGATGAGACAGTGATGGAGGATGTATCCCCCATTTTTGCTGAAGATACCAACCTGCCCCAGCCAGACGCAGACAAAGTCCAGCAGCATTGGCAACAGATAGGCCAGCACTTTAATAAAGGGGAGCGTTATCTGCTGGGGCGGCCACCGCAACCGGAGTGGCTTCAGTACATCCTGATGCGCGGACGGCAGCGCCACAGGATGGCCGCCGCCATTGAGCTGGCCCTGCTGGCACCTGCCGCCGCCTACCCAAACGCCAAGGCGACACTCTACCAAAGGAGAGGGCAATGACGCAGCTATACCTGAGTGGCGTGAGCATGTTGACCCCCCTGGGGGCCGATCCAGTGATGGTCAAGACAGCCATCGATGCAGGCATCAGCAGTTACCAGTACTGCCCCCTGGCCGGTGGAGATGAGCCGCCCATCCAGTTTTCACCGGTGCCGGAGGGGGCCTTGAAAATCCGCCTCCCCGATAGGCTGCCAGGCATGTCGCCCCCCCACATCCGCCTGCTCAGACTGGCGGCGTTTGCACTGGCCGATCTGGCACCACAACTGCCCAACGTCCCCCTGCCACTCTTTCTCGCCGGTCCCGAACCTTATTATGGACACACCGCCCTCAACCAGGGTTTTCTTAACCATCTGGCCAAGGCCACCGGTGTCATGCTGGATATTGGCAACAGCCGCTGCATCAGCCTGGGGCGTGCCGGGTCGATCGAAGCGATTGCCACCGCCCTTAAGTTTTTCAGTGCCACCGACGCACACTATGCCCTGGTGGGGGGCATCGACAGCTTTTATGACCTCCGCACACTCGGCATACTGGGTGACACCAGACGGCTGAGCGGTAACGGCAATTTTGATGGTTTTGTACCGGGGGAAGGGGCTGGGTTTCTGCTCCTGACCTCCCCCCACGCCCCCGCGGCGGTACGTGCCAACAGCCAGCTGGTGCTGCACCTGCCCGCCACCGTCTATGAACCAGGCCACCTGCTGGGGAGCGCCCCCTACACCGCAGAGGCACTGGCCACCGCCTTTCAGCACGCGACCAGCGCCACCGCGGGCATGATCAGTGCCCTGTACAGCTCAGAAAATGGCGAGATGCACTACACCAAGGAGTTGACCGTCGCCCGCCAGCGGCTGCAACACCGCATCACCGCTGATTGCAAAATCTACCGCCCGGCGGAATATTTTGGCGACATCGGCGCAGCCTCCGCCCCGGTGGCTATCGGTCTGGCGACGCTGGATATAAAAGCAGGGGGCAATAACAGCACCCTGGTATATGCCTCTTCCGATGGCGGTTATCGGAGTGCACTCTGCCTGACGGCGGTATAAACTGTTCGCCACAGCTAGATAACCAACAGGCAGGGAGCCTCCATGACCCGCAGCGTATTTGCCAACAACCGCAACTTCAGCCACGTCGGCAGTGGTGATACCTCACTCTCCAGTGCGCCGGATGTCTGCAAAACCCCCATGGGCAATAGCATCCCGCCGATCCCCTACGGTGTCAGCAGCCAGGCGGGTGATCTGGCCGGGGCCACCACCACCGTCACCATCGACGGCCACCCCACCGCCATCGCCAGCTCCATTCACACCCGGTGCAGCGGCGACCAGGCAGGCAGCGCCACCGGGGTGGCCTCCGGCACCACCGGCGACAAAACCCACTTTGTCAGCTACTCCTTCGACGTCAAGGCCGAAGGGGAGGGGGTAGTACGGCACATGGACGCCACCACCATGAACAACCGCAATACCATCGGCATGACCTACGGTGCCGCCACCGCGCCGGTGGATATCCCCGATGATGTGATCGAACCCCTCTACACCTTGCGCTTTCAGGTGGTGGATGAGCTGGGGCAACCCCTGCAGGGGATCAAATACCAGACCGTGGCCGCCGCCACGCCCGTGGACGGGCAGGAGAATCCGCAAAAAACCACCCTCTACGGCAAAACCACCATCGCCTCCACCGAAAAGGATGAGAGCATCGACTGCTACATCCTCTGGGAAAACTTCAGTGCCACCCCAGATGGCCAGGAGGGGTAACGGCAATGCCACTTGAATACCCGATCAACGCCCGCAACGACGCCCCCAACAAGCAACATACAATCACCGCCAACTGCGACCTGCTCTGGTCACAGGCGCAGCAGTTCTCCTATCTGCGTCTATCGGATAAAAAGGGCAATGGCCAATACAAGCTGATCGGCCTGTATGCCGCCCGCGCCCGTCGCATTGCCGCCACCTACGCCCGTTTCTATCTGGAGACAGAGGCGGGCGGTGACCCCAGCAAACGGGGCCGCTACTACTGGATGGCGCTGGCCGCCTTTGCCAGCAAAACCGTCGCCTGCCTGCTCGACACCTTCCAGATACAGTCCGCTTATCTGGTTGGCAATATCACCCCGCTTGATGCCGAGGAGGTTGCCAACGGCCTGGGGCAGGGCAACCTCTGGCTCTACAGCGACATCGCCCCCGCCCACTGGTTTTACAACCACTATCCACACCACTTCTTCAGCGGCATGGCCTGCATCGACAAACGCCACGCCAATCAGCTGGAGTCGCCAGTCAAACAGGCCGTCAATGATCTGCCCTGGGCCAGCAAATCCCTGGACAAAGTTGACCATTTTCAGGCTACATCACACTTGATAGAGGGGTTCCGCTATGTGGTGCAGATCGAGAAGATGGTCCCTTCAAAAAGACGAGAAGACATTCAACTCAAACACCTGATGGCCATCGCCAACCATGAGCAGGATGAGGTGCTGCAACCGCTGATCTACGAAGACCCCATCTTCAAAAAATGGCTGGTACGGGAACGTACCTACTGGCGCTGGGCCGCCCCCACCTACCAGATCGTCTTTACCCACGCCTGCTCCACCCGCAATCCACAACTCAAATCGGTAGCCCCCGACGACATGGTGGTGGAGGATTTTGAGAGTCGTATGAAGTGGATTGAGAAGGCAGCTACACTGTTCCATGACTTAATGCTGGGACGAACAGACCATATGGTGGACGAACTAGCCACCATCGCCCGCTGGGTTGACTCACCCGACGCCCGCTGGGTCTACTGAGATGCGCTGCTGGATTCTTGGCCTATTACTGTTTCCGCTGCTGCCAGTCGCCTGCAACAATACTTCTCCTGGAGAGACACCCATGTACAACGCCATGCACACCATGAAACCGACCAGCATCCGTATCAGGATTGGTGAAACCGGCCCCCAGTTCCTCGAACGTACCGGGCTGGACAGCAACAACATCGACCGCCAGCCCGCTGGCCTCAATTTCTATAGCCTCGATTGGGAGACAAAAAAACCTGGCACCGTCTACCTCGAGCATGGGGAGCATAGCTTTGATGTCCCCCGGGCGCTTGGTGTGATGGGCACGGAAGATCTCAGCAATCCGCAAGAGGGAATATATAAATTCCATATATCTGCCAGTATTACCCCTACAGGTCTCATCTCCCACGACGATGCCAGAAAACATCTCATTCTGTTCCTGCAGAAACTGCTTAAGGCGGGGTGGAAACAGAATCTCTTTTATGACGACCCTAGGCTGAGTGGCGAAGAGGCCTACCATTATGTCGCCGAAGAGAGCATGGGGCTGGGACTTCCCGTTGATTACGTCCCCACCCTGGAGGAGTGGATGTCCGTTGAAGGTACCTGGTACCTCTATGCCGATGACCTGTTTATGACGCTTGCCATCCGCCGCGACATTAAACGGATGGACCCCGATAAACCCGGTGCCTATCTGCTGAGCTTCTCTATCAATAGTAAAGTGGAAGAGGCCAAACGGCAGTTTGCCGGTGAACAGCGTGAGCAGTGGCAAACCCTTTGGGTTGAGAAGATTAAAGGGATGAAACGGGAACGTTACGCCAAGGAAAAAGCCCTGGCGGCACAGGGGTATACCATCAACACCGCCTACCAGGAACCCAAAATCCACCCCGCTGACCCGGTAGAGCCGTGAGGTGGGGGATTAGCCCCGTATCTCTCTTACCCGGAATGAGCGCCCCTTGAGTTTGCCGTCGGTCAGTTTCTGGAGCGCTGCTTTGGTTGCATCGCGGTTGACGGCAACCAGGGCAAAGTTTTCAAAGACCTGAATTTTGCCTACCTGTTGGCCGGTGATGCCGGCCTCACCGGTTAACGCCCCGAGGATGTCACCGGGGCGTACTTTCTGTTTTTTGCCACCATCGATCTGCAGCGTTGTCATGGGCGGTGTGTAGGGGGGGTGGTCGAGCAGGGTGAGTGGTGGCAGTGGCTGACTCTCCATTGCCTGATCCAGGTAGAGTTCAATGCGGGCGATTTTGCCACGTTCTTTTTCACTATAAAGGGTGCAGGCGATGCCATTGCTGCCTGCCCGGCCCGTGCGACCAATGCGGTGGACGTGGGTTTCGGCGTCGCGGGCGATGTCGTAGTTAATGACGGCATCGAGGGTGTCGATGTCGAGGCCGCGGGCGGCCACATCGGTGGCGACCAGGATGGAGGCGCTTTTGTTGGCAAACCGTGCCAGGGTCTGGTCGCGGTCTCGCTGCTCCAGATCACCGTGCAGTGCCAACACGCTAAAACCGTGGCCACGCAGTTCGTCGGCCACCGCTGCGGTGTTGATTTTGGTGTTGCAAAAGACAACCGCCGAGGCGGGGCGAAACTCTAATAACAGCAGACGCAGGGCTGTCAGCCGGTCGCTATCCTCTACCTGATAGAAGTGCTGCTGGATGGTGCTGTTGTCATGGGTGCTGATGGCCTGCACGGTGACGGGGTCGTTCATGATCCGCTGGGCGATGGTATCAATCTGTTCCGGAAAGGTGGCGCTGAATAACAGGGTTTGACGCTGTGTGGGAGTCTGCTTGATAATCGCCTCGATCTCCGCCTGAAATCCCATATCAAGCATGCGGTCCGCCTCATCCAGCACCAATATTTGCAGGTTGCTTAGGTCCAGTGTTTCTCGACGCAGGTGGTCGGCGATACGTCCTGGGGTACCCACCACTACGTGGGTGCCGTGTTCCAGAGAGCCGACCTGTGGCCCAAACGGCGTGCCGCCGCAGAGTGTCAGTACCTTTAAATTGTTGAGGGTTCTGCCTAGTTTGCGGATTTCGTTGGCGACCTGGTCTGCCAGCTCCCGTGTTGGGCAGAGGATGAGTGCCTGAATGCAAAAGCGTCTGATATTAAGCCCTTGGAGCAGCCCCAGGGAGAAGGCAGCTGTTTTGCCAGAGCCTGTTTTGCCTTGGGCAATGACATCTTTCCCAGCCAGAATGGGTGGTAGGCTGAGGGCCTGTATGGGGGTCATGGCCTCATATCCCAGTGATAGGACGTTATCCAGCAGGGCCGGGTTGAGCTTCAGGGTGGAGAAGGGGGTGTCGTTCAAAGGGGGGTGTCCTTAAAAATAGCAATCAGATCAATATTAGTGGCATTGTAATCGATATGGCCGGGAATGATTAGGACGGGATGTGTATCGCCAGTCTGCCGGTATTGCAAAAATCGGGAGTGGTTGATGAAGCGGTGGTTGGCAGTGGTATTGCTTTTTGTGGGTAATGGAAGCGGTTGGGCGGGCGAGGTGAGTGTTGCGGTGGCGGCTAATTTTGGGGCCACCTTTGAGCGGCTGGCCGACCGTTTTACAGAGAAAACAGGCCACAAGGTAGCCACCAGCTTTGGCTCTACCGGTGCGTTATACGCACAGATCATGAATGGAGCCCCCTATGAGCTGTTTCTTTCCGCCGATGCGGAGCGTCCTGAAAAGCTGGTATTACAAGGCAAAGCGCTGGCCGCTACCCGCATACGCTACGCGGTGGGGCGTCTGGTGCTTTGGAGCAGTAATCCTAGCTATATATATAGTGAAGGGGGGGTGTTGAAAAAAGGGTTGGCTGGCCGGGTGGCGATTGCCAACCCCGAAACGGCCCCTTACGGTCTGGCTGCACAGCAGACATTGATACAGCTTAATCAGTGGCGTGGATTACAAAAAACCCTGATACGTGGCCAGAACATCGCCCAGGCATTTCAATTTGCAATCAGTGGCAGTGCTGATAGCGCATTTATTGCACTGGCGCAGATTAAACAGGCGGAGTGGACGGGTAAAGGGAGCTATTGGCTGGTGCCGGCAACCCTGCATAACCCCATCGAACAGCAGATGGTGGTGTTGGAAACCGGCAAGAAAAATCCGGTGGCGACACAGTTGTGGCAATTTATCGGTAGCGCTGAAGGGCGCAAGATCATTAGTGATGGCGGCTATGAATAACGGTTGTCTAGCCGTTTTTACCTGTAACAGGCACCAGGTCCAGGTTAACCGTGCTGATGGGATCCTGATGAATGACAATGTCTGCTGCTGGGAAGGCCCGTTTAATCGCTTTTTCCACACCGTCAGCGATGATATGTGCCTGTATCAGGGATAACTCATCGGGCAGCTCCAGATGCATCTGTATGTATTCGGTACGACCTGAGAGTCGGGTACGTAGATCGTGCACACCCAGAACACCCTGTTGTGATTTGGCAATCTGGATGATCTGTTTGCGTTTCTCATCGGGCAGTTCGTGGTCGATTAGGTCATGAAAGGCCTCGTTACCAATCTGCCATGAGCTATAGAGGACGTAAGCGGCAATTCCCAGGGCAAAGAGTGGGTCAATACCCAGCCAGCCAATCTGCGACAGCAGCAGTGCGGCAATGATGGCCACATTGGTAAATAGGTCGGTTTTGTAATGCAGGGCATCGGCCCGAATCGCTGTGGATTGGGTCTGACGAATGACGTGATGTTGAAAAAACATCAATATGGTGGTGGCAATAATAGAGAATCCCATGACCCAGAGACCGATATCGAGCGCCATGATCGGTTGCGGGTTAAGCAGCCGCTCAACCGAGTGCACGATGAGATAGACCCCAGAACCAGCAATAAAGGTGGCCTGCGCCAAACCCGCCACCGATTCAGCCTTGCCGTGACCGTAGCGATGTTCTTTGTCTGGTGGCGACAGGGCGTAGTGCACCGCCAGCAGGTTGATCAGCGATGCGCCCGCATCCATGAGGGAGTCAATGAGTGACGCCAGAATACTGACAGAATCGGTGTGCCAATAAGCGACTGTTTTGGCTGAAATTAGTAATAGCGCCGTGCCAACAGAAGCATAGGTTGCCAGCTTCAGCAGGTTTTCGGTTTGGACTTTGTTGATAGGGATGGCCATCAGGCTACTCGATCTTCACACACTTGAACTCATTATAAAGTAGTTGCGGAAGTTGCGGTGCGGTTATAAAGCTTCGCTTAAGTGTGTGAGTGTGTCTGTTCGATTGTTGTGGCTAGGACAATATGGTTCCAGTCGTAGTCGTGGCTATGTTAAAGTAGCCGCAAATTCTGGCGTTCGTCAGGCTTAACTAAAGTGGCTGAACAACTTGGAGGGTTTGCAACGTTGCAATCCGATGCTAGGAAAATAGAGGCATCCGTGACACCTGACACTCATCGTGCAGTCGAAATTAAAGGATCGATGTTTACACTGCCTGTACTGCGGCTGTATAGCGCTGATGTGCAGGAGATTGGTGAAACGCTCTCCCAGCAGCTGGCCAAACATCTCGCATTTTTTGAAAATGCCCCGGTTGTGATTGATCTTGAGCACCTGCGGGATGATGATGGTGTGCTTGAGTTATCGACACTGGCGACGTTGCTACGTTGCCATCAGTTGGTCCCCGTTGGAATTCGTCACGGAACAGAGATGCAAAACGCGGCAGCAATAGCCGCCGGTTTGGCTGTGCTTAAGGGTGGGGCTGTGCCAACGACAGCGACTAAAAAGCAGACAGAAGAGTCTCCCAAGGTTGAAGCGCCGGTTCTGGCACAGGCGGTGACCCGTCCTACCCGTGTGATACGGCAACCGGTACGCTCGGGTCAGCAGATTTATGCCCAGGGCGGTGATCTTATTGTGATGGCTCAGGTTAACGCAGGGGCTGAGGTGATTGCTGACGGCAACATCCATATATATGCCCCTTTGCGTGGTCGTGCGATGGCGGGGGTATTGGGGGATGAGAGTGCCCGTATCTTTACCCAGTCCATGGAGGCGGAGCTGCTGGCTATTGCGGGTAACTATCAGGTTTATGAAGCGTCACAGCCAGCCACGCTACGTGGCAAACCTGTGCAGGCGTACCTTGAGGGCACGCAGCTGTTAGTCGCACCACTGCTTTAAGGTGCGTGTGTGGTTAGCAGGTGTTAGGAAGCGAATAATAAAACGGTCGTTGCATCGAATAGATGCAACAGTGATTGAGTCCATTTTGAGTGAATTAAGGAGGCAACCTTGTCCAAGGTAATTGTCGTCACGTCAGGCAAGGGTGGGGTAGGCAAGACTACTACCAGCGCAAGTTTTTCTACCGGTCTGGCCATGCGTGGTCATAAAACGGTTGTTATTGATTTTGATGTTGGACTGCGCAACTTGGACCTTATCATGGGGTGCGAGCGTCGTGTGGTCTATGATTTTGTCAACGTCATCAATGGTGAGGCAACGCTGAAACAGGCACTGATTCGCGATAAGGCCTACGACAATCTTTACATTCTGCCAGCCTCGCAAACCCGCGATAAAGATGCCTTCTCCAAAGAGGGTGTGGGTAAGGTGATTGACGAGCTGAAAGAGAGCTTTGATTTTATCGTTTGTGACTCACCTGCCGGTATTGAACGTGGTGCATTGATGGCGCTCTATTTTGCCGATGAGGCGTTGATTGTTACCAACCCCGAGGTTTCGTCAGTGCGTGACTCTGACCGCATTCTCGGTATCCTTAGCGCCAAGTCAAAACGTGCTGAAGATGGTCTGGACCCAATCAAGGAACATCTGGTTGTCACACGCTACTCACCCAGCCGTGTTGAGAGTGGCGAGATGCTTAGCATCGATGATATCCAGGAGCTGCTGGGCATCAAACTGCTCGGTATCATCCCTGAATCCCCCGCAGTGTTGCAGGCCTCCAACTCTGGCGTGCCGGTCGTGCGTGATGATGACAGTAACAGTGGTCAGGCTTATCAGGATCTGGTGGCGCGTTTCCTGGGCGAAGAGCGTCCGATGCGCTTTATGGGACCCGAGAAAAAGGGTTTTCTGCAACGACTGTTTGGGACCTAAGCCATGTCTATCCTCGATTACCTAACACGCAATCGCAACAAGAAAAGCGCTTCTGTCGCCAAGGAGCGTTTGCAGATCATCCTTGCCCATGAACATACCAATGATGATGCGCCAGACTATCTGCCAGCCCTCAAACAGGAGCTACTGGCGGTTGTCAGCAAATATGCCAATATCGATCTGGGTGACATTAAGGTTAATCTGGATCGCGAAGGTGGGTTTGATATTCTGGAGTTGAATATCACCCTGCCAGAGAATGAAAAAAAGGCGAAGGCCGCTGCACGACGTTAACGCCTTAAACACCTTCCCCTTTATATTGCAAGGGGAGGGTGGTTGTTATGGGCTAGCGCTGTAGCGCCAACGTCGCCCTAACACACTGCAATACTCCATACTCATACGCCCCTTCCAGTGCTTCGTATACCGGCTTGATCTTGCCGTCATTACTCTGTTCAAAGGCGAGTTGAATCGCTTGCAGCTCATGTTTTTTCAGTGTGATCACATCTTCCAGCTCCACCTCACCACTCTCGATGGCCTTGGTCAGATGGGAGTAGACGGTATTAAGTGTCAGATTACGTTGATGGGCGATGGCGGCCGGGTCTAGCCCTCGGCAGAGCAGCGTGACTGTCTCGGCAACAGTATCGGTGATGGTGGCGGGCTGGGCTGATTCGCAGATCACTTCCAGAAAGGCCTCACCATAGGCCTCCAGTTTACGGGCACCGATGCCGGAGATCAGGCCAAGCTGTTCGAGTGTCTGTGGCTGTCGCTCCACCATCTCCATCAGTGTGGCGTCGTGGAAGATGACGTAAGCCGCCACTCCTTGCTCTTCGGCCAGCTGTTTACGTTTCTGCCGTAGTGCCTCCCAGAGTGTGCTGTCTGCTGCTTGTTTGAACTGTTTTTCATTGCGTTTGCGCTCTGGCTTTTCGGCCTTGGTCACTTTACGCAGATGCAGTTTTTCTTCGCCGCGCAGCACCGGCCGCGCGGCATCGGTGAGATGCAGGCTACCATGCCCTTCGATATCAACATTTAATAATCCGCGTGAGATCAACTGGCGATAGAGATTTTTCCATTCGTTGGCGCTGAGCTCTTTACCTATGCCATAGGTGGTGAGTTTGTCGTGGCCAAATTGTTTGATGCGCTCGTGGTCACTGCCGCGCAAAACATCAACCAGGTAGTTAACACCAAAACGTTGACCTGTGCGATGGACACACGACAAAGCCTTTTGCGCCGCCACGCTGGCATCCCAGGTGGCGGGTGGGGTCAGGCAGTTGTCGCAGTTGCCACAGGGGTGATCGAGTTTGTCACCGAAGTAGCGCAGCAGTGCCTGACGGCGGCAACTGGTCAATTCACACAGCCCTAACATGGCGTCGAGTTTGTGGCGTTCAACCCGTTTATGTTGCTCGTCGGCGACGGAGTTCTCCTGCATCTGCCGCAGTGTAATTACATCTTGCAGACCGTAGGCCATCCAGCCATCGGCGGGCAGACCGTCACGCCCGGCACGACCGGTCTCCTGATAGTAGGCCTCGATGCTCTTGGGCAGATTGAGATGGGCGACAAAACGGACATCGGGTTTGTCGATGCCCATACCAAAGGCGATGGTTGCGACGATGATGACGCCATCATCCCGCAGAAAACGCTCTTGATGCAGCTGTCGGGTATTGGCGGGCAGACCGGCGTGATAGGGCAGGGCGTTGAGCCCTTTGCTGCAGAGCCACTCGGCTATCTCATCAACACGTTTGCGCGACAGGCAGTAGACAATGCCGGCCTCGCCGTCATGTTCATTGCGGATAAAACGCAGCAGTGCCTCGCGGGCGGCGCCGACACTCTCACTGATGCGATAGCGGATATTGGGGCGGTCAAAACCGCTGTTAAAGACCTGCGCCTGTTGCAGCGCCAGCCGTTCGACGATCTCGCGCTGTGTGGGTTCGTCCGCCGTGGCAGTGAGGGCGATGCGCGGAATCGTGGGGAAACGTTCATGCAGTACCGAGAGCTTTATGTATTCAGGACGGAAGTCGTGGCCCCACTGCGACACGCAGTGCGCCTCGTCGATGGCAAACAGTGAAATTTTGAGCCGCTCCAGCAGTGCCAGGGTGCGTGGCATCATCAGCCGCTCCGGTGCCACATAGATCAGGCTCAGTTCACCGCGCAACAGCTGTGCCTCGACCTCATTGGCCTCGGCTGCGGAGAGGCTTGAGTTGAGATAAGCCGTCTTCACGCCATTCTGGCGCAACGCCGCCACCTGATCCTGCATCAAGGCGATCAGTGGCGATATCACCACCCCCACACCCTCACGCACCAGCGCCGGAATCTGGTAACAGAGCGACTTGCCGCCACCAGTGGGCATCAGCACCAGGGCGTCTCCGCCGTTGATCACCTGCTCAACAATCAAGGCCTGATCGGCGCGAAATTGCTCATAACCAAAAACGGTACGAAGGATGTGAAGGGCGGGGTTGTTGGCTGTGGGGTTATTCATAGGACCGCATTATACCGGCAACAGGCCTCTGCAAGGGCGGATGATCGTACTGTGTTGTCTGATGTGATGTAAAATAGCAGGCTAATGGTTATCTGGAGATGATATATGCGGCATGAAAATCTGTTGAAAGGTCTGTTTGTTGTGGCAGCAGCGCTGTTGCTGGCGGGTTGCGCCAGTATGATGAAACAGGCTGAGCGACCTGAGGTTAGCCTAACCAATATCACGCTAATAGAGAGTACGCTGTTGGAGCAGCGCTACCGTGTGCAGGTACGTGTTCAAAACCCGAATAACTTTGATCTGCCTATTGATGGTTTGCAGATGCGCCTGGAACTTAATAATCAACCTTTTGTGACAGCCGTGAGCGCAGCCCCAGTCACCGTGCCTCGTTTTGGTACGGCGCTGGTTGAGGTTGAAGCGGTGAGTACCCTTGCCGGGTTGCTGCAGCAGCTCAAAGGGGTGACAGCCACAAAGGCAGAAGTGGTGAGTTATAAACTCTCCGGTAAGGCCCATCTGTCCGGGTCTGCCATGGCACTGCCTTTTTCCCAGGAAGGGGATATCAATCTTGCAGAGGTTTTTGGTGGTTTGAGGCGTTAAAGGTCTTCAATCATCAGCGCTGGCAGGTCAATTTCGTACCACCTCTTCAATTATAAATAACGAGAAGCGCTATGGCAGTACAGTGGTACCCCGGACACATGCACAAGGCGTGCAAAGAGATTAAAAAGGTCATGCCTCAGATCGATATTGTTATCGAAGTGATGGATGCGCGTATCCCTTATAGCAGTGAAAATCCGGTAGTGACAGAGTTACGACAACATCGCCCTTGTATCAAGGTCCTGAATAAAAATGATCTGGCAGATCCACTGGTGACCCAGCTCTGGCTAAACTATTTTGAGAAGGAAGCAGGCGTTAAGGCCGTCGCGCTAGTCGCAGAACAGAAAGGTCAAACACGACAGCTGCTGGATCTGGTGCGCAAGCTTGTACCTGAACGTAACAGTGCACTTAAACCGACACGTATCATGATCATCGGTATTCCTAATGTCGGCAAATCAACCCTAATGAATGCGTTGGCGGGCAGGGTATTGGCCAAAGTTGGCAATGAGCCAGCAGTGACTAAAAAGCAGCAGCGGATTCGTCTTTGTGAAGGCATGGATCTGTCAGATACTCCAGGCATTCTCTGGCCACGTATGGAAGATATTAATAGCGGCTATCGACTGGCGATTTCCGGTGCTATTCGTAATACCGCCATGGAGTATGAAGATGTTGCGATGTATGCCGCCCAGTTTTTATTGCAGACATACCCTGATGCATTAATAGCACGGTATAAACTAAAAGAGCTGCCCAAAAGCGAAGTAGAGCTATTGGAGCTTATTGGCAGCAAACGTGGTGGACTGAGGACAGGTGGCATTATCGATCTACATAAGGCATCTGAAGTGCTGCTGCACGATTACCGGGCAGGTGCTATTGGCCGCATTACGTTGGAGACCCCCAGCATGGTGGAAGCTGCCCGTATTGAGCGGCAACAGAAAGAGGTACTCCAAAATACCGAGCAGGGTGAGTTAAACAATGAAGATAAAAAAGGTAGAGATTAGTTTGATTAAACCAACCACCATATAACCCACTTCGTGAAGGAGTCTGTTATGAGCCATACAACAAATACCATCCATCTTCATCGTGTGATTCGAGCCAAACCGGAACGTATTTATCGGGCGTTTATTGATCCGGATGCCATGGTGAAATGGCTGCCACCTTATGGATTCATTGGTAAAGTCCATCACATGGATGCCCGCATTGATCATGGTTACCATATGTCGTTTATAAACTTCAGTACAGGAAACAGCCACTCCTTCAGTGGCAAGTACATTGAACTTTTACCCTACAAACAGATTAGATATGAGAATAAATTTGATGACCCTCACCTCCCCGGTGAGATGTTGGTGACGGTGTCATTAAGGGGAGTGGTTTGTGGCAGCGAACTGACCATCACTCAAGAGGGGGTGCCATCAGTTATTCCGTTAGAACTCTGTTATCTCGGCTGGCAGGAGTCACTGACACTCCTGTCATATATAGTTGAACCTGAAATCCCTGACGGCGCATAACCCCAATATTTTCAATATGAGGTGCATTAATGACAGATAAGTCAGGTATGAAACAGGCTGGTTGGCCATATTTATCGAGTGCTTGGCTGATTGCCATGGTATCTACCGTGGCAAGTCTTTTTTTTAGCGAAGTGATGGATCTTGTGCCCTGTATTCTTTGCTGGTTCCAGCGAATATTTATGTTCCCTCTGGCAATTATTCTACTATTAGGACTGCACCCTTTAGATCTTAAAGTGGTGCGTTATGCGTTACCTCTAGCCGTCATTGGACTGCTCTTTACCCTCTACCATTGTTTACTGTTTTACGGATTCATTCCTGAAAACATGCAACCATGTAGTCAAGGAGTCTCCTGTGCCGACGCCTCAATGGAATTATTTGGTTTTTTACCCATCCCATTGCTGTCATTGTTATCGTTTATCATCATAATAGCCTTGTTGTTAAAGACACGTACGTTTAGTAATCGGCTATAGTTGTAAAAATATCACCACATACTCGCTAGGACTTCAATAATGAAACAGAGTCACTTTACGATCATCGCCATTCTTTTGATAGGCATTGCTTTTACATTGGTAGCCGTTGTGTATAATTCAGAACAAGGTGAAAAAGCTGAACAGCAAGCCACAAAAAACAGGGAGTCATTGATACGAGACCACTCAGTCAGAGAAGGAAGCTCTAATGCCAAAGTAACCATAGTTGAATTTATGGATCCAGCCTGTGAAACCTGTGCAAAATTTCATCCGCTAGTTAAAAAGCTGCTTGAAAAACATAGTGGCAAGGTTAATCTAGTGGTTCGTTATGCACCATTACATCAAGGATCCGACCAAATGGTCGCTATTCTTGAAGCAGCCAAACTGCAAGGGCAGTTCTGGCCAGTGCTGGAGCTAATGTTTTCTACTCAGCGCAATTGGACAATCAATCATGTCGCCCAGCCAGAAGTATTTTGGAACCATCTGAACCGGACGCAAACTACAATCGACTTCTTTAAGTTACAACAAGATATGAACAGCCAAGCAGTAGCCAATGCAATTAGACAGGATATTAGTGATGGTCAATTGTTGGGAGCTACCAAGACTCCAACGTTCTTTGTTAACGGCAAACCACTTCCCAGCTTTGGTTATGAGCAGTTAGTCAATTTGGTTGATGCTGAGATTAAAGCGAACTATTAAGGCTAATCTGTGAAACAACATCCGCTCCAGACCAATCCTATTGGTCTGGAGGGTTTATAATCTACACTCACTGACCCACACACTATCTCTGATACAAATAGTTCTTTCTCTATCCCACTTTTTTTCTGAAACTAGCTGTTTAACGATAATGCCTTAAAGTACAGGTTGTCTCTATCTGTCGGCAGCACCTCTAAATTTCTTAATGAACTTTTCAAGTTAATGGTTTTTCTCCCTATTTCTATGCGGATCTTACTTAAGATACCGCTAATTAGTGTCGTTAAAAACATGTGACACTTTAAGCATTTATAGAGATATGAGGCTTGGATCTGTATTGGATGTAGTTAAAAAAACAGGAGATGAATTATGAGCGGGGTTGGAAGTAGAAAACTATGGTTAAGTGGCATAGCAAGTTTACCCATGCTTCTTGGGACATCGGCCTTTGCCGCAACCAATCAGGCCACTTATCCAGGAGGGGGCGGGGTTAGTTTAACTAATTCAGGGGTTATCACAATTAATGCAGCAGCGCTTGGAATTACCAAAGAGGCGCGCAATCTTAATGGTAACAATCTAGGTGCCAGTGCCAGCATTCCTTCAGGGATGCAGTTCTATTTTGTACTCTATGTGGATAACAGCTCATCTGTGGATATTAGTGATGTGCGTTTTATAGATGCTATCGATACGGGTGCCTTTACTGTTGTACCCACCAGTTTCGAAATTCTTAACACAGTTGCATCACCAGGAATAGAGATGACAGCAGGCAACGACACTGCGTGGACAACTGCTGGAACAGGTGGGGGAACATGGAATGGTTTGACATGGAATGCTATGACGGCGGCTGTTGATGCCGATCAACTTAACTGGAATGTCTCAACAGCCAATCAGGTGACCGTGGGGCTTGGTGGTGGTAATGCTGTGCTTAATATAGTGAAGTCAACACAAGCTGACCCTGTAGTTGACCCGCGTCGAGTTGCTGTTCGTTTCAGAGTCACAATGAATTAAGTTTAATACAGCTATTTAAATACGTTGTTTGTTGTGTATTACATGGATTTTTACACATATTAACAGTGCCAGAGAACGAAGGATTTTTTCTCTGAAAGAAGTATAAGGGGTTTCCTATGAGACCAAATTTAAAAACACAGTTAGTCTGCTCTATATTCTCTTTGTACTTGCTTTCAGCATCTTCATTAGCGTGGTCTGCGACTAATATCGGGCGGGCTAATTTAGGCGCTGACCCTACATTGTCAGACACCGATTACATTACAGACTCTGCAACGCTAACAATTACCAGTGCTACGTTAGCCGTAGTAAAAAAAGCATTTCTGGATGATAACACGGGCACGGAAATTGTTAGTGGCAGCTCCGTTGTAAAGGGCAGTATCGTAAAATTTATTATTTATATAGATAACTCAACTAGTACGCAATCATCTGATGTCAGGCTTGAGGATCAACTCAATGATACGGACTTTACCTATCAAGCAGGCTCTTTAACATGGAATAACAACACTACCAATAGCGCTGCATCTTTAGCCACAATATTTAACGATACCAATGCAAGTGGTAGCGGAATTTCTTTGAGTGATGCCATTAATGCGGATGTGGCCTCTGCTAATGTTGCGGTCTCACCTGATTTAATTACCATGGGGGCGCATACAGGGCAGACCAATGGAGTGGTTAATATTCCTGCTGGTAAAGTTGTTTCGTTCATGTTTCGTGCGCGTATTAATTGACGGGTGGAGTCGGGCAATAATGTTTTTATTGAGATTATCCTCGTGATGATGAGAACAACAAGCCGGACTGTAATACCAGCCCTGTGCTGATTTTGTTCGTTTATAGGCGGCAGAATTTTGTTGTTTAAAGGTAGTCTCAGATAAACAGATAGTCCGCATTAAAAGTGTTAAAAAGGCACATGCTTAGTAAGTCAAAGATACTCATGGGAACTCTGTTATTTTTCCTATGGGCAAATCTTGTTATCTGTGTTTCACAGGCAGCAGTTGTTCAAAGTGGTGTAACAGGAACATTTAATGGTTACCCGCTAGACCTGAGTCAAGCAACGGTTTCATTTGATGTTCTTGGTGGCAATAATGCTGCGACTATCGTTCACGCTGAAATATATCCAAATAGTGTTCCTGCTAATATAAAATCAAAAGTTTTTATCTATGATTTATTGCCTTCAATAGGAGTTAATGATACTGGAATAAATAGAATTACTATAGTTTCACCATCAGGATATAAAAATATCTCGTTGAATTGGCTCTCTATAGCTGGAGATCTATGGTCACAAACATGCCCCGCAGTTTCTGCCAATACATTCTGTGCAATATCAGATGGAACTAAGCTGACTATTGATCTTGGCATCAAAGTAATGGTAGACAAGTCTAGAATTAGTGCTGAAATACAGGCTGATACACCGCTTGAGGCAGGTGTTGGATTATTTTTTAGTTACGTAGATGATGTTAATACACCAGATATTAGCTCAATGGAAAGCGTTGATGGAAGTGCTGATGGTGATGTGACGGATAATAATAGCCGTCAGGTTGCTGTTGTCACCAGTGCGGATCCTTTGCTCTCTACAATTGTCGTAGTACCCGATATTGTCATTGCAGACGGCATTAGTAACAGCCAAGTAACTGTCACCCTTTTAGATTCAAATGGTTCTCCAGTCACTGATAAAAAGATAGCTTTATCAACTAATAGAGGTGTTTTTGACAATATTGAGCAGCCTATAGGTATAACTCTGACCAATGGCAGCGCTATAGGAAAAATATACTCAAATAAGCCAGGTATTTCTACTGTATCAGCTACTAATATAAACGATGGATTTGATCTGTTATCACGTCCATTAATATATTTTAGCCAAGGTGAAATATTACGTTTGACTAAACGTGCAAACAAAGAAAAGGCGATGATTGGAGACCTGGTGACTTATTATGTGGAGATAAAAAATAGTACTGATAAAACTATTGAGCAGGTCTCTTTGTTAGACCGTATCCCACCAAACTTTAAATATTTACCCGGCAGCAGCCGAATAAATGGTATTCAAACTCAAGATCCATCAGGGATACATCAGCTTAATTTCTTAATTGGTAACATTGATGCACTGTCTGATAAAAATGGTAATGGTCAAGCTGATGCAGGGGAATCTGGCTATCAGATGTTGAGTTATCAACTTATTATAGGTTCTGGTGCAAAGCCAGGTGATTACATTAATAACGCGTATGCGATTGATGTGTGTAATCGCTGCCTGATATCAAATAGGGTTGAATCAAAAGTTGAAGTGGTGATTGACCCAATATTTGATCTTGGAACTATCATTGGAAAAGTATTTGGAGATCATGATGGCGATGGCCATCAATCAAAGGGAGAGATTGGTATTGGTGGTGCTATGGTGGTGCTTGATAATGGCAGCTATGTTCTTACTGATGAATATGGTCGTTACCACTTTTCCGCCGTAGCACCTGGACATCGACTACTAAAAATAAATTTACCCCATTTGGCGGATAATGCTGTAGTTACTACGGAAGAGGCCCTAATTGTCTCGGTAACACCAGGTTTGTTAGCAAAAGCGAACTTTGGTGTACGTTATATATTTGAGAAAAATAGCATTGGCCGAGATTTAGTAAAAGGAGTCACCATGGAGGGTGATAGCAGCCAAAAGCCAATCCAGATACAAGGCTATGCTGAAGTTATGCTTGCAGTCATCAATGGTACGGTTAAACATCTTTCTAATTCAAATGTTAATTTGAATAGTTTGAATATGGATAATACAATCAAAATAAAGGGCGGAGAACTTGAGACGCCGGCCATTTTTAATGTGCAAATTGATGATAATGATAGAGTTGAATCGTGGAGTTTTGTCATTAATGATTCCGATGGAAAACATGTATATACATTGTCTGGGCGAGGTCCTCTTCCCAGTATATTAGAATGGAATGGCCGAGATGATTCTGGAAAAACTGTTAAAGGCGGAAAAATATTCCAGTATCAACTTCTAATTAACTATTCAGATGGAGTGAGTATTAAAACATCTCGCCAGCTGTTTGGAGTTAATCGTACAGAAGTATTATCTGTCAATATGTCTGGCGGTGCATTTAAGACAGGATCAACAGAGCTTTCAGACGATGCAAAGAAAATATTATCTGGTGCGGCCAAAGTATTAAAACAGTTCCCAGGTGAACAGGTGTTAGTAGAAGGGCATAGTGATAATAGAGGGGATGATAACGTTAACATGATTCTGTCACAACGGCGTGCAGAAGCGGCCGCCCATTTCCTGGTTGATATAGAAGGCGTACCTCGTGAACAGCTGATTATCCGTTGGTTTGGTGAGAGCAGCCCAATTGTTAGTAATAATACTGATATGGGTAGGGAGATTAACCGTCGTGTTGAGATAAAGGGTGATTTTAGCACGGAGTCTGATGTTAAGCTTTATGACCAATATAGAACGATGCCACAGGTAAAAATAAATGGAGAGTTGTTGCCGTTAGATGGCCTTGGACGCTTTCAGCGTAGTTACTCTTATGAAGAGACCTCTCAGTTAACTATGGAGATGGTCAGCAGTAGTGGTAGTGAATTCAAAGCGATTGTAAATATTCCATCATTAGTATTTTATACAATGAAGGGTAAAGAGACACTTCCATATCCAGAAATCTATAATGACGTTGGAATAGTGGGAACTAATAGTGAAAGTCAACATGGGTTCTTAATGCCGTACGAATTACGTGGTCGTACCGACCCTGGAAATAGTTTAGAAATAGATGGTATCGGCGTATCAATAACCGATGATGGAGTTTTCAATCATTCATTGATGTTACATTCAGGAAAGAACAGCGTTTCTGTTATAGTCACCAATGCGCAAGGTTATAGCCGCATTGCCGATTTACAAGCCACATTAAGTGATCGAAATGTTGATGGTAAGTTAATGTTGTTGGTGGACCCAATACCAAGCCTAACCGTCAAGTTACCACAGATGGGGGTATTAAGAACCGTCCCTGAACTGCCTGTCTCGGGCGTGACCAATCCGCTTAACAAGATAACCATTAATGGTGAACGTATTACTGTTGATCCTAACGGTCACTTTGTAGCAAACCTGGTTTTACCTAAAGGTGAAAATAGCGTCCGGGTTGAGGTAACTGATCCGGAAGGTTATAGCGGGGTGATTGAGCGGAACATTGAAATTAGCGATGATCGCATGTTTTTTATGGCCTTTGCAGATGGGAAATTTGGGCAGTTAAAAGGTAGTGGCTATCTTGAGGCATCCGGATTGCAAAAGAGTAATTCATTTTATAGTGAGGGGAGGGTGGCTTACTATTTAAAGGGCGTGATTAAAGGTAAATACCTGATCACTTCATCTTTTGATACCGGTGATAATGATTCATTTATGAATAATATTGACAAGCAGGAGAGTTCAAGGCTTTTCACCAATCTTGATCCTGATAAATATTATCCTGTTTATGGTGATTCAAGCACTTTGGTAGATGAAATTAATAGTCAAGGAAAGTTCTATCTTGCATTAACAAGTGATGAAATGAGTGTTTTTGTGGGTAACTATGCGATTGGTTTTGATAAAACAGAGCTAGCAAGTTATCAGCGTACACTTTATGGCATACGTGGCATTTATACCTCAATAGCCAAAAACATAAATGAGCGGCCTAATGCTCAGGCAATTATATTTGCGGCAGAAGTAAAACAGGTCCCCATTCATGATGAATTAAATGGAACAGGTGGGTCACTCTATTACCTTAGTCACGGCGATATCATTGAAGGAAGTGAGCAGGTATCTATTGTGGTAAGAGATCGTGATACCGGTTTGATATTGAGCCGTAAAACTTTGCAAAGAAATATTGATTATCGGATCTATTATGATCAAGGACGGTTGATCACCAGCGACCCTATTGCCAGCGTGGTGGATAGCCACTCTCTATTTGATAGCTCTTTGTTGTCAGGAAATCCAACAATATTAACGGTTGACTATGAGACAAATCTAAGCAGCTTTGACAAAAAATCCTACGGCGTACGGGCTAGTAAGGCATTGGGTAAAAATGTTGCAGTGGGCATCACACAGATTAATGATGAGATCAATAATGGTGAATATCAACTTACAGGAATAGATGCTGAAATAGATATTGGACGTGGTTTGAGAATAGTGACGGAGCTGGCGCAAAGCAGAGGCATTGCCAGCCATACGTATTACAGTCAAGACGGTGGTTTAAGCTTTGATGACCTGACACCTGCGGGAACCTTGGAAGGCCAAGCTTGGAAAGCAGCCATGGAGTTGGATATAGGTAAGCTTCTGAATGATCCAGGTCGCATGTTGATAAATGGCTATGCTAAACAACTGGGTGAAGGTTTTCTATCTAGTGGTAATTTCCTTGAAAAAGGAACACGTAAGATCGGGATAACGATGCTGTATACCTTGAGTAATCAGAGCAAACTATTGGCAAGCAGCAGTATGGAGGAGAGTTCAATAACGACAATAAATCCCAATTCTATTGTAGAGACAAAAAAACTCTCTCTGCAGTGGCGTTATGACGCTAAAGACTGGGGAGTCAGTACTGAGTATCAAAACCGCGATGCAGTCAACTCAGTGGGTGATAGTGTATCAAGTGGCGATTATATAAGCGGTCAACTTCGATATAAGGTGAACGATAGTTTAGATACACAGATTGAACAGCAGCAGACACTATCCGGCGATGAAGATGATCAGACAACTATCGGTGCCGATTATAAAATAGGCCAATCAACTGAGTTGATTGGCCGTCTCGCAAATGGAACTCAAGGCACAGCGGCAAAAGTGGGAGTGCAATGGTTGTTTGATGGTGGGCGAATATATCTGGATGAGCGTATGCGCCAAAATACACTGGGTCAATCCTCATTGAGTACAGTTATAGGTGGAGAGAATCAGTTAGCTAAAAATAGCCGGATATATAGTGAGTATCAGATTGAGAATTCCACTGCTGGTGATCGACAGGTCTCAATGGTAGGAATAGACCGCTTTTGGGATATACAGCAAGGATTTCGTCTGAAGCTGGCAGTTGAGAAGGGTGTTATCAATGGTGCCTTGAATGACAGTGAACGTTATACACTATCAACCCGCTTAAGTTACAAAGGTGTGTCAGGATTAAGCGGCTCAACAAAAAATGAGATCAGACGTGAGAGTGGTGATAAAGAACGCATTCAATATCTTAGTAATACTCTATTGGAACTAAAAATTAATCCAGATTATACGTTTATTTTTAAATATTTGATTAGCCAAACCAAGGATCTAAATCTGGGTGTAACAGAATCTGAACTTAATGAACATAGTATCGGTTTTGCGTATCGACCGGTAGAAAGTGACCGGTTTAATATGTTGGCCCGTTATACTGGTATTTATGATAAACGACCATTAACACTGCATGTTCAGGATGATCAGGAATCACAGGTAGAAATACTTTCTTCTGAATGGTCCTACGAGTTAACGCCAAATATTGAATGGGTAGATAAACTTGCTTACAAACGTAAAAGTCAGAATGACAATGAACAATCTCCATTTACTAGTCATACTTGGCTCTCTATTCATCGTCTGAATTATCAGTTCATTACTGATTGGGATCTTGGAATGGAATATCGTAGTCTGTCACAACGCGAAGCAAAAGATCAGCGTGATGGCTGGCTGACAGAATTGATGTGGCGTGCAAACCGACACGTGCGTCTGGGCGTTGGATTTAACTTTACTGACTTTTCAGACAATGAACGATCTGATAATGATTACTCTGTTTATGGCTGGTTCTTGAGACTTCAGGGTAAGTATTAAATAAATAAGGCAGTCCCCCGGATTTTCCGGTGGTGACTTAATTTGCATTTAAGAATATAATTTTTTCAGTGAAGTTTTTGGCTATTAAAGATTAAATATTTTCTATTCATAATATCCGTACTATTTTATAAACAATACTCCATCCATACTTAGTTAGTTGTGAATTATTGTAATCCTGTGTTCATGGCTGGCCTTCCAATGCCGATACATACCATAAGCTCTTATTGGTTTTATCTATTTTACAGGGGGGATCAGCCTGAATATATGATTGGGCTGTAACTATGACCCGTGACAGAAAAAACAAACTCAATGTCTGTATCTGTTCGTATAGTCGAGGTATTAATTGCCTTGATTTTGGTCCTTATTGCATTTGGCATTATTATGATGTTGATTAATAATGTTTTTCCTACTGGTAGTGGTTTGATTGGAATTCTCAACAAAGACCATAAAAAAGATGAAGTTGGAAAGCGCAATATGGTTGTCAGTGTGGGGGACTATGAGGCAGGACTGCTTGATATTAAGGGGTTGACGGCTGTATTGGATAGAACAAAACAGACAGTTAAACGGAAACCCGCTGGTGGGATGGCATGGGAAAGTGTTGATTCAGGCACTCCTCTGTTTGATCAGGATGCAATACAAACTTTCCGTGGATCAGGAGCAAATATTGTTTTTGATAAAAGTAACCGCCTCTCTATTGGCGAAAATTCACTGATTATCGTTCAGCATCTGGAAAAGGGTATGTTCCGTAATGAGAGGCGTTCTCAGATCATAGTTGTTGATGGTGAGCTGAGTGGCACTATTAGCGGATCAAATAAACAGGGATTGCGGGTTGAAGTGGCCACCTCAAATGCAGTGGCTGCCGTTTCTGGTGAGGGAGAAGTGGCCGAATTTACAATAAAAGTGAATCCTGATAAATCATCAACGTTAACTGTCTACTCTGGAACAGCAGAATTCACCTCTATGGGACAGCGGGTTGTGGTGACTGAAAATCAGTCCATAACAGCGAAAGACGGTGTTCCTATGCGGAACTCAGAAGAGTTACCTCCAGAGGTTAAACTAGATAGCCCATCTCATAAATCCATTTTTTATTATCGTGACTTACCCACAAAAATTTATTTTAAATGGAAGAATGTAAAACAATCAGATAATTATCGTATCCAAATATCGAAAGATAAAGATTTTAATATTTTGATAGTTGATGATGTTGTCATGTCAAACAATTTTAGTTTGGGAAATTTATACATAGGGGATTATTTCTGGCGAGTTAATGCATCCCATTCATGGGTGCACGGACCATATAGTAAAACTGGACAAATAAGCGTTATTCAGGACAAAGTTCCTCCACTATTAAAGGTTAATTTCCCTAATAAGATAATCAATAATTCTGATTTTATATTGACGGGTGTAAGTGAGCCTGGTGTCAATATTTTTGTGACAGGGGAACCTATATCGATAGCAGGTGATGGAACTTTTTCTAAAGCTTTAACATTGCAACAGGGGATAAATATATTGGTTGTTGAAGCTGTTGATATGGCCGGAAACGTAACATATAATTCGAAAATGGTTTACGGAAAATTTTAGTGAACTTACGTTTTCCCATCAGATTTAAATTGATGAGTATATTGCTACTAGTGATTACACTGGTTGTGAGCATCATAACGTATACGATGGCTGCCCTATTTCATACTGATAAAACAACCTACATTTATGATATGACCTCTATTATTGCTCAGCATGTAGCTGAAGAGTCTTACTCTTTGCATCTTGGGTATGAAGAGAAGTTGAGTCTGTTTTCAAGAATAATGATCGATTCTGGTTTGCCACAGAATGAGAAAAATATTCTTTTGCAGCGGCTATTTGAGGATATTGGGGAATTTGTTTCAGTTTCGCTTTATGAGAATGGTAAAGAGCAGGTAACCATTTATGATAGTGATTCTTTAACAAAGGCTGGATTAAGTAGAGAAGAATTATCCAATTATCGTCAATCTAACCCCTTGCCTGGTGATAAGGTTATTGATGAAGAGGGCTACATAGTTAACTCGACTCTAAATGAATCGCTACCCACATTAACTATTGCCATATTAATAAAATCACCTGAAACGGGTAATTCCCATATTGTCTCTGCCATGGTTCGCATGGAAAGGCTATTAAATGTAGTGAATCGATCTTCAGTTTTTGAGACTTTTTTAATGGATAATAAGGGTTCCATTTTGGCACATAAAGATCTGAATCTGATTGTGGCACACACTATAGTAGATTGGATACCACTAGAGGCTCGTGAAAAACTGAAGGTTCTGACAGATATGCAGAGTACTGCCACCATAGTGGAGTATGTGGTAAAAGGGGAGCCGGTTGTTGCCGGATATGCCCGTGCCCGTGTCAAACATGGTTCGCTGATAGCGGGCGTTCAAGTGCCTAAAAGTGCTGCATATCTGACGGCACGAGAACTGCTGGGAAACCTTCTTTGGGTTGCGTTAGGGCTGCTAATTCTTGCTGCGTTGTTAGGGATTATATGGGCACAACGTATTACCAGACCGATTGAACGACTATCCGAAGCGGCCAAGGCAGTTGGGCAAGGTGGATTTGATATACGACTTGATGTGGAGTCACGGGATGAATTAGGTGCTCTGGCTAGTTCATTTAATACTATGACGACGGAGTTGCATAGTCGTGAAGTGGCTTTGGAATCGGCACAATCTGCCCTTGTTCAATCTGAAAAAATGGCCGCTTTTGGCCAGCTGGGGGCAGGTATTGCCCACGAAATAAAAAATCCACTGGCGGGAATCCTTGGCTATGCACAGCTTTCAAAGCGTAAGGTCGAAAAAGATGGCCCAGTATATAACAACCTTGTTGTTATAGAAAAAGAGACAAAACGCTGTAAAGATATTATCGAAAATTTGATGAAATTTGCTCGCAAAGAGGATGTTAAGAAAGAACCAACCGATGTTAACCTGATTATTGAGGAGACTATTGCCATAGTCGATCACCAGTTAAGTGTTAATCAGGTAAAAATAGTGAAGGTGCTGGATAATCAGGTGCCGGAAATTTATGCCGATGGTAACCAGATAAAGCAGGCATTAATTAACTTTATGATTAACGCTCAACAGGCTATGGATGGTGTGCCGGGTGAAGTGAGAATAAGCAGTTGTCTGTTGGTTTCAGGTAGGGTGGAAGTCCGTGTCGCTGATAGTGGGCCTGGCATGACCGATGAGGTGAAAGCACGTGTGTTTGAGCCTTTTTTCACCACTAAGGCAGCAGGCAAAGGGACTGGGTTGGGACTTTCTGTCACGTTTGGCATCATTAGAGATCATCAAGGTACGGTGGAGATTGAGAGTGAACCCGGTAAAGGGGCCGCTTTTATAGTGACTCTTCCAGCGTATGATGAGCAGTCTGTTTATCTGGGTGAGAGTGTTACTGCTTAATGTGGCTTAAGGCTTTGCCGATGTTGCCGAAAACCTTGTAGGTGAGGGGATTTGTTTTTATTAGAGTTTTATAATAAAAACGATAGATGCGTTGAGGTTAATCATGAGTTGTGGGTCCCGTATTTTAGTGGTGGATGATGAGATGAGTCTACGCAATCTGATTGCGGAGGTTCTGACGGATGATAACTATGATGTGACCACGGCAGAGAGTGCCGAAGAGGCAATGGCTCTATTTATAAATGAACCCTTTCCCTTGGTTATTACAGATGTCCGGATGGAAGGTATGAGCGGCCTTGAGTTACTGAATAGACTCCGGGAGTTAAGTGATGATGTTCAGGTCGTTATTATTACCAGCCATGCCTCACTTGAATCGGCGGTCTCTGCATTGCGGCAGGGAGCTTTTGATTATCTGGTAAAACCGTTTAATGAACTTGAGGATATCTCGTCTGTTGTTAAGAGGGGGTTGGAAAAACGCAGTGAGCTTGTTGGTAATCGGGTGCT
Organism: Tenderia sp. (SeqCode); assembly: GCA_031416075.1. GTDB lineage: Bacteria > Pseudomonadota > Gammaproteobacteria > Tenderiales > Tenderiaceae > JAKFXL01. The sequence goes on along the minus strand of JANOSY010000073.1, from coordinate 29,539 downwards.
GTTACAGGAACTTAAAAATAACAACGAAGCACTCTCTGAGTTTAATGTAGAGCTGTGTGAAAAGGTAGTTCGTGATGGGTTGACGGGGCTTTACAACTATCGTCACTTTAAAGATAGCCTGGAAGTGGAGGTTGCTCGTTCATTCCGCCATAAGCGAGAATTTTCATTGATTTTTATCGATGTTGATAACTTCAAAATATACAATGATACACACGGCCATCCTGATGGAGATGCCCTGTTGATACATCTTAGTCAGTTGATGCAAGAACGTTTACGTCATGCAGATCTTGCTTGCCGTTATGGAGGTGAGGAGTTTGTACTTTTATTACCGGAAACCCCAAAGCAGGGCGCTATTATTGTGGCGGAAAATTTACGAAAGCTGATCGAGTCTACGGATTTCAAGGGAGGCGATGCACAGCCACTCGGGCGCGTTAGTGTTAGCATGGGGGTTGCTACTTTTCCTGAAGATGGTGAGGTGGGTTCTCTGTTGATGGAACGTGTCGATCAAGCGCTATACAAGGCTAAAAAATGTGGTAGGAACTGTGTTATTGAGGTGTCCTCGTAGCTGATTTCGATTATAAAATTGGTTCAAATGGTGAATTTTCTCTCTGCTATACCCCCTGACTACCGATATTAATAACCGCTGTTACACACCTGATACTTTGGTATGATACGATTTTTGTGGCTAAAATTGTGCTGAAGGAGATGTGTGTGAAACAACTAACATTAAAGTCCACGTTACTATTAACCCTATTTACTGTTGGTGCTTCTGTTGCCGCAGCCGAGCCAACCGTTTATCTGGGGGGTGGCCTGGGTAGTGCCAGTACTGATCGTAGTGGTTACGATAATGCAGGCAGCTCAAAGTTTTTTGTTGGTGCCAATGCGGAAGGGTTTGGTATGGAGTTGGCCTACGTCAATCTTGGTCGATTTAAACAGAACAGCATTAACAACTACTCTGTTGATGGTGTTCAGCTGAACGCAATTGGTGAGCTGTTTCTCAGTAAGGGTTTGAACGGTTATGGTAGTTTTGGCTTTTATAACTGGGATCTGGATGACAATCTGACAACAGGTGATAGCGGTACCAGCCTGACGATCGGTTTGGGTATGAAGGTGATCATGGGGAGTAATTTCTCTGTGCGTGGCGGCTGGGATCGTTACCAGGATGTCTCTGATACCAACATCGACATGTTCTCGCTGAACGGGATTTTTCAGTTCTAACTATTACCGTTTACACCGCCACGGCACCGATTATCTATAGGGTTGTGGCGGTTTTAGCTCGTTTAACGTATCAGGACTTTTCTGACACTGCTGCTTCGGCAAAGGTTGCCATCTCATTATGTAGATCACAGGCCATGCGTAGTAATGGTACTGCAATGGCTGCACCACTGCCTTCACCTAACCGCATGCCAAGATCGAGTAGTGGGAGGGCGTCGAGTGATTCTAAAATTAATCGATGTCCCGGTTCCGCAGAGGTGTGGGAGTAGAGTAGCCACTCCTTTACAGCGGGGCAGAGCTGGCTTGCGACAAGTGCTGCGCTGCTGCTGATAAAACCATCCACCAATACAGGGATGCCTATGTGGCCACAGCTGATGTAGGCCCCGGCAAGTGCGGCGATTTCAAATCCACCCACTCTACGCAGTCCCTCCAGTGGTGACTGGATATACGGTTTATGCAGCGCTAATGCAGCTTCAATGACTGCTGCTTTGTGGGTGACGCCGGTAGCATCTAGCCCTGTGCCTGGTCCTGTGAGTTGTGTTGGGGCGATATTCAGTAGCAGGCTGGCGAGTGCGGTGGCTGCGCTGGTATTGGCGATGCCCATCTCACCACCGATAAAAAGCTGCGCACCGTTGAGCTTGGCCCGTTCGACAGCGTGGCGGCCAGCGGCCAGTGCACAGGCCAGTTGATGTTCGCTCATGGCGGCTTCAACGGCGAAGTTAGCTGTGCCGGGGCCAAGTGCATAATTTTTTACCCCCTCCAGTGGTCCTGTATCAAATGCGGTGCCGAGGTTAATTACCTCCAGCGCTGCACCGAGTTTGCGGGCAGCAACGCTGATGGCGGCGCCGCCACGGGCAAAGTTTTTAACCATTTCAGCGGTGACTGCCTGGGGAAAGGCAGAGACACCCTCTGCAGCGATGCCATGATCTCCGGCAAAAACGGTAATCTGTATCTGCTCAACACTGGGTGTGGTGGTCCCTTGCAGTGCAGCAAGACGAATGGCGATCTCCTCCAGGCGACCCAACGCCCCTGGCGGTTTAGTCAGTACTGCCTGGCGTGCTTCGGCTGCCCGTTGGGTGGTGCTGTTAGGTGTGGCGACGGGAATATTAAGCCATTCGATCTCGGTGGGTCTGTTCATATTATCTCTTCTGTTTATCGCTGTTGCTGCTTTAACCCGGGGATCGAGGTTAACGCTATTGCTAGTCGTTGCCAATCAGCGGTATTTTTTGGTAGTCCAAAACGCAGACTCATGGGTTCGATAAAGAGCCGTGTGAGAATGGCCTGTTTGGCTAGGTGTTGGTGTATTTTTTCTGCATCAGGGTTGAGTATCCATTGAAATAGGGGGCAGCCTCCTGCGGGGGGTAGATGGTGTTCCCGCAACAGTTGTTGCATCTGTATGCTGGCCAGCTGTAGCTGTTGTTGTGCCTGCTGTTGCCACACCTTGTCTTGTAAGGCCAGGGTGGCAACATAACGGGCCGGGGCGTTAGTGGCCCAAGGCCCAAGCAGGTGGCTGAGTTGCATCAGTAGTGGTGGTGCTGCACAGACAAAGCCGATGCGTGCCCCTGCCAGGCCAAAAAACTTTCCCAACGATCGTAAAACAATTAAACCGGTGTGATGGCTATGGTGACAGAGACTCTCGTCAGGGGTGCTATCCATAAAGGCCTCATCCACAATTAACCAGCCACCCCGGCGGGCAACTATTTTGTGCCAGCCAAGCAGCTGCGCCTGGCTAAATCGCACACCGGTTGGATTGTTGGGGTTGATGAGTATCAGAACATCAGATGTAGCCACGGCACGTTCTATCTCATCTATAGAATAAGAGACAACAGTATGACCACTACGCTGCCAGACGTAACCATGTTCAGCATAGGCCGGGGCAAGCAGGCCTACCCGTGAAGGGGGGCGCAGTTGTGGCAGCGCCTGTATGGCGGCTTGTGAACCGGCTACCGTGAGTAAGGATGTTGCACCGTAGTAGAGACGTGCCACCTCTTCCAGGCCATCGCACGCTTCTGGCAGACGCGCCCAGCACTCTGCCGGGATAGTGGGCACGGGCCAACCGTTGGGGTTGATAGCGGTGGAGAGATCAAGCCACTCTGCTAATGGAATCGCGTACTGTTCAGCAGCAGCACGTAGTTTGCCACCGTGATGAGGAGGTGTTGTCTGAAGATTAAGAGACAAACCAACCGCCCAGTAACAACACAATTACCCAGAGGAGCAGGGCACGTTTAATCAGTTGCAGTGCCGCACCAATGTGTTCAGTTGTGGGGGGATCACCTTCACCCAGTGGCGGGCGTTGTTGTTGAGTGCCCTGGTAAGTGGCTGTACCGCCCAGTTGTACGTCAATACTGCCAGCCCCCGCCGCCATTACCGGGCCGGCATTGGGGCTCTTCCAGCTACTGCCTTGATGTCGCCAACAGCGCATGGCACGTGAGTAGTTGCCTACCAGTGCGTAACTGAGTGCTGTGAGTCGTGCCGGGATGTAATTTAAAAGATCATCCAGCCGCGCCGCCGCCCACCCAAAACGTAGATATCGTTGAGTACGATAACCCCACATGGCATCAAGTGTATTGCTGAGGCGAAACAGAACCACACCAGGTGCACCGGCCACCACAAACCAGAAGAGGGCACCAAAGACGGCATCGTTACCATTTTCCAGTACCGACTCAACGGTTGCCTTGGCAACATCACTCTCATTCAGCGTGGTGGTATCGCGGCTCACCATATCGCCAACCCGTTGTCGGGCGGCGGGAAGATCATTGGTATCTAAGGCCGTAACAACACGGTTGGCGTGTTCACCCAGGCTCTTCCAACCGAGGGCCAGGTAGAGCAGTATGACTTCAACGAACCAATGTATAGAGATCATCATCGTGATGACTACCAGCGGCAGTAGCAATATTGTTATTGCAACTGCGCCGCGTATCAAAGAGTCACCATAGAGTCGTTGTTCAACCGCCTGTGCCAGTCGGCCAAAACCGACCAGTGGGTGGTAACGGCGAGGCTCTCCTAACGCCGCATCCAGCAGTAGTGCTGCTATGACGATGAACACAGTGATCACGGCTGAGTGGCAGCCCACTGTAGAATATAGGCGTGAATCTGCTGCACACCATCAGTCAGCGCTGCGGGGCCAGGTTGCAGAATGTCGGGGGATTTGATTTCGTAGATGTGACCATCACGCACGGCAGGGATTGCCTGCCAACCGGCACGGGCCCTGATCTCATCGGGCCGAAACCGTTTGCCACACCAGGAGCCGATGATGATGTCGGGGGCACGACGAACCACTTCGTTGCCATCGGCAATAATGCGTCCTTTGGCCCCCGCAGAGGTAGCCAGATCAGCAAAACAGTCTTTACCACCGGCAATATGAATCAGCTCTGATACCCAGCGAATACCGGAGATCAGTGGATCGTTCCACTCTTCAAAATAGACCAATGGACGGCGTGGCAAGAGATTGGCGGACTCTTTAATCTGTTGTAACTCAGTTTTTAATCGAGTGATCAGCTGCTCCGTTTTAGCCGGAGCTGCCACCATGGCCCCCACCATATAAATCATCTCAAATATTTCGGCAATGCTGCGCTGATTAAAAATGTGTACCTGCACGCCAGCACGGACCAGCTGGGCGGCGATATCCGCCTGCATATCGGAAAAACCCAATACCAGATCTGGCTCAAGCGCTAAAATTTTGTCTATCTTGGCGCTGGTAAAGGCGGAGACTTTGGGTTTGTTTTTGCGCGCCTCCGGGGGGCGCACTGTGTAACCGGAGATGCCAACAATACGATCCTGCTCGCCTAATAAATAGAGTGTTTCGGTGGTCTCTTCCGTCAGGCAGATAATCCGTTGCGGACCTGTGGCACTGCTAAATGTCATGTTGAACTCTCCGTCATAGTATTGCCCCAGCTGTTATGAAAAAGCAGCTCTTCCAATGGTCGACCCTTGGCCCAACCTTCCAGTTCTAACATGGGGGCAGAGTAGAACTGTTTTACATGACCGATGCAGAGGATGGCCACCGGTTTACTCCCTGCTGGCATGTTGAGTAGTGTGGCCAAAGTAACAGGATCAAAGAGCGAGACCCAGCCCATACCGATATCTTCGGCACGAGCGGCCAGCCAGAGGTTTTGAATGGCACAGGCCACAGAGGCGATATCCATCTCTGGCAATGTGCGACGGCCAAAGATGTGCTGCTCTCGCTGCTCCATCAAGGCCGCCACAATCAATTCACCACACTCTAAAATGCCTTCAACCTTGAGTTTCATAAAGGCATCGCTACGCTCATTCAGCGCGGTAGAAGTTTGAATACGTTCGCCTTCCACGAGCTGATGTATTTGCTGGCGCAACGCATGATCAGTTACACGGACAAAACGCCACGGCTGCATCAGTCCAACACTGGGCGCACAGTGTGCCGCATGTAACAGTCGGTTCAGCATCTCTGGATCGATAGGGTCTGGCAGAAAGTGGCGCATGTCGCGTCGTTTACGGATCACACGGTAGAGTGCGGCAATTTCAGCATCGCTGTAGCGGCTCATGGTTGAAACAGTTTTACCGCTGCATCCGGGTTGGATGGAAAATAGAGATGCAGATATGAGGCAGTCAGCCGTGATCTGCGATAAACAGCCTCCGGCTTGCCGTGATGTCGGGCTGGCAAAGAGTGGGTCAAAGGCACCATCTCAGACGTTGTTGATGAGTGGTGGAAGGTATGGCCACGCAACTCACCCTCCGGCAGTTGCACACTCTGCATACCAATATTGGAGAGCGACTTTTGCATAGTGGCCTCTCCTGGCAATAATCCAACCATTGTCGCCCGTTGACCATCAACAGCAGTGAGTGCGTTAAGCAGATAGAGCATACCGCCACACTCGGCAACGATCGGCTTTTGCTCCATCTGGTGTTGGGTGATTGCCACTTTCATCGGTTGATTGCTTGCCAACGTATTTAAGTGTAACTCTGGATAACCGCCGGGCAGATAGAGCGCATCCGCAGCGGGCAGTGTGGTATCACTCAGGGGTGAAAAAAATGTTATCTCGGCACCGTGAGCACGTAACAGATCAAGATTGGCGTGGTAGATAAAAGCAAATGCGGCATCCTTGGCCACGGCAATCTGCACTCCTTGTAGTGATGGAGTGACGTTTGAGTGGGTAGCGGCAGGGGTAAAGGTAACAGCAGGTGGCAATTGATCGGGAACATGGTTGAGTGCAGCGGCCGCACGATTGATACGTGACTCAAGATCAGCCACCTCATCTGCCTGCACCAGACCGAGGTGGCGCTCCGGTAGTTTGATTTCATCATCATGCGCCAGCCAGCCAACAGCGGTAAGCGGTGGTCGCACACTGTCGGCCAACATCTGATAGTGGCCTTCACTGCCAACCCGGTTGGCAAAGAGACCGGCGAAGGGGAGATCATCACAATAGGTAGCAAGGCCGTGTGCCAAGGCACCAAAGGTTTGTGCCATGGCTGAACCATCGATCACCGCCATAACGGGAATGCCAAAAAATCGTGCCAGATCCGCACTAGAGGAGGAGCCATCAAACAGCCCCATGACCCCTTCAATCAGAATCAGATCGGCATCAGCCGCTGCATGATAGAGCAGCGCCCGGCAGTGGTCAGCGCCGCCCATCCAGAGATCCAGTGGGTATACCGCCGCGCCAGCGGCCTGCTCCAGAATCATCGGATCTAAAAAATCAGGACCGGTTTTAAAGATACGGACCTTACATCCTCTGTTGCGATGGTAGCGCGCCAGTGCCGCAGTGACAGTGGTTTTGCCTTGACCAGAGGCGGGAGCCGAGATAAACAGTGCAGGGCACTGCCTTTCCCCTTGGCTCATAGATCAATCCCGTTTTGTGCCCGCACCCCGGCACGAAAGGCATGTTTTACATCGTCGAGCTCAGTCACCGTATCGGCCACATCACAGAGCGCCTCGGCTGCACCGCGACCGGTGATCACCACATGCTGCATAGGTGGGCGGGCGGCGAGATCACTCAATACCATGTCAATATCGAGCCAGCCATATTTGATCGGATAGGTGAGTTCATCCAGTACTACCAGACCGATGGTGGGATCTTGCAATATCTCACGCACAATGCTCCAACCACGATTGGCCGTTTCGATATCACGTTCCAAGTTCTGTGTATCCCAGGTAAACCCCTCACCCAGCACATGCCACACCACACCGGGTTGCTGACGAAAAAAGGCCTCTTCACCCGTATCAGAGCGCCCTTTGATAAATTGCGCCACACCCACCTGCATACCGTGCCCAAGGGCACGCGCCACCATGCCAAAAGCAGAACTTGATTTACCCTTGCCGTTGCCCGTGAGTACCAGCAGTAACCCTTTGTCTTGATCAGCACGGGCGATGGAGGCATCCACCACCTCTTTTTTACGCTGCATACGGTTACGATGGCGTACGGATTTGTCAGTGTCATCCATGGCATTAACCCCCGGTTCTATTATGTTTGGTAGTGATGTTCTGTATCGATACCAACAGCAGATGTATCACAGCAGCGATGGTGATGTAGAACAGCAGTGATTGTAAGGAACCGGGAAAATATTGAATAAACCGCGCCCCAAACTCAGTCAGTGTTGGATCGACAAAATGGCCTGATAGAAAATAGAAACCCCCACTGGAGAAGAGCTCACACACCGTTGCACCCAATAAAATGGCCAGCGATGCAGGTACAAGTGTACTCCAGTGAGCATGGTACTGTTTGGCATACCAGCGCCCCGCCAGCCAGAGTGAACCGTAGGCGGGCAGTAACATCGGATACGCCGGGCTGGCGCAAAAATTAGAGACACCACCCCAGGTGATCGCTGCATAGTCGAGCGAACCGGCCAACGCTAACAGCGCAGGAAAAACCCACACCGGGCGCAGATAGAGTCCCGCCAGCAGAAACACCGCCCATGAAGCACTTGGCAGATGCTCCAGTGTTGCAAAGTGGTGACCACGGGTGGTGATCATCAACAACAATAGCGACAGACCAATAAAAATTTGATGTCGGGTAGAGAGCGTTAACATAGTATCGCGCCTGTTTTAAAAGTAAGTGTGTTTCAATGTGATCACAACACCCTCCCTAAACAGAGGAGGGTACTGTGCCAATATTTACGGCTGGTAACGCAGTGTGACAAACAGGCTACGGCCTGGCTGGTTATAAAAGGCAGCGGTCTCATACCCTTTATCAAGCAGGTTTTCAGCCCGTGCCTGAACCTGCCAATCATCGCTGATGTCGTAACCGGCGCGCAGATCAACAGTGGCGTAGCCACCCAGGCGACGGTTATTGGCCAGATCATCATAGCGGCTACCTTCGGCACGTAAACTGGCACCTACCTGGTACGCACCTAAAGCACGGTCAGCATCAAGGCGATACGATTTTTTAGCACGGCGTGGTAGTACTTTGCCGTAATTGCTACCGCTGGCACGATTCTCAGGATCGAGCAATGTCAGGTTTGCATTCATGGCCCAACCGTTCATATCAACACCACAGATGGCCTCAATGCCACGAATGTTAGCTTGATCGAGATTGTTAGGGGCAAAAATTGAGGCGTCATAGGCAATCAGATTACTGATGCGGTTTTCGTAGAGGTTAACAGCCCAGTGTCCCTGTGTTGTTTTACCTTCCAAACCCACCTCAATATTGCGCGAATCTTCCGGAACCAGTGTGGCAGTACCGTATCCAGGATAGTAGAGCTCATTAAAGGTGGGGGCCTTAAAAGCAGTCCCATAGGCGTAGGTAGCGCGCATCGAATGGCCGATATCAGCGCCAAATGCCACACCGCCAGTGCCCTGATTACCAAACTGCTCATTGCTATCACGACGTAACGATAGCTGCATATCAAAGGTATCACTGACCGCAGATTGATACTGAGCAAAAACAGCCTTGTTGCCACGAGAGGTGACAGCAAAGTTTGTGGTGCTTTCAATAAAATCAAGCTGACGATCCAGACCGACTGTTAACAGGTTGTTGTCACTTACAGTGATGTCGTTCTGCCAGGTAGCACTTTTGCGGCGAGTATTAAAATCGCCTTTGAAATTGCCATCCTTAAATCCATCAGACATATCACGGCTCTGGCCTGCCGCCAAACTTACCTGCCAGGATGGTGCTGCCGCAAAACTGACATTGCCACCCAATACCTGTTGCACGGATGATGACTCATTGGAGAATGATCCATCATAGGATGTATCGCTTTCACTACGTAAAGCATTTAGTTCTGCGGTACCACTGCTGCCAAAACGGAATCCACCACGCAGTGATGCCGCCACATTGTGGTAATCATCCTTATCAGGCTCAACTGTATAACAACCACTGATGGCGGAACCATTACAGGCATTAAAACCTTTGGTATTGAGGCTGTTAAGATTGGCACTGAACCAGCGACTATCGTTACCCCCGGTGACACCCGCCTGGGCGCTGTAGGTACCGTAACTGCCAGCGCCAATACTCATGGAAGGGGTGATCTGGCCTTTTCCTTTACGGGTGAAGATCTGAATCACACCGCCAATGGCCTCTGAACCGTACAGACTGGAGCGCGGTCCACGTACAATCTCAATACGTTCTATTTGAGCCAGTGGAATGTCTTGAAATGCAGTGCTGCCTGAGGTGGCAGAACCAACTTTTACACCATCAATCAAAACCAGTACGTGGTCAGACTCGGTACCACGCATAAATAGTGCAGTGTATTTACCTGCGCCGCCATTATTGGCAACGGAGATACCTGCTATACCACGTAGCAGATCTTGTAAGGATTGGGCCTGAAGTCGCTCGATATCAGCACGAGTAATGACACTAACAGATGCAAGTGAGTCATCAACGGTCTGAGCTGTACGTGTTGCTGTCACAATCACAGCGTCCGCATCCGCAGCAATGGCTGTAACGGAGTAAAGGGGAAGGGCACTCAACAGCGCTACCGCTGCTGACAATGAACGCAACTGCATATCTCTCTCCTTCGTGCACATCGGGGCACGAACTGAATAATTAAAGGCCATATGGCAAATGGAGGAGGAGTGATAGCAAGGGTGGAGGGGTGAAAAATAGGCCACACATGCCGGTGCATCGCCCTCCGCAATGCCGAACTTATGCCGCAGGCCGGTCTCCGGACTCACGAGTGGGGGTCTTTTCCCAAGGTTTGCGCCTTCCCGTGCAGAACACAGTGGCGTAAGCAGAACCTTAAACTCGTTTACCGTTGCGGGGGCAGTGCCGGGTTAGCGCTGGTTATTACCAGAGCGCACCGGCTTCCCGTTTCATCCATTAGGCGATAGCCCTTAGGACACCTGAAGCAGGAGCGCACTGTAAGTGAGGTGGCGGATGTTGTCAACTAACAGAACCTTGATTCACTATTAATAGGTATAAATACAATATGTTAGGTCACTGGAATCTTATCGTCGTCGCGATTACTGCGGCTAGTTCCAATATACCTCAGCCACTACATATGAGAAAAAACATAAGTGACACGGTATTGGTGCTGCAATAGGTGGTGCTGAGACTAATACCCGTTTGATAAAAAAACCAGAAGAGAGCGGCCATATGGCAGTTAATGTCCGTAAAGTATTTTCTTTGGTTAAGGAGGGCGATCATTATCAAGTCAATGGAGGTATTGGAAGGATTAAAGTTTAATATTGAAAAAAATCATACTTCTCTTACAAACATCATGTTGTTTGTCGATAGCATCAGTCCGCGGCACTATAAATATTCAGATGGGTACATTTGTACTATTTAACAGATCTCTGACAGATGAGAGTATGTATCACGCCCAAATTATCGGGTCTCAAAAAAATCGGGGAACCAACATTTCCAGGCATCCCATAACGGAGATAGAGAAATGAATAGTGTGAATATTAACGAATTGGATAGAAATGAAGTCAAAGAGATGCGCAATCAGCGGCACGGTAAAGACCAAAGATATTATGACTTGATGGCCTACATAGTCTCAAATGCAGTAGCTGGCGAGATTATGGCTGTAGAGAACTATTCCGAGATGGTGCCCTTATGGAAAGATACCAACTCAAAAATTGAGACTGCAAAACAGGCCTTTGAAGAGACCAAACATATCAAAATGCTCTCCAGCCTTGGGCGCAGACTCGACTTTCCTGTTGAACAACGAATTGTCGAACCTCAGTGGTTGCATATACGCAAACAGTTCTCTGCAGCAGTCGCAAAAAAGGATCTGGCCGCATGCCTAATTATTCAAGACCTGATGACAGAGACAATGGCCATTGTGTTGTATAAAATTCTTCAGCGCGATACAGACCCGGATACACGCGACCTTGCAAAGTCCATATTGAGCGATGAAATTGAACATCTTGGCATCGGTATCAGACGGCTTAAAGAGATGCTCTCCAGTGACTATGATGGTGTTCATGACAGCCTTGTCTGGGCACACCATCGTGTCATGCCAGAACTTTTCAGCATGATTAGCACCAGCTGCCACTCTCTTTGTGGTGAGCTTGGCGTGAATTGTGGTGATATTGGTTTGGATAGCATACGTACAGACATCGAAGATATTCGTATAGAAGCGCTTGATGCCTATATTGAAACGTTAGATGAAGTTGGGTTTGATGTAAAAGTCACAACACCACTGATAGCAAGCATGTCCAGTTATGGTGGAATGCCATCTGCCGATTTACGTTTGGCGCAAACAAAAAACAGTGCCACCACTGAATCGTGTTGTTAATAATCTAATTTTTAACATACAAAAAACAATACCTGTTCAAGAGCGCTGTTATGGATAAAGTTGTTGACGTTATAAATTTCATTCTTTTGGATGGCTTAATGTTGGTCATACTGTTTTTGGGTATATCAATGTTGATATTTCTGGCGCAGCAATTTTCGTTAGGGCGCTCAATAGAGGTAAAACTTGCCAACGCATCATCTTGGAACGGCGCAACATTAGCCGCCATTGGTGGGGCCGTTACCCCTTTCTGTTCATGTTCCACGGTACCTGTGCTAAGTGGGATGTTGAGGTCAAAAATTGGTTTGGCTTCATGTTTTACTTTTCTGATCTCATCCCCCGTGATTAATGAAGGTGTCATTATATTATTGGTCAGTGGTCCAGGGTTTGGCAGTGCTGTGATATTTGTTTTGTCAGCAGCACTTCTCTCCATTTTAGCCGGCATCCTTGTAGAGCGCACAGGCATGATACGTTTTCTGCGCCCTTTAGGCACGGTAGCTGTTCCAGAAGGTTATATGGGGGATTCCACGGGAGAGGTATCTCGCCCAAAATTTCGTACCGCGCTCTCTTTTTCATGGGGAGCGGCGCGTATGGAATTACGGCAGATCATGCCTTATCTAGTGATAGGCATTATTATTGGCGGGTTAATACACGGCTATATGCCAGAGAACATACTAACAGACCTGGATCATACTTTTCCTCCCTACTTCTTGATCCCACTGGTTGCCTTGATTGCTGTTCCTCTATACATATCGCCTATGGCAATTGTGCCTATCGGCTATGCACTGATAGAGAAAGGGATGGATCCTGGACCATTGGTTGCCTTGTTAATCTCTGGTGCAGGAACAAGCTTGCCTGAAATGATACTGCTCTTAAGACTGTTTCGTTGGCCACTAATAGTTGCTCATATTGTCGCTGTAGTAACAGCTGCTGTGATATTGGGTTTTCTCGCGCAGTGGACAATTCCTAATTTTTGAAATGGAGGGTTATATGTTTGATTCGCTATGTAAACTTTTTTGCGGGAACAGCAACAGTGGGGATGCACTGATTCACTTAAGATCCGTAATGTATGAAGGCGGGATCGGTATTGTCTCTGCAAAATGTTGCTCCCCATTAGCATCACAGAGTGATGAAAAGCTAAAAAACAATGTTGATATTGCCTTAAAGAATTCCGGATCCAATATCTCAGTGATGACAATTTCAATTACAGATGCCAGAAAAGCGCTGTCAAAGATAAAGAGTGGTGATCTTGAACCAAGTGAGCATCGACTGGTTGAACAGATACAGTCCCTTGTATCGACACAGGGTTTTAATATATTTCCTATATTAATTATTAATAGAAAAATTGCATTTTATGGCGGAATTCCAGAGCCAGAGAAAATTGAAAAGAAATTGTTACCTTCTGAAGAGGTGGCGTAACGATGAAAACAATTAATGACCTAAGGTCAAAAGAGTTTCGTCCAGATACAGTGCTGCTAACAGGTGGGAGCGGTTATCTAGGCACTCTGATTGCTGCCAAACTATTGTCATCAGGAGTAGAGAATATAGTTATCCCATTACGCGCATCATCATCCATAGACAATTTTTTGTTTCGTCTTAACAATGAGCTATCAGCATTTGGAGAATCTTTAGAGAGTGTTTATGGTAATGTAAAAATTATCCCCTGGAATGGTAGTAGTGACATTGGTGACGATGATTTTGAGGAGGCATTAACACCCTATGAGATAGATGAAATAGTGCACTGTGCCGGATGCCTGGATTATTTCAATGAAGCCGATTTGGACGTGGTTAACATCCAATTAACAAAATGGATGCTCTCTATCGGTAAACGTTTGAGGGTACGGCGCTTTACATTTATTTCTACAGCCTATAGCTCTGGTTATATTAGTGGAGACGTTAAAGAGATATTACATGATGACCCCGAAAAAGACCCAACTTCTTACACATCATCAAAAAGAAAGGCTGAATGGTTGGTTGCCCAGAGTGGATTGCCTTATCTGATTCTTAGACCCTCTATTTTGATCGGCGATTGGGAGAGTGGTCGATACTCGGGTAAGCGTTACGGATTGTACCAACAGTGGATGGGATTAGCCCGGTTGATGACTGATAGATACCATTCAGATATGCATACTGTGGCACCCAATCAACCACTAAATTTAATACACCAAGATATGTTTCAAGAGTCATTTTTATATGCGCATCGCTGGTTGCCTGATGCATCAATATGTAACTTGGTATCAGACAATAATAGTTCGCCAAGTATGAGAAATTTATGGGAGATGTGGATAAAAATAGTCAGACCACATCGTGTCCACTACTATTCAAAATTTGAGGATGTTGATCTTAAATCGATTGATATCCGTCAACGTGCATACCTTACGTTTGCACAGGTAAATCTAAAAATAGGGACGCACCAATGGAATTTTTGCAGAGAGTGGATGGGGCCTTTATCAGAAAAAGGTCTTGTTTTTTATAACGGAACAGGGGATAGCGTAGAGCGATGTCAAAATCTATTTATTGAAAACTCTAAAGAAATGGCTCTTTATAAAGAAAAGTTTAGCAAAGAGTTTCCGAAAAATAATATTAAAGAGATAAATCACTATGAAATTGAACCAGCTATTTAAAAACACTTTATTTATAGGCCTTTTCTCTTGTGTGATTAACTCAAGTATTGTTAATGCAGAATCAATTTTTGATCAAGTAAAAAAATCAAACACTATTCGCATAGGAACGGGTAATGATACACCTCCGATGAACTTTATTGACGAAAAAGGAAACTGGACAGGTTTCGATGTCGATTTAGGTAACGAAATAGGAAAACAACTCGGTGTGAAAGTAGAGCTTGTTGTCGTCAACAATAAGACACGGATAGCCTATCTATCTAACCGAAAGATTGATATGACAATTTCAAATCTATCACAAACACGGGGCCGTGAAGAGCAGATAGATTATGCTGAACCACCTTATCTTTGGACGGCCAAGATATTTTATGCGAGAAAAAATGAATTTAAGAAAATATCCGATCTGGCAGGAAAAAAAATTGGTGTTAATCAGGGGTCAAATGCTTATACAGCGGCACCTCAGGAGATCATGAAATACAGCAAATTAGAACCAAAGATAATCGCATTTCAAAAAAATGCCGAGGGGATTTTGGCATTAAAGCAAGGGAAGATAGATGTGTTTTGTCAAGACAGCCCTATTATAGCGGCATTGGCTGGAGAGTCAGCCTCAGAGTTTGAGGTTGTAGGCACCGGCTTTAGTCCAGGTCTTTATGGCATAGGTGTTCCACCGAATGACAGTAAATGGCGGGATGCGGTGAGCTTTGTATTACAAGACATGATTAAAGATGGTAGTTACGAAAGAATATACCAGAAATGGTTTGGTGAAAAAGGGCTCTATCCGATGCCACATAATGCTCGCCCGCGCTTACCTTCAGATACGTTTGGTGATATGGCCTATGTATTACCCGATTAATAACTCGAGGAGCTTTCAATGATTGAGTTGAAATCAGTGGGGAAGATAATCTCAGGAAAAACAATCCTAAATAGTGTGACGCTATCATTGCAGCGTGGAGAGGTTGCAATGATATGCGGCCCAAGCGGCAGTGGCAAAACAACACTATTAAGGACGATTAATAGAATGGAGGTTATCGACTCCGGGGATATTATGATTGATGGAGTATCTCTTTATGATGAAGGAATCAATCTTTGTGAGTTGCGGTCACGTGTAGGTATTGTTTTTCAACATTGCAATCTGTTTTCCCACTTGACCGCACTGGAAAATATAACATTACCGCTAATTAGGGTGAAAAAACTGACTAAAAAATTAGCCATCAATATTGCTATTGACCTAATGGATAAATTTTCGGTTTCTCATAGAAAAGATATATATCCAGACAGCCTTTCTGGTGGAGAAAAACAGAGAATTGCGATTGTAAGGTGTTTAGCCATGTCCCCGGATGTGATGTTATTTGACGAGCCTACATCAGCACTGGATTGGCGTCTACGTGATGAAGTATCAGAAAATATTAAATCACTTGCAGATCTCAATATAGCGCAGATAGTGGTAACCCATGATCTTGATTTTGCGTGTGCAACAGGGAATCGTTTTTTCATGCTCAACAATGGAACATTAACTGAAGTTGATTGTAATACTCTGGCCTGTCAATCGACTGATCGGGTGGGAAGATTGGCAAACAGTGTACGTCAATCATCGATGTTAGAGATGGTATAAGTAGATAATATGGAGTTTACATACGAATTTGACTGGTCTGTTATTGCCCGTCATGAGTATCGGGATTATCTACTTTATGGCGTTGCACACACGTTTATTATCGCCTTTTTTAGCACTATTTTATCAATACTGATAGGCATTGTTATTGCTTCAGGGCGCCTATCACCGGTGAAATATTTTGTCTGGCCCTGCAGTGCATGGGTCGGCGTCGCACGACATATCCCGGCAGTTTTTTGGATACTGTTTTTTTATTTTGTTTTTCCAGAGATACTGCCTGATTCACTAGGCAGTATTTTGCATGGCTGGGGAAGTTATGCACTCTTAGCCGGAATAGTTGCATTAAGTATCGATAATGGAACGTATGTATCAGATATATTAAGAAATGGCGTACTTGCCATCTCTTCTGGTGAAAGAGAGGCGGCAAAAAGCTGTGGACTAACATCAAAACAACAGTGGATATGTTGTTTATTGCCCCTTGCAATTCGAATTGTTCTTCCCGCATTAGCCAATAGAACCATTCATAATTTTAAAAATTCATCACTATGTATAGTTATTGGTGTCACTGAGCTGACATGGGCAACACAGCAGATAGAGTCGTTAAGTTTTAGAGGGTTAGAGGCAACGCTTGTAGCAACTATTTTTTATATTGTCATCTCTTTAATATTGGGTTCTGTATCACATAAAATGGAAAACAGACTCAATTTATGTCGATACAGTACTAAAGATGTACTCAATAAACCATCTCTATCGGTACCAGTAACATGAGTCTTGATTGGTTGAGTTTCATGATGATCGGCGGATGGCCGGATGGACCCCCTGGGGGACTTCTAATCAATATTGGATTAGCAGTATCTTGTTTTGTAATGGGATTCATGTTTGCGGTTCCGCTTGCACTATTGAGAATGGCAGGCGGGAGAATAAGCGGTTTTTGTGCCACAGCATTTATTGAAGTACTAAGATCAACACCATTGATACTTTTGCTCTTCTGGTGCCATTTTTTACTACCTATCATGATTGGCATCAATATACCGCCATTATTGAGTGCATTTATAGCATTAACACTCTATTCATCAGCGTATCAAGCTGAAATTGTTCGTGCTGGTTTTTCCTCAGTACCTTCAGGTGAAGTTGAAGCAGCACAAGCAACGGGGTTATCAAAGAGTCAAGTTTTTATTAGTGTTGTGATACCTCAGGGGTTACGTCGAATGACACCTGCAAGCGCAAGTTTTGCTGTTTCTCTTTTTAAAGATACAGCTGTTATCTATGTTGTAGGTGTTATTGATTTAATGCAGTCTGGATTGATAGCGGCCGAGCGTAATCCAAATAAAATGTTAATCTCTTATTTAGTGATGGCTGCAGGTTTTGCTGTAGTGGGTGTGATCATTAGTTTTATTGGTTATAAGTTAGAGAATAGATTTAATTTCATACGGAAAGTTGTTGCAGAGTAATAGAATAGTAATATTGAATTGTTAGGAGATATATATGGAAATGCGTGATCAACAAGAGCGAAGGTTTGATATTTCAATGAAATATCTGGATCGTTATCGTTTTGTTACCCAGGCCAGTGAAGATCAAAAACCTCATGGATTACCTTATGTTTCTGATGAGCCAGATCCAGTAGGAGATGCATCAGGACCGGCAACACCTGCACTATTGGCCACAGCAGTGGCTCATTGTTTAAGTGCAAGTTTACTGGAAACAAGTAGACGTGCGCATCTTAAAATAGTCAATATCGAAACAGAAGCCACTGCCGTTGTTATACCTAATGCTGAAGGAAATCCCAGAATAAATCGTGTAGAAGTGATACTTAAGCCTATTTTAACTGTCGATAATCCGCGTAGACAACGTTGTGAGGACATTTTTCAAAATTACTGCACTGTTAGCTCATCCCTAAAGCCGGCTATTGATATTAAGGTGAGTGTGGAATGGAAAATTATCTCTACGATAACAGAACAGTATGAGTCCCTATCATGACAGGTACTACATCTTCATTTATACAGGCATCCGGAATTAAAAAATCATACTTTCAGGGGGTTACTGAAACTACGGTATTGTCAGATGTCAATCTATCGATGTCTAGTGGCGAATCTATTGCGTTATTAGGTGTGTCGGGAACTGGAAAGTCAACATTGTTGAGCATCTTAGGTGGAATTGAGACGGCTGATTCAGGCACGTTGCATATTAATGGGGCGCTTCTTGATATGAAGTCACAAGACTTAGCCGACCATCGACGCCACAATGTTGGATTTGTATTTCAGTTTTATAACTTAATTTCATCGTTAACTGTATTTGAAAATGTACTGACGGGTTTGGATGCCTCTGGACCATTACCTAAAGGGGCCCGTGATAAGGTCTTAAATAGCCTGGACCTTGTAGGATTGTCTAATTATGAGCGCTCATTTCCATCACAACTGTCTGGTGGACAACAACAGAGGGTTGCCATAGCACGAGCAATTGTGAAGAATTCACCGTTAATTCTGGCTGATGAACCCACCGGAAATCTAGACCCCAATACTGGAGAGCAGGTGCTTAAAGTACTGCTTGATCAGTGCCGTAAAGCGGGGTCGGCATTGATTATTGTTACCCATAACCCAGAAATTGCGCGACATACAGATCGTTCTCTAACATTGATTGATGGGTGTGTTCACGCATGTGTGCCAGCATGAGTGGATTATTGCCAGTCCGTTCATCGATACGTGAATTATGGGGAATGCGTTGGCGAACTGTTGCGGTAATGTTAATTATGGGGGCCGGTTTTGGAATGTATGCCGGATTATATTCTGCCATCGATAGTCTCTTCTCTTTTCGAGATGGTCTTTATCAACAAGCAAATATTGCTGCCCATGAAATAAGATTTACGCCAGAAGATAGTAAAAACATTCCGAATTGGAGCGATATTTCAGGTATAGAGAGTATTGAACAGAGACTATTATTACCGGGAAATATTGTGCTTAAAGATGGTATGCCACTCTCTAGTCTAATGGTATCCGTTACAGCTGATGCAAAGATTAATAAATTATTGATCACAGAGGGTGAGGATTTGGATAATGAAAAACCCTCTGAAATTGTTATAGATCGAAATTTAGCGCGCCACTATGACTATAAAATTGGGGATGAATTACACCTTAATATTGGTAAAGCTACCTTTAACCTAACAGTACGGGGTATCGCTATTAGTGTAGAACACCTCGTTGATGGCGCAAATCCTAATTTTTTCTTACCATCAAAAGGCTCTTTAGGTGTTATTTTTGCCCCACGTACATTAATGCATCAACGTTTGGGTTTTGATCTTGTCAATAGTGTTTTGTTTACGGGCAATCTCTCTGCTAATGATCTTCCTGAAAATATTGCAAAAGAGGTTTTGAATCGGTCAAAAAGCAAACTCTCTATTGATGAGGATATTCCTCTATCACACCAATTTGGCCATATGTTTCTTAATGTCGACTTAGGTGCATTTAGAATATTTACCCCCGCTATTGTTGCAATTTTTGCTGTGTGTGCGGTGACTATTCTATTTTTTCTCTTATACCAATGGGTCGCACGGCAACGTCAACAGCTAGGTGTGTTCTCTGCATTAGGGTATGGCAAAGGATCTATGGCATTACGGGTATTTGTACCGGTATCTGTGATTGCTATTGGTGGGACATTAAGTGGTATTGGTATATCTTTTGTTATGCTGTACGGTTTTGGAATGGAGTATGCCAACGCGATTGGTTTACCTTCACCCAATTTAGTACTCTTTTCACCACATATTGTGTGGGCCTTTTTCGGTCTTATCTTTGCCTGTATAGCAGGGGTCTCTTATCCATTGCGCCAGGCCTTGAAAATCACACCGCTCAGCGCTGTGCGTGACTCCCCACCGTCTCCCGCTCCTGATCACGGTGCCTCGGCATCAAAATTGAGCTCTCCAGTGTGGCGTTATTCGATACAATCAATACTCCGTCGCCGTTACGCAAGTTTAATGACGGTTGTCTCGGTGGCTCTGGCATTGGCACCAGCGCTGGCCTATTTTGTTGCATTAAGCTCTTTTCAGGGGGCGATTGTTAATGGATTCTCTAAGGATAACTGGGAGTATGCCGTCGACTTTTTATCACCTGTGTGGGATGACGAGTTGGAGGATCTGAATAATATTTCAGGTGTTCAGAGTTTAGATCTGTTTGTCCGTGGTCCTGCCAGGTTTGCTGTGAATAATAAACGTGAAAGTGGATTGCTAATTGGGGTGTCTCCGGACGATAGCTTACGATCCTTGATAATATTAGAGGGTAGAGGATTGAACTCTTCTGATACCAATTCAGTGGTTATGGAGAGAAAGTTAGCCGCAAGCCTGGGTATAACCATTGGTGAATCACTCACCGTAGAGGGAAAACAAGGTGATGTGGAGGCTGTTTTAGTGGGGGTGTTCTCTGGTGCATTACCGGGTGAAACATTTACAACCATCAATGCAGCACGACACTGGTTAGATCTTAATGATCAGAACACAGGAGTATTGGTCTCTGCTAATCAAAATAGCAATCTTAGTTCAGCGTTTTATCAAGATAGTCGAGTAGGGAAGGTCACTGTACGTTCAGAGCTTGTTGCGGAGGTAATCGCTCACTTAAAAGAGATTGCGGGTATTGTCTACCTTGCTGCCGCTTTTAGTATTGGTGTTGCACTACTGTTTCTGTTTACCAGTAGCTCTTTTACCTTCATGGAACGCGAGTCTGATTTTGTTTTGCTTGAAATACTGGGATTTGAGCAGAAGACACTGTCAAAAATGATAAAGGTCGAAGTGAGTATTCTGGGTGTTATTGGTATTATTTTATCGCTTCCGATGGGATATATTCTGGCTATGATACTAAATAGTATATTGGGTCAGGCATGGTTTAATGTGCCAACACTATTTGATTGGCGTGATCCTATATTTGTAATGATCCCGGCGCTGGCTTTATTACCAGTAACTACCATCCCTGTTATTAAAAAGATCAAAAATATGACAATGTCAGAGACGTTACGTAGGAGAAGTTTTGGATGAAGATAATTATTGTGTGTTTAATTTTAATGTCATCAATGCCTGCATTTTCAGAAGATGGACGTAATTTAATGGAACGTTCTGAAGAAACCACTAAGAGTTTGACAGAGAAATCTTTATTTAAGATGGATATTTTTGACCAAGATAAAAAACTTGTTCAGTCGCGTGATATGGAATTTTTTTATAAACATGAGACAGACAAAGAGGTCTCTCTTATAAAGTTTATATCACCTCCTATTTTACAAGGTACGGGGCTGTTAATTGAAGACAGAAATAAGGAGGCCAATGATATTTGGTTGTACTTGCCAGCAACGCGTAAATTTAGGCGGGTATCTGGTAGTGAAAAAACAAATTGGTTTATGGGGACAGAGTTTACGCATGAGGATTTTGAAGATTATAAAATTAATTTATACAAATTCAGTATTGTAAAAGAGACTGCGTGTGGTGATAGCCGGTGTATTGTTATTTTGGCGGAGCCTGACAATAATCATGAGCGTGAAGCATCTGGATATTCTAAAAAGATATACTACATTGACATACCCTCTCAATATCCGGTTGCTATCGAATATTTTGACCATTCTGGTGAATTAATAAAGAGATTGACAGCCAGTAGCATAAAAAGAGAGGGTAATTATTGGAGGCCACAAGTGATTAAGATGGAAAATATGGTTAATAAAAGAGTGACGCAATTAACCATAAAAGAGCGTGCGTTGGACATTACGCTTGACGATTATTACGTCTCTTCTCGTTATTTACGTGCCGATTAAATGTTTTTAAAGTTTTTGGTTATATTTATTGCAGTATATGCAACACACGCTTTTTCTTC
Organism: Tenderia sp. (SeqCode); assembly: GCA_031416075.1. Lineage (GTDB taxonomy): Bacteria > Pseudomonadota > Gammaproteobacteria > Tenderiales > Tenderiaceae > JAKFXL01. The sequence goes on along the minus strand of JANOSY010000073.1, from coordinate 7,607 downwards.
AGAGGCTAATATTGAGATGCGCACGGGCCTTGACTATTATCCTGATGCAAAAAAAAACGAGATGGCAGGGCGTGGTGATTTGCGTCTGAACTGGAGGGAGAATCTACTTAGAGGCCGGGCCTATATTGGTGTACGTGCAGAAACAATAGATACTCCCTGGGGGGAAAACTCAGAAATAGAACTACGCGAGGCTTATTTAACCTGGCAGATTGATCAAAGTACATTACGGATTGGCCGCCAACAGATCGCTTGGGGGAGAGCGGATGCTTTTCGCTTGTTAGACACTGTTAATCCATTGCGATACCCGGATGCTTTTTATATGGTTGCAGCGGATGCCCGAATCCCGTTATGGATGGTGCAATGGGATGGGCAAGTGAGTGTGTGGGAATGGCAGCTATTTGCTGGACCTGACCGACGCCTCAATGCTGTTGATCCGAGCTTTCCACTATTGCAACCCGCCTTTAACCACTCATTAGAGACCCCTAAGGGTAGATCAATGCATGGGGTTACTGGGGCACGCCTGAGCCGTCAGATGGGGGAGCTGGATCTTGGTTTGTATTGGCTAAATGGTTGGAATCATGAACCGTTATGGCAACCTCTTTCAGATGGTGATTTTGATATGGGTAGTGCACGACGATATTTATGGGGGGCAAGTGCGGATTGGCCCGCAGGGCCGGGAATTATTCGTGCTGAATGGGTGTATAGCGAAACGGATACATTTAATACGGATTTTTCATACATACCACAACGCCAAGAGCAAGCGCTTGTTGGATTTGATTGGGAGTACGGCCATCTTTTCTTTAGCCCACAACTCTATTGGGAGGCTACTACGCCTGGTTCATATAATACGACAAATTATTCCCAGCGCTATGTCTCATTGCTAGCACAATATAAGTTTTTACAAAATCGTGGAAATATGCGTCTCTTCTGGTGGCATCAAATCGGTGGTGATGAAGAGTGGTTATCCCTTAAATTAGGTTATGAGTGGGATAAGAATCTTGAATTGCGCACGGAAGTAGATTGGTTTTATGTGAACCATAACGCGGAACCCTCTGCATTTGATGAGCTAGACCGGATCAAATTGGAAGCGGTGTGGCGATTCTAAAATGAGGGTGTTATTTAAATAGTCGTAGCTCATTCGATGGATCCTAAATTTTTTTTTGTTGGAGAAGTGCTGTTAAAGAGACTATTTGGGTACGGTTTCGTGCTCCTACTTTTTGGGATAAACGAGATACCTGATTCCTCACTGTGTGCGGGCTTGTGCCTAGGTTTCGGGCAATCTCCTTATTTGTCTTTCCCTCAGCAAGACAGTTGACTATCTCTATCTCTCTTGCTGATAGTGGTGACATTAATTCTGGTATAGATTGTGAGGTCTGCAATTGATCATATGCGATCAGTTTTTCTTCGGCAGTTACACCCTCCTGAGATAGTTGTTCTAATGTTTGTGCTAAAGCAGGCATAACATCGTGAAGAAATTGTTTGTCAGTATTATTACAAGATCGTTGATGGGTGCTGAGAATAATGAATATAACGTGGAACTCATCTGTGCCGTGCCCATGAACCATAAAGCTTCGTTTGTTAATGTCAGTATTACTATTGCGTAAACTCCCAATACAGCCACATGGGCCTAGGTCCAGCAGACAGACCTGCCGCATAACTCTCCAGATAGATAGCAGTGAATTACAGTCCGTGATTAAACGTGTATGTGTATTGTGAAGTTCGCCCTGCTGCAAAAAAACATCACTAACCTCGATGCTATTACCACTTAAATATGCCTTGCCAATAACAGAAAAATCGTATGGAAAGAAATTTCCAACGTGATGATTGAATATCTCACTGATATCACCCAAGGCATTAATCCTTACTGACAGAGGCAACTCACCATCCATATAACTCATAGATGGTGCCAGTTTCTTGATATGTGATGACATAAATACTCCCCTCCAATAATTATCTATCTTTATTCTGACCCAATGAGAGTTCTAAAAAAAGGTAATATTTACTATAAAATCACAAGTTATTACCTTAAAGAGCTACCAAAATGACAATAGATAACCATTTTTGTATGGGTGGTTTTATCGGGATGACGCAGTTCTCCTTACTAACACTACAGGGCTAAGGTGTAATAGTCACTATATGTAACAGCTTATTAAAACCACTTGCCGCCTCCCAAACCCCATTATTTGCAAGCCTGATTGAATACGCAGGCAAATTTTTCAGTGTTGTTGCAGGGTCAGGCAAGTTGAGCAGCAGCGAGTAGTCACCAGCAGGAATATTTGCCGGAAGTGTGATGGCATGGCTTAGATTTACCGTAGTGCTTGCCAGCCATAAACGTGGATCAAAGGGGAGTGGGAATCGATATAAAGCACCAGTTGATGTATTACGCAGTATTAATTCCACATTACGTGCATTGAATGGGGCAGAAAATCCTATGTTTTGTAGTGATAAGATAAAAGGCAGTGAGCCACCAGCTTTTGTTGTTGTAGGAAACGTGCCACTCTTTAACTCAAATCGGTAACCCATCCGTCGTTTTATTTCAGTTAAACACCCTCCTGTTTGCCAGCTGTTCAGCACTCCCAGATTATAATCCGTGTTTAAATATGACCAGTGAAATCTGGCAAGTTCATCCATCGCTGTGGCACATTCGGAGCGGAGTGGATTAACTGCACAGCTTTCGCCCCCCATAGGCAAGTATTGTGTCTCGGCAGCCAGATATGGGTACTCAACAGTAATATTTTGATACGTTCCAAAATCTGTGGCACTTGCCAAAAAGCAGTCGTTATGATGGCCAATGCGGGCATTAGTAGAACCATTGTAAGCTTGACTGGCTGTTATCGCCGTTGTCCCATACATGGTGCGTTTAATCGTTGGGGTACGCAATTGAATCATACGTGATGTAGGCAACACCGAGAGTAATTTGTCAGCAACTAACTTACGATTAAGCCAGTCGGCCGCTGATACGTTCCCTTCGTTGCCAAAGTTCTGTGTGTAATACCATTCACCCCACGCACCAATCAGTCCTGCTTGTACAACATTGATGACATCGCTATTGCCTTGAAAGATAGTGGTCAGTTGGTTGAGATGGTCTAAGACACGGCTAAGCGGTGCATCATTACCACTCGTCTGGGACGTATAAGCAAAACGCAAAATAACCTTTAAGCCCGCAGAGCGGACTGTATTCAACTGGGATTGAAGTCGATCCAATGCGACCTGGCTGATTAGGCTGTTTTGAAAGCCATCAAGATAAAACACACACATAACCAGTGAGATAGCCTCATTGGTCCGGTAGTTTTTTAAGGTGTTCAGATCAAACAGATCTTTATCACAGTCTCCAGTATGGTGATAAAAACCACGTTCAGGATTTATAAACAAGGTGTTATCTGCTGCGTAAGAGACCGTTGTATTGCCACTATATATATGTGTTATTTTGGCTGACGTATCCAATGGCGACTCTGTCTGAAATAGTAGATCAGCATCATTTGGCTGCGCGGACTCACCAATATCAGCACGTAAAACAGTCCATTTTGCAATATTACTGGCATTTGAATAACTGACGGATTTAATAAACTGCCAGTTCCAGCCCCCTCCAGCGTGTTTATATAGATTCCCATTTTCAATGAGAAAATTGGCACCAATTGTAGCAACTCGAAGTCCCGTCCCTGCATTACGGTCAGTATCAATATAAGCCCGCTTGTAGGTGGGGGCTCCGCTATAGGTGTAACTATAATAAATCTGTGTGCTGTTATTGGTTACTTGTGTATTGGTGATTGCAGCTGTGGGTGGTGTACTAAACAGTGCTGAGGTGGCTAAGGTAAACAGCCACGCCGCTAATGTTGATTTTGAACGAGGCATTATTGGCTCCATTAACGTTTTCCATAACAAAAATGAGCTATGACAAGACAATGTGCTCTCTTGGCCCCATCAGCATTTTTTGTAACTAACAGATTTTCCAGATGGCAGAACTATAGTAATACTTATCGATATATGCAACGGCTACTGGTGGGGCTGTTTTCATACTTTAGGGGATGAATATAACGTCAGAATGGCTTTTCTACTAAAGCATTTGAGTATTACCTCTTCACCATTTGTTAGTGCAACAGCAAAAAGATCCAACAAACGAGGGCTTGTTTTATCAGTAACCGTATTGTGGTCGTCTTACGTACGGCAATACGTCCCTTAAGAGCGCTGCACAGGCTGACAGTTGCTTTTAATTGGAGTTTTGTAGCATTTGCAACATATTCTGCTACTATTGATAGATTGAGGGAGGAGTATCGTCATGAATACACCTAGCGCAGCACTGAATGGGCAAGAGCAGGATCGGGGCGCTTTAGCACGAATGGTAACCCGCCTGTTTGAACATTGGGGGCTTAGTAGTGAGGATCAACTAGCTATGCTTGTAGTGGTCAAGTCTTTTTGGCCACAATTTTATAGTCAATCCAATACTGCTTCTCAGCCTCATTCGGTGCCAGCCCGTCATTGTGGGTATGGGGTCTGAATTGACTGTAATAGCCAATGACATAATCCGTGATGCCATGCTTTGCCTCTTCAAAGGAAGCATAGCCAGTCCCGGGGATCCATTCAGTTTTCAAGCTTCTGAAAAAACGCTCCATCGGGGCATTGTCCCAACAGTTGCCTCGACGACTCATGCTCTGAACCATCTGGTAACGCCACAACTGTTGCCGGAAGGCCAGACTTGTATACTGGCAACCTTGGTCCGAGTGAAACATCACTCCCTTGGGTTCTCCCCGCGACTCGAATGCCATGGTTAATGCCTTTCTCGTCAGTTCACTATCAGGCGTGGGCGACAAGGCCCACCCCACCGGCTTGCGGGAAAACATATCCAGTACCACTGCCAAGTAAGCCCAGCATCGCCCTGTCCAGATATAGGTGATATCGCCAGCCCAGACTTTATTAGGCGCATCCACATCAAACTGACGATCCAGCAGATTGGGTATGCCGATGTGTGGCTGCTCTGCTTTCTTGTAACGGTGCCTGGGCGGCTGATTACTCACCAGACCAAGCGTTTTCATTCGACGTCCTGCGCGATAACGGCTCAGTGGTGAGCCCTCAGCTGTGACCAACCTGGCAATCGTTCTGGCACCCGCAGAGCCGTTACTAAGCTGATGAGCGGCTTTTACTTTTGCTTGCAGCCGCAACTCCTCTGGTCTCACTTCATCGGGCCGGGCCTGCCAGGCTCGATAGCTGCTGCGATGCACGTCAAAGAGCTTGCATAATTGATTTACCGGATAGCTCTCTTTCAGTCGCTGGACTATCGCAAATTGCTCAACGAGTCCGACATCAAGAGAGCCGTAGCCTTTTTTAGGATTTCTTTCTCCTGCTCGACCCGTCTTAGCTGTTTTTCCAGCTCCTGTATTCGCCTCTGTTCCGGGGTGAGTGCTGAAGCCTTGGGGGTATTCCCCTTGCGCTCTTCCCTCAGTTGGCGAACCCAGTATTCCATCGTGGACTTGCCGACACCAACGGCATCCGATGCCGCTTTGATTGTGTAGCCCTGGTCCAACACCAGCTGCGCGGATTCCAATTTGAATTCCGGGCTGAATGTCCGTCTGCTCTTTGTCATTTCGTCACCTGTTTTACGTGAGGGTGATGTTATCACCCATAATCAGGTGGCCAAATTAACTATGCCACTACAATTGTTTATAACTGAGCAGCCCACTGCCAGCTAGTGGTGACCACTTCCCAAAAATCTTTCAGATCACGATGCGCTTAACCACAGCACACTGAATGAACAGCGCCCGCATTGAGTATGCACTTAATGGCTGGCGCTGCAAATACGAGACCCTGGACACAATGCCTTTACCAACGGCCCCACAGTGTAATTCTACAAGCACGAAAACACCCAATTTGTTTTTATTCTTTTAGGCTAACGTTTCTGATAACCGGACCACGGAAGCGGCGCACAAGGCAAAGATGTAGTGAATAGGTCCGCCGCTGGAGTGGGTCCGGTTGATTGGTGAGTTAGCCTGATGAACAAAGCCCAACAAGATGAACCCCCCAAGAAGTTTGATAACTGAGCGGCCCACTGCCTGCTAGTGGCGACCACTTCCCAAAAAGATTTCAGATCACGATGTGCTTAAATGTAGCACACTGAATGAACAAAGCCCGCCTCAGAGCACACGCACAACGACTGGCGCTGTAAATACGAAACCACAGCATAATGCCTTTTACCAATGCCGCACGATTTAATTCTATGAGCACGAAGACACCCAATTGGTTTTTATATTTTTAGGCTAACGTTTCTGATAACCGGACCACGGAAGCGGCGCACAAGGCAAAGACGGAGTGAACAGGTCCGCCGCTGGAGTGGGTCCGGTTAATTGGTGAGTTAGCCTGATGAACAAAGCCCAACAAGATGAACCCCCCAAGAAGTTTGATAACTGAGCGGCCCACTGCCTGCTAGTGGCGACCACTTCCCAAAAAGCTTTCAGATCACGATGTGCTTAAATGTAGCACACTGAATGAACAAAGCCCGCCTCAGAGCACACGCACAACGACTGGCGCTGCAAATACGAAACCACAGCATAATGCTTTTTACCAATGCCGCACGATTTAATTCTATGAGCACGAAGACACCCCATTGGTTTTTATATTTTTAGGCTAACGTTTGAATTAAGGGGCGCGCCAACCATGAAGCTGGAGCAACGCCCGTGAACCGGATGACACCTTCACCCCAGCAATGCCCCGACAAGGCGTGTCCCTCTTGAATGATATGTTAGACCTTGGGAAGATATTGCACAAGACGCGCCCACCCGGCCAAAACCCGGGGACAACGTAATATGCTCGGGGTTGCCTGTAACGTGTGTTACCTGTTAAAGCGCGGGAACCCTCTATACCTGACCTCAGCTTGCGTCGTGAATGGAGCGTGGCTAGGCACTGGCGCGCTCTACCTGGCCTGGTGTAACCCGGCTTGCGGCTGCAAGAATGCTGGTGATGTGTGGTGTGAGGTCGGCCATGCGATTAGAAACGGAACGCACAACCACGACACCAAAGGGCAGGATCTTGAGGTTTTGTTGAAACTCAAGATTACGGTCAAGCGTTACAAAAACCTCGCAAACGCTATGGACGCGGCGAAGAAGCTCGCCGTTTTTGACGCCTGACCAGCCGAGGTTATGCACAGTGAAAACCTCGTGACCCACCAGCAATTTTGAGAAGTCGACCGGGAAGTTTTCATCAAGCAAAATGCGCATCAGCCCGCTATAACCGTTTCGTAGGCTGCATCAAGCACGGCAATGGCTTGTTCGCGTTTTACGGATGGGAATTGACGCAAGAATTCCTCCAGCGTGTCGCCACCCTCCAGGTAGTCGAAGAGCGACCGAACGGGAACGCGGGTGCCAACAAAGACAGGGGTTCCACTGAGGATTTCAGGGTGCCGCTGTGTGATGCTTGCAAGTGTAACCATGTTGGTTCTCCTGAATGTACTTTAATTATAAGCCGATCAGCTTTCGGTGTCTAACGTTTCTGATAACCGGACCACGGAAGCGGCGCACAAGGCAAAGACGGAGTGAATAGGTCCGCCGCTGGAGTGGGTCCGGTTGATTGGTGAGTTAGCCTGATGAAAAAAACCCAACACGCTGAACACACTATTGTTT
>JANOSY010000072.1:0-4294 GCA_031416075.1 Tenderia sp. (SeqCode) | reverse complement strand
TTGTTCTTCGTCTCCCGGCGGGGATCAGTTAATTCCTCAAAATACGGTCGTGGGTCGGGCAGCATTTGACCTCCTGTCAAATCCTTGATCACTATCTCATTTGATTCCGCTCCGCAAGATGTTTATAGCGCGATTGCCCTGGCGAGGCAGCTAGAGCCCATTGCTAAAGCTGCGTTAATGGTGGTAAAGTCACCCCCACTTTTGGCGACCACATAACGTCCTTGATCAGCAAATGCCTGATGACAGCCAAATATAGCAAGCGCCATGATGCACCCATACTTTTTGTTCATATTTATATCCCCATAGCTATGAAGTATCTTGAACCGTAAGGTCGACAGCCTTTTTAAAAAGCCATAGAGAAGGTAGCCGCAAGGGTGGCATGTGTCAATGCCATCCATGGGCTAGGGCACGGTTCCGTCAAAGTCGCCCCATTAAGGTTATTGATCGCGAAACTGTAAGTATCTGTTCAAATACCCCCCGCTGGTCCCGTTAGTCGGATTCAACCACAAATCCACCAGACTCATAGATAACGCTGTTTTTGTCATCTTCGAGGCGTACCACTACCATCTGCCCGCCGCCGCCTTCAATCATGTTGATGGCCTCGGCCAATGCGGCCCTGTCACCCACGAGTCGCTGGCGCTCATTAACGCCACCAATGCCCAGATAGGTCATACTGTATGCGGTGTTTTCGTCCATTTTGTGGGTTCCTCTCTTGTTTAAGTGTGTTTGAAGTCGTCTCAATCGTGCCTCGGCCTGGTCGAGTTTCTCTCTGTCCTGGTCATGGTGGGCCTTCATGTTTGTCATCTCGGCCAGCATGTTGGCGATGCGGGCATTGAGATCCACGCCTGCTACCTGCAGGCGCTGTATCTCACCTTGCGAGTGATCCAGACGCCCCGATAATTTTGCTTTCTCTGACTCTACGTTGTGCAGCGTCTGGGCAAGGTCATCACACTTTCGACGCAGCTCGGAGATCGTTGTGCCAGCCTCGGCCTTATCGCTCCTCCGCCCCACCCTCTCCTGATCATATAGTGCCGTGAGCCGCTCTTCGGTGGCCTGGTGGCGCCCCTCTTCTTTCGTTAGAGATGTCTCTAATTCCTGACGGCGCTGATTGGCCTGGTCGATGCGCTCCTGGGCATCATGACGGATGTCGGTAATCTGTTTTTCTGTCGCTTCACGTCGGTCTTTTTCAGACTGCCATTGACGGTTGAGACCATCTGACCTCTCGACCAGCTGCTCTACCTGGTGTTGAAGGGCTGCCACCTTTGTATCCACCACCGCCTTGGTCTCCAGGGTGGCGTCACGCACCGCTTCTGCCGCTTTAATCGTGGTCTCGGCATTTTGAATGGCGGCCTCGTACTCTTTTTGAGCCGTCGCTTCGGCCGCTTGACGAATCGTGTCGAACGCCTCGGCAAGGGGCGCGACCAAGGTAGATAACCCATCCATGTATTCCAGTTTGCAGAGATAGTTGCCCGCCTCCTGATACCACTCGGCTAATCCGTTATTTATCGTTTTCATTGAGCCGTAGTTGCCAATACGCTCATAGATAGTGCGTTGGCTGATGTCGCTGCCATGACCTTCTCTTAGCATCTGGTAAGCGGCTTCAAATACCAGTGCGCGTGTATCTTTATTCGCTTCGCTCATTGTTTACCTTGTGCAATAGATGCAGTGATTTGAATATCCCTGAGTGCGCATTATGCCGCCTCCAGCGTGGCGCGAATAATGGCCGAGGCGGCGATAGGTGGCACCGCATTGCCCAAGAGATGCACCGCTGTCCGCTTGGTCGTGGGCAGCTGGTAGTGTTCAGGAAAGGTCATGTCCCTGCGGTATTCACTGGGTTGAAGCATCCTCATCCGATTGCCATCGACGACGGCCCACCGGTCAATCGTGGTGACGGTTCCAATCGGACGGCTGAGGCAGCGGCCGGTAAGACCGGAGCCATTGCCGTAATACGGCATCACAAACCGCTCTCCAAATCTCTTCCGGCCACGGGCAACACGCACCAGGGTAGCCGCGCAGCGCCCCTTTTTTTCGATCAGACTCCATCGGTGTTGGTCCCATTCGATTATTTTCTCTGCGGGTTGATGGGGCCATTGAGGCAGCGTTAATTTCAACGGGTGTTGACTGCGGGTGCAGATGATAAAGACCCGTGCGCGGTTCTGCGGAACCCCCAGGTCGGCACAATCGACAAGGTGGGGGGAGACGGCATAGCCCAGGGCGGTCATGGCCCTGACAGGCCGGTGAAGCCAGCAAGACATCATGCACGGGGACATCACGCCAGTTGGCTTGCTGGAGATCCTGACAGGCGTGGGCCACCTCCGGGTGGTTGGCGGCATGGTACTGGACCGCCAACGGCCAATGGTTGGCAGCCCAACGCATGGTGATGCCTGCCATTTGTCCGGCGTGTGTGAACCCGCCCAACCCTGCAAAGAGATCGATCCCCGTCGTCATCGCCCTGCCCTCGCTGATTTTCCTTAAATGATACTATAGGATATTTGATATCCAATATCAATATAATACTAAAAGATATCATTAAGGCGAGATGTGTTTGATAACCTGCCTTATCAATCATATAACGGGTAATATTCCTGAAATACCCCCACTCCGCCGCACTGAGGCGCGGTGGATTGAAAAACGCTCAAGGTAAGGACGCCGTCAATGTCATCGCTGCTCATGCCCCTCCACCAGGTCATCGATGTCCCGCTCGAAACTCTGCTGACGGCCACGGCATGGGCAAAACTCAGCCCCTACTGGCCGTCGCCTAGCGATCAGCAACGGGTGGCCAAGGTGGCTCTATTCCAGTACCTGGTGAAGGCGTGGGGCGCGATCTCGGACGACTCCTATCGGGCGCTATGCAGCGATCTGCGGCTGTTTTTTGAATGGTGCCGGGCGCGTGACCTGGTCACGCTCCCCGCCTCGCCGGATACGCTGGCCGCCTTCCTTGACGATCAGGCGGCAATCAAACGTCAGACCACCGTGCGCCGCTATCTGGCCTCGATCTCCAAGGCGCACCAACAGGCACAGGTCACCAATCCAGCCCACCATCAGAACGTCAAGCTCGCCTTTCAGCGCCTATACCGAGATCACACGGCAGAACCCCAGCAGGCGGAAGGATTGCGCTGGGAGCATATAGACAGGGCCCTCGACGGCATGGGGGAATCCCTGCTCCATGCCCGTGATCGTGCCTTGGCGCTGGTCGCCTATGAGGTGCTGGCCCGCCCCTCCGAGATACAGCGCCTGACTCTGGAGGGGCTGACCGAGGGTGAACTTGGTTACAAACTGCGCGTGATACGCTCCAAAAAATCGAAGAAAGGCCGCATACAGTACAAGTTTGTGTCGCGCACCACGGCCGTCGCCCTCCAGACGTGGTGCCAGCGGGCAGGGATTGAAAATGGGGTTATCTTCAGGGGGGTCAGCAAGGCCGGCACTGTTCTGGATTCACCCCTCAGCACCCTGGGGGTCACGCGGGCAATGCAGCGCCTGGCGAGATATGCCGGCAAAGATCCCCAGGGGTTTAGTGGCCACTCAGCCCGCATCGGTGCCTGTCAGGACATGGCCATTGCCGGCATGGACATCGTGCGAATCATGCTCGCCGGTGACTGGGATTCGCCCCAGATGCCGGCGTATTACGCCCGGAAGATTGCCACAGACAAGAGTGGCATGGCGGAGCTGGCCCGCCAACAAGGTCGATGAATGGAGGGCCACATTCCGCTGAGGGCAAAACGTAATCAATCCAACTGGAATCCACTAGACACCATGGAAATCCGCTAGAAAGCACCAATTATCCACAGGCTTATCCAATGAATTGTGGATAAGTCACATCGTCCATACCGGTATCATCCTGCGATCGGTTCATCCCGTGCCTCATCAAGTTGTCGATTATCATCAATCCACTTTTGCTTGACCGCTTCTCGTGCCGCCTCGGACCTCTCGGCGGCATCTTGGATGCTGAGAGTGCCTTGATCTATTTCTTGACACATTTGAGAACGAAGCCGGTAGAGATAACGCACATCCTGGTCATGAGGGTATTTAGATAAGAGATGAACCCAGCCCTGCTCGGCCTCTTTATCATTGCAGTCGTTTGTATTCTCTCCCGCATATAGATGGAGAGAAACAGTGCATAAGTACAGTGATAAAAAAATAGATTTGTTAAGTGTAAATTAAGTTACCCCCGGCAAAGCCGGGGGTTTATCTTTATTAGCCCCTCAAAGGGGCAAAAACATGAAGCGCCTGAAGGCGCTGACTCACATACCTAACTTGAGCTGATCGTAATGAGCATCTTCTTTGTCTTGATTTC
>JANOSY010000071.1:0-5580 GCA_031416075.1 Tenderia sp. (SeqCode) | reverse complement strand
AAAGATTATGGAATTCATTGAGGTCCACAATACCGATCCAAAACCCTTTGTGTGGACAAAAACAACTGAAGCGATTTTAGAGAAAATCGGGCGTGCTAAGGCTGCCTTGGTATGAGTATATTATTTGTTACAGCACACTAGCGTTTATTCGTTTTCCATCGTGGCGTTATATTTGCCTTGTGTCGCCAAGCTGTTTAAGCGCGCTCGCTTACTCAATGCTTGTTGCGCACTCGACCTGTTTTTTGCCTCTCCCTGCCAGGCGTGGAGCACGGGCGCCTGCAACGCGCGCCCATATGAAAAGCCCAACAGCCACGGCTGCTTCTCGCCTGTGGCGTTCATAGCATGAAGGTTGGCAGTGGCTGTTGTCTCGCTCTGACCACCGGAGAGGAAATTGATCCCTGGTACCGCTGTCGGCACCGTGCGCCGCAGACAGGCAACTGTTGCCTGCGCCACTTGCTGTGGTGTGACTTGCTCGCCAGAGGTGCTACCAGGCACCACCATGCTCGGTTTCAACAGCATATACTCCAGTACGACGCGTTGTTGGTGCAGCGCATGAAACACGGCCTGCAGCACCTGCTCGGTGATACGGGCACAAGTCGCCAGGGTGTGGTCACCATCCATTAATACCTCCGGTTCGACAATCGGCACCACACCCTGCTCCTGACAAATGGCCGCGTAACATGCCAACGCATGAGCGTTAGCTGCAATCGCCTGCGGCGTTGGCATGCCCGCACCGATCTGAATCACTGCGCGCCATTTGGCAAAACGTGCACCTAGTTGTTGGTATTCATCCAACCGCTGCGCCAGTTTGTCCAGCCCCTGTGTCATTGTCTCGCCAGGAAACTTAGGCAGCGGTACTGTGCCTTTATCCACCTTGATGCCGGGTATGATGCCTTGTGCCTTCAGTAACTCTGGCAAAGGTATGCCTGTTGCACTTTTTTGTTTGAGCGTCTCTTCAAACAGGATAACGCCGCTGATGTAATCGTTCAGTCTCGGCGTGGAAAACAACAGTTCCCGGTAATCGCGCCGCGTCTCCTCTGTGGAGGTTACGTTCACCTCTTTAAACCGTTTTGCGATGGTGCCGTCGCTCTCATCGGCAGCAAGAACTCCTTTGCCCGGTGCCGTTAACCCGGCTATCGTCTTTACCAACTGTTGCGTGGATCTGGACATAAAATCTCCCTGAATAATTAGCCGTCCAAGAGTTTGAGTCGCAATGCTATTTGCGACGTGTATCGTTGAGCAGATGGATAACCGGCTCACTCAGGTTATGGTCGTAGCCCAGAATAGTCACGGAGGTCGTTGAAATGTAGAAGCGGCGCGCTTCGAGTGCCGGCAGATCAATCCAGCGCGCAGTGATGATGCGTAATATGTGGCCGTGGGCAAAGAGCAGTACATCGCTTTCGATCGCACGCACCCGAGCAATAACACGTTCGGCGCGTATCGCTACCTCCTGCAACGTTTCCCCGCCCGGAGAGCCGTCTTTGAATAGACTCCAGCCGGGATGCCGGGCCTGAATATCTACCGTGCGCATCCCTTCGTAATCGCCGTAATCCCACTCCATCAGATCAGGATCAAGCTCGGCGGATTGACCAAAACCTGCCAATTCGCCAGTCTGTTGTGCCCGTTGCAGCGGGCTGGTGAATATTTTGGCAAAACTCAAACCTTGCAAACGCGCCTTTAACTCCTGAGCGGCGTGTTTACCCTGCTCGGTCAGAGCAATGTCTGTGCGACCGGTGTGCTGTCCGCTGAGCGACCAAGTGGTCTCGCCATGCCTGACCAGATAGAGTTTGGGGGATAGATCACTGTTGCGCATCACTGTTCCTCTCCGTTTGGTATTTCCAAGCTGCTGAACAAGGATCGAAAAATAGATTCCCGAAATGGGCGCTCTGCTATCTACAGTGACAAACAGAGTGCTGGAGCGTGACTATCATCCATTTATTCTTGCCAGCGCCAATTGCGAATCTCCGGCATGTCTTCACCATGTTTGTTGATGTACTGTCTGTGCTCAATTAGTTTGTCTTTGAGCTGCTGCTTGAGGTAGATGCCCTTATTGCCGGTCTGTGGCAGACGGTCGATGGTGTCCATCACGAGGTGGAAACGGTCCAGGTCGTTGAGCACGGTCATGTCGAACGGTGTGGTGATAGTGCCCTCCTCTTTGTAGCCGCGCACGTGGATGTTGTCATGATTGGTGCGGCGGTAGGTGAGCCGGTGGATCAGCCACGGGTAGGCGTGGTAGGCAAATATCACCGGCTTGTCTTTGGTGAAGAGTTCGTCGAAATCGGTGTCGTTCAAGCCGTGTGGGTGTTCACTGGCTGGCTGAAGTTTCATCAGATCAACGATGTTCACCACGCGGATCTTCAGCTCGGGCAAATGTTCGCGCAGGATGGAGACGGCAGCCAGTGTTTCCAGGGTAGGTACATCGCCACAACAGGCCATGACTACGTCAGGCGCCACCACCTGATCGTTGCTCGCCCACTGCCAGATGCCGATGCCTTGTGTGCAGTGTTTGACGGCGGCGTCCATCGTCAGCCACTGCGGCGCCGGATGTTTGCCTGCGACCACAACATTGACGTAATGACGGCTGCGCAGACAGTGATCCATCACCGACAGCAGGCAGTTGGCATCGGGCGGAAAATAGACCCGTACCACTTCGGCCTTCTTGTTGACTACGTGGTCGATGAAACCCGGATCCTGATGGGTGAAACCGTTGTGGTCCTGGCGCCAGACGTGTGAGGTCAGCAGGTAGTTGAGCGAGGCGATGTTGCGCCGCCACGGTAAGTGCGCCGTGACCTTAAGCCACTTGGCGTGCTGGTTAAACATCGAGTTGACGATGTGGATGAATGCTTCGTAGCAGCTGAAGAGACCGTGCCGCCCGGTAAGCAGATAGCCCTCGAGCCACCCCTCGCACTGGTGCTCACTCAACATCTCCATCACCCGCCCGGCGGGGGCGAGAAACTGGTCGTTGACCTGGGTCGTGGCCTCCCATTGGCGTTCGGTCACTTCAAACAGCGCCTCCAAACCGTTGGAGAGAGTCTCGTCAGGACCGAAGATGCGGAAATTGCGCTGTTCACTGTTTAGCTTTGTCACATCGCGCAGGAAAGGACCAAGTACATGGGTATCACCGATGCCTCGTACCCCAATTGTTGAGACGTCAACCGCGTAGTCGCGAAAATCCGGCAGCCGCAGATCGCGCAGTAACATACCGCCATTGGCATGGGGATTGGCACCCATGCGTCGCTCACCCTGCGGCGCCAGTTCAGCCAGTTCCGCTTTCAGGCGGCCCTGTTCGTCGAAGAGCTCTTCCGGCCGGTAGCTGCTCAGCCACTCCTCTAACTGTTTCAGATGCTCTGGATGAGTATTTGGATGGAGTGGCACCTGATGCGCCCTGAAGGTATCCTCCACCGGCAGACCATTGACCATCTTCGGCCCCGTCCACCCCTTGGGTGATGCAAGCACGATCATCGGCCAGCGTGGCCGCGCAGTATCGTTATTGTCTCTGGCATTGCTTTGAATTTGCCGAATATCTTCAACGGCTTTTTCCAAAATGTTTGCCATGAGTTGATGCATCGCCTCCGGCTCGTGGCCTTCGACAAAGTACGGCGTCCAGCCACAGCCACGGATAAACTGTTCCAGCTCCTCATGCTCGATACGCGCGAAAATAGTTGGGTTGCTTATCTTGTAACCATTGAGGTGCAGGATAGGCAGAACGGCACCGTCGGTAATCGGATTGAGAAATTTATTGGAGTGCCACGCAGTCGCCAGCGGTCCGGTCTCCGCCTCGCCATCGCCGATGACACAGGCGACGATGAGATCGGGATTATCAAACACTGCACCAAAAGAGTGGCTGAGTGAGTAGCCCAGCTCACCACCCTCGTGGATCGAACCGGGACACTCCGGCGAGGCGTGGCTGGGGATGCCACCGGGAAATGAAAACTGCAGAAAGAGTTTCTGTAACCCGGCCTCGTCCTGACTGATGTCGGGATAGACCTCGCTGTAGGAGCCTTCAAGATAGGTGTTGCCAACCATCGCCGGACCACCATGCCCAGGACCAGAGACGTAGATCATATTGAGATCATACTTTTTGATGACACGGTTTAAATGTGCATAGATAAAATTCTGCCCTGGAGTGGTGCCCCAGTGTCCCAGCAACATCTTTTTTACATCTTCGAGTATCAATGGTCGCTTTAGCAGCGGATTATCGTATAAATAGATCTGACCGACCGACAGGTAGTTGGCAGCACGCCAGTAGGCATCAATATTGTAAAGCTGTTCTGACGTAAGCGTGTTGATCTTCATGGTTAAAGCCTCCCGTATAAGCAGAGATGTGGGACGAAAATATCGGGCATGTTTTTATCTCAGGCCGACCGTAGATTTCATCCGCCGGTGCTGAGTGCCGCTCTATTTTTTAGACTGGTTATTAATTAAGACCAGCAGCAGGACTACTGTCAATGCGCCGACCAGAGTCCAGATCCACATTCCTCCACCCATTGAACCATTCATCCATCCGTTTGCATAGTCCATCATCATGAGTCTCCATTTTTTAAACCACCTATCATCCGCCTGCCAGATGATTTCTGCTGTTACAGTTTTATTATCATTCAGTTGACAGTATCGATAAAAAATCTGTCATCTGGTATACGAATTTTCCTTATAAAAATTCATAATGAACTGATGGAAAAAATATCTTCTGTTCTCTTAGGAAAATAAAAATTCGAGCTGCGGAGCAGCTATTTCCACATCACGTCGGAACCTGCCTTTGCAGCAGCAGTAAGAAGATCAACAAGGGGGATCGCCCGATGGGAGAGACTAACCCCCGCTTCATCCGTGTTCTGGTTCTCATCCGCTGGCGAGGAGGTGCTATCAATGGCGCTTTTTAAGTGGCTCAAGGCCGCCGGCACATCTGCCGCCAAAATCGCACCGGGTACCGTTCCACTCTGGTCCATCATTTTTAACATAGTAAGCGCAACGTTCCCAAACATGGTGATGTCGGCATAGGCATTAGTAGTAAAAGTCACCAGCATACAGTTCTCCCTGAACAGGTTGGTTTTACTGTGGCTGCTCCACAGGAAAATATATTCACACTGACACTATATACCCATCTGATTTAATGATCTCTTATTTAACCTTTATAACCGTCACTTGACGCAAGATACTCTTGTTCTTGCGGTGTACTAGTACGATTTAGAATTTTATTACGATGGGGAAAACGGCCAAAACGTTTAATAATGTCGCGGTGGTGCTTGGCGTACACCAGGTTTTCAGTTAATCCTACCTGCTCGAACAACGTTACTGAGTAGTTTTGATCGGCCATATTTTCGCTATGCATAAATGGCAGATAATAAAAGACGCGTTTATCTATGCTGGTGTTTTTGTCAAAACCAGAGTCAATCGCCAGTTTTGCGACGCTCCGTGCCTTCGATTCACCTGCAAATCTTTCGGCTCTACCGCGATACATATTGAGCGGAAATTGATCCAATACAATACATACTGCTAAAGCGCCCTCGACGTTATCACACCAGGCATCGAGCTGCCCCCCTTTGGCCTGCTGATAGAGCGACTCAAATCGTTCGCGCACCTCCT
>JANOSY010000070.1:0-11717 GCA_031416075.1 Tenderia sp. (SeqCode) | reverse complement strand
GCCCCTTGTATCTTACCTTCAGCTCAGAAATGAGCTAAATTGCTCTTACGCGAAAGAGCAGGGAGAAGGGATGCCGGGCGTGCCCCAAGGCCATTGAGCCTGTAGTTGAGATTGGTGCCCTTCCCCCACCTATATTCATTAAGATCGGACGGTATCTTAGGACTGATTTTTATCATGATCCTGCATTCACAAGGTTGATCTGAATTGGGGTGTTACTTCCGCATGGAGTGCTTTTTTTGGTTTGTGTGCAAGGATAATAATATGACGGACTTACACAACGGCATTCTGGGAATTGATATTTCCAAGGCGAAGTTTGATGTAGCATTGATGGTTGCAGGTAAAATTAAGAAGACTCATGTGTTCGAAAATACGCCTGATGGATTTAAAGCACTGTCGAACTGGTTGTTGAAACAAGGCTTCACCACCGTGGCTGCTTGCATGGAGGCGACGGGTTGTTATGGTGATGCGCTGGCGACCTATCTTTATGATCAGGGTTTTATTGTGAGCGTGGTCAATCCCGCACAGATTAAGAGTTTTAGCGGTGCGCAGTTGAAGCGCGCCAAGACCGACAAAGCCGATGCTAAGCTGATTGCAGAGTTTTATCAGAAGGTGTGTCCAGGCCACTGGACACCGCCGCCACTGCATGTGCGTGAACTACAGGCGCTGGTTCAACGCTTGTCCTCGCTCGTTCAGATAGAAGGGCAGGAACAAAATCGCATGGATACAGCTACCGCTGTGATTCGTCCCTCTATTGCGACAGTATTAGCCACCATCAAGGCAGAAATCAAAAGCGTAGAAGCGTTAATCCATGGTCATATTGACCGTCATTCCGATTTGAAAGACCAATCGGGTCTACTGGAGAGTATTCCAGGCATTGGAAAAGCGACCATTGCCCGACTCTTGGCGTTTATTGGGGATGTACAACGATTCGAGCATGCCAAGGCACTGGCCGCGTTTGTTGGACTTAATCCCACGGTGCATCAATCTGGAAGTTCGGTGCGGGGTAAGCCACACTTATCCAAGAAAGGAAACTCGCTATTAAGAAGAGCGCTGTATATGCCCGCCATTGTGGCACGGCGCTATAATCCAGTGATCAAGGAATTTGCTGATCGTTTGAAGAAAGCAGGCAAACCAAATATGGTGATTATTGGTGCGGTGATGCGTAAATTGATACATATAGTTTACGGTGTACTGAAATCCGGCAGACCTTTCGATCCCTCTTTGTCAGAAAATCATGCTTGACAGGCAAGACGGTATCTCAACTTTACGTTAGCCTATTAATCCCAAGGAGGAACTGTGCCAGAAGAAACAAGCGTTATTGAACCGGAGCGGAGTTCTGTGCGCGGTATCGCAGAGCACTACGGAAAATCCATCATTGTGAATCGGTGGCTTGGGTGTTGGGTCGACATGGTTGTCTCGGTTTCATGTCTGCTAATTCCAGATTGGCTTCTCGGCAATGAGCTTTACCGTAAGACGCTGTTCATCTGGTTAGTTTTGGCGTTGTCATATTTTGTCGTCACGGAATGGCTGTGGGGTAGAACACTCGGCAAACTGCTCACCGGGACAATTGTGGTCAATGAGAAAGGTAATCGACCTAGCCTTGGCCAAATATTCGTTCGAACACTATTCAGACTTGTTGAAGTAAATCCACTGGTAGCAGGAGGCATTCCGGCAGGTATTGTGGCCTTTTTTTCACAACGGAAGCAGCGGATCGGGGATATGGTTGCAAACACCTACGTTATCCGCATGCGCGATCTGGCGAAGGTAAGCACTCCACAATCAACAGTTTCGTTGCCGTCGACTGCGGAGTATTCCGCTACGCTTCAGAGAGCAGAGCCTTTTGCCAAGAAGCCGAGCGTATGGAACTACGTCGGCATAGGAGTCGGGGCATTCATGCTGCTGTTCCTATTCCTTCCTCAAGTCATGAGTGGCACCTTGGCAAACCAATACTACCTCGGGGCGGCGTTCTGGTGTGGTGTAATCATCTATTGTTCAATCAACATTTCGAGGACAAAGTAGTAGTGCCAAGCCTAACCCGGCGCTCAAGCGGACGGCTGCGCCGCCGCTTAGCTTTGTTAGCCTAAAAATAATAAAGCCAGCTGGGCGTTTACGTGCCCATAGAGTCAAATACACCCGGCAGAGCCGGGGGCTTGATCCAGCGCCTCAAAGGCGCTCAAGAGCTGAGATGTCTTCATGCTTTCAGCTACCGTCAGAATGAAAAAGAAGAGCACCGCTCCCCCAAATAGTTTGTGTTTATTATGAGAAACCTCCCTTGAAAGGTGACTCAAAACTTCATTACATCGGCGTGCTAAAAAATCACGACCGCCGCATAGGTCAAACCTTTGTGAGTCCCCCGGCAGAGCCGGGGGTTTACCTCACTTAATTACGCGCTCGCGCCTCGGACTTCTCCTGGGCTTGCCTGGGGCGATAGCCACGCGCGCTTTTGTTGCGCTTTAGCTCCCGGCTGATAGTGGACTTGTCTCGCTCAAGTACCATGCTTATCGCTTCCAGCTTAAAGCCCTAGTGGCGAAGCTCATAAATGCCCAAAGCGCTTCGCGGGGCAGGCTCTCTGGTATCTTTCCTCTTCGGTGATGTGCGTGTAGTTCATCTCTGCAACTTCAATTTGGCGATTAAAGGGGCAGGGATGCTACCGCATCTCACCTCCCTTAGTCGCCGTTAATCAAAGTTGCACTTCAGACTTGAATCCGCGACTTCCTTAAGGCAATTCCACCTCCACGTAATGCTCACGGCGATCATCAACCAGCGGAATCACATTAAGCGCTTTCTGCACCACGCCATCGAGCGTCACACGCCCGGCCCCTTCAGCTGCGCGTTTTACGGTGATGTGGTGGACGGTCTCGCGATAGCGGTAGTGGATTTTGTACGACGACCAATCCTCTGGGATACACGGCGTGATGCGTAGCTGGTCTACTTCGAGCTGTAGGCCCAATAGCGTTTCCACGGTTAGTCGGTACATCCATCCCGCTGCTCCGGTGTACCAGCTCCAGCCGCCGCGGCGGGTATGCGGCGCTGCAGCATAGATATCCGCGCACATGACGTAGGGTTCGACCTTGTAGTGTTCTATCTGCTCAGCCGTGCTGCCGTGATTAATGGGATTAAGCATGGCGAACAGCTCCCAGCTGCGCTCGCGCTCGCCCATCATGGCAAACGCCATGGTGGTCCAGATGGCGGCGTGGGTATATTGGCCGCCGTTTTCACGTACGCCTGGGATGTAGCCTTTGATATAGCCAGGCTCGAGTGGCGACTTATCAAAAGGTGGATCGAGCAGTTGAATCAGCTGGGCGTCGCGTCGTACCAGACGTTTGTCTACCGCTGCCATCGCCTGCTGGGCGCGCTTGCTATCGCCGCCGCCGGAGATCACCGCCCAACTCTGGCTGATCGAATCGATTTGGCATTCGTCATTTTGCGCCGAGCCCAAGGGGGTGCCGTCATCGAAATAGGCGCGCCGATACCAGTCGCCATCCCAGGCGTTGGCCTCGATGTTTTTGCGTAGCTGTGCGGCCTGTTCGGTGCACACATCGGCAAAGGTTTCATCGTCGCGGCTAAGTGCCAGGTCGGCGAACTGTTGTAGATTTTCGTAGAGGAACCACGCCAGCCAAACGCTCTCACCCTTGCCCTCCCGGCCGATGAGATTCATGCCGTCGTTCCAGTCACCGCAACCAATTAACGGCAGCTGATGTTCACCAAAACGCAGTCCATGTTTGATGGCAAGTACGCAATGTTCATAGAGACTTGCCGTGTCATTGGAGCGTTGCGGTTGGTCGTAGTAAGCCTCCTCTTCGGCGTTCAATTCGCGCCCTTCGAGGAAATTGATCTGCTCATCAAGCACACCCGTGTCGCCAGTTGTCAGCACATAACGACAGGTTGCATAGGGCAGCCATAGATAGTCGTCAGAGAAATGGGTGCGTACGCCCTGGCCGTGTGGTGGATGCCACCAGTGTTGCACGTCCCCCTCGTGAAACTGATGCCCGGCGCAACGGACTAACTGCTCGCGTGCCAGCCATGGGGTCGCATGGATCAGCGCCATGGTATCTTGCAACTGATCGCGAAAACCATAGGCACCGCCGGACTGATAGTAGCCACTGCGGGCCCAATAGCGGCAGGAGAGTGTCTGATAGACCAGCCAACCGTTGGTCATGATGTCCAATGCAGGATCAGGCGTCTCCACATTGATTGCACCCAAGGTGTGGTTCCAGTATTCCCACACCGCCTCCAGCGCCTGGCGCGCACCGGCTGGCCCACCGAACCGCTGGATGAGATGACGCGCTTCGTCACTACTGCCGGCTGCGCCAAACACAAACACCACCTCGCACTCTTCACCTTCGGCCAGCTCAATCTGAGTCTGTATCGCGGCGCAAGGGTCAAGTCCCGCGCCGGTCTTGCCCGACAAGCGTTTGCGGCGCATTGCCGCTGGCTTGGCCAGTGAACCGTTACGACCAATGAACTCGGTGCGGTTACCACTCAGTGTGCGCCCCGTCAGGCTGATATGGGCATCGCTTACCTGGGCAAACACAACCCGATTCGCACATTCACGGCCGTAGCTATTGCGGGCAAACAGCGCCCCGCTGTGTGTGTCCGTTTCGGTCATGATGTGCATCAGATTGGCGTGGCGCCACTCACCGAGCACCAACTCCCAGTAGCCGGTCAATGATAAGTGCCGCGCACGTCTCGAATGGTTGCGCAGCTTGACCACGGCGAACTTCACCGGGGCATCCATGGCGACGTAGATGAACAGCTCCGAAGCTATACCAGACTGATAGTGCTCAAAGACGCTGTAGCCAAAACCGTGTCGACAGGTATAGCCGGATTTGCCGCGCGCAGGTAAGGGTGTCGGCGACCAGAACTCACCACTCTCCTCGTCACGGATATAAAGCGCCTCGCCGCTGCTGTCACTCAGTGGGTCATTGTGCCAGGTGGTCAGTCGGAACTCGTGGGCATTTTCCACCCAGGTATAGGCACTGCCGCTCTCACTGACAACGGTGCCGATATGCGGGCTGGCGATGACATTGGCCCACGGTGCCGGTGTGGTCTGTCCCGGCTCTAGCGTAATCACATATTCACGCCCATCGGGGGTAAAGCCGCCCAGTCCATTACAGAAAATGCGTTCACGCGCCAACAGTGGCTGGATCGGTTCTGCTGAGGGTTTTCGCACCGGCTCCAACAGGTCCGATGGCCGCCGGGACGAGACACGACGCTCCACCTGCTCGATCAATGTCTCGGCGTTATCACGGAACGCGATGCGAGCCACGCTCTGGAACAGCACACGCTCATCCTCGGAAAGCTCTTCGGCACGGCGTACAAAGACCCCGCCCGGCTTGTCGATAAAATGCGCTTCGGGGCCGCCATTGATCAACCCCATAATTTGGTCTTGCAATACAGCCCGGTAACCGGAAAAATCCTCGTTCACGATCACCAGATCCGACGCCACCCCCTTCATGCGCCAATAGGCATGCGCTTGCAGCACCTGCTTTACCAGCTCGATGCGCTTCAGATCGCCGATGCTGATAAAGATAATGGGCAGATCACCTGAAACACCAAAACGCCACAGCCCGGACTGCCCCAACTGATTGCGGGCGATGATGCCGGGCGCGGCACGACGCAGGGCGTTACCGTGAATCACCGAGGTGGCGAGACGGCCATAGACCTGCGCATCCGCTTCGCCAACGTTGAGGTGGTGCAACACCTCCTGACTCTGGAACCAGGCCATTTCAAAGGCGCGCTCAACGAAGTGGCGGTCACAATATTTTTCGAGTACCGCCAAGGCGGCCTCGCGGCTATCGGCAACACCGGAGATGATCTGCACGGTGGCCGTTTCATCGGCTGACAAGCTGAGTGTGCGGCGAATCGCGACGATAGGATCGAGCACCGGTCCGGCGCTGTTCGACAAGCCATCCCCGCCATCCAGCGCCAACGGGTTGGCCGCCGTACGACCGCGACCGATGAACCTGGCGCGATCGGTTTCGTAGGAGGGTTCGCTGCTGTTCACGCCAGGGGCGGCGAACAGATGAAACATCCACGGCACCTGTTCGCCCGGAGTACGTGGTCGACGGGTGCAGAGAATCGCCTGCTGCTCGGGCAGGATCTCTGTCTGCACAAACAGGTTACTAAACGCACGATGGGCCAGGTCGGCACTCAACGGCGCCAGCACCACCTCGGCGTACGTGGTCACCTCAATGTTTCGGCTGTGTGAGGACTGATTGGTGAGCGTAACGCGACGAATCTCCACATCGTCTTCGGGCGACACGCTGATCTCGGTATGCGCCTCTATTGCCTCGTCGCGACGCCGGTACTCCGCCCGCCCCTGCACAAAGATTGCCTCGTAATGTTCGGCCTTGCGCAGCGTCGGTTGATAGGCGCTGGACCAATAACGGCCCGTATCACGATCACGCAGATAGATGAAGGTACCAAAACTATCGCAAGTGACATCTTCACGCCAACGGGTGACTGCCAAATCACCCCGCCGACTGTAGCCACCACCGGCATGGGTCGCCATGACGTGGTAGCGGCCGTTGGACAACAGGTGCACTTCGGGGATACGCATAGCGGGATCGGTAAACACGCTCATAACCCCTCCCTCTTCCACGGCCGGGGGACGTGCCGCAGCACTCACCTCGGCCGCATGTGGGTGCAGCGTCGCGCCCTTCTTCGGGATACGCTCCTGTAGCAACAATTCCGTCGCCCGCACCAGGGGATTAGCCATAAACCGGCGTTGCATCGGTTGAGCGTGCAACACATGCGTAAAGGCCAGCAGGCTCATGCCCTGATGATGTGCCATGAAGCTGCGCACAATGGCGTAATTTTTACCTCGCGGCACACGTGAGGGGGTGTAATCCACCGCTTCATAGAATCCATAGTCGCCCACAAACCCCTCGGTCGCGAGTCGTTGCATGTTGCTGCACGCTTCCTGCGGCATCACCGTCAATGCCAGTGCGCTAGCATAGGGGGCGATCACCAGGTCATCACCCAGGCCGCGTTTAAAACCCAAACCAGGTACACCAAATGCCCGGTATTGATAGACCCGCTGCATATCGGTGGCGTGATAACAGGATTCAGAAATCCCCCAGGGCACGGCGCGCTGTCTGCCATATTCGATCTGGCGCGACACCGCCGCCTTACAGGTCTGCTGCAGTAGGGTGTTGTCGTAACTGGGCATGATCAGGCTCGGCATCAGGTACTCAAACATCGAGCCACTCCACGAAATCAGGCTCACGTCGCCACCATGGCTAGTCAACAGACGGCCGAGTGAAAACCAATGCTTCTGCGGTAGCTTGCCCTGAGCGATAAGCAGAAAACTGGCCAGACGCGCCTCGGAGGCCAGCAGGTCATAACAGGAGGGATCGCGACGCCGTTCACCCATGTCGTAACCGATGCTCAGTAGATCACGCGACCGGTCGTAGAGAAAATCAAAATCCATCTCCGCCAGCTGATGGCATCGATCCACCAACGTATCGATCACTCGCAAGCGCTCTGCCGCCGTTGACGATACGGCGCGCTCTTCGGCCAGTTCCACCAGTGTTGGTATATGGCTGAAGTGCCGTGGTTCAGCAACCAGGCTTAGAAGCTCTTCCTGAAGCGTGCGGGATTGCTGCTCAAAGGCCTGTGCCCAGTAATAGAGTTCACCATCGATATAGGTATCCGCCGGTAACCATGCCACTAACCCGCCACCACTATCGTGAAGCTCATTCAACAACTGATTAGCCGCTGCCAGCGTCTGTGGCGGGTCGGTCGCGATCATTGCCTGAAGTCTCTCCTGCAAAGACCTGACCTTCCTGGCAAGGTCAGGGGCAGGTGATGTGGGCACATGCTCAACGAGCACCTGCAGGGTGTCTGCCAACCCCTGAAATGCATTGACCGACAACACCGGTCGTTGTTTCAACTCGGCCAGTCCCGCTTGCAGGGTGAGCAGGCTGCCGACCAGATTACCGCTATCCACCGATGAGACATACTGTGGTTGTAGAGGGGCCAGAGAGCGTGTGTCGTACCAGTTGAATAGATGACCGTGGTAGCGCTCCAGCTTCTCCATGGTGGTCAGGGTATTCTCGACGCGTTGCAACAATTCACCACAGCCGATATAGCCAAAATCGTAGGCTGCCAGATCCGCCAACAGGGCCATGCCGATGTTGGTGGGCGAGGTGCGTGAGGCGATGGCCGTCGCGGGATACTCCTGGAAGTTATCGGGTGGCAGCCAGTTCTCCTGCGGACCGACAAAATCGGCGAAGAAGCGCCAGGTGCGCCGGGCCGAGATGCGCAGGAAGGCTCGTTGTTCAAGACTCAATGCCGGTAGCGGCGGACTTATTGGTGTACTGATCCACCAACCAACCACTGGCGACACCAGCCAGAGCAACAACACCGGTGCACAGAAGAGCAAGGTCTCACCGCTCACTGAAGCACCCAACACCAACGCCACGCTCGGTCCGACCCACATCTCCTTGAAAAAATCGGCCAAGCTACTCCGCCCATTCCGGTTTGCATAAGATCGCAGTTGCCAGAGCAATAACCTGCGGCGCGTGAACAGCATGCGCACACCTGAGTGCAGCATTGCACTCAAACAAATCAACGCCTCGTAGGGTAAAAACACCAACCCCAGCAAGGCGAGCGTTATCGGCCGACTCGCAGATTTCCCGGTCAAAACCAGATGTACCTGCCAATCACGCTCTTTCGGCTTCAGGGTCAGCTCGATGAGGCTGGACAGCAAAACCGGCAGGAACATAATCCCCAAAACCAATAAGATCCAAAACCAAGCCGATTCCGGCGCCAACAACCAGCCACCGACCAGCAAAACAAACAACATAGGCGACACCAGGCTACGGCGAAGGTTGTCGAAAATTTTCCAACGCGACAAGCCGCTGAGCGGGTTTGGTTGCCGTTGTGAGGTTGATGTTATTGCGCTGGTTTTATCTTGTGATTCGGTGGAGTCATTCAAACTCTCCGGCAAACAATCCGGTCCGGGCACGCTCGGTAACAACCAACCGGCCAGCTGCCAATCACCTCGTATCCAGCGATGGCGTCGACTCGCCTCCGTGACATAACTGGCCGGTTGCTCCTCAATCAGTTCTACGTCACTCACCAGGGCCGAACGGGCGTAGCCGCCTTCCAGCAGGTCGTGACTGAGGATAAGGTTTTCCGGCAAGCGACCATCAAGCACCTGACGAAAGGCATCCACATCATAGATGCCCTTGCCGATGAACGATCCCTCGCCAAAGATATCCTGATAGACATCCGACACTTCACGCGTATAGGGATCTATGCCCGAATCCCCGGCGTACAGTTTGCTAAAACGTGAACGACCGGCACTGATCAAGCTAGCGGACGTACGCGGCTGCAGGATGGCGTAACCCTCGACGATACGGCCCTTGTCGGCGTCATACAGCGGTCGATTGAGCGGGTGGGCGATATTACCAATGAGTTTGTGCGCCGTTTCACGCGGCAGTTGCGTGTCGGTATCCAGGGTAATAACGTATTTGATTGACGCAAGGATGGAGGTATCACCGACGATCTCCGAAAATGCCGTGGTCGCCTCGCCCCGCAACAAGGCATTGAACTGCTCCAGTTTGCCGCGTTTGCGTTCATAGCCCATCCACACCTGTTCAATGGGATTCCACAGTCGCGACCGATGAAACAGATAGAAGATGCATGAACGATCCCCACGGTAGGTCTCGTTAAGTGTTTGCAGCGCGGTCCGTGCATGAGCAAGCAGAGCCTCATTACCCGGCAGCGTGCGCTCAGACGCATCATAAAAATCAGTCAACAAAGCAAAAAACAGATTGGGATCACGGTTACCGAGATAACGGATCTCCAATGCTTCGAGCAAATCGTCTACATCTTGCGGCTTACTTAGCATGGTCGGAACCACCACCATGGTGCGGTGAGTCAGCGGAATACCCTGGGGAAAATCCAGCCGCGGCAAGGTGCGTGGTGGTAACACGAGCGTGACCAAAAGATTTACTAAAGGCAGGGCCAGCGCCGAAACACCGATGAGGCCGGTGAAGGCAAAAAACCAGTAACGCCAGTCACCCGGTGCAAGCCCGGCATAAGAGAGCGCCGCCCATGTCGACACCAGCGTAAGCAACAGAATGGGACCAAGGTAAAGGAACAGACGGGCGTGCTGACAGCGCCGTTTGGCACGCACCCGCCATGACAAACGGGCGCCGACCACCTGTTCCAACTGCTCTCTTCCGTGATTGATCAGGTAGTAACCCACATGGGCACGGCGATCATCGATGCCTGAGCGTATTGCTTCCGCCCGCGCCAACACAATGGCTTCGCGCGCCACGTCTGACTCACTATGCACACATCTCCTTGCCACATCCTCGATGACATGCCGGTAACGGTCGCGGGTCGCAAAATCCTGGTACTTATGCATGTCTGCCGGGTCTTCGCCTAATATCTGCTCAACAACACTGAGCGACTCGACGTAACTTTGCCAATCCATCGCACCAATGAAACGCAGACTGCCGATGCTGTTGGCAATGGAGATCTGATTGGCCGCGAGGGTTCGGGCAGCCACCTCCGACAACTGCGCCGCCGTCACCCCCTGCGCCAACAGTTTTTGCTCGACCCAGGTTTGAATGAATGCCAATGCCGACCCTTGCGCCTGAAGTCGGGTATAAAACTCCTCGACAAAAGATGCGGTCAGCGGCACATCGGCATTGGCAAACTCAGCCAGCAACTGAACCAGCCGCTTAGGCGCTGTTTCGGCGGTCGCCAGCATACGCTCGGCCCAGCGGATAGCCGCGTCGCGCTCCTCGCGCCGACGAGCGATGCGCACAGCAACGCGACGCAAGTTTTCCAACAGCGCCAATTGCAGCATGATCGGAAATGCCCACAACTCGCCTAGTTTTAATGGCGCAACCGTCTGGTAAGCGGCGATAAAGTGGGTGGCGTTGTCGTTGTCGACGCGACCATCCATGTGAGAGATCAACTCCAGGGCCAGCTCATAGATGCGCGGAAAACCGGCCAGCGGCCCCCCCGCCAAGCGCGGCAATTGCCGACTGTAACCGCGTGGCAGATGGCGGCGCACCAAACCGGTCTGCTGTTCAATGATGTAAAAATTATCCAGCAACCACGCTTCGGCCGAGACTATCCGTTGCCCCACGGTTACGGAGAGTGTCACCAGATCATGGGCCGCCAGCAGAACACGCTCATTATCTGCCAGACGTGGCAATAGCCGATCTGGCCCTTTATGTGGATCGATGCGATGCTGCCCGGCCAGCGTTACCGCGTGGCGCTTCAGCTGCTCAATACTAAGCAGCTCCGAACGTAACACCTCAGAGTCCCACTCGTTAGCCATCCCGTTTCGTGCGCGAGTCCAAAATTTTAATGTGCTAATGATGATCACTCTCCTTTTGGTTCATAGTGAATCCAATCACCCGTAGGCATCCTTATCGATGCCACTCAGATGCAAGCGGTGGAATGTACCGTTGGGTTGTTTAGCAATTCATTGATGTTTTTATCCGCACGCTGTCAATCAGCGTTGATTTGTTTTCAGCGTCAGCATAGAAAACAGTCGGACTTTCATAGGCTGAAACCTAGGCCATGCTTGATTTTCAGGTGATTCTAGTGTACCGTAACAAATAATATACTCATACCAAGGCAGCCTTAGCACGCCCGATTTTCTCTAAAATCGCTTCAGTTGTTTTTGTCCACACAAAGGGTTTTGGATCGGTATTGTGGACCTCAATGAATTCCATAATCTT
>JANOSY010000069.1:0-26006 GCA_031416075.1 Tenderia sp. (SeqCode) | reverse complement strand
TATCCAGAACCAAACTGGCGGCATCTTCTTTAAATTCACTCGAAAATAGTGGCTTTGATTTGCTCATTCTTGATACATCTCTTCTCTAGTTGGGGTTAGTTTATCCCATCTCGGTGTACAAGTTCATTAAGCCACAACAGGCTGCCCTGTTTGCGGCGCTTGATGATCTTATTGGGACAGAGGCACTCAATCTGTTTGGTGAATGGTCTATTGTTGATACAGATATCGCCTTAATGATCAATCGTCTGGTGATGAATGGTAACACTGTGTCTGATAAGTTTTCTGCATATGCCCGGCACCAATGGCAGAGAGAGTCTGTGCAGCAGTGGGTGAATAAAATAGAGTGCAGATAAGCAGAGTGGTCTGTTTTTTTGAAGCGATAGGGTCATCTGTCTATTAATGTATACAAGGATAAAATTCGATGAGTCTCATGAATATGGATATTAAAAAGAGCGTTGCTGTTGGCCTTTTGCTACTTTCAAGTAGTAATGCGATGGCCGTTAATGTAGCTGTTTCACCTGAGCAGGTGGTGGGTACGATGGAAGCTATTTTTGGCGTCACTCCCGGTGAACGGAGAAACCATACCAAGGGAACATGTGCCGTGGGTGAGTTTGTTGGTTCAAAGGTGGCGGCAAAAGTGAGCCGTTCTGTGATTTTTTCAGGCAAGCCGGTGCCCGTTGTTGCCCGCTTTTCGCTTGCGGGGGGCAACCCTAATGCTCCAGACAGTGCAAATAGTCCCCGTGGCATGGCGTTGGAGTTTTTAGGTAAGAATGGGGCGATTCAACACATGGCAATGTTGAATACGCCAGTGTTTGGGGCGGCCACGCCGGGTACATTTTATGGCGGGTTGGTGGCAAGGCTACCAGATCCTGCCACGGGTAAACCCGATCCCGATAAGATAAAGGCATTTAAAGAGAGTCATCCCGATACAAAAGCACAAGCGGCATTTATGGCGAGCAACAATCCTCCCGTTAGTTATGCCAGCAGTGCCTACTATGGTATTCATACATTTAAATTTATCAATAAAGATAATATGGAGAGCTTGGTGCGCTGGCAGTTTGTGCCGCGTGATGGTGAAAAACGGTTGAGTGATGCGGAAATGAGTTCATCGCCTGCCAACTTCCTCGAACAAACACTGATTAAACGGGTTGATAAAGCGGTTGTACAGTGGGATATGGTGGTCACACTGGGGGAGTCCGGGGATGTTCAGAACGACCCAACGGTTGCATGGCCTGAAGGCCGCAAGCAGATTACCGCTGGAACGTTGACGATCAGTCAGGCAATGCCGCAAAAAGGGGCCGCGTGTGAAGGTATTAATTATGATCCGCTGCTTTTGAGCGAGGGTATTGTTGCCACGGATGATCCGGTACTGCTGTTTCGTTCTCCCGCCTATGCGGTCTCATTTTCCAAGCGACAAAGTGAATAGTACCGTAGAGAGCGCTGTTGTTATCAGGCTTAATTTGTCTGATTAAGCCATCATCACTCCCGGTATGTGCGTGTTTATACCGGGAGTGATAGTTGATCTAAACCTATACTCCCCTTCTATTTCTGATCAGTTTACCCACCCAAAGTGTTAATATGGCGTCATGAAATGGTGCTGTATTGGGCCATGGTCAATTTTTGGTGACGGCAGCCGTTTTTCTTGAGCGGTGCCGATATAGCCAACATCAATAGAGGTTCAGACAATGGATAAAATGACAACAACCAAGCGATATGATTTCAGGTTATTACAGAAAGACGATTTATGGTCGGCTGAGATCGTTCGCCGGGTATCGGTTGAAAAAATGGTGGTATCAAAATATCAGGACGGTTTTGCCACAGAGGCTGATGCTCAAACATGGGCCACTAATGAGATCGCACAGTTTCTGAAAAAATATAAGGAAAAAAATAAGGTACGTTCTGAAAAACGCAAACAGAACAAAATAGAGCAGGCGCTGCTGGAGAAAGATAAGAGTGCCGAGAAACCTGTTCGTGTTAAAAGCAAATGGGATCTGATAAAAACATCAACCAAAGAGATTGAGTAATGGTGTTGATGGGGCTATTGTTGGCGGGGTGTATTGATGATTA
The DNA here is from genome assembly GCA_031416075.1 of Tenderia sp. (SeqCode). GTDB lineage: Bacteria > Pseudomonadota > Gammaproteobacteria > Tenderiales > Tenderiaceae > JAKFXL01. The sequence continues at coordinate 23,939 of JANOSY010000069.1, read as the reverse complement.
ACAATGATATCTTGCGTCGTATCCGTTACGCCTTTGATTTTAGTGATATGAAAATGGTGGCGATTTTTGGATCGGTAGATTATGAAGTCACACGCGAACAGATCACGGCTTGGTTAAAAAGAGAGGAAGAGCCAGAGTTTAAAAAATGCAGTGATATGCAGCTGGCGATTTTTCTGAATGGTTTGATAAACGAACTGCGCGGAAAAAAAGAGGGGCCACAACCCGAGCCAGAAAAGCGTTTAACAAATAACATAATTTTAAGAAAACTAAAGATCGCGCTGGACCTGAAGTCTGATGATATTTTAGAGATGATGGATCAGACCAGTGTGAGTATTAGTAAACATGAGTTAAGTGCACTCTTTCGCAAACCTGGCCATGCCCATTATCGTGAGTGTAAGGATCAGATACTGCGTAACTTCATCGATGCCATGCGGTTAAAATACCGGGTTAATGATTAGTCTTTATAGCTTGGCTAATTGCCGGGTCAGAAAATCGATTAATGCCGGTTCGTGGGATGATGCCACATTGAATCGCATCCATGGAGTTGGCTGCTGATCGGGTTTGAACAGATTCCCTGGGGCAAGCGTGATGCCTTGTTCGGCCGCATGGCTGGCCATCTCGATAGTATTGATCTTCTCCGGTAGTTTCACCCAGATAAACATTCCACCTTCGGGTTCGACGTATAGTGGTAATTTGAGCCGCTCAAAACTCTCCATCGCCTGCTCATGCCCCTGCTGTAGCTTTTTGCGGGTACTGTTGAGGTGTTTGCGATAATAACCATCGGTCAGCATTTGATGAATAACCCGTTCATTCACCTCTGATGTTGTCATGCCAGTCAGCAGTTTAAGGTCAATCAGTTGTGGTGCAAGTTCACGTGAGCAGGCGATGTAACCGATGCGCAGGCTGGCAGAGACTGTTTTTGAATAGCTGCTGAGATAGATAACCCGTTGCAGCTGGTCGAGTGTCGCCAGACGTGTTGCGTGGCCAGGATGGAAGTCACCATAAATATCATCTTCAACAATCGTCAGGTTGTAACGTTCTGCCAGTTGTAATACCCGATAAGCGGTGGCTTGTGTAATGGTTGCGCCGGTAGGGTTGTGCAAAATAGTGTTGGTAAAAAAGACGTTGGGTTTATGCTCCTGAATTAATAGCTCCATCTGCACTGTATCCGGGCCGTCCTGGTTCCATGGTACCCCGATGATCTGCGCGCCCTGTGATTTGAGTGCGCCAAACAGTAAAAAATAGCCGGGGTCATCAACCAGCACTCGATCGCCGGGACGGACCAGATAACGGGAAATTAAATCAAGTGCGTGGGTGGCGCTGCGAGTGAGCAAAATTTGTGATCTGTTGGTATAAATACCTATTTCGGTGAGCCGGTGTTGTAACCAGTCCCGCAGTGGGGCATAACCGGCGGGTTGGCCGTAACTGGTGAGAAAGCTACCACTCCGTTTTGATAGCAGACGCAGGCTGCGCTGAATACCACGTTCATCCATCCAGTCACTGGGTAACCAGCCAGCACCGGGAATCGGTTTGCTGGTGGGTTGTGCCAGTGCATTGCGTAGCAGCCAGAGCACATCGGTGGCGGCATCAAGTTTGATAGTGGGTTGTGGTGTTGTGGGTGTTTGCGGGCGGGAGATCACATAAAATCCGGAGCCTTGGCGTGATTGTAGATACCCCATGGCGACCAATCGATCATAGGCGGTGACCACGGTAAAGCGGCTGATTTTGTGGTGGGTGGCAAATGTCCTGATTGATGGCATACGTGTGCCATGGCGTAGCTGGCGTTCATCAATCTGCTTTTGTATTGCATGGGTGATCTGCTCAACCAGAGGGTTGCCGGTATGGGTCTCTATTACGATTGTGATTGTCATTGTCATGGTCTTTTTACCGGTACAGTCTTTTATCTATCGTTTAACTGTACATGTATTGTCAGAAAAATATCCACTACTGTGCTGTTTTGCAGGAGGTGTGATGTGAACAGCAGTGGAGTGGGTGACAGATCAAACATGAGTAGTGCCCGCCTGGGTATGTGGTTGGGTCTGTTGGGGGTTGTCGGTTTTAGCGCCACCTTGCCGGCAACACGTCTGGCTGTTTATTACATCGATCCCCTGATTGTGGGGTTGGGGCGCGCTCTGGTTGCGGCGGTTGGTGCGATGGTGATGTTGCTATTAACACGGCAACCGTTACCAGCAGCTGCACAGTTAAAAGGGTTGATGGTGGTGGCGCTGGGGGTGATTGTTGGTTTTCCACTGCTGTCGGCCATTGCGCTCCAGCAGTTGCCGGCGGCACACGGTGCGGTGGTGGTGGCGGTGTTACCGATGTTGACTGCGGTGGTTGGGGCAATACGGATGCGCCAGCGGCCATCGGTTCAGTTTTGGTTGGTCAGTATGATGGGGACTCTGTTGGTTGTGGTGTTTGCTATCGAGAGTGGTATGCAAGGACTGCAAGCAGCGGATGGTATTCTGTTCCTCGCCTGTTTGGCAGCGGCATTTGGATACGTGGAGGGTGGACGGCTGGCCAAGGAGATGGGCGGGTGGCAGGTGATCTGTTGGGCGCTGGTACTGGTGATGCCGTTTCTGTTGCTACCGGTTGGCTGGTCGTTTCATCAACATGGGTTTGATGCGCCGCTGTCAGGGTGGCTGGCATTTTTATATCTGAGTCTGGTGAGTCAGTTTCTGGCATTTTTTCTCTGGTATCAAGGCATGGCGATGGCCGGTGTGGTACGTGTTAGCCAGCTACAATTGTTGCAACCGTTTATGACGCTGCTGGTGGCGGCCGTTGTGCTGGATGAGGTGATCACCTCAGGTATGATCGCTTTTGCTGTGGCGGTTGTTGCGACGGTTGCGGTCGGTCGGCGTATGCCAATTGTTCAACATTAACGGAGGTCATATGAATACCCGACAATTTTTACTAACCGCCTCAGAAATTGAGGCGATGGTGGGCGAAGAGAAGATCCACTTTTTAAATCCAAATGCACAGCGTATTAATAAGTCACTGGCTGATGCTGTGGGGTTGAATCATATGGGTGTGCACATGATCTATGTTGAACCGGGGCGTGATACCACTGAGTATCACCTTCATCACTATGAAGAGGAGTCTATTTACGTGCTCTCGGGCAGTGCAACAGCAGTGATTGGTGGGGATCGTTATAAAGTTGGGCCGGGAGATTTTATTGGTTTGCCACGCCACACGGTGGCCCATAATGTAATCAATGATGGTGAGCAGACACTGGTCTGTCTGGTGATGGGGCAGCGCCTGGCGCAGGATGTCACGGACTATCCTGACCGTGGCCAGCGGCTCTACCGCAATAATGGTGAGTGGAATCTGGTCGCCCATGAATCAATCACTGATCCCCGAAAAAAATAAACCTATAAAGATAATTCCCATGACCAAATCAGCAGGATATGTGAGTGCAGACTATCTGCGTAAAGTGGCTGAGTTGGGCCAGCGGATCAAACAGCGTAGCTATGAATTAATGGCGGTAAAAACCGGTAGCCGGGTTTTGGATGTGGGGTGTGGCCCCGGCATTGATACTGTGGCATTAGGGCGTTTGGTAGGGACGACCGGTTGTGTGGTCGGCATCGATATCGACAGTGAGATGTTGGAACAGGCCGATGTTGCCGCCGCCGATGCACAGCTTGATGGGGTGGTTAAACATCAGCAGGCAGATGTCACTGTATTACCGTTTGCAGACGAGTGGTTTGATGCATGCCATGCGGAACGACTGTTTCAGGTGCTGCCAGCAAGCTGCTCTGCCAATGCTGTTTTAACTGAGATGTTGCGTGTATTGCGTCGTGGCGGCCGATTGGTGGTGGCCGATACCGATTGGGCAACGGCCTCGGTCGATTATTCAGATGCACTGCTTGAGCGGCGGTTGATGAGTTTTTTTGCGACACAGCTGCGCCCCAACGGTTATGCAGGACGACAGCTCTACTCCCTGTTTCAGCAACAGCGGCTAGAGGATATTCAGGTAGAGGTATTTCCACTGGTACAGAGCGACTTTAAGCAGTCACCGCTAGGTGGCTGGTTAACGGGGGAGGCGTTAGCGGCCGGTATCGCTACGCAATCAGAATTGGATGGCTGGACGGCAGAGTTGGCAGCGCGTGATGCCATTGGGCAATTTTATTGGAGCGTTAACATGGTGGTGGTTGCAGCGCTGAAGGGGTAAGTAAGATTAATGCGACTGTCTTATGTGTGCAGCTGAAGCCGGGCAATAATGGTTTCGTAATCTTTGAAGGCCCTGACCTGTTGAAACCCCGATTGTGCTTCATCGTAATGGCTTCTTAAGTAGGTGAGCCACTGTTTGAGACGTGTGGTGATGTAACGCCCGTTGCTGATATCGGAAGGTTTTAGCAGTTCGGGCAGCTGTACCAGCAGTGCCAGAATGGTGGGCCATGCAATGGCCTCAATGTCCTCTCCCTGTGTATTGGCTTTAATCTGTCGCGCCAATCCGGGATTGGCCAGTGCACCACGCCCCAGCATCACATCTTGAATGCCGCCGATTTCACAGCAGCGGCGATAATCATCAAGGGTATTGATATCACCATTGCCGATCATCGGAATGGTGATGGCCTCATTAATCTGTGCCAGCCACTCCCAGCGTGCCGGATGTTTGTAACCATCCATTTTAGTGCGGGCGTGTACGGTAATGTAATTGGCTCCGGCGGCCTGCACCGCGTGTGCATTCTCCAGTGCCGGTTGGCAATCATCATAACCGAGCCGGATTTTTGCAGAGACCGGTATGTGTGCCGGGACTGCATCACGCACCGCCCGGACAATGTCATAGATTCGATGTGGCTCTTTGAGCAGTACCGCGCCACCTGCCTTGCGGTTTACCAAACGGGATGGGCAGCCGAAGTTGATATCGATGCCGGGCGCACCAAGTTTGGCTACATGGTGTGCATTTTCGGCCATCGCCTCAGGGATTCCGCCAAGCAGTTGCACGATGACGGGTGTGCCCGAAGGGGTCTGTCCACCCCGGCGGAGTTCGGGGCAGTAGCGGTAAAACACCTTGTTGGGTAGCAGCCGGTCAATAATCCGGACAAACTCCGTCACGCAGTGGCTATAACCACCCAAGTCGGTGAGTATGGCGCGCATGTGGTAATCAAGCACACCTTCCATAGGGGCGAGATGAACTTTCATTCGCTGTCGATCGTGTAGATCATGTCAGCACTCTGGTTGATGCCCGATTCGGCCTTGATCTGCCAGTGTTGTGAAAGCTGATAACGCATGGTGAGGGTATTGGTTGCATCAATAATACCCACACCGTATCCGACATAGAGGCGGGGGGTGAGATAGCGGCCCATGACCAGCGATGCCTGCTCACCATTTTCTGAGCTCTCAATACGCATCTCTTCGATGCCAAACTGGTTGCCGATATTACGGGCCAGAAAGTCGCCGCCCTTGAGCCCGATGGCAAGTGCTGCCTGTGCCATGATTGCGCCATCACTGTTTGAGGTGGTCTGTTCCAGCGGTGCACCAAGCACCAGATAGGCCAGTGCATCTGTTTGATCCATAACCGGTGTGGAGAAGAGCTCAAACTGCGGTTGTCGTAATGGTCCGTATACTTTGATACCTGCTGTTATATCCTGAATGTGGCGCACAGCCCGAAGATCCAGTGCTGGGTTGGTAACAGGGCCGCCAGCAAACAGCAGACGTCCCTGTTCGATGTCGAGTCGTTGGCCATAGGCGCGGTAGCGTCCTTCAATAACGTTTAATTCACCGCTGGCGGCAGTGATCTTGCCCGGCTCATCGATCAACAGCAGGTTGCCGTTGATGTTGCCTTCAAAACCAAAACCATAGAGTGAAACACGATCACCCAGGATCAGACGGACACGATTGTGGAGACGCCACGGTTTTAACCTCGTTGTTTCAGTGCCGATAATCACAACATCACTGGAGGTGGTGGTGGCACTGCTAAACTCTTTTGGTTCAAGGCGTGCATGAGGCACTAATACTTCGCCATTGAGCCAGAGCTCACGATGTGCCATTTTTATTTTAAGGTTGGGTGATACCAGGACACGTGCTTCCGGGATGCGCGAAACCTCAAACATCTCCCCGGTCAGTGCAATCTCTGTGAGCCAGCCGGTATGGGCGTTTAATTGTGTCTCACCCTTGGCCTCGATGGTGCCGTCGCCAGAGTGGGCTTGCAGACGATAGTTCAACGTATCTGTGCCGCTGCTATTGGCATCAAACTGCACATCGGTGAGTGAAAGGCCGAGCCGTGGAATCTGTAGTTTGGTATTTTGCAGGCGCAGGGCACCGGCGAGTTGAGGTTTTACCAGGGTGCCGCCAATACGGCTGTTGATTTTGATCTCTCCCTGTAGCCCCTGAATATCGTCAAACAGATTATCGATCAGTCCAAGGTCGCTGATGTTGGCGTTGATCTCACCGTTGATGGGCTGTTCGTTTACGGCCGTTGTGAGTGGATTGTAACCCTTCAATTCGAGTGTGGCTTGTATCTGATCTTGTGCCTTGTTAGAGGTTGCCAGCGCCAGATTCAGATCTGAGCGCAACCCCTGTGCATCAAGATTGCTCTGCCAGATACCTTGGTTAAAACGCCATTCACTGCGTTCGCCATCGATGATCGGGTATGAGACATAACCGTTATCGAGGGTGATACGTGCTTCCGCAACCAGTGGTTGTTGCGGTGTGTAGTTGGCCGTTGCTTGTAATGTTGTTTCGCCGTGTAGCTGCATCTCATTGGGTAGCCAGGGGCTGACCATTGCCAGGTTGATCTGTTTGCCATGCAGCGCAGCGTGCCACCCATGTTGCTGTTGCTGAATATCAATGCAGAGTTGGCTGTCGCGTTGCTGCCAGCAGAGGGGGGCTAATTTAATCTGGTTGGTAGAGGCGGATAGCGCTGACGGTGAGGCAAGTTGCCACAGTCCCAGTTTGTTATTGTTTAGATCGGCCCGTTCAATATTCCCTTTCCACTGTTGTGTATTGGCATTGAGATTGCCACTTAGCAGCCATGTTGTCTCCAGCTGTTCTGCTTTCAGGTAGAGTTGTAACTGGTGGTCGGTTGCTTCGCCTTGAGCGCCAATATCCAGGGCGTCTATCTGTTGACCGGCCAGCTGTAACTGTTCTGCCTGCAGATCGATTAATATCTTTTGCCAGCTGAACAGCTGTATTTCAGCCTCACCTTTCAGCAGGCCTACCTGCTGCCCATCATAAGCGAGCTGTTTGCCATCCAGTTGCAGTTGCAGCAGCGGCGCTGATTGGCTGCCGCTGAGCTGGGCCTTTGCCTGTAACGCGCCGCTGACATCCGGGTAAAGCTGTCTCAGTTGCGGTGAGTCGAGTTGCAGTTGTAGATCCATGGTGGTGCCAATGTTGCCATGGGCGGTAACGTGGGACTCGGCAGAGGTGAGTGAGAGATTTTTAATCAGCAACGCCTCTTTTGTCAGTGCCAGTTGCGATTCCAATTGCAGTGGGTAATCGCGCAGTGTGCCGCTGAGCTGTTGTATATCCACTTCCCCCAGCAGTTGATTGTGGTTGTAACTGCCACGATGGTGAAACTGGGTGGCCAGATTACCGTGCCACGCTGTCAGCCGCTGTGGTTGCCACACGGCGGGATTAACCCCCGTGCCAGAGAGTGCTGTCTGCCACTGCAGTTGTGGTTGCCAGAGCACCTTGCCGTTACCACGTACGGTTGCGCCGAGTGAGCTGAGCATGAGCTGTTTGAATGTCAGGCCTTGGCTATTGCCATCCAGTATGACATTGATGTTGGCGCGGCCAGCAGGCAGCCCCTGCCGTTCAAGTGCCATTAATGGCCAGAGCTGTGTGAGTGATAACGCTTGGGAGCGTAGCTCTGTCTGCCAGCGCAACGGTTCACTCCAGCGCACGTTGGCATTGCCGTTGATGGTGCCATCAAAGGCACGCAACGTCACATCACTGGTAGTGAGCTGTTCAAGATCGCCTTCTACCCGGCCTTTGATACCGGCACGGACCATCGGTCCATTGACCTTGAGCAGTGCCCAGAGTGCAACAAAGTCAAAGCGTGGTGTATCGACCTCAGCTTGCCAGTGGATTCCATCGTGCCAACTAAATTGCCCTTTGCCTGCTATCTGGCTGTTGAGTGTCTGCAGATCGAAGGTATCAATGGCGGCCTGTTTCAAATCGCCACTGCCACGGGCATTAAGTGCCACATGTTCACTTGGCCATGTTTCATACACACTATCCAGTGGCTGTTTGGGGATCTGTAGTGACGCCTGCCAGCGCAGTGTTTGCAGCAGATCAAAGAGGGTGAGTGAGGTGGTGGCCTTAATCGGGAAGGTCAGATTATGTTCCAGTGAGGTCTGCTGCAGATCACCCTTGAGCTTACCGCTGCCATTCAGGGTGGGTTGCTGGGGGAGCTGGAGCTGCCACTGCAGGTTAAGATCATGCCAGTAGTGGTCGTAGGGGTGCAGTGCGCCGTGCAGTGAGAGCTGTGCAATGTCACTGCTGATGTCCAGATATTGAATTTGTACATTACTGTTGTAGGCGCTGGCCCGCAGGCTGGCGTTGTTAATCTGTAACGTGGGTTGTTCTGGGCGAATAATTTTAAGGTCGTTGATCTGTATATCATCTAACTTAATATTGAGGGGCAGATGGATGTTGGGCAGTTGCAAGGGTGTCTCATCGCTGGCGGCAAGTTCGACAGTCAGCTGTTTCAGATAGAGCATCTCGGTACGAAACTCTTTGTGCCAGAGTGCGGATGGGTGCCACTTAAGCATGGCATCATCAAGCGTGATTTTTATTTTATCGTCGTGGTAACGGAGGCCGGTGATATGCAGTGAGCCGAGCAGATTGCCCTGAATGGTATCGATCTCCAGTGATTTGGAGAGCACAATCTGTGTTAGTAGCCAGCGTAGCCCATGACCACTGTTCACCACCCAGCCGATAAACAGTGTCGGCAGCAGCAAAAGCAATAGTGTGGCAATGATCAGGCGGCGTTTCATAAGTCCGGCCCGACGTTGATATGAAATTTCCATGGCCTGCCAGGCTCCGAAATCGCTGAAGCGATATCAAAGCGGAGCGGGCCGACGGGTGTTTGCCAACGGATACCGGTGCCAACCCCCTTTTTAATGTTGGGATTAAAATCGTTGAAGGCGTTACCAGCATCAACAAACAGTGCCCAGCTCCACTCCTGGTTCAGGCGTAACTCATATTCCGCGCTGCTGGTCAGCAGATATTTTCCACCGATCTCCTTTCCATCACTATTGAGCGGAGAGAGGGACTGGTAACGAAACCCACGGACACTCTGTGTGCCGCCAGCATAAAAACGTAATGAGGCGGGCAGTTTGTCAAACTCAATGGCGTTAATGCCACCGATGGTGCCACGCATGATCAGACGTTGCCGTTCACTGAGCGAGGTAATGCCCTTGGCGTGCAGCTGTCCCTGGAAAAAATTGATATCTGAAAAGGCACCCTTGGCACCGCCACGAATTTCGGCGCTGAGACGAAGGCCTTGATCTATGAGGGCATGGTCACCACTAAGACGGCGGCTAATACTGAATCCTGGCATCAGCAGTGTTGTGCGACGGTCGATATTGGCAATTTTATAACTTTCGTTATGGTAGTTAAGAGAGAATGTCTCTTGCCATGGGCCGTGCACCTGCAACAGGCTGGCACCAAGATTGGCGATGCTGCTTTCGCTGCTGTCCAGACGGGTGTTGGCTAGGCTGCCGCTGAATATCAGCTGCTCTTTGCGTGGATTACGAATAGGGATTCGGTAGCGGCCACTGAGATTGTTGCCAATGGCTGATGCCCGATATTCGGTATCGATGCGATGGCCGGCACGGTTGATTCGGGGCATCTCCCACCCCAGTTTGCCACGGGGTCCGGTATCCGTGCCGTAACCGAGAGCGATTAAATAACGGTGCTGTTTACGTGGCTCCAGGTTGACCAGCACAGGCACCGTATTGTCACGGCGGTTGGGTAGCTGTGGTTGTAGTTCCACGACGCTGAAGTAGTCACTCCCCATCAACCCCTGTTGTAGATCCAGCAGTTTATTGATGCTGTAGGGATCGCCCTGTTCGAATGGGACAAAGCGATATAAAAAATCTTCGTTCAGCACACTCTGGTTCAGTTCGGTCTGGCCAAAATGGTAACGTGCGCCGCTGCTGAACTGGAGTGTAATGTGAGAGGTATACTGCTTTAAATCGATGGCGATTTGGGCAATGGTAAAATCGGCATCAAAATAACCACGCTCATTGGCCAGCTTCAACATATCCCGTTTGGCCTGTTCATACAGAGACTGATTAAGCACATCCCCCTCTTTGAGCGGAAAGCTATCCCATAGCTCTTTAAGGGGGGCGTCGGTTGCAGCATCACCACCGATGGTACGGGTGAGTGTGGTGATTGTAAGTGGCTCTCCCAACGCAATGTTATAGGTGGCATACCACTGTTCATCACTTTTCAGGACCAGGTTTTTTTTGATGGTGGCGCGATAGTAACCAAACGGTTGCAGCGCGTTGTTAATCTCCTCATCGGCCTTGCTGTGCAGTCGCTGGATGCGCCCTTCGGCAAGCAGTGGATGTTCACGCTGTTGTTCGACGCTGAGCAGCTGTTGCACATTGGTGAGCAGCTCATTATCGACACCTTCAATGGTGATCGTGACTGCGGGCGCAGCCATGGCCACAGCGCCGTGGAGCAGGTTGACAATGATGAGCAAACATTGAATGGTCGTGCGATTCATTAATATCAGTATTGAGTCTTATGTTTTACCCCCGTGCCGGGGGTGGTAGAAAAATTAGGTATTACCGGTGAAAAATATACTTAAGGTCTCTGTTCATTACCTACAATCTTGATGGATAACGGCTCTGCCCCAGGCGTTAGTGAGCGCTGCGGAAACGGAATCTCAATGCCGTGGGCATCAAAGGCCTCTTTGATCTCAATTTGAATGGTGTTTTTAAGCTCCAGGAAATTTTCCCGTTTGGCCCATACAGAAAATTGCAGATTGAGTGACGAGTCACCAAAACCTAAAAAGATAAAGAGTGGTTTGGGCTCTTCCAGGCAGAGTGGGTTTTCATCGGCAACCTGCTCCATAACGGTACGCACTTTTCTAACATCTTCTTTATAGGCAATGCCGATCAACAGGTCTATGCGCCGAATGGGAAAGCGGGTCATGTTGGTCACTTCTGATTTGATCAAGGCCTCATTCGGGATGCGTACCAGCAGATTGTCAAAGGTACGTAGCTTGACTGACAGCAGGTCGATAGAAAGCACCTCACCGGAGGTGGTCCCCACACGGATCATGTCGCCTACGGAGAAGGGGCGTTCAGTGATCAGAAACAGGCCGCTGATGATGTTAGAGGCGGATGTCTGCGAGGCAAAGCCGATAGCAACAGAGAGAATGCCGGCCGCGCCGAGCAGTACGCTGAGATTAAACCCCATCTGATGCAAGGCCGTGATGAAAAACAGAATCAGGATCAGGTAGTAGCTGCCGCGCCTGAGCATGATTGACTGGTGGTGATCAAGATGGTTTTTTGCAGCGCGGGTGAGCCCCAGGCTGGCAAGTTTGGCAATAAAAAATCCAGCCACCAGTAGACTGGAGGCGCGCAGCAGTTGTATGAGTGTGCCGCTGTCGAGCATGGCATTGATCTTTTCTATCATCATCGCCCCCTTAGTCGAACAGTACGCTGAAGGCGCGTATTGCCAGACTGCTTTTGTGCAGCTTGCTGCGTGGCTCGCACAGGCGCACGGGTGACTCAAGTTGCGCCGGGGGGTGTGGCGCTATCGCTAGCGATGCCATATCACCATCACTTTCACGCTCCAGAGTGATGGTCTCTGTCCAGAGTCGTGACTCCTGGTCAGCATAGAGTGAAAGGTTGGGTGCTGGTAGGCTGATGCGCTCCAGCAGCAGGTTGGTGCCAGCGTTGTTTTTAACCACCACGGGTGTGATGGCCCGATGCATCCGTATTGGCACCTGTTGCAGTGACAGATAGCCATGGGTGCGGCTGGCATAACAGAGTTCACCACTCTGGGTGCTGCTGCCAAACCAAGTGTCAGAGATACGCTGAATGGGGATATCGAGCAGAGGTAATGTCCCCCCTTCGCTATATACCTGCATCCAGAGGGGTGAGCTGACAAAAAGGGTCACCTCTTCATCCGGCGGCAAATTGAGCGGTGTGGTGGGCGTGGTAACAACGGGACGGTCAGCCAGCGCTGGAATGATGTTGAGCGTAGTGTGTGTGGTGCGAAACATAAAACGCGCCATCTCTTTATATTCATCCGGGGCGACATCGCCCAGCTGCTGTTGCCAGTGGCTGGCGGGCGGTGTGGCGCTTACGCCAGGCTGGTCATAAAAAAATCGCCACTCATTCATTTGACGAGTCACGGCAAACCGCAGCCCTTCCAGCTCGATTTTCAGTGATTGTTGGCACTCCAGTTTGCGTAGACCCCACCACGCAGCCGCATGGCTGGGTGAATGGCTGGCAACGGATTCAGTCATGGATTGATTCTACAGTTAATAATGGCCATAAAAGGTTTACGAAATATCTATATAGTAACCCGGCAAGGGGGCGTGTGATACCTCCGGTGCTTTAATTGAGCTGTAAAAGATCAATTCATACCGCGGGTGGTGCCACAATTGCTAATACGAGTGATGATTGGGGCAGGCGGTCAGCAAACCGCTGACCGCCATCTTCATCTATTCAGCCAGTTTTTGTTGTGCAGCGGCAACCGCTACACCACGTATGATGGGGGCCTTCAGCCGTCCCAGCACATCATCCAGCGCGTGCAGGCAGAGTAATACATTGCGGTTGTTGCATGTATGGCCCATCAGGCCGATACGCCACACTTTGCCCGCCATAACCCCCAGCCCAGCACCAATCTCCAGCTGGTACTCATTGAGCAACATTGACCGCACCTGGGCATCATCAACCCCGGCAGGCAGTGTAACGGCGTTAAGTTGTGGCAAACGTTCCGCCTCGGGCACAACAAAGCTCAACCCCATTGCCTCGATCCCGGCACGCAGGGCGAGGTGATATTTGTGGTGACGAGCCCAGGCATTGGCGAGACCCTCTTCATTGAGAATAACCAGCGCTTCGTGCAGGCCATAAAGCGCATTCACCGGTGCAGTGTGGTGATAGCTACGTTTAATACCGCTGCCCCAGTAGCCCATCACCAGATTCAGGTCCATAAACCAGCTCTGCACCTTATGTTTGCGCTGTTTGATCTTTTCCAGGGCACGTTCATTAAAACTGACGGGGGACAGCCCCGGTGTGCAGGAGAGGCATTTTTGCGTGCCAGAGTAGATTGCATCCACATCCCACTCATCCACCAGCAGGGTGGTCCCTGCCAATGACGTAACGGCATCCACAATCGTCAGCGCATCGTAGCGGTGGGCAATCTCCACCAATGTTTTAACATCGGACTGCGCCCCTGTAGAGGTCTCGGCATGGACAAATGCCACCACTTTAGTATCGCGGTTGGCTTTGAGTGCATCCTCAAGCTTTTGTGGATCCACCGCACGGCCCCAATCATCCTGGACCATCACCGCCACACCACCGCAGCGCTCCACGTTTTCCTTCATGCGTCCGCCAAACACACCGTTCTGGCAGATGATCACCTTGTCACCCGGCTCAACCAGATTCACAAAACAGCTCTCCATCCCGGCAGAGCCAGGGGCTGATACTGGCATGGTCAGCTCATTGCGGGTTTGAAAGGCGTACTGCAATAGCCCCTTAACCTCATCCATCATTCCCACAAACAGAGGGTCAAGATGGCCAATGGTGGGACGCCCCAGCGCTTCCAGAACACGGGGATTCACATCAGACGGCCCTGGCCCCATTAAGGTGCGCTGGGGTGGATGAAATGATTTTATAGTCATGATGATGCCTCACTAGGTTCTGTAGTCTTTTACTCAGGCACGTATCTCACTAAAGACGCTAATGAAATGCAAGGAAATATTAGAAAATCGTTGTTTAGTGGTGGAAAAAGAGCAACCCTTTCCTATACGCAAGTAGGGTAATATCCGCCAGCAGGTAAAAAAAAAGCTATAAAAAAATCTGAATGACGGGGGTGGTTTGGATAAGTTCGATCGTATTTATGCGCTGCATAAACTGCTAAGTGCTGCCCGATATCCAATATCGCGTCTGCAAATCGAACGGGCGCTGGAGTGCAAACGTGGCACCATCGTTCGTATCATCAGCTATATGCAGGATTTTCTTGGTGCACCACTGGAATACGACTCCAAAGCCAACGGCTGGTACTACAACCATAAAGCAACAGATCCGCCATACGAACTCCCCGGCCTCTGGTTCAATACCCAAGAGCTACAATCACTCGCCATCCTGAGCCAACTTCTGGACGATCTGCAGCCGGGCATACTTTCAGAACAGCTACGCCCCTTTGAAAAACGGATTGAAACACTGCTGGCCAGCAAACAGTTTGGTCATGGAGAGATAAAAAAATCGATCCGGTTACTCGGCATTGGCGTACGCAGTGGCGGTGATGCCTTTCAACAAGTCGCCGAAGGGGTGTTGCAAAATCGTCAGATTCAGATCACCTACCACACCCGCGAAAGCAATCAGATCAGCCAGCGTATCGTCAGCCCGCAACGCATCGTTCGTTACCGCGACAACTGGTATCTGGATGGTTACTGCCACCAGCGCCAGGCACTGCGCAATTTTGCCATCGACCGTATCAAACAGATCAGTCTGCTAGACAAAATAAGTCAGCAGATCGACCAACAGACACTAACCGAACACTTCGCCGACGCCTACGGAATATTTGCCGGAAAAAGTAACAACATCGCCGTGCTCATCTTCAACGAATATCGTGCCCGCTGGGTAGCCGAGGAGACATGGCACCCAAAACAGCAAGCGCGGTTTTTAACCGACGGACGTTATGAGCTAAAAATCCCCTACAGAAAACCCCAAGAATTATTAATGGATATATTGAAGTACGGCCCCGACGTAGAAGTCGTTGCGCCAGAAGAGCTACGGCAGGCGGTGAAGGTGCGACTGGAGCAGGCGGTAAATCAATATAAATAAACATTGGATGGGGTTATGGGGTGTATCGCGGGATGGAACACCGCTTGTGGTACAACGGTGACATTAATAAAGTCAGACAAATATTTTTGCGTAATCTGTGAATCAGAGGGCAATTAAATGAATGAGGAAAAATATATCGCACACGTTAGGCAAGCGCTTGATGGTCAGTGGGTAATCCACACGCTTGAAGAGCATCTTGAAGGTGTGGCTAAACGGGCTGAGGTGTTTGCAACTCTCTTTGGGGGCGGCGACTGGGCAGCGCTGGCAGGGTTTTGGCATGACCTGGGCAAGTACCTCGACGATTTTCAGCGGCGCATAAAAGTAGTCTCTGGCTATGATCCGGATGCACACATGGAAGGACGTGCAGGCAGGGTGGACCACTCCATTATTGGTGCGATATTGGCGGTGGAAAAGTTCGAGGTACTTGGCCGGGTAGTCGCCTATATAGTTGCAGGCCACCATGCGGGACTGCCGGATTGGGAAAAGGATGAAGCCAGTGGCCGGGCACTTAGGGGGCGTATGGATGAAAACAAAGTTCGTATGGCAAATCTTCCTGATGATGTTCCGGATGGAATTCTGAATTTAACAAAACCGACCAGCCCTCCGCTAGGTGGTAAAGAGGGCTTTGCGTTATGGGTGCGTATGCTCTTCTCCTGTCTGGTCGATGCCGATTTTCTCGATACCGAAGAGTTTATGGATGAAAACAAATCATATAAACGTAGCGGTTATCCAAATCTGGATGTTTTAAAAAATCAGTTTGATCAGCACATGGCCACGTTCTCAGGTGCCGAGCAAACCCCCGTCAATCGTATCCGCCATCAGGTGTTACAGCAGTGTCGCCTCAAGGCGCTGGAACAGGGAGGAATCTTCTCGTTAACCGTGCCAACCGGTGGCGGAAAAACACTCTCCAGCCTCGCCTTTGCGCTTGATCATGCACAGGCGCACAAAAAGCAACGCATCATCTATGTAATCCCCTATACCAGCATCATCGAACAGACCGCCAATATCTTCCGCAGCATCTTTGTGAATGGTGTGGTTGAGCATCACAGCAATATTGATCCCGATGAAAAACACGAGAGCAAACAATCAAGGCTGGCCACTGAAAACTGGGATGCGCCCGTGATCGTCACCACCAACGTCCAATTTTTTGAATCACTGTTTGCTTCACGCACCAGCAGCTGCCGAAAATTGCACAACATCGTAAACAGTGTGGTGGTGCTGGATGAAGCTCAGCTGCTGCCGCCTGAGTTCCTGCAACCGATCCTCAATGTCATGAATCAACTGGCCAAACATTACAAGGTCACCTTTGTTATCTCCACCGCCACCCAACCCGCGCTGGGCAGCCGTGCCGGTTTTGACTGGAAGTTTAAAGGGCTGGATGAGGTGCGCGAGATCGTTGATGATCCCGAAGCGCTATATGAAAATCTGGAACGGGTAACCGTCGAGCTACCAGCCGAGATGCACAAAACCAACAGCTGGCCCGAAATGGCAGAGGTTATTGGTCAGCATGAGTCAGTGTTGGCCATCGTCAATACCCGTAAAGATGCCCGCGAGCTACATCGCTACATGCCGAGCGGCACCCTTCACCTCTCGGCCTTGATGTGTGGCGAGCACCGCTCCCAGGTGATTCAGAAAATCAAACAACGACTCAAGGACAACATGCCCACCCGTGTGGTGAGCACCCAGTTGGTTGAAGCTGGGGTGGATATGGATTTCCCCGTCGTCTATCGTGCCATGGCCGGGCTTGACTCCATCGCCCAGGCAGCGGGGCGATGCAACCGTGAAGGCAACCTGCATCGCGGAAGGGTGGTGGTATTTGTACCCCCCAAGCCATCGCCCGTTGGTCATTTGCGCCGGGCGGAACAGACCACAACTTCCATCCTTGCTGGTCATGACGGCCCACCACTGACGCGTGACAACTTCCGGCGTTACTTCGAACAGTTTTACGCCACCGCCCACTCATGGGATAAACACGACATTGACCATCTGCTCGGCAGTGAGGCCGGCCAGGCCCAGGTTCAGTTCCGCACCGCTGCCGAACGTTTCAAACTCATCGAAGAGTCTGGTTATCAATCCATCTTTGTCTATTACGACGATGCCAGTTGTACCCTGATTGGCAGGTTGCAAAAGGAGGGGCCAGAACGTTGGTTGATGCGCAAGCTCCAGCGCTACTGCGTCAACGTGCCCCAGTACCAGTTCAAAGAGTTACAAAAAAATGGCGATGTTCGAGAAGCCTATGCCGGGTTGTATGTGCAGGCATCGGATGTGCTGTACGACATGAGATTGGGTTTAATGGTGGGCGAGACCAACGTCAGCCAGGAATCATTGGTTTTATAAGGAGGTGACAATGAAAACATATTGTTTAGATGTGTCGGGGGACTTCGCCTGTTTTACCCGGCCAGAGATGAAGGTGGAGCGTGTCAGTTACGACGTGATGACGCCCTCGGCCGCCCGCGCCGTGTTCGAAGCCATTCTCTGGAAACCGGCGATACGCTGGCATGTGACCAAGATCGAAGTGCTGAATCCCGTCAAGTGGATCAACCTGCGGCGCAACGAAGTCGGTTGTGTCGCCTCGGTGCGAAATATCCAGACCGCCATGAACGCCGGAACCGGCTTGCTGGGAATCAATATCGAAGATGAGCGCCAGCAGCGGGCCGGTCTGTTTCTGCGCGACGTGCGTTATCGCATCCATGGTTGGTTTGAGATGCAGGACGGCAGTAGTCATACACACAACTACCCTCACCTGAGCCCTGTCTCGGAAGAGGATTCATCACCCAACTCCGTCATCAAGTTTGCCGCCATGTTTGAACGGCGCGCCAGCAAAGGCCAATGTTTCAATCAACCCTACCTGGGGTGTCGCGAGTTCGCCGCTGATTTTTGTCTGGTGGCTGATGGCGAGACAACCGCTTCGCCGATCCAAGAGAACCGTGATCTCGGCTGGATGCTCTACGACCTGGACTACAGCAACCCGCAAGAACCACAACCGATGTTCTTCCGTGCCCAGATGAATGATGGCGTGATCATCGTGCCTGCGCTGAACAGCGCGGAGGTGATGAAATGATCCTGCAAGCGTTGAATGATTACTACGACCGCAAATCTGAAGATGACGATGACCGGCTGGCACCGTTTGGGTTTGAGCTGAAGGAGATTCCCTTTGTTATAGAGATCAACGCCACAGGTGAGCTAGTCGAGATTCACGACACCCGCGAAGGCCAGGGAAAAAGCAAAACAGCCAAGAGTTATCTGGTACCGCAGGGGGTGAAAAGAGCATCAAACATTGCAGCAAATTTACTATGGGACAATCTGGAGTATGCCTTGGGTGTTGATACAAGAGGAAAACCAGAACGGGTCGTAGAGCAACATGCTGCCTTTATTTCACGACTCAATGAGCTGTCAAACGATGTGCAAAACGATGTCGGGATCAAGGCCGTGCTTGTCTTTCTCGAAGGGCTGAATTTGGCTGAGCTGGAGCTGCGTCCATTATGGGGCGAGATAAAAGAGTCCAATCCCAATATGAGCTTTCGTCTGCATGGCGAGACTGCTCTGATTTGCCAGCGGCCTGTGGTTGTGGCGGAAGTGAAAAAGAACGTCAGCGCCGGTGACGAGGCAGTGAGTCATCTCTGTCTGGTGAGTGGTAAGCCAGATGAGATGGAGCGGCTTCACACCACAATAAAAGGGGTGTGGGGTGCGCAAAGTTCGGGTGCCAATATCGTTTCCTTTAATCTGAATGCGTTTAACTCTTACGGTAAAACGCAGGGCGAAAACTCACCGGTAGGAAAGCAAGCCGCCTTTGCCTATACCACCGCGCTAAATCATCTGCTACGCAAAGGCTCACGCCAACGCATACAGGTGGGCGACGCCTCAACGGTCTTTTGGTCTGAAAAACCCAGTGACTTCGAAACTATGATCCCCGACATATTTGGTGAATCACCCAAAGATAATCCGGATCAACGTGCCCCAGCCGTGGCCGCGCTGTACCGCTCGATTAACGCGGGGTTGTTGGAGCGCCCCGAAGGCGATACCCGCTTCTACATTCTCGGTCTTGCCCCCAATGCCGCCCGTATTGCCGTGCGCTTCTGGCATGTGGCAACTGTGGCTGAGGTAGCCAAAACAATCCGCCAGCACTTTGATGATATTGCGATTGAACATGGACCCAATCAGCTGCCGCATCTGCCACTGTTCCGGCTGTTGGTCTCAACGGCAACGCTGGGCAAGGCAGATAACATCCCCGCCAATCTGGCAGGGGAGTTCATGCGCACAATACTCGCGGGTCTGCCCTATCCACAAACCCTGTTGGCCTCGGCGGTGCGCCGCATTCATGCAGAACACGAAATAACCTATGCAAGAGCAGCCCTGATCAAGGGCTGTATCAATCGAATGACAAGATATAAAAACCCAGAGATAAAGGAGGAACTAAAGATGGCGCTGGATGAAAGCAATCAAAATATCGGTTACCGGTTGGGGCGGCTGTTTGCCGTGCTGGAAAAAATACAGGAGGAGGCCAGCCCCGGCCTCAATGCCACCATTCGTGATCGTTACTACAGCTCGGCAGCCAGTACACCGGTGACGGTGTTTTCCACCCTGATGCGGTTGAAAAACCATCATCTCGGCAAGCTCCACAAAGGGCGGGCCGTCAATCTGGAGAAGCTGATCGGCACCATCGTTGATGGCTTCAATAACTTTCCCGCCCATTTAAAGCTGGAGGATCAAGGCCGCTTTGCCATTGGTTACTACCACCAGCGCCACGACTTTTTCAAAAAACATTCAGATCAAGATCAAGGAGAGTAAATATGAGCCAGGCAATCAATAATCGTTATGACTTTGTATTGTTGTTCGATGTGAAAGATGGCAACCCCAATGGTGATCCAGACGCAGGCAATCTACCACGCGTGGATGCCGAGACTGGTATGGGGTTGGTGACGGATGTCTGTTTGAAACGCAAGGTACGCAACTATGTGGGGCTTGCCCGTGAAGAGCAGCCGCCCTATGAAATCTATGTAAAAGAAAAAGCGATTCTGAACCAGCAGCACGAGCGTGCCTATAAATCTCTTGAGCTGGATATGAGTGGCAAGGAAGGCAAACGAAAGGGTGGTAAGGATGATGTTCCAAAAGCCAGAGACTGGATGTGTAAAAACTTTTTTGATGTGCGCACCTTTGGCGCAGTTATGTCTACCGGCATTAACTGTGGCCAAGTGCGTGGCCCGGTGCAATTAACCTTTGCCCGTTCGATTGATTCAGTGGTCTCAAGTGAACACTCCATCACCCGCATGGCAGTAGCAACCGAGGCAGAGGCTGAAAAGCAGGATGGCGACAACCGCACTATGGGGCGCAAGTTCACGGTCCCTTATGGCCTTTACCGTGCCCACGGTTTTGTCTCTGCCCATCTGGCAAATCAAACCGGATTTACCGAGGATGATCTGAACCTGTTGTGGGAATCCATCACCAATATGTTTGAACATGACCACTCAGCCGCTCGTGGTCTGATGGCGACCCGTGGTCTTTATGTGTTTAAACACAACAACAAACTGGGCAATGCCCCGGCTCACGCCATGTTTGACCGGATCGAGGTCCAGGCCAAAGACGCATCACTGCCCGCCCGCGACTTCAAGGATTATGCAGTGACCCTTGATGAATCAAACTGGCCCGTTGGAGTGGAGCTGCAACGGTTGGTGGGGTAACCGTGGAGCCAAGCCGTGAATGGGCGGAGGAGGAGTGGATTCCACTCTCCGCCCTGCAACACTACAGTTACTGCCCGCGCCAGTGTGCCTTGATTCATCAAGAACAGACCTTTGATGAAAATCTCTACACACTGCGCGGGCAGGCAGTGCATCGTCATGTCGATACACCAGAGTCCGCCATGGAGGATGGAATTCGCGTTGAGCGAGCCTTGCCGCTGTTTTGTAAACGTCTGGGGTTAACAGGCAAAGCCGATATGGTGGAGTTTCTGCTGGATGGCGCGCCTTATCCCGTCGAATACAAACACGGTCCGCGTCGCGAGCATGAGCATGACGATCTGCAACTGGCGGGGCAGGCCATCTGTCTGGAGGAGATGACTGGCAAGGAAATTCCAGAAGGCGCGATCTACCACCACGGTTCGCGTCGCCGTCGTGAGGTAAAGATAACGGCAGCGTTGCGGCAGCAGGTTGAGTCGATCACCCTCGCCGTGCGCGCGATGTTGGCCTCAGCCACCTTGCCGCCCCCATTAAATGATAAACGTTGTCAGCACTGCTCACTTAAAGATGCCTGTCAGCCAGAAGTGGTGGCTGAAAAAGAGCGGCAGTCAACACTACGTGTAGCCCTGTTTAGATCGGAAGAGTCCTGATGCAACAACTATTAAACACACTCTATGTCACCGTGCCCGATGCCTATCTTCGGCTCGATGGCGATACGCTGCATGTATTGGTAGAACACGAGAAGAAATTGCAAGTACCGCTTCACCACCTGGGAGCCATTGTCTGTTTTGGTGATGTGATGATCACGCCGTCCCTGATCGGGAGGTGTGCAGCGGATGGGCGCTCAGTTGTCTATCTTGATCGTAATGGCCGTTTCAGGGCGCGGGTGGAAGGCCCCGTGAGTGGCAACATCCTGTTGCGCCAAGCGCAGTTTAAAAAGGAAGCAGAGGCTGGATTCGCCCTTGATGTAGCTCGTGCCTGTGTTGCGGGAAAATTGCAAAACAGCCGACAGCTACTGATGCGGGCGGCGCGTGACGCAAAGTCAGAGGAGGATAGCGAAGCCCTGCGTCATGCCACAAAGTTGATGGCAAGACAGATTGAACGTCTGCCGCACGCGCTGAGTCTGGATGAGGTTAGGGGGCTGGAGGGGGACGGCGCCCGAGTCTATTTTGGCGTTTTGAGCAATGTGATGCGGCAAGACAAGCGAGAAATATTCGCCATGAATGGCCGCAGCCGTCGGCCACCTCTGGATCGTATCAACGCTCTGTTGTCGTTTCTCTATTCGATGTTGATGAACGACTGTCGCTCCGCTCTGGAAGGTGTTGGCCTTGATCCACAGCTAGGCTTTCTCCATGCCGTGCGACCAGGACGCGCGGCGCTGGCATTGGATTTAATGGAAGAGTTCAGATCGGCAATTGCCGACCGGCTAGCGCTGACACTGATAAACCGTGAACAGATCAATGGCGATGATTTTGATGAGCGCGTGGGTGGCGCCACTTATCTAAACGATGCTGGGCGAAAAAAGGTCATCACCGCCTATCAAGCACGCAAGCAGGAAGAGATTTCACATCCACTGCTGGAAACCCAAATCGCCATCGGCTTGTTGCCACACATTCAAGCCCGGTTATTGGCAAGAACCCTACGTGGCGATATGGACGGTTATCTACCTTTTGTGAGTCGTGGCTGATGTTGATCTTGATAACCTACGACGTCTCCACAGAGACCCCCGAAGGGCGTCGCCGCCTTAGACAAGTTGCCAAAACTTGTTTGAACTATGGTCAGCGGGTACAAAAATCCGTCTTCGAATGCAAGGTAGATCAAATGGGATATGAATCTTTGGAACGGGAACTGACAGAGATAATTAATGATAAAGAAGACAATCTCCGCCTGTACAGACTACATGAACCGACGGATCGATATATAAAGGAGTACGGCAAGTTCCGCGCAGTTGATTTTGATGACACATTGATTATCTAGGCTAACGCGAACCCCAAGCGCCCGCTAAATTCCCGGCAGGTTCGCGGCCCCCTTAACCCATTGAGAAACCAGTGATCTTTAAAAAACAGGGATTGAATATTGTAGAAGCAGTTGTCATGAGGCAAGCGTTCGCGCTGGCCAAGGCAAATGTTTCCACATATTATGCAGTTGCCGAAAGGCTGTTACTCCCACCAACAACGGTGGGAGCGGATTGAAACATAATCGTTAACTCCTACTCATCAACAAAGCTAAGTTACTCCCACCAACAACGGTGGGAGCGGATTGAAACACGAGGGCTAGGATTAGGTCGAGCATTTTGCTGTGTTACTCCCACCAACAACGGTGGGAGCGGATTGAAACACAGAGTTTAGGGATAATGACAAATAATTATTGTTACTCCCACCAACAACGGTGGGAGCGGATTGAAACAGGAAAAACAACGCAATACCCGTCGCTGCCACCAGTTACTCCCACCAACAACGGTGGGAGCGGATTGAAACAACATTGTGTCGATGTTAGCGCCCTCGTTGTGGATGTTACTCCCACCAACAACGGTGGGAGCGGATTGAAACAGATACTGATTCTATTATATGTGAAAACGGGGATGTTACTCCCACCAACAACGGTGGGAGCGGATTGAAACTGTTTATAAAGCGGGTACCATATTTTATCGAATGTTACTCCCACCAACAACGGTGGGAGCGGATTGAAACTGCGGCTCTACATATCAGGTCTATCATAGCATTGTTACTCCCACCAACAACGGTGGGAGCGGATTGAAACACCAAAGTACCTGGTAGTACACCACTGCCTCACGTTACTCCCACCAACAACGGTGGGAGCGGATTGAAACGCACCCTGTGCAAACTTACGTCAATGCCGCCAGGTTACTCCCACCAACAACGGTGGGAGCGGATTGAAACCAGCGCTCCGGCAATCTCGAGGGCTGCATCATCGTTACTCCCACCAACAACGGTGGGAGCGGATTGAAACTTTAGCGTGGTCTATATTGAGTGCTGTCAGGGTAGTTACTCCCACCAACAACGGTGGGAGCGGATTGAAACAGCACACCAGCCTTGGCAGCCTCAAACCCAGCCATGTTACTCCCACCAACAACGGTGGGAGCGGATTGAAACTCTTATCCCCTACATTATGTGCCCCCTTATGGAGTTACTCCCACCAACAACGGTGGGAGCGGATTGAAACCTGTGGTGCAACAGCAACAGATTTTTAAAACTCGTTACTCCCACCAACAACGGTGGGAGCGGATTGAAACACCGACACCAGAAGGCTGATAGTACGCACCCATAGT
>JANOSY010000068.1:0-5300 GCA_031416075.1 Tenderia sp. (SeqCode) | reverse complement strand
ACCGTTGAAATTCCTGGTCTTCCCGGCAAATCGTCTCGCTATTGATATCGCACTCTTCCCCTTGAATCAGGCTGACCGTAGCGCTCGGTCAAACCTAGTGAGTCCCCCGGCTAAGCCGGGGGATTACCTTATTTATTTAATCAGATTTACTGAAGGCCCTGCTCCAGCTCTTTCACTGCATCAAACAGATCTGCGACCAAACCATAATCGGCCCACTGGAAGATCGGCGCATCGGGATCATGATTGATGGCTACGATCACCTTGCTCTCCTTCATGCCGGCGATGTGTTGTACCGCCCCGGAGATGCCAACGGCGATGTAGAGTTCCGGCGCAACCACGCTGCCGGTCTGCCCGACCTGCCAGTCATTGGGGGCATAACCGGCATCCACTGCAGCACGGGTGGCGCCAAGCGCGGCGTTGAGTCTGGCAGCCAGTGGCGCCAGAACCTGCTGAAACTGTTCAGCGCTGCCCAACGCTCTGCCACCGCTGACCACCACTCGCGCTGTGGCCAGCTCGGGACGGTCGAGCGGTTGAATCTCGGTGCTGATCCAGTTCGAGAGGCCTGCATCAGCCGTGGCTGGCAACGTCTCAATGGCCGCATTGCCGCCGTCGATCGCTGCTTCGAATGAACTCACCCGTACGGTGAGCAGCTTGATCCGCTCCGCACTCTGTAGCGTGGCGTTAAGATTGCCGGCATAGAGGGGACGCACGAAGGTATTGGGATCAACAATGCGTGTCACCTCCGAGACCATCGCTACATCCAGCAGCGCCGCCACACGCGGCAGCAGATCCTTGCCAAAACTACTGGCCGCCGCCAGCACTGCTGAGTAATCCACTGCAATGGCGACCACTAATGGCGCCAGATTCTCTGGCAGATGGTGGGCGTAGGCCGGGTCATCAACGACCAGTACCCGCGCTACCCCTTGCACCGCAGCAGCACTCTTGGCTATCGCCTCGACACCCTGACCAGCGACAAGCAGATGAACATCCTCTTTAAACACCAGCGCCGCCGTGATGACCGAGCGTGTTGCCGCTTTGAGCTGGTGATGGTCGTGTTCGGCAATAATGAGAATAGTCATGACACCACCTTGGTCTGTTCACGCAGTTTTATGATCAGCTCCTGCACACTGGAAACCTTGATACCTGGTGCCCGCACGGCAGGTTCCGCGACCTGCAACAATGTTAACCGTGGCGCGATATCAACATTCAGGTCAGCGGCCTTCAGCACTTCGATGGGCTTTTTCTTGGCCATCATGAGGTTGGGCAGTTTGACGTAACGTGGCTCGTTAAGACGCAGATCGGTGGTCACCACGGCGGGCAACGGTAACAATACCTGCTGCTGACCACCCTCTATCTCACGTGTCACCACTACCTGCTCGCTGGTCAACTCCAGTCTGGATGCAAATGTCCCCTGGCCGACATTGAGCAGCGCCGCCAGCATCTGGCCAACCTCCGCCGCATCGTCGTCGATGGCCTGTTTGCCGATGAGAATCAGGCGTGGCTGCTCGCGCTCCACCACAACCCGCAGCAGTTTGGCGGTAGCCAGCGACTGCGGCATTGTCTCTGTTTCTATCAACAGCGCCCGGTCCACGCCCATTGCCAAGGTATGACGCAACACCTCCTGGCTCTGGGTGGTGCCAACCGCAACGGCCACGACTTCGCTGGCAATACCCGCCTCTCTGAGGCGTAACGCCTCCTCCACCGCGATCTCATCAAAGGGATTTATCACCATCTTTACGCCGACGATATCAACATCTGCGCCGTCAGCCCTGGGCCGGACATGGATATTAGGATCAACGACCCGTTTTACCGCAACAACTATCTTCATTACTAGCTCCCTTCCCGTACGACCATCTGAACACTGTTTTGTTTGCGAGTCTGATTTACTGACATCTTAATAGCGGATAGACTATTTGTTTAACTAATTATATTCATACAAAGGATCAGTAATCTTGATATGAGATTCTCTTTACGCCAACTGGAGGTCTTTGTTGCAGTCAGTCGCCATAAGAGCGCCTCCCGCGCAGCGGAGGTGCTGTCGCTGAGCCAGTCCGCCATCAGCATGGCGTTGATGGAGCTGGAGCGCCAGTTCGATACCCAGCTCTTCGACCGTGACCGCAAGCGGCTACAGCTCAACGAGATCGGCCACCGGCTGCTGCCAAAGGCGATCGAGCTACTGGACCGTGCTCACGAGATTGAGGCTCTGCTCGCCAATGACAGCGGTTTTGGACCGTTGCGGATCGGCTCCTCGCTCACCATCGGCAACTATCTTGCACCACTGCTGATCGGCAATTTCATGCAGCAGCACCCCAGCTGCCGCGTTCATCTCGACGTTGCCAACAGCGCCGCCATCATCGAGCGTATCGCCCATTTTGATCTTGATCTGGGGCTGATTGAGAGCGATTGCCAGCACCCCGATATCGAGGTGATCCCGTGGATAAAAGATGAGCTGGCGATTTTCGCTGCACCGGAACATCCGCTGGCCAAAAAGAGTGTGCTGGCGCTTGCTGACTTAGTGGGCGCCAAGTGGATTATGCGCGAGCTGGGTTCGGGCACACGCCAGACCTTCGACCACGCCATGCGCAGCGTTCTCTCCCAGCTTGATATCCTGCTGGAGCTGGAGCACACCGAGGCGATCAAACGGGCGGTCGAGTCGGGGCTTGGTATTGGCTGTGTATCGCGGCTCACGCTTAAGGATGAGTTTCGGCGTGGCAACCTGGTGCCACTGGTGATCCCCGGTCTAGACTTGAGCCGCCATTTCAATTTTCTGCTGCACCAAAAGAAGTTCCGTACCCATGGCATGCAGCAGTTTCTGGCGCTGTGCCAACAGGTCTCCGCCACAGTGCAGTACAGCGATGAGATTGTGCTACCCCGAGTGACCTGATGAAATGCTTTAGGCGCAGTGTTAAGTAGATATCATCTAATTTCAATACCAATGAGGTGGTGTGTGGAACGCGATTCAATGAGTTATGACGTGGTGATTGTCGGCGCTGGCCCGGCCGGGCTTGCGGCCGCCATCCGGCTTAAACAGTTGGCGGCTGAACGGCAGCAGGAGATCAGCGTCTGTGTGTTGGAAAAGGGGGCGGAGGTAGGCGCCCATATCCTCTCCGGTGCAGTGATCGACCCTATTGCCCTTGATGAGCTGATTCCAGAGTGGCGGGCTATGGGCGCGCCGCTCCACACGCCGGTGGGCGAAGACCGCTTCCTGGTGCTTTCACGTAACGGCAGCTGGCGGATACCCAATGGCCTGCTGCCGCCGTTGATGAAAAACGGTGGTAACTACATCGCCAGCCTTGGCAGGCTCTGCCACTGGCTCGGGCAACAGGCAGAGGCGTTGGGGGTCGAGATCTACTGCGGCTTTACCGCAGCAGAGGTACTTTATGATGAGACTGGCGCGGTGCGCGGCATTGTTACCGGCGATATGGGCGTCTCCAGAGATGGTTCACATAGCGCCAATTACACCTCTGGTATCGAGCTGCATGCCAAATACACCCTGATCGCTGAGGGTGTGCGTGGCTCGCTGGCGCAGCAACTGGAACAGCGCTTTAAGTTGCGCAGCAATGTCGAGCCGCAGAAATATGGCATCGGTATTAAAGAGCTGTGGCGTGTTGATCCTTCACACCATCAGCCGGGCCTGGTGTTGCATTCACAGGGGTGGCCACTCGATCAAGGTACGGGTGGCGGCTCATTCCTTTACCACATGGAAGAGAATCTGGTGGCGGTAGGATTTGTCGTGCATCTCAATTACCAGAACCCTCACCTCTCGCCCTTTGATGAGTTCCAACGTTTCAAGACCCATCCAGCGATTCGCGATTTTTTCTTAGACGGAGAGCGGCTCGCCTATGGTGCCCGCGCCATTAACGAGGGTGGGTTGCAGTCAATTCCCAAACTTGTCTTCCCTGGCGGAGCGCTGATCGGCTGCTCAGCAGGCTTTGTTAATGTGCCTCGCATCAAGGGCAGCCATAACGCCATGAAGTCTGGCATGCTGGCGGCAGAGAGCGTAGTAGAGGCGCTCACGCAACAGCGAGGTAACGATGAGTTGAGTGCATATCCACAAGCGTTGCAGGCGTCGTGGATTCAGAAGGATCTCTACCAGGTGCGTAACGTCAAACCGGCGTTGACAAAGTTTGGCACCGTGCTCGGCACACTCTACGGTGGTATTGATATGTGGCTGCACTCGCTTGGCATAAAATTACCGTGGACCCTCAATCATGGTGCACCCGACCACAGCACTTTGAAACCGGCAAGTAGCTCCCCTGCCCTTATCTATCCCAAACCGGATGGGGTACTGACCTTCGACAAGCTCTCATCCGTCTATCTGTCGAATACCCATCACGAAGAGAATCAACCTTGCCACCTGCAACTGAAGGATGCCGCGGTGCCGATCACCATCAATCTGGCACGTTACGATGCCCCGGAACAGCGCTACTGCCCGGCCGGTGTTTACGAAATCATCTGTGATACAGATCAGCCCCGTTTGCAGATCAACGGCCAAAACTGCGTGCATTGCAAAGTTTGTGATATCAAAGACCCGACGCAGAATATCGTCTGGACAGTACCCGAGGGGGGCGATGGGCCGAACTATGTAAACATGTAATAAAAACAGCAAAGGGAGATGTGGTTCCCTTCGCCACCATCTCACTGCCTATTTTGCATGATGTTTGCGGTAGTTTTCCAAAAAGCGCGCAATACGTCCGATTGTCTCTATCAGATAATCCAGGCTGGGCAAAAATACGATGCGCAAATGATCGGAGTCTGGCCACTAAATAACCACCGGCTTAAAGCCGGTGGGTTTGAGTTACGGACTGAAAGTCCGGATACGCGTAGCCTAAACGACGCGTCTTAATCGGACTCAATCTTGAAATCATCGTTCGGCTTAGGCTCAAAGTGATGCTCCAAATATTGCTTGATCATTTCTTCCGCCATTTGGCCTACCGTGTCACAGAAATATCCCCTTGCCCAGAAATGCCGACCCCAATATTTCTTCTTCACGTGCGGAAGCTCTTCAAACAGTTTGCTCGATGTGCAACCCTTGATCCGCCTCATGATCTCGTTCGGCGCCATCGTCGGCGGACAACTGACCAGAACGTGCACGTGATCCTTGCTAACCACACCTTTTACTATCAGGATCCTCAGTGATCCCCTCATTTTTCAATATACCGCTGATTGCCGTAATTTTTTTCAGCCCATTGATTTCATGCGCGAACATGGTCATTCTTGCGCTTCATTTATCGAGAAGGCAAATCATGAAGAAGCGGAGTATTGGGCGAATAGAAGATGTTCATTCCTTTCTTGATGAT
>JANOSY010000067.1:0-40657 GCA_031416075.1 Tenderia sp. (SeqCode) | reverse complement strand
TTTGAAGGGTTTACCCGACTGGTAGGCGGTACGGCCCAGGATATCTTCCGCCTGCATGACGCGATTGATTTTAGCGGCAGCATCGACGGTGCTGCGGGTAGCGATACATTGATCGGTAGTAATCGCGTCAATGGCTGGAGTATTGATGATGTGAATGCCGGGGGCGTGACCGGATTGGTGGGGGGTTACAGCGGTATTGAAAACCTGACGGGGGGTGCTAATGATGGCAGTTTTGTATTTACATCATCCTCGGCCAACATCAGTGGTCTGATTGATGGTGGGGGTCATGTTGTAGAAAAAGGAAATGGAATGGATTGGATAGATTTTATCTTATGGGCGTGACAGAGTTCCAGAGCAGGCAAGCAGACTAACTACCTCACAGCACGGACCGCTACCATGACCGCTACAGCCAGTCGCATCCCCGACGAAGTGCTATACGACTTTGTCACACAGCCACAAACCCGCGAACAACTCATCAGCAGCCTCTACGCTCGGGCCAGCGACGCCACCAAAAAACATTTCCTCAACATCAACAGCCACCTCGGGCCGCAGGTATATCCCGGGCAGATGGTCATCATCACCCCCGTCAACGCCCAGCAGTGCAGCGGCTACGAAGCACAACTCATCCAGGCCGCCGCGATCATCGAAAAACAGCGACAGACCCAAACCGCCGATGAAGCTAAATTCATGGCTGAAAACTATGCGCTGCTGGCCAACATCGCCAACAGTAGCGGGGCCGGATACGGCATCGCCGTCAACTACTTCAAACAGCACAAACTACAGATAGAACGGCTGCTCACCCGTATCGAACAGCTGCATGTTACCGCCTACAACCGTAATTGTCGTTTCAATACAAACGAATTCTTTCAGCAGCGCAAACTACTGCTGCAACAGCTCGACGCCAGCCTCAAAACCATGGTCGGGCGCGGTCCTCTGGGGCTTGATATCAAACGCAACAACATCAAACAGAGTATTGGTCTCAGCACCAAAAGCCTGGCCCACCAACTCAAAGACTACCCAGCCCCCATCACCGGCCTGCCTGGTTTTGAAAAAAATCACGCCAAAGTTCGCCAATACAGCAAAACCCTCAAAGGGGCCGGCTACGTCGCCCTGGTGCTGGACGGCGTACAGAGCGCCGCCAAAGTAAAACAGGCGTGTACTGTTGGGCGCGAGAGTGAATGCACTAAAAGTAAATTCAGCGAAGGGGGACAGTTGGTGGGGAGTCTTTTTGGTGGAGCGACAGGAGGAGCAATCGGTGCTGGTGTATGTGGTGTTGTATTTGCCGTGCCTTCCGCGGGAACCAGTTTATTGTGGTGCGGGATTGTCTTCGGTGGAATAGGTGGATTTGTGGGCGGTAATATTGCGAGTGGCTTTGCCAAGTCGAAAGGTGAACTGATTTATGAAAACTATTACAAGTAAGCATATTGTCTGATGACAATAATGCAAATATTTGGAATTGGCGTGGCGGTGCTGTTTTTTTTATGCATGGTTATTGCCATTGGCATGGTGTTTTACCTCGGACGGAATAAGGTGAAGGCCATCGACCGTTTGGTCTATGGCTTTGAGATCCCGAGCGACAGCATTTTTTTTCAGAACCAGCGGATACCCCATTATGGTGCGGCATTTGCCTGGTATTTTTATGCTAGACGCTGTCACCTGTTAAATATCCGTGACCATTTTGATAAGAAATTTCAACGCGCCTTTGTTATTACTTACTATCTATATTTAACAGGAGCACTGTTAATAGTATTTATGGCTGTTGATCAACTATTCCTGCACATCACCTAAGATGTGCACTCAACGGATGGAATAAACATTCAGATAGGCTCAAACCTCTCCCATGTATGCCCCGACAAACACATCGCAAAATGTTCCTGTCGAGCACTCTGTTCAAACCACGCCTCCCCAGAACATTAGCAATAACTAAAATACCTCAATATCCACGAACACAAAAAATGCTAATTCTGTTACATAAAAAACACCCCGCAGGCGTAGCGCCTCCTCAAGTCCTGTAGCGCGCCAATGAATTTGCGACAAATTGACAATCATTTTGCGACACGCCATTCAACAGCTTTTTAATATCATTTTGCGACAGTTTAAACACGGTTTAAAAACAATCCTTTCTCGCATCATATTACCCACCCGACAAATTCAATGGTGGTATTTATATTAACAGTGCTTCCCTGGGCATCCCAATACAGATCGAACCGCCGTGATAAGTCTAGCGGGACATCTACCATTGACACAGATACTGCCTTGTATGCAGTTCCAAACCCATTTACAGACCCTATCATCGTTGAGCTATTATACGTTGAAACAGACCCTGTCTTTCTTGCAAAAATTTCATGCACAAGCCCTAGGTCGGTCCAGTTTTCAGCCACTACACGCAAACGGATTGCTGCCGCGCCGACGGGGATTGCATCAAACGCGGACCATACCTGACCCGCACCGCTACCCGTCGGACCGAATGATTTCCACGCCCCTGCAGCCGCATAGGGCTTTATCGCCAGTGATGCGCCAAACGTACCGTCATCCGATGCAACTGTCTGATACCCACCACCCACAAACCCGGAAACAGCGGCAGGGACCAGCTGGGCTACGCTGCCTCTGACTGTATCAGCATCAAGACCGCTACCCGCACCGTCGTTACCATTATGCCACACGGTTCTCCATGCACCCCATGTCCCGGCTCCGCCCACATTAGACGGGTTGCCACTACGCCAGTAGATATTACTGCTTATGTAATCCGTAACGATCTGAGTGATGGTATCGCCGCCTCCGTGCATAACTAACAGCTGCCCGTATCCTGCCCCGGCAGGCGTGTTGACGTTGCCACCCTGAATGCGATACATGCCAGATTGCGTGATTGAGTTCAGATCCTCAGTGTTTTTGATTTCCGAATGTGCAAATGAGGCTGAGTTACGGCCGCTCAATGTGTCGGCATTACCACCAAACCACGCTCCCCACGGAATCGATCTGACGGACATGATCATGGCGTTAGTAACCGCCGTCGCTCCTACCCCAATCTGGTAATATGCCAGCGGCACACGGCCAGCAGTCACAGCGGGTTTGACTGGTGTTATGGCCTCAGTCCCGGCGACTCGATAGGCGGTACTAGTTATGGGGTCGATCTCGATGATGTCGATGCGGGGGTTGGTGGCTGGCGCGGCGATACCGCTGATTGTCTGTGCCCCGGCCTCAATGATCGTAGCGCCGGTATACACTGCCCCGGCCTCGATCACTATGCTCAATCCAGGAGTATCTGAGGCCCTTACGTTGAATGCCCCGGCCACAGCATTATGTATAAGCGCCGCCGTCTCCAGCGCGTTTTTGTAAGCGGTGGCGTCCTGGGCAGTGCTGTTTGGCTGGGTGAATTTTGCGGCTGTCATCTCAAACTCCGATTACTTTAATTTTTCCTGCCACACCGCCTACCGAGGCGTTGGTGGAACGGTTGTAGATATAGACGGTGCACTGGGTATAGACGTTGCCTACCTTGGTCACGGCGTCAATGCGGACCTCTTTGGTGGTGTCGTAGACTTCGCCGGTGATATAGGGCAGGCGGTGGAATGGCGTTGCAAATACCACTACCGTGCCCCCTACGGCGATGGTCAGGCTGTCCCATTGCTCGGTACGCTCGACCAGGTCCAGGGTCGAGTTAAATCCGGTGATGATTCTGGCCCCCAGCGTGTTGTCCTGACTGAGCTGCCATTTAAAATAGCGCCCTTGCCGTGCGCCTATATTCCAGGCTTCAAATCCGTCATAAATGCCTGCGGCCAGGCGGCTGTCGAGCAGCACAACAGGATCATTGGCGCTGGCCACACCAATACCCAGAGCGCTCTCCACGCTGCTCCAGATGCGCACTGTGTTATCGATGCCGATGTCGGTATCGGGTGATGTAAACGTGCTGATGGCCACAGGGGTGGGCACAGTGCTATCAAACAGTTCAAAGCCATAAGTGCTGGCACTGTTCTGATCTTGCGGCACCAGCTTGCCGGTCCAGTGTCTGACAAATCCTACCAGCATGCCGGTCACACCTGGCACATGCAGCACGGTATCGATAATGTCATTTGAGTTGACCATTTCGATGTTGTCATAGGTCACCCCGATTGAGTAGTTGGGCGTTTTATAGACGTCATAATGTTTGATCAACATCGTCCACTGGCCTGGCGGGATGTTGGCGGTGGTAACGTTGTTTACGCGCCGTGTCGCCGTCACAAAAGTCGCGGTATTCCAATCCAGCACACCTAGCGTTTGACGCCTGATCTCACTGCCACCCCAGTCTTCATCGGGTGGCACGTCCCAGCTCATGATCGCGACGTTGCCATTCTGCATCGCCACGAAGTTGGTCGCATTGGATGGCGGGGTGCTCTTGCCGATGATCTGGTGGGTTACCACCGTTGACCAAGCCGAGACCAGTGCCCCATTGACTGCCCGCAGCTGGATCTCATAAAACGCCAGCTCCTCGGGGTCGAGGGAATCTATCTGCCCCAAATCGGCGCTGCGATCCGCCACCGACTGCCACTGATCGTGGCCATTGTTGCGACGCAGTCGCATCTCCACCAGCAGCCCTGGCAGTCCTGCCTGCACAGCAAACCCGTAATAGACCACTACCCTTACCCGCAGAGTACCATCGGCCCCAGGCACCAGTACTGACTCATTGGAGCGGATATTGATGATCTGCGGCACCGGCGGGGTGATGCGGGCCAGATCTAGCGGCTGGGTAATATGGGTTTGATAGGGTGGAATGGCCCCTTGGTCGGCCAGGTGGATATTGGGGGCGGCATCGACCAGCGTCAGTGTCGCAGTCAGGTCTGCGCCTGGATCGATGCGGGTTACTTTTAGATCGACCGACTCCTGCCCCTGAATGCCCATGATGAACAGGTCACCGGCGGCAATCCCGGTTACCGCTACCGTCGGGGTTAGTGTAGTCGTATTGCCCACAACGGTTGTCACCTGCTGCACCACTTGTGTGCCGTCGCTGCGGCGCACTCGTACCACGTAGGTTGACACACCATCCATCGTCATTATCTCATCTGAGACAAATGATGTTACCGGGCTGCCTACCGTGCTTTTTATACGCCCCCAGCCCGATCCCCACAGCGTTACATCATGGGCGCAGCGCACCAGACTGCCACGGGAGCAGACTAGATTCTCAATATCAACATTGAGCTTGTAGACCTCGGGCCTCAACTTGAGCTGCGCCAGGTGGTAGCGGCCCAGCTTCCATGCCTGCTCGTAATCGGTCACGCCCGGCAGTGGCATCTCTTCAAACTGGCTGGCGACGATTGTGCCGCCCGCGCCGTCAACGCTGTAGCCATCGGAATAGACCAGCGCCTCATCCTCGGCGTAGTCAGCCGCTGGGTTGGCATACCGGACCTTGAGGGCATGCGGGTGATCGGGAAACGCCTTTATGGCACCAAAGCCCCAACTGTTGCGCGGGGTAAACATCTGCACCGGCGTTAATGCCTCGGTATCACGCACCACGGTATACAGCCCATCACGGATAGCCCAGCTGGCGCGACCAGCGGCGGTGATCTCGCGTATCAGCTCAAACACCGTCTTGTCGGCATCGCCCCGGCTGTCATAGTAAAATCCACTTACATCACACCAATCTGCCCATACCTTTATCTCGGGCAGATTCAGCCGGTCGACCGACAGGGCGCGCGGGTTGGCAATGCCCGTCAAAACCTCTACATAGGCCCAGGCGGGGTTGCGGGTAGGCTGGTTGGACCAGGTAGCGCCATTCCAAACAGGCAATACTGTATTGATGATCATGCTGAACTGATCAACGATGCCGTTGAGCTGCTGGCTGGCCCGTATCGACATGCTTGCCAGCACTGCGCTGGCAGCCACATCCGGGGCGACCGGCGCACCCGGTTGCCAGCTCCTGATCGCGGACAGCAGCACCGTGTTTGTCTGCACCAGCGCGCTGGGGTCGTCCCAGTTCCCCAGGGTTAAATCGTTAAACTGAGTTACGCCCGACAGCTCTGGCGACCAGTTGTGCCCAAAAATACCGTAGTGGTTAGTGTGGACACAGACTGGCTGGCCCTCGCCACCACAGGGGTCAGGCGTTTGGCTCACCTTGTTGTGGCGATATGGCCCCGCTGCCCTGATTCTGATATCGAACTGGCTGGTATAGGGGAACTTGAATGTCAGCCCCGCCCGCAACGTATCGTGCGTTATACCGGTAACAAAGAAGCGGGCACCGTTATCACCAGTACTGGCCCCGACGTTAAAGCTCCTGATGTTTTCACTGGACAGCGTCACCTTGCCAATGCCGCTGCCAGACTCCAGATTTTCCCACAGCCCAGTACCGGTGGGGCTATGTTCAATGCGGAGCATAATGCCCAGGGCGTAGCGGGTATCGTCATCACGTATAATCAGGCCGCTCGGCATTGTGAAATCGATGCCCACCTCGTTACAGAGCGGTGCCGTGGTCCGGATGATGGTAGTGGGGCCGTTTTTATCGCAGACCACATCACTGTATGATGCCTCGTCCACATCCCTGGTGTAGAGCTGCAGCGGATCGCCCAGCGATACCGCGCCGCCGTAACTGCCGTCAACCGCAGCAGCATTGGTAATCAGTTGAACATCCTGAAACTGCGAGATCAGCGAGTCGCCAATCTTCAGCTGCGATAGCTGAAACGACCCCACGCCAATACCAAACAACATACGCAGCTGCTGGTCATTGCCCAGCAGATTCGTCATCGGTTTAGCCAGGGCCAACGGGTAGACCTTGATGCGGCCAAACGGGCGCGGGATCAGGCCGTAGGGGGCCATGCCGTTGCGGGTGCCAGTAATGCCTTGTAACGAGTTGGCCCCTGCATTATCACTGCTGGGGGTCGGTGGGGGCAGCAGGGCGTTGAGGGCGAGGGTGCCGCCCAGGGATATCGCTGCACTGGCTGCCGCGCCCGCAAACGCACCGTACTGAGCCGCCACCCACGGCCCCACATAAAACGCCGCCGCCGCAATCAGCACAGTACCCACCACGCGCCAGAAGTCGTCATTGCCGCCCGCTGGCACGGCCCGCACCTCGATCACCTGGCCGAGGGCCGGGCATACCGTCGGCCATTGCTCACGCGGCAGATACTCGCCATCGATCACCACATGCACACGCTCATGGGCGTCACCGACGATCTGCGCCACGCTCAGTCCCAGCGGGGCGATAGCCTGCACGGGGGAGTGACGCAGCGGGTGGGCATAGGCGTTGACGATCAGCCCGCCCTCTGCAACGGCGTCCAGCATCACCTCAGCGGCCATAGCGATAAATCCCCTCGATGCGACCGCCCCATTTAGGGCCGTTATAATGTTCAATCAAACTGCCGTTAACACCGCTTTGAACGTGCAGCATCAGTCCCTCCTCGACCACCAGTCCCACATGCATCGGACGACTACCCACGCGCAGCAGCACCAGATCACCCGGCTGGCCCACGGCCACGGGCTGCCACTCCAGCGCCCCCTGGGCGAACGCGGCGGGAATGTTGATCTGGTCGCGGGTATCACGATAGAGATAATCCCCCAGCTGAATATCGCACTGCTCCGCCAGCACCAGACGCACCAGCCCCCAGCAGTCCACCCCACAGCGATCACGGCCGTGGTCTTTAAACGGCAGGCCAATGTATTGGTCCAGCCGCATCAGAAGGTGCCGGGGCAATTGGCAGGGGTGATGCGCCATTTGTTGGCGGGCATGTTGAGCAGATCGATCTCATAACCGAGCGTCAGCGTGACCTGCATGGCGTCATAACTGGCGCTCTTGACCACAAACACAAACGGCCCGGCTTCGACAGCATTAGGGGTGGAGCGCAATACTACCTCCAGGGTGATGGTGGGGGTGGAGGTGAGTGTGCGGATCATCTGCACGATCTGCCGATCGACATTATCAAGCACCAGCTGCACTGATACCTGTTCGGACTCACTGTCCTGCGGAAGCTCAATGCGGAACGGAAAAGCGATGTGAGTGCCGCTGCTGCGGACCAATGGCTGCACGTCATTGA
The DNA here is from genome assembly GCA_031416075.1 of Tenderia sp. (SeqCode). Taxonomy (GTDB): domain Bacteria; phylum Pseudomonadota; class Gammaproteobacteria; order Tenderiales; family Tenderiaceae; genus JAKFXL01. Next base: position 32,663 of record JANOSY010000067.1, on the reverse strand, counting down.
CAAAGCGCAACGGCTGCGCGAGTGAGGCATACGCCACCGTCAGGCACTGCAACCACACCTCGCCAGTCTGCTGGGCAAACATCGATTGCAGGGCGGTCAGCGATACGGTCACGGCTGCTGCTCCAGCTGCAATGATACCCGCCACCAGTCAGCCGCCAGGGGTGAGTAGCCAGGCGGCTCTAAAAAAACATAGGTCGCGGTGGTGCGGGTGGTGTGGTCGATCCAATCAAACGGCAGCACCACGGCCAGCGTGGTGTAATAAAATGTTTTCAGGATTGCCACCTGCGCCCCGGTCATGTCTATATTAATCGACATGGCGGTGTACCCCGCACTGAACCGGCGGCGCGACTTTTTTGGCCCCGCATCCATCTGGGTGCGCAGTGCTTGGTTTTGCGGCGCGTAGCTATAACCACTGTCCGGCGATGGGTAGTTGATCACGGGCAGGGTGGTCGGCCAAACAGGATTAGGCATCAGCTGATCCTCGCGCCGGGGCGACGCACACCAAACGATTGAGTGATCGCCGCGCCCAGCTCACCGCCGCGCCGCACATCCGCCGCCGCTTCACCGATGAACAGCCGCACCATTGCTTTTCCGTCCACTGTGCTCTGCTCCTGGCGTACCGGCTGGCCGGTGTAGTTGTTGATTTCGATGACCGGGGCAGGCACTGAAATGCCACCGCGCGGGATCACGGACTCGCCCTGCTGGGCAATGATCGGCACCTCGCCCGGTTTTAAACCCAGCCCCTGAATGGCCCCGCCGCTGTGGTAGCGCGGCGCGCCCATGAAGGCGAGCGGGGAGACATTGCGAGTCACACCGCTGCCGGTGACGGGGCCGCCGCTGTGCTTGACTGGCGCGGGTACCAGACCAAGACCTTGCAGTATTGGCGCGGTGATTTTCTGATAGATCGCAATGCGCAGCAGATCTTTGATGATCGATTCCGCCAGGGACTTGAACGATATCTTTCCGCTCATCACCATCTCGGCCATTGTGTTAGTGAACTCATCGCCCCATCCCTTGCTGGCGGCGACCAGTTCTTTGAATGCGTCGCTGCCACTGTCACCCAAATCCTTCATACCCTGTTCAGCATTGGCAATGCTCTGGGTATAGGTCTCGGTGCTGATGTCACCGGCCAGCCATAGGCCATTGAGCCGGACCATTTCATCGGAGAGTACTTCGGTAGCAGTACGCGCCGCCAGCGTGACGCGCTCGGCCTCGACCAGGCGGGCGATGTAGGCATCATTAGCGGTATTGGTCTGCTCAACCACTATCTTGGCCATCGCCTGGCCGTACTCTTCGGCGGACTGCGTCGCTTCCGGGTACGCCTGGCGGGCTAGTTCGTACATGTATTTGCCGTAGTCTTGCGCGGCCTGGTCGTCAGACTTCTTACCCGTGCCCTTAGCGCTTTTTTTACTACCGACACTGGGCGATGGGGTGGGTTCCGCTGGCACTATAGAGGCTGCGGCCTGCTCTTTTTTACCAATCCCCTCCAGCATCGCCACAAACTGCTGCGCCTCGGTCTCGACAATGTCGCGGTTGCGTCTGCGTTCCTCAATGATCGCGTCATATTGGGCAAAAAACCCCGTGCCTACTTTTAGATTAAGGATCGCTGCCGTAGCACCAATCACATCGCCAAGATCGACAAACTCCTGCTTTAACTTGAAGAGGGTAAACGCCGATACTTTGGCCCAATCGGGCAGGCTGGTTGGGTCTTTTAAAAAGGCATTAATGGCCGTTGACGCATCGTTTAAACCGTCTGCCAAATCGCCCATCAACTCGTTTAATCCGGCCTTGCCGATGCTGCGGGCCAGCGCCGCCGATGAGTCTTGCAGGTTTGAAAACTTGCCATCCAGGGTATCCATCTGCCGCGCCATGCCTCCGGCAAAATCCTCATCACCGATCTGGCGCAGGTACTTGGTGATCTCACTGGCACTGTTCTGCACGACCGTGGTCATGCCCTTAAATCTAAACGAGACATTATCCCCCTGAACACTGGTTTTAATGCCGAACTCTTTTAGCCGTTCAAACTCCCCCGTGGCGGCATCGGCTACCGCCTCGATCATCTGATCCAGCGATTTACCCATCGCCGATGCCGTGTTGCCATAGGAGCGCAACGAGTCCTCACCAGCATCAAGGCCCAGCGCCTTGAGCTTGATAAATGCGGAGGTCACCTCTTGCAATTGATAGGGTGTTTGAGCGGCAAACTTTTCGATCATGGCAAATGCTTGATCAGCAGCGGCTGTTGATCCTGTCACCGTTACCAGACTGGCATTTAGCTTTTGAAACTCAGCATTAACCCCGACGATGTTCTTAATGAGATTGGTCACGCCCGCCGCACCGACGATGCCGTAAAATGCCTTCATTTGGCCGGATAGCTGTGAAACACTGGCGGCGGTATTCTTTGATTTTTCACCGACATCAGCGGTCTGTTTGGTGATTTGATTCAGTACTGCGGAGTATTCCTTACCATCCACGGTGATGACGACATTTAATTTTGGATCAGCCATTATTTCTCCGCCAACATCTCATCTTCAATCGCCGCCAGCAGTGCCAGGCACACATCCAGATCCCAACCATTGCGCTCTATCACCGGGATAAACACATTCAGATCCAGCCCTGTGGCGCCATTGAAGCCGACGCGCCACTGCCGCTTCAGCATGCAGTACAGCTGCCACAGCGGCGCTTCCCAGCCGAGCGGCGCGGGTTTCGGGCCTAGCCCTCTGAGCCACTTAACGGTGGCTCTGAGTCGGGCTTTCCCTCATCCACCTCCTTGGCGATATGGAGGGCCAGCCCGTTGACCTTGCTGAACACAAACGCCTGCGCTGGGTCTATCACCATGAACTGATCAATCGCCTCCGGGCGGCAGGGGATGGGGCCACCCTCGGCATTGACCACACCACTCCAGCCCTTGATGCAATGGCGACCAACGAGCTGGGCGTATTTGACAACGTCACGCTTGATGTCGACCAGCTTGCCATTGTCATCGCGGACCTCGCTCAGTGTTTCGCGGATGAACCGCTGATCTATATCCTCAGTCATCGGGATCAGCTCCAGCGTGACCCCGGCTTCTACCCATTTCACTTCCTGTTTTGGTGCACCTAGAATCAGCATTTACTCACCTCACACCATCACAATCCGGCCAAACTGCCCGAGCAATGTATCGCCCACCTTGGTGTCGTCGTAGAGTACGGAGCCGCTCATGTCCAACACGGCCAGCTCATCATTGATCAGCGCCAGCTCGGTGAGTGGCGATAGCGCACAGCGGTATAGCTCCACCAGCACACCGGCATTGCTGTTGGCCGTATTCAGCCCCTCAAAACGCAGCCAAACCTCGGGCTGTGCGGTGGTAAACATATTGTTATTGGTCACCAGGGCATTGGCATAGTCGGCTTTGAACGGCTGCACAAACGGCGCGCCGGTGGCCAGCTCTAAAAACTCCAGGGTGCCGAGGTCGGTATTGCTGACCCGGTAGTTGGTGCCCTGCGTGAGTGTTTTGGGGGTGGTGGGGGTCGAATCTTTTACCACCACGCTCGAAACCTTCTGTTTTGCCAGGCGGACAAAGTCGGCGGCGGCGATGGTGCTGGGTAATACCTCTGCCGTCACACTACCCGCGCTGATGACAGACGAAACGCCATACAGGGCCAGCGCCAGATTCTCCTTTTTAAAATCCTCCAGGGTGAATTTGACGCCTGCTGTCTTGCCGGTAATCAGGCGCAGATCGGTGAGGCGCTGGCCCGTCATCGACTCTTTATGTTCAAACGTATCGGTGCCCAGCGTGAAGGCTACCCCCTTGGCGTTGCCGACATGACGGAACACCCCCGGTACACCGTTTACGGCGGTGGCAACAAATACTTTTCCTTGCCCTGAGAAATACATTATTTACTCTCCTTCTGCGGTTTAACCGGTTCGGCCACGCCGATGGCAATTAGCCAGTCCGCGCTATCGCTGTGCATGGTGATCACCGCATCAACGGGATAGTCGCGCCCGTCGTGGGTATGCGGCTTTAATAACTTAATCTGCTTCATGGATTGACTCCTACATTGATCATGGGGGCCGCAAACAGCAGCGGAAAATAACCTACATATTGCGAGTACTCGGGCGCAGGCGCGGGCAGGCGGCGCAGCGGGCGGGCGGCGGTGGTTGGCTGCCAGCCCATTAACAGATCCAATACGCGGGCCATCAGTGGCCCCGCTTCAGTGCGTACCTCTGCACCGCTGCGGCTGGCAACGTTACGTACGACGATGATCACGCCCCACTGCTGCTCGATGCGCTGGGCGCTGCCGCCACCGGCATCACCGCCGATCACGTCGCCGTCATAGATTACATAGGCTGATGGGGTGCGCAGCTTGGCCTCTTCAATTTTGCTGTAGTCGGTCCAGCCGGAGACATGCAGCAGCTCTGGCATCTGCGTGGTCAGCCGGGCGATGATCAACGCCTCATTGGCCAGATAATTACTCACTTGCGCAGCTCCTGCTCAACGTAGCCCGTCATGATCTTGACGATCTCGGCGCGATTTTCCGGACTCACCCCAAGGAAGGGGCGGGCCGGAATCTTCACCTTGCGACCGCGCCCGGCCATGCCACCAAACTGGTGGATTGCGCCGTAGATCATGTTGGTGCCGATGGCCACATGGTCACTGCCCACCTGGTAGGTGATGCTCCGCATCAGATGGCCGCGATCAATCAGCGGTTTGGCCGTCAGGCTGCCACCTTTTTTGGCCGCCTTGCGCCCTCCGGCACGTGCCAGCAGAGTGCGGGGTGCCAGCGGCAGCCACTGCTTGCCATCCGGGCCGGTTGAATCTTTAAACCGTTTTTTGGTCACCGACTGCATGTAGCTGCCGATTTCATCAAGCATTGCGCGACTATTCAACGCGCTCATCTGCTTGAGTTTGGCCATGACGGCGGCGTCATCAATAAAGACAGTCACGCCCGCCATTAGTAGCTACCCCAATCCGTACCGCTGATACCCTGCGCCACCACCATTTTGCCGCCGGGGTCTGCTGCTGCTGGGGCATCTTCGGCACCGAGCGAGGCCCGGCCCGCCGCTACATCACGCAGCCAGGTGATGGCCTTGTCATAGGCTTTTTCCACGTACTCCGGCGCACCGCTGTCGTAGAGATAAAACAGCGCCATATCCCCGCATATACGCGGCAGCGGGCTGGCATCGATCACGGGCTGACTGAGCGGCAGGGTACGCACCTGTTGCAGGTAGCTGTCGATGGTGGCGCTGGCATCGGCGATGGCAATGGCCAGCACAACGGCATCCACTGCGCCAGTGCGTAGCCGATCAGTCAATTGGATTAAATCATCCTTGCCGAATCTGTCGATCATTCCCTGTGCGGTGCCATAACTCATGTAACTATCCTGTTTTCTTAAAGCACATTCACAACATTGCCAGACTGTACCCATAGCGCCAGTGCTGAATCATATTCAAATTCAACCGAATCGTTTTTGCCCAGCGCGATAGAGGCCGCGACCAATTTTAGCCCCGACCCTACCAGGGTGGCATTGTCTTGTAGGGTGATTGGTCCCGGGTGAGCGGATGACTGATCGTGAATTATGCGTAGGCGCTTACCGTTGTATGCCAGCGGGTCATTGATAAATGGTAGTGCCGTCGATGCCCATGCATACGATACCGACAGCGGAATGGTATTGACATTTTGCGCAACGGGCACCTTAACCCCCGGCCCACTTAAAAAGACCACCGCCTGGCGCTGCGTCTTTTGCAGGGCAGAGGGCACCCGCGTAAAATCCTGTGGGCGCTGCTTTAATGCCTCTGCCAGGGCGTTGAGATAGCCTTTTCCATCACGCATGTTGGGCTGCAAGCAAGCGCCACCCTCCGCCCATTCCCCAATGTTATAGATCGTCAAAATATCTGGCGACCCAATCGCTTTGCCTCGTTTTAATATGTTTGATACCATTTTTCCAAACAGCTCGGGCGTAGAGCCTTGTATGTTGAATGACGACGTGTGCGCACTGTGCGAATGGAGGTCAGTAGCCACGTTTGCCACTGTGTATTTCGGCGGGTTTGTTGATGCGTTGGTGATTACGCACGCGCCATTGGCTAGATCGGAATAGGTGGCAGCTGTAGCCAACCCGCTGTTAAATGATGGTTCGTACTGTACCGCCTCATACGATGCGTTTAGATAGATGACGCCCGCCGCTTCTAGTGCTGGATCCCCGAAAAATGTACCTGTGCCTAGTCGCGCGAGAATACAAACGCCCGCAAAACCAGCCGCCTTAAATTTTGCCGCCTGCGCTGCTAAAAATGCGCGGGTATTTGTCTCCCCATTAAAACTGTCGTATGCGCCGCGCCACTGTTCTGCCGTAAACGAATACACTATGGGGTATACCCCGCCATTTATAGTGACGGTGGCACAGTTTCTATATTGTGTGTAAATACTGACCAGCTCAGTAAACGATGCCTCGATCAATGTTTTATTTTCAGTTGTGTTTGCGCTTGATGCACTATGTGCCCATAGCGCATAGGTCAGCTGTTTAAAATTTGGTACGTTGTTAAACAGCTGGTACAGCCAATAATTGCCCGCAGCAGGGGCTGACCAGGTAGATAAAATAGTGCCCGCAGTTGACGTTGGAATGACCCCGGTAACACCCGCTTCATTCAACCAGTAGCACTGCCAGTCCAGCACATTGGCATCATCTCCGCGATAGTAACCCAACCATGGATGTCTCTTTGACTGATAGCCATCCCCCGCCGCGCCATGAAACAGCCATGACCAATAATACCAACCCTCCCAGCCTGTACCGCTGACTCTGCGGTATTCCGTGCCGCTGTCTTGATACCAGTGGCCAAGAACGTTTATGCCTGATTGTTTTGCTCCTGCGTATAATGGCGCGGGCGGTGTATTGCCGGATGTGATGGGGGCGAATGGCGCGATGGTGGATTGTTGCTCCAAATGGTTATGGTGTAAAAATGAACAGCCCGCGTCTTGCTGAATAACTCCGCTGTAAATTGCATTTGATACCACGGAGTCTGTTGATATTGATAGTTGATCAATGCTGGCGATATTGGGTCTGCTTAAATGGTACGATCCTGCTGCAATAGATTTTTTTCCAGCCATTTCTGCCAGATGGTCAATATTCACTGTATTCATATTGACGCGTTCGACATCGTCAAAATTAGATTTTGACGTATCGCCTGGCCTAATGACTGACGAATTAACCTTTATAGCCATTGTTATTTACAGCCCCATCGTCATAGACAATTTCGCAGCGCTGCCAGCAATGCTGCGAACGTTTGACCGTGCCATACGCCACGGCTCTATCGAGCATGAGTACCCCACCGACTTATTAATCGTCGATAGATCAATTGTCAGTGTAAACGCCACCTCCCACCCCAGCCCGACATTACTAACCTCAACATCAACAATGGCACTGCCAATCCCCACATTGACATTACCACTTAGCATGAATGCAATGTCACCACTATTTTTTGGCACCGAGACAGATTGGCCAGCCCCCGTCGCAACCGCGTCTGTCAGCAAATAAAACACGTCTGAATCAGAGTCCACAATCACATTGGGGTCAACGATCACCGTGCCATAACCGACGAGTGGAGCAGCTTCTGCGTCAGTCAGAAATATGGCGCTACCAATAGAATATAATTTTCCGTCATGACTTACCGGCGACAAAACTCGATACTTTCGATTGACCATTTTACTGTCCGCCCATTACGTTGTTTTTGACTAGCTGTGCGCGCAAATGAGGCATCACGTCTAACCGTTTAGTCACCTGCTGACCATTTATAATGACTATCTGCTCAATCACAATACTGACAACCTGCTGCACCTCACCTTTAAAAAAAAGCGGTGGCCTTTTCCTAAAGAGATGCGTGCCGACCGGCGATAACTCAAACAATCGCTCACCATCCGGCGACCACAATGAGTGTCGCCACCACCCAACAAAGGACGGACGGTAGACCTGCCTGCCACCGAACTTCCACCGCATCACAAATGACCAGATGCGGCAGTTGCATAACTTTGGATGCCACAGCTTCACTTATTTTTTAGCCGACTTTTCAGGCTTTTCATCGGCATTATCTTGGGCTGGCTTTTCAATCGCATGCGCCTCAAGGAGCTGCTTTTCTGCGCCATCTTCCAGTATGATCATCGCGCCGATTTCATAGCGCTTGTTGTCATGCAGGAGCGGCGTTAACACTGTGTACGTTTGCTTGGCCATGTTTTTAATCCTTGGGTAAACCACCCCCGGCGTGGGTCTGCCAGGAGTGTTGTGCCTGGTTGTTACGCTGTTACGCTACAGCGTTCTGGATGAAGAAGCCCATATCATTGGCAGTGATCAATTCCTTGACTGCCTCGCCAACGCGTACACGTTGGCCGCCGCGCATGCCGATGCTGGAGTCGGTTTCGGAACCGGCGATGCGGGTGCCGAACTGCGCGGTGATGCCGAATGTCGTGCCTCCACGGGTGTCCGCCATTTTGTCGCGATAGATCAGCGCCATGTGCTTGCCCCAGACGCGCACCAAACTAGCCAGTTGGCCTTTTTTGGCGACATTGACCCACCCTTCGCCCACCACCAGATCATCCAGCTCAAACAGCGCAGCGATGGCCTGGCGGGTGGCGATGGTCACGTCGCCGCCATTGCCCAGCACCGCCTTGGAGATTTTGGGGTGCATGCACAACCGGCTGAATGCCGCGCGGCCAATGACGCCCATGTTCGGGCGCATAATGCAGGCATCCAACCCGTTCATGATGTTGAGCACGGGATCGGAGTTGACGTCGTTCCACTGGCTGGCACCGGAGAGTGTGATTTTATTGGCCGCCGCATACTGAGTGGCGTCGAACACCAGATCGGCGGTGCGCTTCTCGCGTCCCAGCAGTATCAGGTCCATCAAGCTGGCCGTAGCGCGCCCCAGCGGATCGTAATTGGCTGGAGCGTTGTCGATGTCGACCTGTGGGATCGGATCATCAAGTGCCCAGTCCTCGGTGCTCGCCGTCAACTCGGCGGCGCTGAAGTCCACCTCATTGGGCTTGCTTTTGCGCCCAACCTTTGAGTCGGGGATAGTGAACGAGTCCGCCAAGGTCTGTTTTAAATATTTAAATTCCTGTTTGCCCACCGGCACACGCGGCAGCACCTCATCGGCGATGAGTTTGTTATTGCGGTACGCAATCGCGATACCGGTCAGCTCAGGCTGGATTGGAAACGGGGCGTTAGCCATTATTAAATCTCCTATTAATTAACCCTGGATGTAACCGGGCGAGAGCAGCATGGGGATAATATCGCCGACGGTGGCGCTGGCCAGCGCAAACCCAATGATGCGATTGTTGACGCCCGCCGCCGGGACGGCGGGCGTTGCCCTACCAAAAAAATCCGCCGTAAGGGCCATACCACGAGTGATGACTGAGCCAGACTCGATCAGGGCCTCGCCGACGATGATCACATCGACACGCTGGCCGATGGCGGCATCGATCTCTGTGGCCACGCCAAACATCGCATCGTTCACCGCACCTGCAGGCACCACGCCCCCATCGGCCGCACCGTGTTTGACGATGCGGTATTTGTTGATCGCCGCCTCGGCGACGAAGCTGCTTGTAAGAATTGGATTGCTCATTATTTACCCCTTTGTGTGACGTACTGCATCGCGGCGCTGATATGTATGTCGCGCCCGGCGGCTTTCTCACTCGCCTGGAATTCCTGCGCTGCGTCGGCCAGCGCGACTGGGTCGCTCATGTCCAGCTCAGCGCCGGTGTCGGTCTGCCCCAGCTTTACCTGCTGCGGAATCGCGGCAACAAAATCGCGGAACCATTTCAGGGGCGTGACTTGGGTCGGGGCTTTGCCATCGCCAGCGCTGAACTCAAATGTCGCGCCATCATCAAGTTGCACCATAAAATCCACCGCGCCAGTCGCCTGGGCCGGGGTCAGGTTGCTGCCCTGAATGAATGCGGAAAATTCGATGCCCTTGTTTTTACGGCGCTCGGCATCCAGCTGCTGTTGCAGGTTGGTCTGTTGGGCGCTGAACTCGACCGTCTTGGCGTCAAGCGCGGCGGCCACGGCGGCATCGATAGCCGCTTGGTTTTCTGCTGGGGTCACTGTTATTTCTCCTGTGGGGGCGGTGAACATGGGATTGTTTTGCGGTGCGTTTTCTGACTGGGTTAACAGCTCATTGGCGTGGTTATCCAGGCTCGTGATCTCGTAATCTGGCAGCAGCTGATCGGCTACATCCAGACCACGCTCGCCAATCAACCAATCACGCAGGCGGCGCAGCATGCGAGCCACCACGTTGGGGGTATACCAGTCGGCCTCAAAGTCAAAGACCTCTGCGGCATTGGCGGTGGTGTAGTTCATCGCATTGAGCGCAATGGCCGGACGCTTGGCCCCCAAAAATCCCACGTGCTCCAGGGCGAAGGTGTTGGCGGGGGTTTTATATATACGGACTGAGCGTTTGCGGTAGGCACCATCAGCCGACGCCTGGGCAAACGCCGGATTGACATCGCGGAATTTAGCCAGCAGCGAATCGCCATCCCGCTTGACCTGGTCAATCCAACCAAAGGCCGGATCGTTATGTTCAGGGTGGCCGATCACAATCGGGGCTGCGGTGGCAGCGGAATGGTTAGCCACCATCTGGTCCAGCTCATCAGTGGTCCAGGTGCGCGCTACACCACTGGCGTCAACATGATCGCCCGCGCGGAATAGCTCGACGAAGTCGTCGAAGCCTTTGAAGTCTTGCTGTGTGGTGTGCTGTGTATTCATGTCGCCAATTATGGCGACGGGGGGATGGCGGCGGCAGCGGCAAAATGTTTCACCACTGCATACTGCGGGTGTTTTTTATAGCATGGGGTGGCCGGGCAGTTTCGTCAATAGCGGTCGATCAGGCCGGAGGGTCTACATCATGCTCTAACCACCACACCTATATAACAGACCAATACATGTACATGGCGTGGGCACAAACAACGTGCCCACCCTACCTGCTATTAAACGCGGTCTATGGAGCGCGGCTACGGGCTGGCCCGGAGAGGAAAGACGATGGTTGAATTGCGATGGACAATACCGGAAGGCACAACGACAACGCAACCGGTATTGCAGTGGCGTTGCCGCCAACAAGACCCTTGGGAAAAGTGGACGATGTGGGGCAAATGGCAGGACGTACCGACCACGGTTATTCCTGCGGTGCCCAACAGTGAGATCTAACGCGGGTGATGCCTATATCATGAAACGACAAAGGGATGGCGTGGGCACAAACAACGTGCCCACCCTACTTACTACGGCCCTTTGAGCAATTCAAACATCAGCTCGAATGCGATCTCGGCACCAATCTCTTTCATTGCCACACCCTCCTTGATTAATCATTCCGCGTGGGCAGAGTCAACCCTGCTTGGCGGCTTGATTTGCACAACCCGGGATTCTTCAATTGCTCGATCCATTGCGAGGCCCGCTGCCTCCATATTGAATTTTGCCCCCAATATGCGACTTCCGTCCTATCTCCCACGGCAACAACGTCAATCACGGCCAGATACGCCGGTGCGGACCAACCCGAGATCATTGCCGTGGCAGTCATCTCCTGCCCGTCGGGTGCCACTGCAAAAATAGGGTGATCGTCGCAATGCTTGGCCACTTGGTAGCTATTATTGATGATGGCACTTATCGGAGCTTCGACGAGCTGCTTGCCGCCGAATTTATCCGGCGAAGCGCGTAGGTCATCCTGCGACTGATTGTACGGAGCCATAGCCACACACCCGGCCAACCCCACCACCAAACCCAAAACCAACACCTTCACGCCTACCGTCATGCCATAACCCCCTTTAACCCGATTTAAAACCCTTTTAAAAACGCTCAACGCCAGCGCACATATATAACGACCGCACTAAACCCCTCTAATCGCCGCCACAGGCGTGTGGCTGGCCTGTTCTGTTTTGCCTGTTTTTCAGCCTACCTCATCCTTTTTTATTCCCTTGCTCGCAAGCGCATCAATCCGGCAGCTCATCGTCAGGTGTTAGCGCTATTCCCTCTGACACCATTTGCCGATCGCTTAATGTTTTAATGAGCTACATACCTACCACAGCGCTTACATATAAAAACCTTGTCACCCTCAAGGCTGACGCGGACGAATTTCCATTTGTGACCCAAAAAATGACAGAGAATCTCTTTCATTATTAACCCGCCTGCCTCCCTTTTTTCATTCCGCCCGATTGCGCGAGCGCAGCGCTCGTCGCTTTGATGGCGGCCTTTCCTTCTGGAGGACTGCGACGGTAGTTATCCAGTAGCGCCGCCTCGTCAGGGCTGAGCAACAACTCAGTCTCAGCCTCAACCGGATAACCATCGTTCTGCTGTGCCGCGATGATAGAGCGCGTCGATTGTTTACGTGCGGACCGCTCACCCGTGACTATATATTGAATATCCACTGTATTGGCCACAGCATCCAGATAGGCAACATCTGGCACCCGCTTACCTAGCTCGTAATTCCGCTGAGTCCGCGCTGTTACCCCGCCCAGGGCGGCAAAATATTCTTGCGTAAATCCCAGGCGCTCACGCTCCTCCTTGATCCTCACCCCATAGGGGAAAATATTTTCCTCTTCATCGCTCATTCTTCTTGACCCAAGGAACGTTTGTTCCTATCATTCCATCACCTGCTAAATAAATGCAGTTAACCACACCAATAAAAGGCGGTGCTGTAACACCGCCAAACACTACAGGAGTCCACGTATGCACTACGCCGACATTCATGCCGCCCTGATCAAATGCGGTTGGCCCCCCAGCCGCATTGCCGACCATCTGGGCGTGGAGCGCTCCGCTGTGAGTCAGGTGACTCGCGGCACCGCTACATCATACAACATTGCCAGCACCATCTCAGCCAAGACCGGTATCGCGCTGCGCCGCCTGTGGCCTGATGGCCGGTATTCACAACCCTCACGGCCTGCGCGGCGGGTGGCGGTATGAATACCATTCCCTCCATCACCCTGCTGCTGGTAGAGCGCGACACCGCCACCGCCATCATCAACTACGAGTGCGGTGATTATGCCGGTGCCCTGGCAGCTGCCCGCCAGCTGGTGAGCAATGCCGAGGCGCTGGTGATGTTTTTGGAGCTGTTAACCCAGCCCAAGGTGATCACTCGGCAGCCCGATGCCCAGGGCATGGTGACGGTTAATGGTGCCCGCTATCACGCTGACTGCCCGGACCGGACGGTTGAGATAACCGTATCTCCAGCCGGTCCAGCCGATCCAGCAGGCCGTCTACTGATGCCCGTATCTCTGCCTGATGCGGTGGCCCACCATGACTAAACAAACGGGTTCTGAAGATCAGACGGCTCATCAAACGGCCACTCCTCAACATCAAAGCGCTGGGCATCTAACAGCAGCCGACCACGGGCCGCGCGTGACTCGCGCAGATGGCCAGGCTGCTGAAGATCAGGATCATCAAAGCGGTGACCAAACTGGGCGGCTATCTGCGCCAACCATATCGCGCCGTACACATGAAGCAGCGCTTCGCCGTCATGTGCAAATGATGACCGACCCTGTGCGGATTCACCTAAGTAACGGGCGCAGGTTGAGCCGTATGTGCTCAAAAAATCCAACCATCCTGCGGCGCCTAACTGTTGCAGTCTGGCGTGTAGTTGGCGCACCTCTGTCTCGGTTAAGCCGCATATCAGCTCCTGAGCCAGACCATCCTCGTACACGCTGTAACCGCGCCATTCGTTATTGCTATTCATCACTCACCTCCTGGGCCTTGCATGTTTGTCGTGACCAAAGTCTAGCCCAGCCGAGTGGCCGCGTCAGTGGATAGAGCGGGCAAATCTTTTACCAGTGAACAGCCCGATCTGTTCCAGCAACTGGCGCAGGTAGAGCCAGAGTATCGGGCCGCCAACGCCCCCGACCTGGACGTGCGCGACAAGCTGCGGGTGTTTTTGCGAGAGAGCGCCAAGCTGGCCCAAAAACATGGCGTGAGCCGCGAGCGGGTGGTGGAGCGCATGAACCTGTGCCTGCCAGACGGCCCGAGCATTACCCCTCGCCAGCTCAACGGCTGGCTGGCCACCAGCGCCGAAGACCGGCCCTTTCCTGCCGAGATGTTGCCCGCCTATATCTGGGCAACCCACGGCAACCTGGCCCCACTGGAGGTGCTGACCGGCGCACTGGGGCTGTTTGTGATGGATGAACAAGAGGCGATTGCCGCCGAGCTGGGTGAAACGATTTTAAACAAGAGCCGCCTCGCACACCGCGAGCGGAATTTACGTAAACGACTGGGAGGTTGAAGTGAGCGACAAAATTAATTGGGCGGCAGAAATGCCATCGAACGAACTACTGCGCGAGTACATCGCGAAGGCTGTTTCATGGCCAGACAAATATGGCATAGACGTACCCATCAAGGATGGCAAACCACTGCTGGGCGAAGCGCTGAATGAGTGGATCGACACCCATCGCCAATACAGCAGCGCCAACGACTCGGCACGGGGCGTTGAGACGGCGTCATTCGGGATCGCCTTGATGATTATTTACGCGGAACTCGAACGCGGATTTGCAAAATATTTGGAGATGAACCAATGACCAATAAAAAACAAACCACAACCGTCATCGAAGGCGAGCTGGAACAGAAAAAAATAACCACCCCCGCCGCAATCGATTATGACGATGAGGCGCAGGCGCTGGTAAACAGCCTGCTATCATTAAATGATGACACAACCCTTGACCTACCCATTCACGATGGACGGGCGCTTACGGGCGCAGCCCTTGAGGAGGGCACCAGAAAGAAAGAGGGGGGTGTTGCGAAATCCAAAATTGAACTTGGCTTTTTTTACATATTACTTAAACGCGAATTGGGGCACGGGGCTTTTGAGGGCCGCCTAAAAGACAACGGGGCCCATCCAAACACAGCCCGCGAGGCGATGAGAGCAGCCTTTCTGGTGGCGTCACTCTCAAAGCCAAATCAACGGCGCGCCGTTGATTTGGTCGGGCGCAAGCTCGACGTTTTAACCCGCCTTCCCGCCCAGGTGGTAGATGATCTATTCAATGACGGCACCCTGGATAACATCGACAGTACCAGCCGCGACCAGCTGCAAGAGATCGTCCAACTCCGCAAGCAGCTCGATAACGAACTCAAAAAGAACGACCGCATGAGTGACCGGGTGGCCGCGCTGGACGAAGAGGCCCGCCGTACCCGCGCCCTGCCTGAGCAACCACTCTATATAAAGGAGCTGCGCCGGGCGGTGCTGGAGGAGACCGAGGCCCTGCGCGCCAATGCCCGCACCCTGCAAGAGGTGATGGAGCGGGTGGCGTTGCTGCCACAAGATACCAGCGCTGCCGATATCGACGCCATCTCACACCCGCTGATGTACGGCCTGCAAGGGCTGCTGGCGACGGCTCAGGCGCTGTTTGATAAAGGGTTTGATACCTTCACCAGCTTTAAGGGTGATGTGGATGTCTTCCCGCCAGAGCTTGACACACTGGAGGTAGAACGGGCTAAACGGCTGGCGCTGCAATTTAGCAACGATACCCAGATGCGCGCCCGCCTGCGGCAGGTGGATCTGGCCCCGGTGCCTGCACCCCGCAAAGGTAAAGGGGATAAGTGATGGCACGGGCACTGCCTGCTGCGCCTCATTTGCGCCTTGTTGACCACACCGATACCGCCGTGCACCTGAACAGTAAACAGCAGGCCAAACGCGACGCCCTGGTGGTGGTGATGAGATTCGTGCGCAAGCTGCGCGGCGATGCACGGGGGGAGTCACTCAACCCTGCCATCGCCGTGTTTGAGGCGCAGCATGCTGCCCAGGCACTGCCCGCCACAGTGATGGTGGCGCTGGCCACATTACAACCCAACAAACCGGCTTGCCCCAATCGGGCCACGTTTTACCGCTGGGATGATAAATATCGCCAACACCTGAGCGGTGACAATGTCGCCGCTGCCCCTGCCCATAAGGGCAGCGAGCGCAAGGTGGGCGGCTGGGAGGCATTGGCCTACCGGCTCTGGAATACCCCAACCAAACGCACCATCAGCAGCATCGCCCGCGAGCTGCGTGAGGAGCACCAATTTAGCGATGCCAGCGACGCCCGTGTGCGCGGCTACATCAACGCTCTGCCTGCCAATATGCGCGAGAAATCATCCGCACGAATGGGGGCACGACTCTACAAAAACAGCCAGCGCGGCTTTGTGCGGCGCGATACCGGCTGCATCCCGGCCGGGTTTATCTACCAGGGCGACGGTCACACCGTGGATGCCTATATCGCCCACCCGTTTACCGGTGATGTGTGGCGGCCTGAGCTGACGGTCTGGATCGATGTCGGCAGCCGCTACATTGCGGGCTGGTACATCAGTGAATCAGAGAGCAGCCACAGCACCCTGTTTGCCCTGAGCCGCGCCCTGGTGGGCCATGACCATGTACCCGCCATGTTGCACATCGATAACGGCAGCGGCTATGCCAGCAAGATGATGAACGATGAGAGCGTGGGTTATTACGCCCGATTTGATATTGAGGCGATGTTTGCCTTGCCCTACAACGCCAAGGCCAAGGGGCAGGTAGAGCGGTTTTTTGGCACGATGGAGCGCGACTTTGGCAAACGGCTGCCCACCTACTGCGGTGCTGACATGGCCGCCGAAGCGCTGCAACTGATCACCCGCGAAGTAAAAACCGGCAAGCGCCAACTGCCCAGCCTGCAAAGCTACATCGCCGGGCTGGCGGCGTGGATCGACAAATACCACCACCGCGAACATAAAGGGCTGGATGGCCGTACCCCGGCGCAGGTCTGGGCCGAGCGTGAACAGTGCCCCCTGCATACCCCCAGCGATGCCATTGTGCGGCCGCGCATTGATCGGGTAGTGGGGCGCCAGTCGGTGCGCCTGCATAACCGCGAATATGGGTCTGCCGCCCTGGTGGCCTACAACGGCGAACCCCTGGTGGTGGAGTATGACCTGCTGGATGACAGCAGCGTGCGCATCCTAGCCCGTGATGGCCGCTGGATATGTGACGCCGGGCTAATCCGCAAGGCCGACTACCTGCCCGCCTCACGCATTGCCGAGGCACAACAGCGCCGCCTGGATGGCCAGATTGGCCGCCTCAAACACAAACAAAACGAACTCGAAGCCCGTGCGGCGTTATCCATCAGCCACGTAGATGTGCAGGCCGATATCGACGCCCTGAATGAGGGTGGCGGATTGATGGTAGAGAACCACGAAGACGAGGGATTGATATACACAAATTTGGAGCCGAGTGCAGTAACACCCGGCCCCGATGCAGCCACCAGCGCCAAGATCACGCTGGATATTTTTGACACTAACTACTAACTACAACGGGAGTTTATCAGATGGACCATACAGATCAAACATTCACCACCCCGACCGAGTGGAGCGAGGTGTATACCGAGCAGGACATCCGCGACGTGGGGCAGGTGCTGGAGTACCTCAACAAACGCCAGCTCGGGCAGGCGTGGCTGTGCGCCCGCACCGCCATCAAGGCCACAAAACTGAATCAGATATTGCGCGGCAAATACCCCAGCCCAGTGAGCCGCGACGTGCAGACGATGCTCGACACCATCGAGCGTCACGCGGAAGAGGCCAAGCGCAAACGCAGCACACCGTTTGTGCCGACCAGCGTCTATCGGGCAGTGGAGGCCGCCTGTAAACGGGCGCGGCTGTATCGCTCTTTTTGCATCGTCAGTGCCTCGGTGGGCACCGGCAAAACCACCGCGCTGCTGCGCTACAAAGAGACCCACGACAACGTGCTGCTGATCAAGGCCGTGCCCGATATGACCGCCCTGGTGATGCTGGACCACCTGCTGCGCGAAGCAGGGGCTAAGGTCGAGGGGATGCGTAAAAACAGCCAGGGCACCAAGGCTGATCGCATGGACGCGATCATCAATCGCCTGACCGGCACCGATGCGCTGCTGATCCTGGATGAGGCGGACAACGTTACACCGCAAACGCTGGAGTACATCCGCCGCATCAGCGACAACGCCGAGATTGGCGTGGTGTTGTCGGGCACGGCACGACTCAACAACATGCTGCGCCCGGACAACAAACGCGGCCTGGACGATTCCCGTTTTGGCCAGATCAGCAGCCGTGTCAACTACTGGCCGCCGATCATCAAAACCATCACCGAAGATGATGCCCACGCCGTAGTGCAGGCCGCCTTTTCTGATGATAGCGAGGTGACGGACGAGATCCGCGACGCCTTCTGGCAGATGTGCGGCGGCTCGATGCGGGTGCTGTGTAAATCACTGATCCCAGGGGTGCGCGATTTTGGGCTGGCTAAAAATATCCCGCTTAGTGCACAGCTTATTTTCCAGGTGGGCCAGCAGGCGCTGGGCTTTACCAAGATGGCGAGGGCGTGACCATGACAACGTTTCCCGATGAGTACATCCACTACTGGGGTGGCATTTATATCGCCCTGCCAGCCATCCTGCATCGTGGGATTTTGTTTGATACGTTTCTGCTGCATCCACAAGAGATTATTAACCAGGTATGTAGCGAGGCGTGCAGTGAGGATGATGTTTTGCCATTACTCCCGATACAGCAGGCGGTAATGCATGAGTTGGCGGAGGCCGAGCATGACGCGCTGATCCCGGCCACTGCACAGCACCGCGATGGCGCGTTCATCGAACGGATGAAACACCACTGCTGGACACCCCGTAAATCCTGGAGGAAGCAAGCATGACAATGCCGTATGACACTCAATTTTTACTAGTCTGTTTTTTGTGTGTGGTACTCGGCGTCTGCCTGGGTATCGGCCTGGCGGCACTGCTACGTGCCAACGATTATCGCGATGGGGGTGATGATGAATAATTTGGCGTTTACGGTTGAAACACACTCCGGCATGGTGGTGGACCTGGTCAACCCAAAACCTGAGCAGATTTACATCCATGACATTGCCTGGTCATTGTCGCGCCAGTCCCGTTTTAATGGCCACACCAGCGGTAGCATCAGCTACAGCGTGGCGCAGCACAGTTGCTGGGTAGCGACTCGGGTATTGCATGAGACCAAAGACCGCCGCGCCGCGCTGTATGCCCTGTTGCATGATGCACACGAGGCCTACATCGGCGACATCGTCAGCCCGTTAAAAAACATCGCCCGCCTATCGCACGTGGTGGGTGACATCGAGCGCGCCCTGCAATACACCATCCATCAAGCATACGACCTGCCCCCTCCGGCACAACGCATCATCGACGTCATTAAACATTATGACCGGCTGGCGCTGGCGGTCGAGGCATACCACCTGTTGCCCTCACGCGGCAATGGCTGGGGATTGCCAACACCGGACGATGAGACGCTGGCGCTGTTTGATAACCCCACCACATCAGCACGGGCCTATTGCGGTTTTATTGTGTTGTGGGAACAGCTCAAAGCCCAGCAGGTGGCGGCATGAATACCCGGCCCATTGTGGGCGTGATCGGGCCACGCTGGCAGCTGTTTGTGGGACTGAGTACCCCCGGCACGTTGTGGCATGACAATGTACTGCTGGGGCATCGGGTGCATTGGCTCAACCTCTCCACCAGTCGCTCACCGCTGACCCGCGCCATCACGTTGATCATCGGTCCGCTCTATCTGCGTATTGGCTGGAGGGCATTCTAATGGCGCTGCTGGGGGTATGCCCGGACTGTGGTTATAAGTTCACGCTGGAGCAGGCGTTAACGGATGCGGCGGCGCGCCAGGCGCTGGGGGCAGCGTTGGCTATCGCCCCCACACTGGGGTCGCGCATCATTCAATACATGGGGCTGTTTAGTCCTGCCAAGCGGGCGATGCGCATGGACGCGCTAGCCAACCGCCTGGGCGAGTTGGGCACGGCCATTCAGTCCGCCGAGGTACAGCGTGATGGCAGCAGCTGGGCCGCCCCGCTGGAGTATTGGCGCGACGGCTTGGACATCACCCTGGCCGCACGGGACAAGCTGCGCCTGCCACTGGCTGACCATAACTATCTGTTTAGCATCGTCGCTAACATGAGCCAAAAGGCCAGTGGCCAACAGGAGCAGAAAAAGGAGCAACGACTGCGCAACCGCCCACAAAAAACCGAACAGCCCGGACCACAAAAGGTTGATGTCGCTGCCCGTAAGGCATTGGCGGCACAACACCTGGGCGGATTGCTGGGACGCAAAAAAGGGGGTGCTCAATGAGGGCGGAACTGGACCGCGAACAGATGATACTCACCGTGCGCGGCCTGCTGCGCGAACACAAAGGGCCGGGCAACTGCATCACCATGTACCAGCTGTATCACCACGTGACCGGGCGGCCCATTATTCCTGCGCTTAAGGTCAATCAAACCCGCCTGCTGCGCTCAATTGTGGCGCAGTTACAGCGTGATGGTGAGCCGATCGTTCACACCTCCGGCGATGCGGGCGGCTACTACTACGCCACCAACAGCGCCGACATCGACAAGGACGCAAACGCGCACTCTCATCGCTGCGCCGTGAAAAAGCGCTTAAAAAACTGAGTATCCATGACCTGTTGAAACAGGTCGAAATTGAGTTAAACCAACAAGAGGAAGTAACGCCATGAGCAACGCCGCATTAAAACAGCAACACATACCAGAGGGGCACATGCGCGATACGCAAGGTCGGCTAGTGCCTACTGAAATGGTGAAAGAGATCGACCGTGACCGTGACACGCTGGTGCGTGAGATTGTCGCCAACGCACTGGCTCAACAGACAGCACTGTTAAAATTCAAGACCGGAGCGATGGGCGATATTGAGGCATTCATCGAGCTTTCTGGCGAGAAATACGGGGCCAAGGTCGGCGGCAACAAGGGCAACGTGACGCTGTCCAGTTTTGATGGGCAGTATAAGGTGCAACGCTCCGTCTCTGAATATATTGTATTTGATGAACGGTTGCAGGTAGCCAAGACGCTCATTGATGAGTGCATCCATAAATGGACCGAAGGCTCTCCCGCAAACGTCAAGGCACTGGTCGATCATGCATTTAAAACCGATGCTGAGGGCAAGGTCAGTACTGGCAGAATACTCGGCCTTAAAAGTCTCAACATTCATGACGAAAAATGGCTTAGCGCCATGCAGGCCATTAGTGATTCGATGAGAATTGCCGGTTCAAAAATGTATATGCGGGTTTATGAACGGGTAGGCGATTCTGACCAATATCAGCCAATTTCGCTTGACATAGCAGCGCTTTAAACTCCATGCGCTAACGCGCCGGTGCGCTGACTGAGCCGACCATCAGCAGCAGCAAAGATCGGGCTTACTCTTTCTCCCGAGGCAATGCCGAATGGCCCACGTAACGGGCCTTTTGCGAAACCGCCCACCAGTAATACGAGCGGTCTCCAGTGTGTGGTAGCACTGGACTGATGAGCAGCCACGGAGGTCACCATGTTTAAATTTGCACTGGCATTATCGATAGCATTAGCAGCGCCGGTCGCCGTGGCGGACAGCACCTGGCTGAATGTGGGAGGGGTCAGCTGGCATCCGTTTACCTCCGGCAAAAATGGCTCCAACCCTGGCCTCGGGCTGGAGTGGCAGATGGATAATCGCCGCTTCATCACAGCGGGGATGTATCGCAACAGCCAATCCACTCAGTCACGCTATGCCGCCTATGGCTGGCGGCCCTATGACAATGGCACGTTCAGCAGCGGCATCATCACCGGTGTGGTGGATGGATACCAGTGGCGCGATGGTGGGGTGATACCGATGATAGCGCCTTATATAATGTTAGAGGGCAAGGCGCTGGCGCTGAATGTTGTTATCGTGCCGAGGGTGTCAAAAAACGTGGCTACTACTGTGGCATTGCAGATTAAATACAGGATGAGATGAGAGGGAAAATGATGAGTAGTTACCATGATATTGATGTAGCGTTTAATGGTAAACGCATCAGACTATTCGATGCGATTTATGGCCTGGAGTTAACCTGCACCCGTGTCAGCGGTTGGCAGCTTTGGTACACGGGAGATGGCAGAGAGAAAGCAGAGCTGCTTGCCAGTGAGTACGGTGAGATAAAGCTGCGCATCTATGTTGCGGGAACGATGATCCTTGGTGATCCAGCGCAGGATACCGAAATAATTATGCCTGCATCAAAAACCGAGGTTGAATTATTACATGGTGTTTTATCTGATTTAATTGAGCAGATAGAATCTGTCGATGGAACATCACAGATTGATACCAATAAAGCCAAACGCGCATTGGCTGGTTGTGATCTTCCGTTAGTACTTCAGCAGCGTAATAGGGCGCTTGACATTAACGAGACTGATTATATCAAGGTAACAAATAAGGCTAAGGTAGGGGCAGCCATAAAAATACTGAGCGATGTTCTGCCTGGCGATGACTACGGGATTACCGAGATAGAGTATCTGCAATTTATGGAGCTTATTTGCCAAGCAGAAGAACGGCTATTTGCATCATTTAAGATTTCAGATGCAAAAGTATGACAACCAAACCCTCCCCAGCCCGCGCCAAACTGTACCAGCTGCTCTCTACCGGATGATCGGAGAGAGATATGGCAAAGACTCAAAAGACACACAAATTTAAGACCGGCGACCTCTTTACGCTGGACGACATATATAAAATTCAGTCTCTCGCTGGCGGAGATTGGTGGGAGCGCACTGGCGAAGACCTACCAGAGGAAAAGCGAGAAAATGACATGGACATGAGCGAGTTTTTGCGATGCACCAGAGACGTGAAAATAACGATCATTGTAGAGACGCCCAACAGTGTAATAGACAAAAACCTTGATAATTATACTAGGCAGAATAGATGACAACTAAACCCTCCCCAGCCCGCGCCAAACAGTACCAGCTGCTCTCTATCGGTAAGAAGCAGCTGGGCTTTGATGATGACCTGTATCGGGCCTTTTTGGCCCAGTACGGGGCGACTGTTAAAGAGGGCCGCATCTCTGCCACGACGATGACCATCACGCAGCTGGCGCAGGCGGTGGAGGCGATGAAACAAAAAGGGTTTAAGCCAAAATCCAAAAGCGCGGCGCGCGGCGCATCTGAGTGGCGGCAGCCGATGATTGAAAAGATTACAGCGATTTGGTGCCGACTGGCGGATGAGGGTGTTGCCCATGACCGCAGCGAGGCGGCGATGGTGAAGTGGTGCAGCCGGGTGACTAAAAAGGCGCGGTTGCAATGGGCCTCTGCGCCGGACCTGAGCACCTGCACTGAATCACTAAAAAAATGGGCACAACGTGAAGGAGTGAATGTTAATGGCTGATGATTTGTCATTGATTAATGAGCGCCTGCTGCCGCCGCAGATGCGGGAGCTGGTGAAGGTGATTGGTCTGGCGGAGACGATCGCGCTGCTGGATGCGCGGCATGGTCTGCCGACCACATTGCCTACTCACATTGAAAGCAAAACAACGCTGCGTGATGTGATCAGTGATGCGGCGATTGCGGCGCTGGTGGCATCGCCCCTGGCGGGCAAGTACTACCGGGATCTGCCCACGTCGGGCAAGCCCTTTAAACAGCTGCGCAATGCGGCGATTGCCGCTGCTGATGAATCGCTGAGTACCCTGGCCCGCCAGAACAATTTGACCCGCCGACACATTATTAATCTGCGTAAAATACGCATCCCCGCAAGACAGCAGGTTGACTTGTTTGATGATAGTAACGTAGGCTAATTAGCCGCTGCCCTGCTGGGGCCTTGAAACATTTCACCACTGCATTATCCCCCTCATTATCGCCATGATTGATACATGGCTAATCACAACAAACGACCACGACACTATGCTGCTGAGATCATCGCGCTCCCTTCGCGATCCTCTCGCGCCCAGGCGCTGACAAGTGTCCCTCCCCACTATCAGCCCCTGACTCGTGAGCATGTGGTTAGCCATTTTAATTTGCATTGTGGCGGGCGGGTGGCGTTATGAATCTCTATTCCATTGTTAGTGACATACTGCGGCGCGAAGGTGGGTTTGTGAACCACCAGGCTGACCGTGGTGGGCCGACCAATTTTGGTATTACGCAGGCGGTTTTATCGGCGTGGCGTAAACAACCGGTGACGCTCGATGATGTGAAAAAGATGACGCAGGCCGAGGCCCGCGCCATCTATCACCATGACTACATTACCGCCCCTCGTTTTGATCAAATCAAAAACCCAGCACTGCAAGCTCTAGTGATCGACTGTGGTGTTAACCACGGCGTTAACCGCGCTACGCGCTGGCTACAAGAGGCTGTGGCGACTAAGTCTGATGGTGTGATAGGACCGATTACCCTGGCAGCGATTAATCGGGCTGTGCCTGAGATGGCATATAAGCGGGTACTGGCGCAACGGTGCCTATTTTACGGGCAGATTATTAGCCGAGATCCAACACAGGCGGTGTTCGCCTCTGGCTGGATGGCGCGGTTGGCAGATTTTATTATCACATAGTTTTTAACAAGGAGATCATTTTCATGATACGTCATTCATTCTCGTTTTTAGCCGTAGTTACCTTTGCCCTAGCCCTGCTGGGCTGTGGTCGTGAGTTTGTGATTAATACTGCCCAGGTAAGTGCCGGGGTGGCGTTGCTGGATATCCAATTTGATGCGGTGACGCAGACAGTGGGGCGGCTGGATCTGGCCCCGGATGAACGGGTGCAGATGACGGTGCTGCACCAACAGTTGAGCACGTTACGCACGACCGCCCATGACCTGGTCACGAGTAGCGGTGGGCTGGCAATGGCGCTGGTACGGGCGGACGATGTGCGACGGCTGGCGGACGCGGGCAAGGCGTCCTACATTACTGCGCGCCAGATGATCTGCCCGCAAGCGGCAGGTGACATGCTAACACCGGGCACCTGCCCACGATTGATCCAGTTATCCCCCGCTGAACAAGAGCTGCTGATTGCGTTTGATCTACAAGCCCGCTTGACCAATAAGGCGTTGCAGGAGCTGCTTAACGCCCCCAGTGGGGCGGACATTACCCAGACCGTATCGGATCTGTTGACAGTGGGCGCAGCCGCTGCCCGGATCGGCGCACTGCTGTGAAATATCTAGCGATGCGGCAGATTGCACTGAACGGCGACGTGCTGATGGCGGAGGGGCGCGGTCTTTTCAGCACGCTCATCCGTGTTCTCACCGGCCAGCAGATCAGCCATGTGGCGCTGCTGGTCTGGATCGATACCACGTTATGGGTGGCGGAGATGAAAGAGGGCATCGGCTATCGCCTGCAACCGGCATCGCTGTGGGTGGAGGATGTGCTGGCCAGTGGTGCCACGCTGTACTATGGCACCGCGCCGGAACAGGTTTTAAAACGGCCTGCTGATCTGCGGGTTGAGGTGTTAAAACACCGTCAGGAGAGATACTCCTACTGGTCCCTGCTGCCCGTGTGGTGGGCGCAGATTACCCGCCGCAAAATAGCCGCCGGGCTGGTCTGTTCTACGTTTGTGCAGCGCGTATGGGAAAAGACCGGATATCAGTTTTCACAAACCGCCGATCCCGGCGATTTTTTACGCCTGTGCGGGCTGGTCATGGCGCTGGAGGCAGACGATGCTTGAGCGCTTCCCTGATCCCCTGGACACCGCCAGCCAATACGCCGACGAACTCAACCAGCGCGGCGTGAATGCCGTACTGGCAACGCTGGCCGATGAGGCGCAGCCGCTGATGATCGACGGGCTGCCGTGCTGCCGTGAGTGTGCCAATCCTATTCTAGCCGCGCGGCTGATCGCCAAGCCCGGCGCGTGTCGCTGCATTGAGTGTCAATCTGTATTTGAGAGGGTTAAGCGATGAGTGAATCAGGCAACACCATGATGCTGCTGGGTGAGATTAAAGGCCAGCTGGAGGGGATCAATAATCAACTGGCGTCACAAAGCCAGGCGATAACCTCGTTGAGCAATGATGTGGTCGCCCTGAAAGTGGCGGGGGGTCGCCACGGGGCTATTGCCGGGATAGCCACCAGCGTGGGGGTGGTATTGCTGATCGAGTCAATCAAATCCGCCCTCCATTCAGGTAGCGGCGGCGCGTAGATGGCACACGCGCCAGAGACCCGCAACGCGGTGCGCGCGTCGTATGTGTACGACCGCCTGCCGTTAGAGGCCGCTGCCGAGAAACACGGTGTCAGTTACGCCACTGCGCGCGCCTGGAAAAAGGCCGCTGCCGAGGCAGGCGACCACTGGGACAAAGCCCGCGCGGCGGGTCGCATGGCGGCGGGCAGCCTGGGGGATATCACTGCCCAGGTGCTGGAGGATTTTGCGCTGCTGTTTCAATCCACGCTGGAAGAGATCAAAGCCGAAAAGGGCAGCCCATTCCAAAAAGCGGAGGCGATCAGCCGCTTGAGCGATGCTTACACCAAAACTATGAAGGCCGCCGGCGGCGGCGATAGCAAGATTGCCCAGTTGGCGGTGGCGATGCGTGTACTGGAAGAGCTGGCTAGATTCATCAGAGAGCAGTACCCAAAACAGCTAGATCCATTCGTGGCACTGCTGGAACCGTTTGGGCAGCGGGTGAGCGAGGTGTTTGGCTGATGGCTAAGCTCTCATCCAGCCAGTTCATCACCGACCTGGCCAGCCTGGCCGGTGATCTGCGCCGCATGATCGAGGCGGAGGTGATGGGGTTTGAAGTCGATCCCATCGCGACAGCCAAGCGCAAAAAGCAGAGTGGCGAGAGCCTGGAGTTTTTTGCCCGCACCTACTTTCCGCATTACATCAAATACGACAACAGCTTGCTGCATGAGTACCTATATGCCGAGCTGCCTGCTGTGGTGGCCAACCCTGCCGGGCAGATGCTGGGCATCGCCGCGCCGCGTGGCGAGGCGAAGTCCACCATCACCTCGCAGATATTCGCCGTCTGGTGCGTGGTCTACCGGCGCAAGCACTACATCCCGATCATCATGGACGCCTTTGACCAGGCGGCCACCATGCTGGAGGCGATTAAGGCCGAACTCGAAGCCAACCCCCGCCTACAGATGGACTTCCCCGAGGCGGTGGGGCAAGGGCGCGTCTGGCAGCAGGGTGTGATTGTCACTAGCCAGAACATCAAGCTGCAAGCATTCGGCTCCGGCAAGCGTATGCGCGGCCTGCGCCACGGCCCACACCGCCCTGATCTGGTGATCTGCGACGACCTGGAGAATGACGAGAACGTGCGCAGCCCGGAGCAGCGCGACAAGCTGGAGGGCTGGCTGAAGAAGACGGTGCTCAAGCTGGGGGCGGCAGATGGGTCGATGGATCTGGTCTATATCGGTACCGTGCTGCACTACGACTCGGTGCTGTCGCGCATCCTCAAAAATCCGCTCTGGAAAACCAAGCGCTTCCAAGCCGTGATCGAGTGGCCCCATCGCATGGACCTATGGGACAAGTTCGAAGAGATCCTGCTGAACCAGGGCGAGGCTGATGCGCAAGAGTTTTACCGGCAACGTCAGACAGAGATGGATCGCGGCGCAGTGGTGAGCTGGCCCGCTGCCCGCCCGCTGGTGAAGTTGATGATCGTCCGTGCCCGTGATGGTCATGAGTCGTTTGACTCCGAGTTGCAGAACGACCCTATCAGCATCAAGGATGCACCGTTTGGCGAGGTGCAGTTTTGGATACAGCCATTTTCGCGCTGGGTCTTCTTCGGCGCGGTTGATCCGTCGTTGGGCAAGAACAACAAGGGGCGCGATCCGTCGGCCATTCTGGTGGGCGGCCTGAATCTGGAGACTGGAGTACTCGACGTGGTGGAGGCGGCCATCTGTAAACGGCTGCCGGACAAAATCATTGAGGATGTTATCGCTCTTGAAAAGGAGTACCGCTGCATGGTGTGGGGCGTGGAGGCGGTGCAGTTTCAGGAGTTTCTGCGCACCGAGCTGGTGAAGCGATCAGCGGCGCGGGGTGTGCCGGTGGCGGCGATGGCTATCACCCCTCATACCGACAAGGCGCTGCGTATCGAGACGCTCCAGCCCCACGTTAAAAACGGTTTGATTCGATTTCACCCCCAACAGACTACGCTGCTTGAGCAGCTGCGCCACTGGCCAAAGGCCGACCATGATGATGGGCCGGATGCGCTACAGATGTTGTGGATGCTAGCCGTCAGCCGCGCCGGGGGGGCGCCCCGTATTGTGACGGCGGGCACAATGCGCCGTGATCACGTTGATACATCAGGATACTGATATGCAAAAACAGAACATAAAAAAAATGGCCAAGGGCAATGCGGCGCTGATGCAGCAGATGGCCAGCCATCACAACGACCCTGATTTTTATTCGGTGCTCAACTTCCTGCCCAACCCGGATGTGGTGTTGCGCAAGATGGGCAAAAGCGAAGAGGTGTTTGAGGCCATCGCCCTGGATAGCCATGTGATGGGGGAGCTGCGCTCTACCCGTGCCGGGCTGCTGGGTTTTGAGTGGCGGCTGCGCGCCGGTGGCGATGCCCCGGCTGATCTGCGGGCGCTGGAGCTGTGCCAGGCATACATGAGCCAGCGCCCCGCGCCGGGCATGAGCTGGGGCGATGTTTTTTGGAATATGTTTAGCGCGGTGCTGCGCGGCCAGCGCATCCATGAGGTGGTATGGGCCAAGCAGGGCGATGTGCTGATGCCGACCCGACTGCTGGATAAACCGGGGCGGCTGTTTCGCTACGGCCCGGACCGTGAGCTGCTGCTGCGGACCCGCGCCAAGCCGATGAGCGGTGAGGTGGTGGATGATTACAAGTGGCTGGTATCGCGCCACATGCCGACGTATGACAATCCCTATGGGGTGGCGGTGTTTTCGTCCTGTTTTTGGCCCTACACATTCAAACATTCAGGGTTTAAATTTTTCGTGAAGTTTTGCGAAAAATACGGGGTGCCGTGGGCGATTGGCAAGCTACCACGCGGCGCATCCCCGGATGATTTTAAGTCGCTGGCGCAGAATCTGGCGGGCATGGTGGAAGACGGTGTAGCGGCGATACCGGATGATGGATCGGTAGAGCTGTTGTCGTTGAGCCAGGGCGGTGAGTCGATTCAGGAGCGGCTGATTCAGTCGTGCAATCGCGAGATGAGCAAGGCACTTACGTCGCAAACTCTGGCGACCGAGATCAATGGCCAGGGCAGCCGGGCGGCGGCAGAGACACACTCGGCGCGGGCGGATGGTGTGACCGAAGCCGACCGGGAAATCGTTTGCGATACCATGAATGAGCTGATGCGCTGGATCACGGCGCTCAACGTGGCGGGGGCGGTGGCCCCGGTGTTTGAATTTTTTGAGGAGGAGGATGTTAACACCAGCCGGGTGGAGGCGCTGGATAAGGCGCGCCAGATGATGGATGTGCCCGCCTCATTTGCCTATCGCTGGCTGAAAATTCCGGCACCTGTTGATGGCGAACCGGTGTTGTCCCGTGATGGGCCGATGCCTGGTCCCCCCGCACAGTTCAACGCCCACAGCTGCCCCCATTGCGCCCATGAGTTTGCCGGTGCAGATGGTGGTGACGCCATCGACAAACTGACTGACCAGGCCGCGACAGAGGCGGACAAGATCATTGCTGACATGGCCGCGCCGATCCGGGCGCTGCTGGACGGGGTGGAGACGCTGGAGCAGTTCCGCGACGGGCTGCTGGAGATGTATCCCAAGATTGACGACCAGCGGCTGGGGGAGCTGACGCAGCAGGCGTTGATGGTGGGGGGTTTGATGGGGGTGGATGATGCTGGCTGATGTAAATATATCAATGCAGCCCTTTTTCGAAGAGGGGCAAATGGCCGCTCTACGTGGGCAACCGATTGATGACTGCCAGTATAGACGTGTTGATAAAAAAAACGCGTGGGTTAGAGGTTGGCATTTTGGCCATAATCAGCTCGACCGCAGGCCATTATCGACGTCAGAAAAAGCGATCGGAAAACAAAAGATAAACCATCTTCGCTCATTGCTGAATAAAGGGGGTGCGTGATGGTCATGGATAAACCTTTCTTTTGTCCACTTTTCCGTGAGTACTACAACAAAATCAAGAATGGGGTGCAGGACTGCGAGATCCGTCCGCTTGATCATCGTGGCTGGAACCTCAAAAACATCTACAGTGGCAGAAAAATCCATTTTTCACTTGGATATGGCAAGCAGGATCGCACATTGAAAATAGTGCATGCCGTCACCGTCACTAATGATCTGCCTGGCCTGGGCATTCCTAAGTGGCACATTGATGCTGTTAATGCCATCTATCCACATGCCGATGCGTGGCTGGTAGCTCATGTCTGACCCCCAATACGGCAGCGTTCCCTTCACTGAGGCCATCAACCACTTCCGGGGCAAGCTCGATCTACCCACCCCCTACTGGGATGCCATCGACGGCGAGACCCATGCCAAGGCGTTTACGGTGGCGGGGGCGACCAAGCTGGAGCTGCTGTCTGACCTGCGCCAGGCGGTAGATGATGCGATCACCAACGGCACCACCATCACCGAATTCCGTAAACGGTTTGATGAGGCGGTGCAAAAGCATGGCTGGAGCTACAACGGCAAGCGTGGCTGGCGGACGCGGGTGATTTATGACACCAACCTGCGCACGGCCCATGCAGCGGGGCAGTGGCAGCAGGCGCAACGTACCAAAGATCGTCGTCCCTATATGCAATACATGACCGCTGGCGATGGCCGGGTGCGGCCCCAACATGCAGCGTGGGATGAGATGGTATTTCCGATCGATTCGCCTTGGTGGAATACGCACTACCCGCCCAATGGCTGGGGCTGCCGTTGCACGGTACGCACACTGAGCCAGCGCCAGATTGAGAGTGAGGGGCTGACCGTTCCTGAACCGCCCCCCCTGGATCCTACCGAGCGCATTAACGTTAAAACGGGCGAGGTCTATGGCCCGGTGCCCAAGGGCATCGACCCCGGCTGGGATTACAACGTGGGCAAGGCGTGGCTGGGACCGGATATCGCCTTTGGTGAGTCGATCATGGCCATGCCCGAGCCGTTGCGGCGGGCGGCGCTGGAGGGGGCGCAGGGCCTGGTGCCTCATCTGCAACAAGGGTTTTCTCCGTGGGCCAATGGCCTGCTGGATCGCCAGCAGGCGCTGGGGGAAGTACGCACGGTGGGGTATTTGAGCAATGGCGTGGTGGATGCGCTGATTGCCAAGGGGGCAACGCCGATCACGGCGGTGATCACTGTGATGGATAAGGATATTATGCATGCCCTGCGGGATGCGAAGGATGGCAAGCATGTGCCTGCTGATATTGTGCGGGCGTTGCCTGATTTTGTTGCCCAGCCCGATGCTGTGCTGTGGGATAAAAACCAGCCGGGGCTGCTGTATGTGTTTACGGTGCCGGGCGAGGCGCGCCGGGGCAAATTTGTGGTGAAGATCAATTATGCGATCAAAGCCCGTGGGCTGGATGGGCAGCGCTATTCCGGGGTGACCAATACAGTACGCACGGGCACGATGGTGCCGCTGGAGTCGCTGAAAAACAGGGGGCTTTATGAGCTTCTGATAGGAACGCTGTAAACGTGCTGGTGGGTCGCCACTCCCACATTGGATGTCACTGATGCACGTCAGGATCAACCGCTGGCACGGCGCTTTTCCAGCCTCAGCACGTTACAGCTATGAATAGTATCGGCCCATTCGGGCTGGTTTTCAAGGAGAAGGAAGCGACCAGGTCGGTGCATCAACACCGGCCAGGCCGTCAACACACAGGTGTACTGCCTGTGAGCCAACCAAGGCTTCCCCGCTGCGATCACAGCCGGGCAAGCCTATCACAACTCAATAACCATAAACGAGGCTCACATGACCCAACCTATTATCCCCTGGATTGGCGGTAAGCGCCGCCTGGCTAAACATCTGCTGCCGTTATTCCCTGAGCATAAATGCTATGTAGAGCTGTTTTGCGGCGCGGCGGCCCTGTTCTTTATGAAGGAACCGGCCAAAACAGAAGTAATCAATGACATCAATGGGGAGCTAATCAACCTGTACAGGGTGACTCAGCACCACCTCGAGGAGTTCCACCGACAGTTCAAACATGCCTTGGTCAGCCGCCAGATATTCGAGTGGCTGAAGATGACACATCCGGAGACGCTGACGGATATCCAGCGGGCTGCGCGGTTTTTCTATCTGCAGAAGTGCGCTTTTGGGGCTAAGGTCAAAAGCCAGACCTTTGGCACAGCACCCAGCACCCCGCCAAAGATGAACCTGTTGCGCATTGAGGAAAATCTGAGCGATGCACATTTACGGCTATCTCGGTGTTACATCGAGCACCTCTCGTGGGATAAGTGCGTGGCTAAATATGATC
This sequence comes from Tenderia sp. (SeqCode), assembly GCA_031416075.1. Taxonomy (GTDB): domain Bacteria; phylum Pseudomonadota; class Gammaproteobacteria; order Tenderiales; family Tenderiaceae; genus JAKFXL01. Next base: position 658 of record JANOSY010000067.1, on the reverse strand, counting down.
GGGATTACACCCTCTTTTATGCCGATCCCCCATATTGGGACACAGAAGGCTATGGGGTTGCGTTCGGCATGGAACAGTATGAAGCGCTGGCGGAGGTGGCAAAGTCAATCAAGGGCAAGATGATCATCAGTCTAAACGACCACCCCAAGATGCGCGGAGTGTTTGCTGATCTGAATATCCAATCGGTCGATATCAACTACACGGTTGGGGGCGGCTCAAAAGCGAAGCGCGCCTCGGAATTGATCATCAAAAACTTTTAAATCCACAAACAAAGGGGCCACGTGCCCCTTTAACGCCTCATTAAATACCCGTCAAGACCCTATTAATGGTTAATTAATGACTGTTTATTACCAGTGTTCAGCCTTTTTTTACCGGTAAAAGTGCCTTGATAGCTGTTTTTTGTCGCAAAATGAGTAGAATACGTGCCGGGGGTAAAGATTAGCTAAGCGCATGTTTTTTTGTGCGTTTTCGGCTTTTTGTGTGTTCTTCTCTTTGTCGTATTACTATCACCCCCCTACAAGTCCCCATGCTAAAATGCCCGCACGCACAACTCCGAAACGGCACACTGGTGGGGGTCACCGGTACGCAAAGGCACTGACTTTACGCCACACAGCAACACCCACGGCAAGAAGTAGCAGGTCTCCCGAAGAGTCACACA
>JANOSY010000066.1:0-36527 GCA_031416075.1 Tenderia sp. (SeqCode) | reverse complement strand
TGCGACTCATGCTGCAAATAACCCCATTGGCCTTGAGGGTCTCCTGATACAGCTCTGAGGCATATTGGCTGCCTTGATCGCTGTGTACCATCAAGCCTCCAGATCGACATGGTCAATGCATCCGTGACCAGCTGGGCATTGATCCGTTCCGACATGGCCCAACCGACGACAGCGCGGGAGTAGAGGTCTATCCATACCGCCAGATAGAGCCACCCCTCTGTGGTCGCAATATAGGCGATGTCGCAACATAAACGGTGTTCGGCTTGGCCACCTCAAATTCGCGGGCCAGCAAATTAGGCACGACAGGCCTGTTATGGTTGGAGTATGTCGTCGCCTTGAACTTGCGGCAGTGTGTTCTTGTTGACCCCCAGCTCATCAGCAATCTTGCTGATCGGTTGATCACTCTCCACTGCCAGCTTGACAGCAGACTCCCTGAATTCGGCGGGGTAGTGCTTTTGTTTCTGCTGTTCATTCATCGGAACACTCTCTCGGTTATGCCTCAACATTATTTGAGGCTGTATGTCCGGGGTAGTCTAGCCAGATCACTCATCGTGTTGTAACGATGCAAATAACAGCTCCATGTCGGGGGCGTTGAGGGTTAGTGCTTCGCCCTGTTCGGCCTTGTTGTATACCCCTTGCGCCAATGCCCATTTTCTTACCTGCATGGCGACGATCCTCTCTTCGACGCTGTTCCCGGTCACCAGTTTATATACAAAGACTGCCTTCTCTTGGCCGATGTGGTGGGCGCGGTCGGTGGCGTGGCCCTGGCAGGATCAAATGTGAGATCAAAAGATGTTTTTAGGAACTCTATAATATCCTTTGAGTCATCCAGCCTCTTTTTGATGTTGACCACCACACCGCAACTAGTCATAGTGAGCCACATACATGGGGGCATGTCATGAAGATCAAAAACACAATCCAGTCAGAATCAAATCCCACGTGTAGTAAATATCAACGGCGTAATGAGATAGGATGTGCCGACGCAGGAGGCGCATCAGTTGTATTGCACGAAGAGCCTGCCCCACGCAGTGCTTTGGGCAAGCGCTTTGGGTAGAGCCTGCCCCGCGAAGTGCTTTGGGCACGATGCGCTTCGTACCTCAGCGCATCCTATAGCCCTGCATTCAGATCACAACAGGCAGACACACCCAGATTAAAAACATAACCTGCCTTCACACCAACAACCTATGCGTGGCCATGTTTTTTGTTTTGTCATTCATACGGCAACCGAGTATAAATTTTAAAGTAGGAAATACCCCAGAGTTGGGTATTTGATCACCCCACTTTGGGGTCCATTTAATGTTAGCTCAGTAAGGTGTTTTCAATTGGAAATATTTATTGATGAATCTGGGAGTTTTACTGCCAAAGGGGCAGCCACTAATTCATGGTGTGTTGTCGCCTCATATGTGACTCCTGAGTCCGAAAAGAGAAAATATAGGGAGGCACTTAGAAAGCTTAAGCTGAGGAATAATTGCGCAGTTCAGGAGGAAATTAAGCTTTATGAAATTGATGAAAATGAATACTTTAATTTCTTGAATGAGCTTAACAAGCAGAAAGGAGTTTTGTTCTGTGTAGCAACAGATACACACTTTAATACAGAAGAGCTAATAGATAACCATAAGAATAAGCTGGCATCATCAATATTAAGTGGTGTCGATAAAATGTTGTATGAAGGCGGTAAAGAGGCTCTTCGATACCTTACGTCTCAAATAGATTCTCTTTCAAATCAGCTCTATACCCAGATGGTGTGTCAAATCATATTAATGCTAGAAGTCGTTAATAGAGGAATTTGCTACTTCGTTCAGAGGTATCCAAATACTCTGAAAAGCTTTAAGTGGCGCGTTGATCAGAAAGAACCGGCGAAAAAGCTGAATTACGAAGATGCTTTTGAAAAACTTAGCCCTGCCCTATTACAGACCTTTTCTCTAGAAGAGCCTATGCCAGCATTAAACTGGTGCGATTATAGGCCTATGCGTGAATACATTTATGGAAAAGGTGAAATACCTGAATATTTAGTGGAGAAATTTCCTCATTTGAAAGATGAAGAAGGGTACGATATCCAGAAAATTGTTAGAAAAGATATTAAATTTCTAGATTCTCGCTCTGTGGATGGTATTCAGATAGCAGATTTATTAGCATCCGGAGTCAGAAGAGTCTTAAAAAGAGGTTTCGCAGATAATGAAACCGCAGCGAGACTACTTGGTGGTCTTATGGTGCAAGAAAAATCTAATAGCGCTCCTATAGGATTAGTTTCCTTGAACTCCAAGTCATATCCTGTTGGGGAAAGTAAGGAGCTTGTTAAAATTATGATTGCTTCTTGTAGGGCCATGGTAAAAAAATGAGCTAACAATTGGCTTGAGAGGGACATTATTCAGCAGCATATATTTTGTGCTCTGAATAGCACAAAATATCCACCACTCCATAATGCCCCTCAGCCTAAGCGTTAGCGCGCACAAAATTACAAAATCGATAATGCGCAGTGATGGAAAAGACGGTTGCGCTAGCCATCAAGATAAACAGCATGGCGATCCTCGACAGGACAGCAGCCAACATCAAGGTCAGAGCAGTAAATATCCCATGTCAAAATCATTGTCTCACGGTTTTGGCACAGTGATGGCGTTGAGTTTGGTGCAGGATGTTTAGAGCATTAAAGGCGGCTTGCGCTCGGGTTCATGAGGGGCGTATTCTCGGTAAAATGCCTTCCTGTTCGTGGTTCTTAAAGAATAAGGAATAATGGTATGGTTTACTTTCAAAACTTCAGCGCAAGCAACTAAAGGGGTCAGCTTCGCATTGTTTTTGGAGCGTCTTCGCGGAAAATCAAACCGCTGTGGTTGCTGGTGACGCACCGCGTGGGCAACCCATTGCGCCGAATGGAGTTGGATGTTGTGTTGCTGCCCACTTTACGTGCTGATTTCGCTACAACGGCGCAAACAGCTGCTCCATATCGGTGGCAGTGAGAGTCAGCTCTTCACCCTGTTCGGTTTTGTTGTACACCCCCTGCGCCAGTGCCTGCTTTCTTGCCTGCATGGCGACGATTTTCTCTTCTACGCTGTTTTCTGTGACCAGTTTATAAACAAACACTGCCTTCTGTTGGCCGATGCGGTGGGCACGGTCGGTGGCTTGGCGCTCCACTGCCGGGTTCCACCACGGGTCGTAGTGGATGACGGTGTCGGCTTCGGTGAGGTTGAGGCCGACGCCTCCGGCCTTGAGGCTGATGAGAAAGACCTGTACTTCACCACTTTTGAATCGTTCAATCGCTTCATCACGATTGCGCGTCTGGCCGGTGAGTTTGGTGTAGGGGATGTTGTGTTTGCTGAGTTCGGATTCGATCAGGCCGAGCATTTTTGTGAACTGGGAGAAGAGCAGGATGCGGCGTCCCTCTTCAACCATCTCTGGCACCATCTCCATCAGCAGTTCGAGTTTGGCGGATTCGTTGACCTTTTGTGCTTGCGCCAGTGGTAGCAGGCGTGGATCACAACAGGCTTGGCGTAATTTTAGTAGCGCATCGAGGATGGTGATGTGGCTGCGTGCCAGCCCTTTGCTGGCGATGGCTTGTTGCACCTTGGATTCCATCGAGAGGCGGATGCTTTCGTAGAGTGCGGCCTGTTTTTTACCGAGTGTGACGGTGCGGATGATCTCGGTCTTCTCTGGCAGCTCTTTGACCACCTCATCTTTGGTGCGGCGCAGCATGAAGGGGGCGATCCGTTTTGCCAGCCGCTGACGCCGTTCTCCATCGCCGTGATCTTCGATGGGGGTGCGGAACAGCGTGTTGAACTGGCGTGTTGTGCCAAGAAAACCGGGCATCAGGAAATCGAACAGTGCCCAGAGTTCACCCAGGTGGTTCTCCATCGGGGTGCCGGTAAGGCAGAGGCGTTGATCGGCCTTGATCAGCCGCACGATCTGTGACGCCTTGGCCTTGGGGTTTTTGATGATCTGCGCCTCGTCCAGAATCAGGGCGTGGTAGTGGTGGGACAACAGCTGTTCTTCATCTCGCGGCAGCAGGGGATAGGTACTCAGCACGATGTCGTGTTCTGTAATCTGGTCGAAGAGCTGGTGGCGCTCCGGTCCTTGCAGCACCAGTACTGTGAGCGCCGGTGCAAACTGTTGTGCCTCGCGCCGCCAGTTGCTCATGAGGCTGGTGGGGGCGATGATCAGGCACGGTTTGGTGAGGCGCCCCTGCTCTTTCTCCAACAGCAGGTGGGCGAGGGTCTGTACCGTTTTACCTAGCCCCATGTCATCGGCGAGGATGGCACCAAAGCCATATTCACGCAGGAATTGCAGCCAGTTGAGCCCCTGTTGCTGGTAGTGGCGCAGGGTGGCGTTTAACCCAGTGGGCGGCGCAATTTTTTTGATCCCCTGAAAATCTTTGAGCTGTTGTCCGAGTTTGCGTAGTGCTTCACCGCCGCGCCACTGCACGTCGCTGGTCTGTTCCAGTTCGGTCAGGCGTGCCGCATCGTAACGTGACAGCCGCAGCGAACCATCGGCTTGCAGTGTGTCGCGGTCATAAAGTTCGTAAAGGGTGGTTATGATCGGCTCGATCTGTTCGCGGGCGATGTTCAGATACTGCGCGCCGCCGAGATGGAGTGTGAGGATGTCGGGCAGTTGATCCGGTGGGTAGTGCTCCAGCGCCTGCGCCACCAGTGGCAGGAGTGCGATGGACTGCCCTTCCACCTCGACATCAAAGCGCAGGCCAAACCAGTCGTTGCCATGCTCTTCAATCTCGGCCTGCCACTGCTGGGCCTCGTGAAAATGCATCTGGAAGCTGCTGTCAAACTCCACCTGCCAGCCACGTTGCTGGAGCGCGGGGATCACCTTGGCAAGAAAATATTGCCAGCGCACTACGCCCTCTATGGGGTTTGTGTTGCTCATGCTGAGAAAGATGATGTCGTGTTGGTTCTGGTCGAGCAGTGGTTTAAAGCCTAATGCCTCGATCTCATCAAAGGCGGCGGTCTCGCCCTTGATATCGCGTTCAATGCGGATGATCTTGCCGTTGATCTCAAGCAGCGCCGTTTCCTCTTGTGGCGAGGCCATGATCTCGTGCGTGGCGTAGCGGTAGCGCAATCGCAGGATATGGTAGAGATGACCTTCGCGTTCGCGTGCCGAGAGTTGCAGGCAGGGGATGGCGTGCTCGCCGTTGATCTCTTCGCTCTCTACCTGCTGTGGTGGTGGTAGCAGTGTGGGTGCAATCTTGCGCACCAATTTTTGGCTGAATTCGGTGACCAGCTGCGCCGGAACCGGCGGGGCGTTCAGCAGCTTCTCCAGTTGGGTCTGGGAATAGGGGGCGTTGACCACCGGGCCGACGCTATGGGTTTTGTGTGAAAGATAGAGTGCCGGTGTGGTGAGTAGCAGCTGACCTTCGGGCATGATCTCGACATTGAGTTTGTTATTACCCTTGGCATCCTCTTGCCACTGCAATGCCAGTTCACGCTCTTCGCCGGGGTAGAGCGCAACTGACTCCAGATCAAGCCAGTGGCAACGGCCACTCTGCACCATCTTGCTCAACGCAAGAAAACCAAGTTCGCCATGTAACAAGACAACGTGCCAGCTGTCGTTATTGGCGCGCAGCAGTTTGCCTATATCCCGATCAAGCGGCTGAATATAGGGGGCGGGATGATAGCTATCATTGATGTTGTGCAGGTGGATGGTGCGTGGCTTGCTCAGTCGGCCATTTTTCAATAGACGCGCTGTATAAAAAACGGCCTGGAGTTTACCCACTTGGCCGGTCGGTTTAAGTATGTAGAAGAGCTGCTCTCTGGTAACGGCGTTTTGTTGCGGTTGTGCAGTGGCTGGTGCGGTGAACTCATCGAGCCAGGTGAGGCAGGCGGTGCTCTCCTTTTTTAGTGTGGCGCCCGGCGTTGAGAGGTGAAACTGTGCCAGATATTTCAGGCAGGCGGCCGCCACATGTTTGCAGTTATAACCCACCGGGCAGTCACAATCGCCATTGATGGTGACGTCATCAGCGTCCCAGATTATTTCGATCTGCTGCTGGTAACGGGCGTTGCCACTGCCGCGGACCGTTGCACTTAGCTCGACCAGATCATCCGTTTCATTGTCGATGGTTAGTGCGATCACTCGTTGCTCATCGTAATAGGCCTTGCCACGAGCGTAGCTTTGCTGGCTGATGTCGAGGCGAATGTCGCTGCTTTTTAGCTGTTTCACGGTCCAGATAACTCATTTATAAGGATAACGGCATAGCTTAGCCGCAGAATGGTGGAATGCAATGACAATATCACCCCGCTGGTGGTTTCATTCCAAATTACTAGGTTCGTCTGCCAGCGGCAGATCCACGGCAATGCGTTAGAATGGAGGCCCTGTTTTTGGCGTGATGTTGTGGGGCTAGCCTCGCCATCTGCATTAGGCACCCCAGTGAAGGCGCTTGGGTGTTTGTATGTCTTTGAGATCAATATTGGCGCACATGTGCCATTCATGAGGGTGACGGAATGTCGCTGCTGACAGTTGTTCTGATCGTATTCATCGCGGCCATCGCGGGGGTGTTGTGGGGGCCGGGGCCTGCACTCATGGGGGCGGCGTTGGGTTATGTGATTGGCACGGTGCAATCGTTAGCGGCGCGCATTGTTCAGGTCGAACGGCGCCAGGAGGTGATGGCCAGTGGTTATAAAAAGCGTTTGTCGGTGCTCGAAGAGGGGTTGCGCCATCAAGCCGCCCAGCTTGCCGCAGCAGCCGGGACGCCCGATGTTGCCGATGAGAGCGCCATAGCCGAGGGCCAACCAGCTACGCCTGTGCAACAGCCGCTGCCAATTGAGGTGCTGCCTAAGGTGGTCAGTCAGGACGTGGCTATGAAACCCGAATCCACGTCGCAAAATCCGTGGCGTAGTACGCCCGCCAGCGCCACCCATAAACCTGAAGCAGCACGCACACCAAATCTGTTTGATCACGTAATCGGTTTTTTTACGCGCGGCAATCCCGTTGTCCGGATTGGTATTGTGGTGCTCTTTTTTGGCGTCTCCTTCCTGCTTAAGTACGCGGCTGAACAGAATCTGCTGCCCATCGAGTTGCGCCTCAGCGCTGTTGTGTTGGCGGCGTTGGCGGTGCTGGTATTGGGGTGGCGATTGCGGGCGCGCTCCGGTAATTACGGTTTGGTTTTACAGGGTGGTGCGATGGGTGTGTTGTATCTCACCGTTTTTGCCGCGGCCAAGCTCTACCAGTTACTACCGCCTGGTTTTGCTTTGATCATCATGGTTGCGCTGGTGACGCTCTCTGGAGTGCTGGCGGTGTTGCAGGATGCCCGCGTCCTGGCCGTGTTTGGCAGCGCCGGTGGTTTCCTCGCGCCGGTGCTCACCTCAACGGGCGGTGGATCACACGTCATGCTCTTCTCCTATTTTGCATTGCTTAATGTTGGTATTCTCGGCATCGCCTGGTTCCGTGCCTGGCGTGAACTCAACGTGCTTGGTTTTCTCTTCACCTTTGTGATCGGCGCAAGCTGGGGATACCAGTTTTATCGCCCCGAGCTGTTTGCCAGCACCGAACCGTTTCTGCTGTTTTTTTTCCTGCTCTATGTCGCCATTGCGGTGTTGTTTGCCTCGCGTCAGCCGCCGCAGCTTAAAGGCTATGTTGATGGCGCTCTGGTATTTGGTGTGCCGCTGGTGGGCTTTGGTCTGCAAACCGGTTTGGTAAGCGATTTTGAATTTGGTCTGGCCTACAGCGCACTGGCGTTGGCGTTGTTCTACCTGGTGCTGGCGTCGCAACTGTGGCGCCGTGCCGCGCCGGGTTTGCGGCTGATCACCGAGGCATTCCTGGCGCTCGGGGTGGTGTTTGGCAGTCTGGCCATACCGCTGGCGCTGGATGGTCGTTGGACGGCAGCGGCCTGGGCGATGGAGGGGGCGGCACTGATATGGATCGGTGTGCGTCAGCAGCGCCGCCTGGCGCGTGCCTTTGGCGTGTTGTTGCAGCTTGGCGCTGGCAGTGCGTTTCTGTTGGCGCTGTATGATTCCGCTGGTCTGATGCCGATCTGGAATGGCATCTTTTTGGGTGGCCTCATCATCAGTGTGGCGGGTATGTTTTCGGCGTGGTATCTGCAGCGTCATCGCAGCTTGCTCAGTGGCAAGGCGCAGCTGCTGTCGCCCATTTTGCTGGGGTGGGGGCTGCTCTGGTGGCTGGGCACGAGCAGTCGTGAAATCGACGCGCACCTCAACGGTAGCGATATTACCAATGCCATGATTCTGTTGCTTGCCGGCAGTGCGGTTGCAATGGCATGGCTGGCCCAGCGGATTGAGTGGCCGGAGCTGCGTTATCCACCACTCGGGCTGCTGCCGTTGCTGTGTCTGCTGTTGGTCTATGAGCTGGAGTCATACCTCCACCCACACGCCTTTGCCGGTTGGGGCTGGCTGGCCTGGGTGCTGACGCTGGCGGCGAGCTATTACCTGTTGTGGCGACTCGAAACGCACTGGCCGCCACGGTTGATCATGCTCTGGCATGCATTGGGGTTGTGGTTGTTGGTAGTGCTTGGTAGTTGGGAACTCGACTGGGCCATTCGCCAGATGCTGCCGGGGGCGGAGACCTGGCGCACGATTGCCTGGGCGGTGTTGCCGGGCATGGTGATGGCGGTGTTGATGAAGTGGGGGTTGGCACTGCGCTGGCCGGTGCGTCAACATGCCCACGCCTATCTTGGCCTGGGTCTCGCACCGATCGCACTCTATCTGTTTGTGTGGCTGTTGGGTGCTTGCCTGAGGCATGGTGCTGCCGATCCATTACCCTATGTTGCGCTGATCAATCCACTCGATCTGGCGCAAATTTTTGTGCTGTTGCTGCTGGCGCGTTGGTTGTTGTGGTTACGCGATAGCGATGTGCCGACAAAATACCGGCCACCTGCTGAGTTACTTTACGGCGCGTTGGCGTTAGGTGGATTTGCCTGGCTCAATGCCGCCGTGGCGCGTGCTGTGCACTTTTGGGGCGGTGTTGATTTTACGGTGGCGGCACTGGGTGATTCGGTGCTGTTCCAGGCGTCGGCGTCGATCCTCTGGACACTCACGGCACTGCTGGTGATGGTGGTTGCCACCCGTCAGGCACAACGTCCGATCTGGTTTGCCGGTGCTGCGCTGCTGGCGGCGGCCGTCATCAAACTCTTCATTGTTGATCTGTCCGGCATCGGCACCATGGCGCGTATTGTCTCCTTCCTGGTGGTAGGCGGCTTGATGCTGGTGATCGGTTACTTCTCGCCACTGCCACCACGTACTCAAGAGTAGGCCACGGCATGAAACGTTTTGTAGTTATGTGGTTGCTCTGCGTTGTGCCGTTGCCACTCTTTGCACTGACAGCGGAAGAGTTTGCCTTCGGTTATCCGCTGGTTACCACCGTGCAGGTGTACCTGCCACGCAGCACTACGCGCCCCGTTGATCAATGGCTGGAGATCGCCGGTCAGCGCAGCCAAGAGACTAAACCCGTATACGAATTCGATACTCAGGCCCAGCTGCCAGTCGGTCGTATCGATCTGCTGCTGGCAGAGAACAACAGCCTGTTGGAAGGTGTGTTGTTGTCGAGTGCAACAAAGAGTGCGCCGTGGATGCGGCGTTATAGCGGTCTGTTCTATCGACTCCAGGAGCAGGGCACTGAGTTGCACAATGAGCCCAGCATGAGCATCAACAGCGACCGTTACTGGCGTCTGGAGGTGACGTCCGACCCGGCTGGCCTCGGTGATCAGCCACCGCAGTTGCGGCTCGGTTGGCTACCACATGAGCTGTTTTTTCTGGCGCGGGGCGCGGGGCCGTTCCTGCTGGCGGTAGGTTCCAGTAGCGTGACCGCGCCGAGCGCTGTTGTGGAGCAGCTGCTCGCGCGCATTGGTGAAGATAATCCGGGTGATTTTATCGGCAGCGCCAGCCCAAAATCTGCGATTCACTGCCGCTTACGTTAAGGAGTTGAAAAGTGCTGCCGGTAGTGCCACTTACCCTGCTAAAAATGATGTTGGCAGTGTAATGGCTCGCTTCATGTTCTAAATTTTGGTAGCAGTTCTGTTTTTTGAACCCCGCCTGATGCGGGGTTTTTTATGAGCGGGACACTGTGATCAAGCGATGGAGCCTCTGAATAAGTCCTCCTCTCTTAGTGATCTTGTCGAACCATGAGTGGAGGGTGGTTAACAATCAATACGTTACGTCACCAGCCCTTCGACAGGCTCAGGGCGAACGGGGTTTTCAGAGGCCGCCTATCTCTCTTCTTATTGCAACCTTGGCCGTGGCAATCGCCTGTTGGCGGGTGATGTTCAGGTCGAGGATCGGTGGTGGGTAGCCATTGCCAATCTGCAATTCACTCTGCTGTTGAATACCTTTGCTGATCTTCCAGGGTTGGTGGACCAGCTTTTTGGGCGCTGCATTTAATTCCGGTAACCAGTGGCGCAGATATTCGCCGTCGGCATCAAAACGTTCGCTCTGACGTACGGGATTAAAAACCCGGAAGTAAGGTGCGGCATCTGCGCCACACCCGGCGGCCCACTGCCAGTTAAGGCTGTTGCTGGCGAGATCGGCATCGACCAACGTATCCCAAAACCAATCTGCCCCTTCGCGCCAGTGGATGAGTCCGTTTTTGCATAGGAACGAGGCGACCACCATCCGTACCCGGTTGTGCATCCAGCCGCTCTGCCAGAGCTGGCGCATGCCGGCGTCGATGATGGGGAAGCCGGTTTTGCCCTGCTGCCAGGCGTGCAGTAGCGCCGGGTTGTTGTGCCAGGGGAAGGATTGGTAGCGCTCGTTGAGTGGCGCTTCGGCGGTGTGGGGGTAGTGGTAGAGGATATGGTGGGCAAACTCGCGCCATCCCAGTTGGCGGATGACGGTTTCTACACTACTGGCGCTGCTGTGGTTGCCTATGAATTGGGTCATCAAGGCGGCACTGATCTGGCGCGGGGTGATCTCACCATTGGCGAGATAGGGGGAGAGGCTGGAGGTGCCGGGCTGGGCAGGCAGATCGCGCTGTTCAGGATAGTGGTTGAGCGCGCCATCACAAAATTGCGCCAGCCGTTGCTGGGCGTGCGCCTCACCCGGTTGCCAGCACTGTTCAAGCCCTTGATCCCAACGGATGGTCGGGAGTAGCGCCAGTGCTGTCAGTGGCAGGCTGGCGAGAGGGCTGGGGTGGAGCCGTGCGGGTCTGGGCAGTGGCGCATCCCCCAGCCCCTGTTTTTGGCATTCGCGCCAGAAAGGGGTGAAGACCTGGTAGGGTTTGCCGGTCTGGGTGCGGATGCTGCCGGGGGGGTAGAGCAGGTTGCCATCGCTGCTGTGACACTCAACCCCTTGTTCTGACAGTTGTTGTTCGATCATTTTGTCGCGTTTGATTAGCGCCGGTTCGACGCTGCGATTCCAATAGACAGTGTGGGCGTTGCTTTCTGCCAGTACGGTTTGCAGCGTGTCCAGGCTTGGCCCTTCGCGCAGGATCAGTTTTCCGCCCAATTTTTTTATGCTCTGTTGCAGGGCGGTGAGGCTGTGATGTTGCCACCACTGTTTGGCGGCACCGGGTTGCCAAGGTGCGGCCTCATCGGGGGCATGTATATAGAGTAGTGTGACCTGCTTGTGCTGGCGTAGCGCCTGGTGCAAGGCGGGGTTGTCTGCGAGGCGCAGGTCTTGGCGAAACCAGACGATGGCGTTATCTGTCATGACTGCTCCGGTGGTTGAGTTGTATGAAGTGTGGCGGCTATCCGTGTTAAGGCGTGCTGGATATCGGTGCCGAGTGCAATGGCCCCGGCCTGTTGAATGGCGTTGTGGTGGCGCAAGGCGGTGGGGCCGCCAATGAAAACCGGGATGTTCAGCTGCTGGACTAGACGGGGGAGTCTGTTGTACAGCAGATCGGTGCTGGGGTCGATGGCGCTGGAGAGCAGCACAGCGGCGGCACCACTGTGTGCGGCGGGAATGGCCAGCTCTTCCAGCGGTGTATCCCCCCCTAGTAGAACGATGCGGTAACCGTGGGCCATCATCGATAGGCAGACCAGTAGTAGCCCAACCTCATGGTGTTCGCCGGGCAGACAGGCGGCGAGCAGTTTGGGGCCTTGTGCCCGGCTGGCCTCATGGTGAAAACGCGCCCCGAGCTTGTTCCTCAGGTAGGCACCAAAAAAATGCTCCTCTGCCACGCTCCCTTCGGCGCTGCTCCAGCGCTCTCCCAGATGCTGCAGTAGCGGCAAGATCAGTTGCTGGGTAGCCATCTCAATGGGATAGAGCGAGAGCACCTCGTTGTAACACCCCTCCAGGGCGCGGTCATCAAAACGCACCACGGCCTTTAACATGCGCTGCTGGTAGTCGCCCCAAGGACCGTGGTTAGGGTCTGTCTGTTGGCGAGTCTCCAGATGGGGTTTAACCTGGCTGATGGCCATGCCCTTATTCAGGAGCGCTACTACCTGATTGATGAGGTTGATGTCGGCCTGTGAATAGAGTCGATGGCCCTTGGCGGTGCGCTCTGGTTGCAGCAGACCATAACGTCGCTCCCAGGCCCGAATAGTCACGGAGTTGACCCCGGTCAGGCTGGAGACGGTGCGTATGGGGAAGAGTCCATTATCGTTATCTGCGGCCATGATCTGGGGGTTGCTCTTGTGCGACTGTTGAACTATTGTATAACTATTGTAGAGGATAAATGGAAGTTTTCAACATTTATGTAATTATTGTACAAGTATTTTCAACCAAGGAGTGTATATGAACAAACTCTTCGCTGTTGTGGTTTTATGGCTGTTGGTACCGTTGCGTCTAAGCGCGGCCGAGTGTGCGGAGCTGCTTAACTTTGAGCGCCAGCCGCTGGCCAAAAAAGAGCAGGTGGTTAATCTCTGTCAGGCGTATCAGGGTAAGGTGATCCTGCTGGTGAATACTGCTAGCAAATGTGGTTATACCCATCAGTACGAGGGGCTGGAGACGCTGTATCGCCGTTATCAGGCACAAGGGTTGGTGGTATTGGGGTTCCCTTCTAATGATTTTTCGGGTCAGGAGCCGGGGACTGCGGAGCAGATTCAGGAGTTCTGCCGCCTCACCTACGGGGTGAAGTTTCCAATGTTTGAAAAGAGCCATGTGGCCGCCGGTACCGATGATCCGCTGTTTAAGGCGTTGGCAGCTGCGTCGGGCAGTTACCCCGGCTGGAATTTTCATAAATATCTGATTGGCCGTGACGGTAAGTTGGTGGCCAGTTATCCAAGTCGTAGCGAACCGCTGGGCACGGATCTGGTTGGCGCTATCGAGAAGCTGTTATGAGGCCCCGCTTAGGTATCAGTGCCTGTCTGCTGGGGCAGCCGGTCCGATTTGATGGTGGCCACAAACGTGCGCCGTGGGTGACCGAGACCCTCGGACAGTTTTTTGATTTTGTGCCGCTCTGCCCGGAGATGGCGATCGGCCTGGGTGCACCGCGCCAGACCTTGCGTTTGAAGTACGTGTCGGACGGGGTACGGGCGGTGGGTAACCGCGATGGGGTTGATGTGAGCGCAGCGCTGACAGCATTTGGACGCCAGACAGCGGCCCAGCTGCTGGCCGCGCCGGAGCGGGTGGCTGGTTTTATCGTTAAAAAAGATTCCCCCAGCTGTGGCATGGCGCGGGTACGCCTTTATGGTGATAACGGCATCCCGAGTCGTGAGGGGGTGGGGCTGTTTACCCATGAGCTGTTGACAGCACACCCTTGGCTGCCGGTGGAGGAGGAGGGGCGGCTGCAGGATTTAGCGCTGCGCGAGAATTTTATAGAGCGGGTTTACGTCTGCCAGCGCTGGTGGCAACTGTCTGCCGAAGGTATTACGGCGGCCCGTTTGGTGGCGTTTCATACTGAACATAAATATATGGTGATGGCGCGGGGGCCGGTCCCCTATCGTCAGCTGGGACAGCTGGTGGCGACGGCGGGTGATGGTGGGATTGAGGCGCTGGCGCAACGTTACTTTGAGGCATTGATGACGGCACTGCGTCCGTTGGCCAGTCGTGGCAACCATACCAATGTGCTGGTCCACCTGATGGGGTATTTAAAGCGCCAGATTGTGGCGCGGGAGAAACACGAGCTGCTGGGGCTGATTGACCGGTATCGCCTGGGTAGGGTGCCACTGGTGGTGCCAATGACGCTGCTGAAACACCATCTTGGCAGACACCCTAACGCCTATCTGCAGCAACAGCACTACCTCGATCCTTATCCCGATGCCCTGCAGCTGCGAAACGGGATTTGAGGATTGGCCTTAGGTTAGGTTGGAGAGCTGGCAGCCGCTGGCATCGCAGCGCAAAACGCTCTGCTGTTGGTACCAGTCACCCAGCACAATGCGCTGTGCCGGATGCAGATCAACCGTCAGTTCGTGTAGCGCCGGGCGGTGGGTATGGCCGTGAATGAGTTGACTAATGCCGTGGGCCTTCATCGCCTCGACGACGGCGGTGGCGTTGACATCCATAATCTCCTGCGTCTTGCCCTGATTGCGACGACGACTCTCCTCCCGGTAGTGGCGGGCAGTGGCGAGCCGTTGTTCAACGCTTTGGCTTAAAAACTGCTGCTGCCACGCTGGGTTACGCATCTGCGCACGAAACTGGAGGTACTCATGGTCATCGGTACAGAGGCTGTCGCCATGCATCAACAGCGTCGGTTTGCCGTATAGGTCGATCACAACCGGATCGTCGATTAGGGTGCATCCGGTCTCGGTGGCAAACTGGGGGCCGAGCAGAAAATCGCGGTTGCCGTGCATCACGTAGACCGGTACCCCGCTTTGGGTGAGCTGTTGCAGTGCGGTGATGGCGGCGGCGTGTTCTGGCTGGTTGCCGTCGTCGCCAATCCAGACCTCAAACAGATCACCGAGGATATACAGGGCGGTGGCGCGGCTGGCCTCGCCGTACAAAAAGTCACAAAAACGTTGGCTAATCTCTGGGTGTTCGTTGCCCAGGTGGATGTCGGCGATAAACAGGGTGATCATGGCAGATCCATTGGTGGCGTGTAGCCCCTCCCGGTAGGAGGGGCGGCGAGACGTATTATTTGTCAGTAACAACAGTGGCTTTGTTGATGATTACCTTCTCTTTGGGGACATCACTTGGGAACGGGCCGCCACGTCCGGTGGGCAGGGCGCGGATCTTGTCGACGGTATCCATCCCCTCTACCACTTTGCCAAAGACTGCGTAGCCCCAGCCCTGCATGGAGGGGGCGGTGTAGTCGAGGAAACCGTTATCCACGGTATTGATAAAGAACTGGGTAGTGGCGGAGTGAGGATCGCCAGTGCGGGCCATGGCGATGGTGCCACGGCTGTTTTTTAAACCGTTATTGGCCTCGTTTTTGATCGGGGCACGGGTCTTTTTCTGGTTGTAGTCAGTACCAAAACCGCCGCCCTGGACCATAAAGTCACTGATCACGCGGTGAAAGATGGTGCCGTTGTAAGTGCCATCTTCTACATATTTGATGAAGTTGGCAACGCTGTTGGGGGCTGCCTTGGCATCCAGCTCAACTGTGATGTTGCCCATATTGGTCTGTAGCTGGACACGGGGGTGGTCGCCGGCAGCGCTGGCGCTGAGGGAGAAGAGGGTGGTTGCACCGGCCAGGATCAGGGTTTGGAACAGCTGTTTCATTGAGACATACCTATATAGTGGATAAGGCCGTCCATGATATCGGTTTGATCGGCGGCTGTCATGGTAACCGTTGGCGTGGCCGACGGAATAGCGTCGCGGGGGAGTGTTGGCTACAATGGCGGCCTTTGTTTGTGTCAACACAGCTGCAGGATATCCCCATGTTAAAGATTCATAACAACCTTAGCCGCCAGAAAGAGGTGTTTACCCCCATCACGCCGGGCAAGGTGGGGCTTTATGTCTGTGGCATGACGGTCTACGACTATTGCCACATTGGTCATGCACGGGTGCTGGTGGTCTTTGATATGGTAGTGCGCTATCTGCGCCACAGCGGTTATGAGGTCAATTACGTCCGTAACATCACCGATGTCGATGACAAAATCATCAAACGTGCCCATGAAAACGGTGAGCCGATGGCGGCGCTGACCCAGCGTTTTATTGATGCCATGCACCAGGACTCGGCGGCGCTGGGGGTGTTGCCGCCGGACCAGGAGCCAAAGGCGACCACCTCAATGGAGCTGATCACGGCGATGATCGCAACCCTGGTTGAAAAGGGGTACGCCTATCCCGCCAGCAATGGAGATGTCTATTACGATGTCAGCAAGTTTGACGGTTACGGCAAACTATCGGGCAAAAAACTGGAGGATCTGCGGGCCGGTGAGCGCGTAGCCGTGGATGAGGTTAAGGATGATCCCATGGACTTTGTTTTGTGGAAGGCGGCAAAACCGGATGAGCCGAGTTGGGACTCCCCTTGGGGCGCGGGTCGTCCCGGCTGGCATATCGAATGTTCTGCCATGGCCACCGACTGCCTTGGCAACCATTTTGACATCCATGGCGGCGGCCTTGATCTACAATTTCCACACCACGAAAATGAGATTGCCCAGTCTGAAGCGGCCACTGGCTGCCAATTTGTAAACGTCTGGATGCACAACGGTTTTGTGCAGATCAACGAAGAGAAGATGTCCAAATCACTCAATAATTTTTTTACCCTGCGTGAAGTGCTTAAAGAGTATGCGCCGGAGGTGATCCGCTACTTTATTCTGGCCAGCCACTACCGCAGCGCACTTAACTACGCAGACCAGAATCTTGATGGCGCCAAGATAGCGCTTGAACGTTTTTATACCGCACTGCGTGGTGTCGAGACCGTAGTGATCGAGGATGGTGGAGAATATGAGGCACGTTTCCGTAACGCCATGGATGATGATTTTAATAGTGTTGAAGCACTGGCAGTGCTGTTTGAAATTACCAATGCCCTGAACAGGGCCAAGGCCGATCACAGCGGCGCGGCGGCGATTCAGCTGGCAGGCCAGCTCCGTTATCTGGGTGGGGTGTTGGGGCTGTTGCAAGATGATGCGGATGTTTTTCTCAAAGGGGGTGTACAGACTCCAGATGGCTTGAGTGATGTTGATATCGACACCCTTATCCAGCAGCGTCTCGATGCCCGTAAAAATAAAAATTGGGCCGAAGCAGACCGTATCCGTGATGAGCTATTGACGCAGAAGATAATTCTGGAAGATGGTGCCGGTATTACCACCTGGCGGCGCGGTTAATCAGGGGGGATAGGGGTGTGGCAGTGGCGTGGACAGAGCGCTCCTGTCCACGCCGGTTGTGCAGACTGCCTCAGGTCAGAGACAGGGGTCAACCACCGGCTCTGTGCCGGTTAAAAAGGTCATGGTCTGGGTAAACGAGTTGCCCAGTATGATCTGCACGATCTGCATCAGACCGGAGGTGAAACTGAAACATTGGGAAAAAGTGTCCGTTCCCATATTCTGATTAATGGTGGTGCCGTTGCTGGACATGCTAAACGAGCCGCCAAAACTGCCAGAGAAGACGGGGCCAGTACCGTTGTTGGTTGTGACGTTGGTATTGGTATTGTTGTTGGTACTGGTCTGGGCCATCGCCGTGCCGGTGATGGCCAGTGACAAAATAGCACTTAGAATAATGTGTTGTATTTTCATGACTAAACCTCATATGTGAAGCGTTGTGAAGTTGATAGTGAATAAGGCAGCATCCGTGTCTTAGTCAGTGTGTGGTGCAGACATCCTGAACTCCTCTGCCCGCCTATCATACTGCTATTTGCTGGCGTTGGTTGGGATGTGGCGGGCCAGCAGGGGTGTTGCGGGACGGGTAAAGAATGTGTGATATATGGTTAAGCTGTTGTGAATATTGATATTTTCTTGCCCCATAAGCAAAAGTGTTCAATTGTTAAATTTTAGTTCGGTGCTGAGCGCTTGTTCTATTTCGGGCGTAGTGTAGCGATTTGATCTATATGGGTTGGGGGTAGTGTGTGTTAACCCGTGCCTATTGGTTCTTTAATGGCGACGATATAGCTCTTTTATTTAAGGGTTTTAAAGTGTTCTGGTTCACGGTTTATATATAAAGGAATCTTTTATGTGTGGCATTGCTGGTGAAGTGAAGTTTGACGGTAGCAGACCGGATCCAGCAGTGATAGAGCGTATGAAGGATGCGCTACGGCGACGTGGCCCGGATGCGGAGGGCACTTTTCTGGAGGGGGCAGTGGCGCTGGGCCATCGACGCCTGTCGATTATCGACCTCTCTGACCGTGCGGCACAGCCGATGGTTGACGATGTCGCGGGGCTGGCCCTGGTATTTAATGGCACTATCTACAATCATCCCGAGTTACGTGCCCTGTTGCAGCAGCGTGGCCATCACTTTGTCAGTAGTAGTGATACAGAGGTGATCTTGCGTGCCTATGCCGAGTGGGGTGAGACGTGTGTGGAGCATCTGCACGGCATGTTTGCCTTTGCCATCTGGGACCGCCAGCGTCAGCAGCTCTTTTGCGCCCGTGACCGGGTGGGTATTAAGCCGTTCTATTTTTCGCAAACAGACAGTTCATTCCGTTTTGCCTCCAATACCCAGGCGCTGTTAACAGCCGGGGATATTGATACTTCAATCGACTCTGTGGCGTTGCACCATCAGCTGACACTACACGCAGTGGTACCGGCACCACGTACGCTATTAAAAGGTGTGCGTAAACTGGCACCGGGCACAACCCTGACGATTGATCTGCACGGCAAGGTCACCACTCGTCAATATTGGCACCTCTCGGCACAACGTCCCGCCCAGCCGCGCAGTGAGGAGGAGTGGACGCAGTTGATTCATGACTCACTGGCCAATGCGGTACGGCGTCGCCACGCCATTGCCGACGTGCCGGTGGGGGTGCTGCTCTCTGGTGGTCTTGACTCAAGCCTACTGGTGGCATTGCTGGCAGAGCAGGGGGTGAAAGATATCATCACCTTCTCCATTGGATTTGAGGACCACCCGGAAGAGCGTGGCAATGAGTTTGAGTACTCCGACGCAGTGGCCCAGCACTTCGGTACCCGTCACCATCAATACCACATCGCCAACAGTGAGGTGTTGCGACGCCTGCCTGAGGCGATTGATAACATGGCGGAGCCGATGGTCGGGCAGGATGCCGTTGCTTTTTATCTACTGTCGGAGGCGGTCTCCAAAGAGGTGAAGGTGGTATTGAGCGGACAGGGGGCCGACGAGGCCTTTGGTGGATACTTCTGGTATCCAAAGATGGCGGCAGAGGACGAAGGTAGTGCCCTGGACCGTTTTCGTCGCCACTATTTTGACCGCGATCATGATGAATACCTGCAGACCGTCACCGCAGCCTATCGTGGTGCCGACTATAGTGGTGAGTTAGTGGCAGCACGTCTGACCCAGCCAGAGGCAGATGAGTATATCGATCAGGTGTTACGTATGGATGTCACTATGCTGATCACTGATGACCCTGTAAAACGCGTGGACAATATGACCATGGCCTGGGGTCTGGAGGCGCGGGTGCCCTTTCTGGATCATCAGCTGCTGGAGCTGGCGGCACAGATGCCGCCAGAGCTTAAGCTTGGCTCAGGCGGCAAACATATACTCAAAAAAATTGCACGTGGTTGCCTGCCAAACAAGGTTATCGATAGGCCCAAGGGGTATTTCCCCATGCCGGCACTCAAATTTGTGGGTGGAGAGTTCCTGGCGTTGATGCGCGATACCCTCGATTCTCAGGCGTGCCGCGAGCGTGGTTTGATCGATCGTGGCTACATTAATAAGCTGCTTGCCGCCCCCGACCGATACTTTACCCGGTTGCAGGGGAGCCATCTCTGGCATCTGGCGCTGCTGGAATTATGGCTGCAGCGCAATGTTGGCTCGCGATAACCTTCCTCGAGATGCGCATACACGGCCCTTTTGGGGGGCTGGAAGTGTGAGATAAAGTCTCATTTAGGTAAATAAAGACGCTTAATGGTTGCAATAAAGTGCCAATTGCACAATCATATGACGCGATTTAAACCCCCGGCGACCATTTGCCGGGACTGTTTTCTGGAGTATTTCGCCTGACATTGCCAATCATCAATAGGGCACATTCAAATGTTCGATTGGTAATCAATGCTGAGCGTGATACCTTGGCACCCGAAGATTCCACACAACCACAGCAGGAGTGACTGACTATGGCAAAGACATACGATGCCGGTGTAAAAGAGTACCGCGATCTATATTGGACCCCGGACTATGTTCCGCTCGATACAGATTTGCTGGCCTGTTTCAAAGTAACGCCCCAGGACGGCGTACCTAAGGATGAGGCCGCAGCAGCTGTTGCCGCTGAATCATCTACAGGTACTTGGAGTACCGTCTGGTCAGAACTGTTGACCGATATGGAGTTTTACAAGGGACGCGCCTACCGTATTGAAGATGTTCCAGGCGACAAAGAGAGCTTCTATGCCTTTATTGCTTACCCACTTGACCTCTTTGAAGAGGGTTCAATCGTTAACGTACTGACCTCATTGGTAGGTAACGTATTCGGCTTTAAGGCTGTTAAACACCTGCGTTTGGAAGATATTCGCTTCCCGATTGCCTTTGTTAAGACCTGCATGGGACCACCTAGTGGTATTCAGGTTGAGCGTGACAAGCTGAACAAGTATGGCCGTCCACTGTTGGGCGCAACCATCAAGCCAAAGCTTGGTCTGTCTGCTAAAAACTACGGTCGCGCTGTATACGAATGTCTGCGTGGCGGTCTGGATCTGACCAAAGATGATGAAAACGTAAACTCACAGCCATTTATGCGCTGGCAGAACCGTTTTGAGTTTGTTGCCATGGCTGTTGAAAAGGCTAAGGCTGAAACAGGCGAAGTGAAAGGCCATTACCTGAACGTAACCGCCAACACCCCTGAAGATATGTATGAGCGTGCTGAATTCGCTAAAGAGCTGGGTCAGCCAGTGATCATGCATGACTTCCTGACAGGCGGTTTCACCGCTAACGGTGGTCTGGCCAAGTGGTGCCGTAAAAACGGCATACTGCTGCATATCCATCGTGCAATGCACGCTGTAATCGATCGTCACCCTAAACACGGTATCCACTTCCGCGTGCTGGCCAAGTGTCTGCGTCTGTCAGGTGGTGACCATCTGCATACCGGTACTGTTGTTGGTAAGCTGGAAGGTGACCGTGCGTCAACACTGGGTTATGTTGATCTGCTGCGTGAATCATTTGTTCCTGAAGATCGTCGTCGCGGTATCTTCTTTGACCAGGATTGGGGTTCTATGCCTGGTGTATTTGCAGTTGCCTCCGGTGGTATCCACGTTTGGCACATGCCTGCGCTGGTTAACATCTTTGGTGATGACTCAATCCTTCAGTTTGGTGGTGGTACACAGGGTCACCCATGGGGTAACGCTGCAGGTGCTGCGGCCAACCGTGTGGCGTTGGAAGCGTGTGTTAAGGCCCGTAACGAAGGTCGTGAGCTTGAGCGTGAAGCTAAGGACATCCTGGAAGGCGCTGCTCGTAACAGCCCAGAACTGGCCATCGCGATGGAAACTTGGAAAGAGATCAAGTTCGAATTCGAAACTGTGGACAAGCTGGACGTCGCCTAAAGTCCTTAACGTCACCAATTAAGAGGAGCAAACAATGAAAGCAAATATCAGCACTATGGGTGATTACCGCACCACGCAGACTTTGGAGACCTTCTCCTTTCTGCCACCGCTGACCCAGCAAGAGATCTACGACCAGATCAGCTACATGCTGAGCCAGGGTTTAACACCTGCGATTGAGCACGAACATCCTGCCCAATCCACTAACCATTACTGGACTATGTGGAAGCTGCCTTTTTTCGGTGAGAAAGAGCTGGGCAACGTAGTGGCTGAGCTGGATGCGTGTCATCGCGCATATCCTGATCACCATGTACGTCTGCTTGGTTACGACAACTACACCCAGAGTCAGGGTGTCTGCTTTGTCGTTTATCGCGGCAAAACGTGGTAGGCGGATTGACCGTGGCGTTGTACGCCACGGTCAATTCTGGTTTCTCAGTTTAAAATGGGATAACAGTTATGGCTATTCAAGATCTGTCAGGACGTAATGTCGCCAGGGCACGCCGTAATGCTCAAATTAACGGCAAGGCGGCACTGTCAGCCAAAACTGGAGCCAGTGTGGTTTCCAAGGCTCCCGTTCAAGCGACTGTGCAGACACCTGTTGCTTCACCCGTGAAGCCAGCTGTACAAGCATCTCCCCGTTCTGTTGTGGTTGCCAAGAACAGCGGACGTGAAGCTTCACGTGCCCGTCGTCAGGCAATGTCAGAGCAGGGTAAGGCTGGCGTGGTCACTGATCGTATTGCTAACGCCAAACGTATGAGCCGTGCTGTAGAGAAAGACTGCGGCGGTGGTGATGCTAAGACAGCACGGGAAACTGCGCCAATGTTGGCAGTGCCTAAAGCAACCAACAGTCCACGTCGTAATGATGTCAAGGCTGTAGTTGCTAGCAGTGCTGGCCGTCTTAACTCCAAGCTGCGTCGTGAGGCGTTGGCAGCACATGGTAAAACAGGTGCCGATGCTTATCGCAAAGGTGTCAGTTCAGCGCAGATGGTCAGGCATCAAAACCCTGACATATCGGGTCGTGATCTTGCTCGTACAGTGCGTACTCAGCGTAGCAGCAGTGGCGGTAATGGCAGCGGTACCACACAGCCAGCTGGACGTGCGGCAACTGCGGGGCGTCGTCGTCCGGAGCGTCAGAACAACGGCGTAAGTGGAACGCGTGTTTCACACAGTGAACGTACTACGGGTGATGAGACGGGACTCTGTCGCGCAGTGACCGGTACAGATTACTTTTCGAGTGATGTGTTTGCAGAGTTTTGCCAGAAAGAGGTGCCTTTTGTACCACGTAAGGTTGAGTCCAGCGAAAACCTCAGTGGTGGTGTGATTACAGCCAGTGGCAAGGTTGGGCTGAGTGAAAAAGTGACCGGCAACGAACGTGGCAGCTGCCGCACGGTAACAGGTGTGGAGTATGTAGGGCGCGAGCACTACGACGATTTCTGCAAAAGCAAACCAGAACCGGGTGTTGCCAAGGTGAGTTTCTCGCAAACTACACGTGGTCAGATCATCTCCGGTTCTAAACCGGCACGTTCTCATCAGGTAAGTGGTGGTGAGGCGGGTACATGCAGTGCTGTGACTGGTACGCCTTATGCTGGGTCAGAGCAGTTCCGCGACTTTTGTGCTCAAGATGATGTAACTCTTTCTGAAGTGCGGAATCAGCGTCGTACCGGCGTTGCTGGTCGTGATATCACCGGTATGCAGCCTGGGTATTCTGGATTGACCGGAGCCACTAAGGGTGCCTGTCGTGATGTGAGTGGTACTGCGTATGTGGGTGTTACTCATCACCAGCAGGTGTGTGGTGCTGTGCCAGCACAAGTGGGTGAGCCTGATTTTCCAAAGCCGATGGCGGATGCACCTTGGGGTGCGTTTAGTCTGATACAGCCTAACCAGCTACCTGTTCATGCCAGCCAGAAAACAGCGGTGAAAGAGGGTGTTACAGGTGTGCGTTATGAGCAGGGTCGTGTGAGCGGTACCTTCTCGTTAGGTGAAGGCAAAATCACGGGTACTGAGCAGTTTCGTTCAAGCGAAGGCAGGGCACGGGCAAATGCAAGAGAGTCAGTTGTTGCCTCTGCAGTAGCTAGAGTTGCTCCTGCAGTAGCCAAAATGGATAACGTAAAGGAAAAACGTGTTACTGGTGAAGGGATGGAACTCAGTATGAAAATTACGGGCAACGACTGGAATCGTGGTGACCGTGTGACCGGTACCGAGGGTACTTCGGCTATCAAACGTAATCCGACTCGACGTGGTCCAGTGAGTGCCATGTTGAATGCAGCGCCAAAGCGTAACGAAGAAGTTGATCGTAGCGATATTAATGTGACCGGTGGTGGTGGTAGTGGAACCTCTGATAAAGGTGCCCCGATTACACTTTCCGGTGGTGCTCGCGGTTAGTAGTTCTACATCCAAAAGATGTATATGCAGTGGGTTTGGTTGATGAGGTCATTTATGGCCTCGTTGACCCGATTTTGAGTGAATAGACGTTTAATGAATTTTTGGGAATGGATTAAAAACCATGTTCAACACCAGATCAAAAAGCAGACGTGCACCGCAGGGGTATCAGCCTCCGCAGCGTGGCGCACTGCCCCAAGGGCGTGCAGCTGCCGCCCATGGCTGGTCGTCGAACAGTCAGTTACATCCGTTTACCCGTAAAGATGAAAATAGCCGGTTGTTTCATTATGAACAGAAGGTTAAACAGGCATTTGCGGAGATTGAGCCGACGTTACGTATGCTGTCAGCGGCACAGCATGAGGCGGATTTTGTTGGTCGTGCTCAGGCGCTAGTCAAAAGTGAACTGGGATTGGAGTTGCCTGAGTCGTTGTTGGCAGATAGCTGGATAAAACCGCTGGATATTGGCCGCCTATATGCTTGGTGTGTATTTGAGACCTTCCGTCAAATGTCGGACGAGTTTTTTGATACCAGGCCGTTGGCCGATGCCGATGATTTTGAGTTTCAGAGATTTCTGGAGCAGTGCGGGTTTCATACGTTGGATGTCTCTCCTTGTGCGGATGGCCGTCTAGCCCATGTGATCCGTTATGTTTTGCGACTGCCTTACAAAGCTGTACGGCGCAAGTCGTATGCCGGTGCCATGTTTGATGTGGAAGATAGTCTGCAGAAATGGATCGAAACCGAGATGTTGCGCCATCGTGAAGGTAGCCCTAATCAAGCGGCTGTTCCGACCCGTTACTTAAAGGTTGCTGTGTATCACCACAGTTCATCCAAGCCAGAGAGTGAAGGGTGCGCGGCACACGGCAGTGATACCCAGAAAGCGGCTGCGGCTGCGTTAGCAAAGTTACAGGCGTTTCGCCAGAGTGTTGAGAACGGCTTTTGTTGTGGTGCTTCGATTGACTTGCTGCTGATTGGCATGGATACAGACAACGATGTGATTCGGCTACACCTGCCGGATGCCAATGGTGAAATGGATGTGGATCGTTATGTGGATGCGATAGATCTCTTTAACGCCACACGTAACAGTAGTGGGCTCGATGCTGAGGCAGCAGTAAAGCGTTATCTTGAGGATATGAGTTTGGCGTGTGGTGTTTCACAACCAACTGCCGGAATGATGCGTTTATCAGCGCGCCTGCTGTGTGGAAATCTGTCGCAGATTGATTATGTACGTCAATACCACGGTGGTTGTTACAGTGATATCGGTCATCAAGAGCGCTTTATCGGTATGGGCATTGGTTTTGAGGAAGTTCAGCTACGCAACCTCACCTACTTTGCTTATTTGCAGACAGTAGAAGAGGGTGCCAAGGATATGGATGTTGGTATCAAAATATTTACCGGCCTGAACGCCAGACGCGGGCTGCCTATCCCGGTGGTGATTCGTAATGATTACCACGGGCAAGTGCCCGGCGCACGAGACAGGGCTGAGGCGCGTTGCCATCAGCTGGATAACGCTCTTCGTAACCGCTTTCGTGATTTTGCCGATCGTGGTTTGTTGCATACGTTGTTAATGGTGCGTGACTGTCAAAATGACGGTATGGCTGAAGTGGTCGGTAGCTCTTTGGATCTACAGCAACAGGAGGCCCACTGATGAAAATTTGTAAGGTTGAAAAGCCGTTGGTGGCAACTAATCGTGTCCCCAGCATGGAACACAAACATCTACAGGTTGTTTTGGATGGCAAGGTTCGTTTGGTCGCGGTTGACTCTGTTGGCTGCTCGCCGGGTGACTGGGTAATTTGTGTTGGCAGTTCTGCAGCGCGTGAAGCGGCAGGCAGCAAAGAGTATCCAAGTGATCTCACTATCGTTGGAATTATCGATTATTGGGATGAGGCATCGACCTGATGGATATTTTGCAGGTGGAAGGTTCACTGGTGTGCACACTACGCCATGCTGAGCTTTATCAAACCAGTCTGCGGGTACTGCGTGATGTAAATGGCAAAAGACAGGTGGCAGTTGATACCTGTGGCTGTCGGCCAGGTAACTGGGTTTTTGTAGTAAGTGGCTCGGGTGCGCGATTTGCATGTGGTGATTTTGCGGTCTTAACGGACTTGGCCATTGGTGGGATTATCGACTATTGGGATGAAGAAGCAGGACAGACACAGCAGGTTGTTTGAGACTGGACAGAAAATTTTGGTGCGGAAGTTTTTAATTAACGAGCAATGATTTACATCAAGACGGAGATAGAGAAATGAGCGAACACAACTACGGTATTGCACTGGGCATGATTGAAACACGCGGTCTGGTTCCTGCCATTGAAGCAGCAGACGCCATGACTAAAGCAGCCGAAGTGCGTCTGATTGGACGTGAGTTTGTTGGTGGTGGTTATGTCACCATTCTGGTACGTGGCGAGACAGGTGCGGTTAACGCTGCTGTGCGTGCTGGTGCCGATGCTTGTGAACGTGTTGGTGATGGCCTGGTGGCTGCTCATATCATCGCCCGTCCACATAAAGAAGTAGAGCCAGTGTTGAGCATGGGCCTTAGCACTAGTCCTAACCGGACAATGTAATTTTAAACCATCCACAGAGGAGTAGAAAACCATGGCAACTGAACATTACGGTATTGCATTAGGCATGATTGAAACCCGCGGTCTGGTTCCTGCTATTGAAGCAGCAGACGCCATGACCAAGGCGGCTGAAGTGCGTCTGATTGGACGTGAATTTGTTGGCGGCGGTTATGTCACCATTCTGGTACGTGGCGAGACAGGTGCGGTTAACGCTGCTGTGCGTGCCGGTGCTGATGCATGTGAGCGTGTTGGTGATGGCCTCGTGGCTGCACACATCATTGCTCGTCCGCACAAAGAAGTTGAGCCAATCCTCAACAATACAATGGAATAAAACAATGCAGGGCTTGGGTGTGATGAGAACAGCGAGAGCGACTCACCACATCCAGCTCTAATTTGTTTAAGTTGAAGTAATAGATACAGATGACATACGACCCGGCTATTTTAGGATATTTAGGACGCGCCTTGAGCTTTGAGCTGTCGGCCGTTCAACAGTATCTGTCGCTGGCAAGATTACTTGAAATACGTGGTATGGCTAAGGCGGGTGAGAAATTTCGTCGTGAAGCTCAAGAGGAGATGCAACACGTTGACCGTATTATCGGTCGTATGTTGGCCTTGGGTGTTGCGCCGAACGCCAGTTGTTTGCGTCCATCACAATTAGATGGGGCGTTAGCGGAACTGGTGAAACATGTTGCCGATCTCGAAGCGGAGATCATTGGGTTTTATACCCACGCGGTAAACCATTGCCATCTCATGGAAGATCATGAGAACAGGATTTTTTTTGAACTGCTGCTACGTGAAGAGCAGCAACATGCTGCTGATATTAGTACTTGGTGGCAGGACGTTGTGGCCGGACAACCGACCGCTTTGATTTAATCGGGGAACATCAGCCATGAGCGATAAGTGGGTAGAGCGTAAACGTCCGGCGCGTCTTGAATGTCGTTTCGAGTTTACTGACTACGAGAAGACACGGGACTTTCTTGACAAAGCGGCCGAGCTGTCTGAACAGCGGGGTTACTATCCGGATATGAGTTTTGGGCGTACCCATGTCTCTATTACGTTGACATCGCCGGATCAGCCTGACGAAGTGAGTGAGGAGTTGTTTGAGTATGCCCGTCAACTTGATGCTCTGGTGCCTGTTGCGATTTAACTAACCAATTTGAATTGATGAGTGATAAAGAAGGAAAGCGAGATGAGCACTAATAAAAACGAAAGCAGTACTGCAAATACAGCGTCTAAGCCAAGCGCTGATGCCAAGAGCAAAAGTACTGTGGTTGCACCGCAGAGCAAAACGACTAAAGAAGAGACAACTGTTAGATTTCCTTCCCGCCGGGTTTGGCCCGACTGAGCTGATCGTAGTATTACGATTGGTGACACGTTGATTGTCATCAATGTAAGGCATTCAAACTATCGATTGGCATCAGCGACTACAGGTTGAAATACTGTAGGTACTTTATGACCAGTGGCCAATAAGTTCGCGGAGGATTAATATGTCAAGCCTGAGTAATCTGTTGTTGCCTGCAGTGCTGTTTTTCGCGCTTGGTGTTATTGCTAGGCTGATTAAGTCAGATCTTCGTTTTCCTCCCGATTTGGCCAAGGTTCTCTCCATCTACCTCTTGATGGCGATTGGCCTCCATGGTGGTCACGCATTGGCCTCGGCCGATATGATGACGGCTATTAACGCTATTGTGTGGGCTTTAATTCTCGGATTTAGTTTGCCTATTATTGGCTATTTGATATTGCTGGCAACACGCAAGGTGAGCCCGCTGGATGCTGCTGCAATTTCTGCCCATTACGGTTCTGTGAGTGCGGGTACTTTTTTAACCGCTATTGCCTACCTTGATAGCAGTGGTGTTCCTCACGAGACCTACCCGCTGATTATGCTTGCGGTGATGGAGTCTCCGGCAATTATTGTGGGTCTGTTACTGGCGGCTAAGGCGAGACAGACCATTGCTGCAAAGGGTGACAAATTGTCGGCGGCAGTTGTTGATGGCAGTGATGATGACGATGATGATTACAGTGATGTGAAACATGGCAACAATACTTTTGGGGCCTTGTTGCGTGATGCCTTCACTAATGGCAGTGTGGTAATATTGATTGGCTCCATGATTATAGGGGCGATCTCCGTGCCGTCAGGCATGGCTAAACTTACCCCTTTTGTCGAAGAGATATTTATGGGGGTTCTCTGCCTGTTCCTGTTTGAGATGGGGATGGTGGCCGCGCGGCGCTTAGGTGATCTTCGTCAGGTGGGTATGGTGTTGGCAATCTTTGGCGTGGTTATGCCACTGATTGGTGGTGTTGTGGGCGCGTTTGTTGGCCACAGTATTCTTGGATTCAGCGTTGGTGGCGCTACGTTGGTAGCGGTGTTGGGTGCCAGTGCTTCGTATATCGCGGTGCCTCCGGCGATGCGGTTGGCGGTTCCTGAGGCTAACCCCTCATTCTATTTGACGCTGTCGCTGGGTATTACCTTTCCATTTAATGTTGTTGTTGGGATTCCGCTTTATCACAATCTGGTGCAGGCTATGGCATCTTGAAGCTGATTTGTTTATGCGCTTAAAAGGAAGGTGATCTATGGTGAAGTTGTATCCTGAAAAGTTGCTGAATATCATTACCAATGATTCTATGGAAGAGCGTTTGGTTTTGATGTTTAAAAAATATGGTGTCAGCGGTTATACGTTGATACGTGCAGGTGGTGAGGGTTCTTCTGGCCTGGAATCAGATATGACTGGTTTTGGTGGCAATATTCTGGTGAAGGTGATTCTCTCCCCGGAACGTATGGAACCCCTGCTGGAAAGCCTTGAGCGTAAGTTACGTAAAGGTTACCACCTGACTGTCTTTATCTCTGATGTGATGGTGATGACACCAGAAAAGTTCGATAAGCGATTGCGTTAGACATGAGATGTCGTTCTGACACTCGTGGGGCTGTTAATGGCTGAGCAGAACAGTTCCAGATTCAAGGGTGGTCTGCCAGATTATCTGGTTCGCCATACCACTTTCAGACAGATGCAGATATTTGAAGCGATTGTGCGCTTGGGTAGTTTTACCCGCGCTGCAGAAGAGCTTTTTTTAACGCAACCGACAGTATCCACTCAGTTAAAAAAGTTGACTGATGTGATGGAGTTGCCGCTGCTGGACCAGTCAGGGCGTCAGCTTAAACCAACGGAGGCAGGTGAGGCGTTATACCGCGCTGTGTTGCAAATATTTGACTCGCTGTCGAACCTTGATACACGCATTGCCGGACTTAAAGGGTTGCATCGTGGGCGCTTGCGCCTGGCTGTTATTACGACAGCTAAATATTTTGCACCTGAGATCCTGGGCGATTTTTGGCGGTTATATCCGGGTGTGGACATTTCGCTCAAGGTTGCCAATCGTTATCGCATTATTGAACGTATCCAGAATAATGATGATGACCTCTATATCCTGGGTCAGCCACCGGAGAAGTCACTGAATCTGACGGCGTACCCTTTTGCGCCTAACCCATTGGTGGTGATGGCGTCGTCTGACCACCCCTTGGCTAAAGAGTCCAATATTTCGATCGAGCGCTTGGCTCAGGAGCCATTTATTTCGCGTGAGGTGGGCTCGGGCACCCGTGATGCCATTATGAAACTGTTTCATGAAAAAGGGCTGGAGCCTAATGTGCGGATGGAGCTGGGGAGTAACGAGGCCATTAAACATGCGGTGGTAGGTGGGCTGGGTGTGGCGATATCGTCACTGCATACGTTGGTATTGGAAGGGGCCAATGGTCCTTTGGATGTGCTTGATGTTGAGGGCTTTCCCATCGAACGTAAGTGGTATCTGGCTCATAACAATGACAAGGAGCTGTCGCCGATTGCTCAGGCATTTCTTGAGTTTGCGCGGGCAACCGAGCCTGTTATTAGTGAGCGAATGTTGAACCTCTATAATCAGTTTGCGTTGCGCCATGAACGTGCGTGCGCTAAGTCCAAACCTGATTAATCGGTTGCATTAAATTGATGAGATCTAAAAAGTAGTGTGTAAAGGTTTATATGATTAAGTTACGGACCTATGTTTTTATTGACTCCCTGCAGCCGCAGCTTGCGGTCTATCTGGGAAGTGTGTCGCAAGGATTTTTACCTGTTCCTGGTGATGCTTGCCTCTGGCTTGAGGTTGCGCCGGGTATGGCTATTCATCGCCTGAGTGATATCGCGCTCAAGGCTACACGTGTTCATCTTGGCCAGCAGGTGGTGGAGCGTGCCTTTGGTTCGATGGTATTCCATCACCGTGATCAGAGTGATGTGATTGAAGCGGGCCGTGCGGTGCTGAACCAGCTTGGTACATCAGAAGACTCACGTCAGAAAGCTCGAGTTGCCTGGGGTGAAATTGTGCGGGCGATTACCCCGGATCATGCCGTACTGATCAATCGTCAGGACCGTAAGGGCTCTATGATTCTGCCAGGGCAGAGCATGTTTATTCTTGAGACCGAGCCGGCAGGTTATATCGTCTATGCCGCCAATGAGGCCGAAAAGGCCGCCAATATTACGTTGGTGGAGTGCCGTGCCGTGGGTGCATTTGGTCGTCTTACGCTTGCCGGGAAAGAGGCAGATATTAGTGTTGCTGCCCATGCAGCGATGGAGGCAATACGCAGTCTTAGTGGTGTGCCCGGTGATGATGCGTGATGGGCGTTGCCGCCTTGATCTTTTGAGAAGAGTCTCTTAGCACACTAGGCGGCGTGTCTTTTGTACCATGCGGTAGAGGGAACGGGCGTTGTTGAGGCGGGGTACCTGTTCCAGTGCTGCCCAGCCGATCTGGTGTGACTCATCATTGCCCGGCAGCGGGATTGAATCATCAAGTTCAAGCAGAAAGCGGATGTCAAAATGTTCATGGCGCGGGTCATGCTGATTGGCATGCACGATATGTACATCCACATCAAAGATCTCATTTCTCACCAGCGTAAATGCGTGGATGTCGACACCGGACTCTTCTGCCGTCTCTTTTAATACCACCTGCACAATATCGGATTCGCCGTCGGCATGGCCACCAAGTTGTAACCAGCGGTTGAGCTTGCGGTGCAGCATCATGAGCACGTGTGTACGTGCTGGATTCACTACCCAGGAAGAGCCAGTAACGTGGCCAGTGAACAGTGTGCGGTCAAAACAGTTGGGGTGCTGCATCACAAAACGGCGAGTACGCTCAACCATGGCGGCCTCTTCCATATGTGCTGTTTTGTAACGCGCGAGTAAATTAAGCAGGTCTTGTCGGTGCATTTTTATTTAACGTGGCTATATACCCCGCCACGATACTATTTTCAGCCGTTAAATGACACGTTTATTCACGGTTTTTACCATTGTGATCTTCTATGCAAACCATTGCCAGTTACCAATGATTCAGGTTTTTTGTGATTAATGGACGATTCGCCGACACCTATGGGGGCACTGACTTTATAATGCAAGATCATCAATTGAACGGTTGTGAGTTAATATGCTGTTAGTGATCTCGCCAGCTAAAACCCTGGATTATGAAACCCCGGTGAGTACTGCGTCACACTCAATGCCAGCCTATCTCAAGGACTCCAGGCAGCTGGTTGAGCGGGCGCGCCGCTACTCTGAGCTTGATTTAATGGAGGTGATGGCGGTCAGCGCCAAGATAGCGGCATTAAATGTTGAGCGCTTCCAGCATTGGCGAACCCCTTTTACGCTGGGTAATGCCCGGCAGGCGCTGTTTGCCTTTAAGGGGGATGTATATGGTGGCCTCTCTGCCGAGAGTCTGAGTGCTGAGGATATTGAGTTTGCCCAGGCGCATCTGCGTATCCTGTCGGGCCTCTATGGCCTGTTGCGGCCACTGGACCTGATGCAGCCCTATCGCCTTGAGATGGGGCGTAAAATCGATACCGAGCGTGGTAAAAATCTGTACGCGTTTTGGGGCGAGACGATTACCCAGGGGTTGAACCAGCAGCTGCAGCAGATCGGTTCCGAAACGTTGATCAATCTGGCCTCCAACGAGTACTTCAAGACCGTCAAGCCTGCCCTGTTGCAGGCGCAGATTATCACCCCGGAATTTAAAGATTATAAAGATGGCAGCTATAAGATGATGGGCGTTTACGCCAAACGTGCCCGTGGATTGATGAGCCGTTACATCATCCAGCAGCGCATCACTGAGCCAGCCGCACTACAGAAGTTTGCGCTGGAGGGGTACTCCTTTAATGCCAAGCTTAGTAACGAAAACCAGTGGGTATTCACTCGTAAGCAGTGATGTTGAATCCATTACTAAGGCCTTTCATTTTAGTAGGTGATTTTTGACAACATCCCCGCAAACGCCCGGCCACTCCGTCGCCATTATTGGCGGTGGTCCCGCTGGATTGATGGCGGCAGAGGTATTGGTGTCTGCGGGCTTGAACGTGGCGCTGTATGACGCCATGCCCTCGGTGGGGCGCAAGCTGCTGATTGCTGGCAGAGGTGGCATGAACATCACACACTCAGAGCCGTATGAGCTATTTGTCAGCCGCTATGGTAACCGCCAACAGCTACTTAAGCCGATGCTTGATCTGTTTGGCCCTGATGAGCTGCAGGCGTGGCTTCACGCCCTCGGCATACAGACGTTTGTAGGGACATCACGACGTGTCTTTCCTGTCGACTTTAAGGCCGCGCCTTTTTTACGTGCCTGGCTGCACCGATTGCGCCAGGCGGGGGTACGTTTCCACGTACGCCATCGCTGGGTCGGCTGGACGGAGGAGGGGTTGTTGAGGTTTGATACATCCGCCGGTGAGCTGCTGGCAGAGCACGATGCAGTGGTGATGGCACTGGGCGGCGGGAGTTGGGCCAAGCTCGGGTCTGACGGTGCCTGGCTGCCGTTGCTTGCGGCGCGTGGGGTGGCGGTGGCACCACTGCTGCCCGCCAACAGCGGTTTTGAGGTGGGCTGGAGCGACCACTTTAGTGAGCGGTTTGCCGGGTATGCAGTGAAATCGGTTGTGGCCAGCTTGGATGGTGTGCAGCAGCAGGGTGAGATGATGGTCACGGCCACGGGCATTGAAGGGGGGCTGATCTATGCCTTGTCAGCACCGTTGCGCGATGGGGTTATGAAATATGGCAGCGCCACATTGCATCTTGATCTGGCACCGGGGCGGAGTGAAACACGGCTGCTGAGAGAGTTATCCAAACCACGCGGCTCCAACTCCATGGCCAAACATCTACGCAGCCGCGCCGGTATTGAAGGGGTGAAGGCGGGGCTGCTGCGGGAACAACTCTCCGTGGCTGAGCTTGCCGATCCAGGGTATTTGGCCAGAGCTATCAAAGCGTTACCGCTACGCCTACTGGCCACACGTCCGCTTGATGAGGCGATCAGCAGTGCCGGTGGTGTCTGTTTTGATGCCCTTGATGGACGATTGATGCTCCGGTCGCTGCCCGGTATTTTTTGTGCTGGTGAGATGTTGGACTGGGAGGCCCCCACGGGGGGATATCTATTCACAGCCAGTTTTGCTACCGGCCGGCGTGCCGGATATGGGGTGCTGGAGTGGTTGCAACAGCGTTGATTCATCCACCCTTCTGTGGTTGAATGGGGTACTTTTACTGGGGTTGTGGCGCTTCTGGGGAGGAGTAGCGCAACCCCTTTCTGTTATATGAAGAGGGGGAGGGGTATATGAAGAATATGGTCACGTGGCTACGAATGGTTGCCATCCTGGAAGGTATTTCACTATTGGCATTGCTGTTTGTCGCCATGCCACTTAAATATCACTACGGCATGCCCGAGGCCGTCTCACTGGCGGGGGCCGCCCACGGCGGGCTGTTTCTAGTGTTTAGCGGAGTCTTGATCGTTGTCAGCCAGCGCCACGCCTGGACAGACCGTTTTTCGTTTATGGTCTTCCTGGCCTCAATGATCCCGTTTGCCAGCTTTGTGATGGATCGTCGCATCAAGGCACTGCACGGCTAATACCCCGGCGCTATGGGTGTATATGGCCCCTCTACTGACTGGTAGGCGAGGGGGCAGGGCGTGGAGCCTCTCAGTCATGGCAAATAGGGCGGAAAAATGTGATCATACAGCACTGGCAATTCCCCGGTGTGTCCGTCCGGGTATGTATTCATCAACAGAGTTTAGGAGTTATCCATGGCGCGCGGCATTAACAAGGTAATTTTAGTAGGTAATCTGGGTAAGGACCCTGAAGTTCGTTACATGCCCAGCGGTGGTGCGGTGGCCAATTTGACAATAGCCACCTCTGAAAGCTGGAAAGATAAAACATCTGGCGAGCAGAAAGAGCAGACCGAATGGCATCGTGTTGTCATGTTTGGTCGTTTGGGTGAGATTGCAGGTGAGTACCTGAAAAAGGGTTCGCAGGTCTATATTGAAGGTAAATTACAGACCCGGAAGTGGCAGGACCAGCAGGGCCAGGATAAATATACCACCGAGATTGTAGCCAGCGAGCTGCAGATGTTGGGCGGTCGCAGTGGCGGCGGCGGTGGCTCCTCTGATTTTGATAGCTCGTCACAGGGCAGCAGCCAGCCACAGTACAACGCACCAAAAAAGCAGGCACCGGCGACCCCCGCCCCGAGCAGTGGTAATAACAACGGCTTTGATGACTTCGACGACGATATTCCCTTTTAATACATTCTGAATTTTATAAAACGTAGAGCGGCCCGGTTGACCCAGTGTTAACCGGGCTTTTTTTATGGCTGGATGAGCGTGGTATGCTGGTTCAAATCGGGTTGTGCCTTTGAAGGCAGTGAATCAACCGCTTAAGCGACATATTAGAGAAGGAGAGTGGGCATGAAAATCGCCGTTTGCAGCGCTCAATCTTATGACCGTGAGTTTTTGTTGGCTGCCAATGCCAGCTTCAACCATGAGCTGGTATTTTTCGATGTCCACTTATCTGAAGAGTCCGTGCAGCTCTTCACTGGCTTTCCGGTTGTCTGCGCATTTGTAAATGATGTTTTAAACGATAGTGTACTAAAAACCATGGCTGGCCATGGCCTGCGTCTGGTTGCGCTACGCTGTGCTGGTTTTAACAATGTCGATATAGCGGCGGCAGCAAAATATGGAATCCGAGTGGTGCGGGTGCCCGCCTATTCGCCGAATTCCGTGGCCGAGCATACACTGGCGTTGATGCTTACACTCAATCGAAAAACACATCGCGCCTTTAATCGTATCCGTGATGGAAATTTTTCACTTGAAGGGTTGCTGGGTTTTGAATTGCACAGCCAAACCGTCGGCATCATCGGTACAGGGCGTATCGGCCAGGCAGTAGCGCAGATTCTGGCTGGATTTGGTTGCCGCCTGCTGGCCTATGATGTGTCTCAGAACAATCAATGTAAGGCGTTGGGAGTCAATTACGTAGAACTCGCCGAGCTCTATCGCGAGAGTGACATCATTACGTTGCATTGCCCACTCAACCAACAGACCCATCACCTGATTGACGCTACCGCGTTGAGTCAGATGAAACGTGGTGTCATGCTCATTAATACCAGTCGTGGTGGAGTGGTGGATGCGAGTGCAGTGGTCGCCGCGCTCAAATCCGGTCACATTGGCCATCTTGGGTTGGATGTATATGAACAGGAAGGCGATCTATTCTTCCATGATTTATCAGACCAAGTGATACAGGATGATGTCTTTCAACGCCTGCTGACATTCCCAAATGTGTTGATCACAGGGCATCAAGGATTTTTTACCAGAGAGGCCATGTTGAACATCGCCCAAACCACACTCCAAAACATCAGTCTGTTTGAGGAAGCAGGGCAGTGTCAGAATGAAGTGACCGTGGAGTTGATTAATTCAAAACCGCAGTGATTGATGTGGTCAGCAGAGATACTGGGCTTTATTCCATTTCCATACTTTTGGATCAAGACAGCAGTTACATACGCGTTTAGCTGGGTGCGGTTAGACGACTTTAGTCGTCTGCACCCAGCTGCGCAAACCCACCTACTTTAAGTAGGTGGTAGTTAAGTATTTTTAAACTTGAGGCGACAACTCGCTTGAAAACCGCCGCCCCCAAGCGCTGTTCTTCTCGACGGCGGGTGCTCTCTGGCCGCCCCAGCCATTCGTAATAGCCGCTGCGGGAGACGCCCAGCACAGCGCACTGGCGACTGACAGAAAATATTTCCCGATGCTGCTTGATGGATGCGTACTTCACAGACTCTCCTTTGCAAAGTACGCTGCCGTCCTAAGAGCCTATTCCAAATCTTTCTGACTTCTTCTCAAGAGCAGCACGAGGAAAGCCAGATTCACAAATTGCAGGCTGGTATTGAGTTGTCGTTCGCAGTTTTTCCATAACCTCCGACATTTTTCAATCCAGGCAAACGA
>JANOSY010000065.1:0-14682 GCA_031416075.1 Tenderia sp. (SeqCode) | reverse complement strand
GCAATTTGGCGAAGATGCCAATCGCAGTCGCAAAGACCATTCGCCGGAAAACCTGGCGTTGATTCGACGCACTGCCCTTAATTTGCTACGCCAGGCCGAAGACAGCAAGCGCAGCCTGCGCCGCCGTAAATTGGTGGCCCTACTCAACGATGACTATCGCTTTCGGGCCTTATTTGGCTCAGGGGCTATGTAGCGCGATTGCCCTGCCACCCCCCCTCGGTCACTAGCAGTTTTATACTGTGCAGCACAAATCTCGCTGCCCCCAGTGGATATGACAGAATCGTTTTACCAAAACAGCCAATAGCTATACTATATGCGGTCTATAATTTCCGGATAAAAATCAACCTAACTGCTATTCATGGGGTACATCACATAATGTCAAACCGTCACCTTTTCACCTCTGAGTCGGTCTCCGAAGGACATCCGGACAAAGTTGCCGACCAGATCTCTGATGCCATTCTGGACGCCATTCTGGAACAGGATAAAACGGCCCGCGTCGCCTGCGAAACACTGGTCAAGACCGGCATGGTGATCGTTGCCGGAGAGGTGACCACCTCCGCCTGGGTCGATATTGAGGCGCTGGTGCGTGAAACCGTCAAAGAGATCGGCTACAACAGCTCTGACATGGGCTTTGACTGGGAGTCCTGCGCCGTGCTCAACGCCATCGGCAAACAGTCACCCGATATCGCCATGGGGGTTGATGAGAACGCCGACCACGAACAGGGTGCTGGCGACCAGGGGCTAATGTTTGGTTACGCCACCAACGAGACCGATGTGCTAATGCCCGCCCCGATCACCTACGCCCACCGGCTGGTGCAGCGCCAGGCTGAAATACGTAAAAACGGCACCCTGTCGTGGCTGCGTCCCGATGCCAAGAGTCAGGTGACTTTTGTTTATGAAGATGGCAAACCTGTCGCCATTGATGCTGTGGTGCTCTCCACCCAGCACAGCCCTGATATCTCACAGAAGGCGCTGCAAGAGGCGGTGATGGACGAGATCATCAAACACGTGCTGCCCGCCGAGCTACTCTCCAGCAAGACCCGCTACTTTATCAACCCGACCGGCCGCTTTGTAATCGGTGGCCCGGTGGGGGACTGCGGTCTGACCGGGCGCAAGATCATTGTGGATACCTACGGCGGTATGGCGCGTCACGGTGGCGGCGCCTTCTCCGGCAAGGATCCCTCAAAGGTTGACCGCTCTGCCGCCTATGCCGGCCGTTATGTCGCCAAGAACATTGTGGCTGCTGGCTTGGCTGACCGCTGCGAGATTCAGGTCTCCTATGCCATTGGCGTAGCCGAACCCACCTCCATCTCGGTGGAGACCTTCGGTACCGGCAAGATCGACGACGCCCGCATCACCGAATTGGTGCGCGAACATTTCGACCTTCGTCCTAAAGGCCTGGTCGCCATGCTCGACCTGCTGCGTCCGATCTACAAGGCAACGGCAGCATATGGCCATTTTGGCCGTGAAGAGTCACAGTTCACCTGGGAAAAGACCGACAAAGCGGACGCCCTGCGCGCCGCCGCCGGCATCTAACAACATGCGTTACGCTATTTACTAAATTTAAAGCCCTGCAGATGGGGCACTCCCCGCACTTCGAGGGGCGCTGCGACAGAGCCACAACAGAGGCGCTGCCAGGCTCGAAGTACGGGTCATCTGATGATCAACGGCGCTCAATACTCTACTGTTACTATTTGGAGGATTGACAATGAACGCTGTTACTGACGGATTTACCGACTATAAGGTTGCCGACATCTCCCTCGCCTCATGGGGCCGCAAGGAGATGAATATTGCCGAGACTGAAATGCCAGGGCTGATGGCGCTGCGCGAAAAGTACGGCAAGGACAAACCGCTCAAGGGCGCCCGCATCATGGGCAGCCTGCACATGACCATCCAGACCGCTGTGCTGATCGAAACCCTGACTGCACTGGGCGCCGAAGTACGCTGGGTCTCCTGCAACATCTTCTCTACCCAGGACCACGCCGCTGCTGCCATCGCGGCTGCCGGCATTCCTGTTTTTGCCTGGAAGGGTGAAACCCTGGAAGAGTACTGGTGGTGTACTGAACAGGCCTTCAAATGGCCCAACAACCAGACCGCCAACATGATTCTGGACGATGGCGGCGACGCCACCCTGCTGGTTCACAAGGGTGTTGAGTTTGAAAAAACCGGTGTCGTACCCGGCCCGGAAACCACCGACAACGAAGAGTTCAAATGCATCCTTGGCGTTTTGGCGCGCGTGATGAAAGAGGATTCACAATTCTGGACCAAACAGGCCGCCAACATCCAGGGCGTGACCGAAGAGACCACTACCGGCGTTCACCGTCTGTATGAAATGGTGAAAGCGGGCGAACTGCTGTTCCCGGCCATGAACGTCAACGACTCCGTCACCAAATCCAAATTCGACAACCTCTACGGCTGCCGTGAATCACTGGTGGATGGCATCAAACGCGCCACCGACGTCATGATCGCCGGTAAAGTTGCAGTTGTCTGCGGTTATGGCGACGTCGGTAAAGGGTCCGCCCAATCACTGAAAGGGCTGGGTGCCACCGTCATGATTACCGAGATCGATCCTATCTGCGCCCTGCAGGCAGCGATGGAAGGTTTCCGTGTGGTGACCATGGATGACGTTGCCGCGCTTGGCGACATCTTTGTTACCACCACCGGCAACAAAGATATCATCACCCACGACCACATGATCCAGATGAAGAATCAGGCGATCGTCTGCAATATCGGCCACTTCGATAACGAGATCGACATTATCGGCATGCGTAAATACGAATGGGAAAACATCAAACCACAGGTTGATCACATCATTCTGCCCAGTGGCAACCGCATCATCATGCTGGCCGAAGGGCGTCTGGTGAATCTAGGTTGTGGCACAGGTCATCCAAGCTTTGTCATGTCCAACTCGTTCAGCAACCAGGTATTGGCGCAGATCGAGTTTTTTGTCAGACCGGAGCAGTACGAAAACAACGTCTACATCCTGCCAAAACATCTGGATGAAGAGGTGGCCCGTCTGCATCTGGAGAAGATCGGCGTCAAGCTGACCAAGCTCACCAAAGCGCAGGCTGACTACATCGGCGTGCCTGTGGAAGGGCCATATAAGGCAAACCACTACCGCTATTAACTGGCACAAACCAATCAAT
This sequence comes from Tenderia sp. (SeqCode), assembly GCA_031416075.1. Classification (GTDB taxonomy): domain Bacteria; phylum Pseudomonadota; class Gammaproteobacteria; order Tenderiales; family Tenderiaceae; genus JAKFXL01. The sequence continues at coordinate 11,536 of JANOSY010000065.1, read as the reverse complement.
GTAGGGTGGGTTAGGCGCGCTGTTTGCGCCGTAACCCACCAAGCCCTGCCGACAGGCACACATTGAAAAAAAGTTTTGTGTTGCTGCGCAACGCTCGGTGGGTTAAGCAAAAAACGCTTAACCCACCCTACATTTGATCCGAGGGTCATCCAAGCATGAACACGCAAAAAAAATACACCAAATCCTACAGCTGCGAGTTCTTTCCACCCAAGACCGACAAGGGTGCCGAGAACCTGCGCGCCACACTGACAAAGCTGGCCCGACTCAATCCGGCCTACTTCTCCGTCACCTTTGGTGCCGGTGGCAGTACTCAGGAGGGTACGTACGACACCGTCAAAGAGATCCAGGAACAGGGTTACAGTGCCGCGCCGCACCTCTCCTGTGTCGGCTCTACCAAAGAGAACATCCGTAAATTGTTACAGGGCTATATCAATATCGGCGTGAAGCGTATCGTTGCCCTGCGTGGTGACATGCCCTCCGGCATGCGCGACATGGGTGAGCTGCGTTACGCCAACGAGCTGGTGGAGTTTATCCGCAGCGAAACCGGAGACCACTTCCATATCGAGGTTGCCGCCTACCCTGAGATCCATCCGCAAGCGCCCAACGCCCGCAAGGATCTGGAAAACTTCGCCCGCAAGGTGAAGGCCGGTGCCAACGCCGCCATCACCCAGTACTTCTACAACAGCGACGCATATTTTCGCTTTGTGGATGATTGCGAAAGGGTCGGCGTTGATCTGCCGATCATTCCCGGCATCATGCCCATCACCAACTACAGCCAGCTGGCCCGTTTCTCCGACATGTGTGGTGCCGAGATTCCACGCTGGATGCGTAAACGGTTAGAGGCCTATGGGGATGACAAGGAGAGCATTGTCGCCTTTGGTGAAGAGGTGGTCACGGAACTGGGGCGCAAGCTGCTCGACAACGGCGCACCAGGACTCCACTTTTACACCATGAACCAAACCGGGCCGACCACGGCGCTGTGGAAAAACCTCGGGCTTTAAGTCCTACAGTAGCGGAGGGCAGAACTGTCCTCCCTACTCCTTCCTGATCCCCTCCACCACTTGCTCCAGCACATCGCCATCACTGTTGGTGATCCGCACCTTGGCTGGCAGATATTGGTGATCAATCGCCAGCCAGACCTCTACATCATCGTCACTGGACTGTTTGCGTACTTTTCTCAGATGCAGGGTGCGCAACTCACCCAACCCGGTCTTAACCGACACCTCCCCCACCACCTCTGTGTTATAAACACCCAGCTTCCGGCCTGTGGCCATAGAAAACTGTAGCGTACCGCTAAACGGTGCCTTCAGCCCAAACTGATATATAAAGGAGAGCTGATCCTGGGTGCCCGGTGGCAGCGGCACCGTTGTCGCCTCCGTAACACGGCCATAGGTCAATGTTTTATTGGTGTAGTCAAAGGTGGCGTAGTAAGTTCTGTCAGCCTTCTGGCCACGCTGCTCCCAGTAACTCTCCGGCTCCAGGCCGTTGGCGGTGATCCGCCCTTGGCTGGTCTGGATAATCATCTCACTGGTGAGAAAACGGGCCAGACCCGCCGACTCCACCACACTGGCAATCACATATTGACCATTTTTGATATCCCAAGTGTGGACAATCTTGCCGATCTTGATCCCGTTTTTACCCTTAAAAAGCGAATAGTTAACGGTCAGCTTGAGCGGCGGATAGGACTCAGCGGCTACCGGTTCCGGCACCACTGCAGGTACCACCGGTGCTGGATTGGGCAGAGGTTCGTCCACAGCCGGTTCTGGCTCTGCTGCAGGCACAACATCCTCAACAGCAACCTCCTCCTCTTTTACCTCTGGCACACGGGGTGGTGGGGCATCGGGCGCAACCAGTGACGGGCCAGCCACATTGCTAACCGGCGCTGGTTTGGGTTTAGGGGCTACCGGTGGCGGCACAGGCACCTCAGGCGCAGGCGCGGCAATCCGCACCTTAAGCATGGAGACCAGGTCTGTCGCCGTCTCTACCGGTTTGGCGTCAGGAAACAGTGCCAGATGGATCTGCGGCATAAACAGCAGCCATACATGCAGCAGCAGTGATATCAACAATGTTCCGGCTAAAATCCAACCACTGCGAGAAGATGAATGGGGGGCAACAATATTCATATTGAGAACAGCAGACTCTCTTTGATTTCTGGTTTTGCTTCAACCACTTTGCCAATGTCAATTTATAACACCATCGCAAAACCGTGGGCGATGAGACCCACTCACAGCCATAACCGTGCACACTACTTGAGCCAGAGGCTTCTGAACAGTCAACCCGTCACAAAAAAGGGGCATTATTTTGTACAATGGCCCCACAGTACACACAATCTGGCTCACCACTTCTATGCGTATCCTCCTCAAACTCCGCTGGTTTTTTCGTTTAGAGTGGCGCAGTTACGGCATCTCTTTTGCTGCACTGCTGGCCATCGCCGGGCTGATCATGGTGCCGCCCTGGGTCACCGGACGGATAGTGGATGCCGTGGCACAACAGCGTCTTACCCTCAACGACCTGCTACTCGACATCGCGCTACTCCTGGGTGTAGGGGTGCTGGTCTACCTGTTACGCATCCTCTGGCGGCGACAGCTCTACGGTGCATCATACCGGTTGGCGGCACTGCTCCGCAGCCGTATCTATGACCACCTGACACTCATGGCCCCGGCCTTTTTCCAGCACCATAATACCGGTGACCTGATGGCGCGCGCCACCAACGATGTCACGGCGGTGGAAATGACTGCCGGTGAGGCGATACTGGCGCTGGTAGACGGGGTGATTACCGGCCTGGTTGTGCTGCTGGTGATGGCGGTGATGATGAGCTGGAAGCTCACCCTGCTGGCACTGCTGCCCTGGCCCATCATGGGTTATTTTATGTGGCACTTTGGCAACCAGATGCACGACACCTTTACCGAAGCGCAGCGCCAGTTCAGCCTGCTTAACGACAAAACCCAGGAGAGCATCTCTGGCATCCGTCTCATCAAGGCCTTTGGCCAACAGCCACAGACACTGGCGAGCTACAGCGCGGTCACCTCCGAGGTGAGCCGCGCCAATCTGGAGGTCGCCAAGGTTGAGGCCAAATATGACCCCACCATCTTTGTCACCGTCGGTACCTCATTTATGCTCACCGTGGGTGGTGGTGCCTGGTGGATCCATCAGGACGAACTCACCGTTGGCGAACTCACCACCTTCACCATGTATCTGGGCTATCTCATCTGGCCGATGTTTGCCTACGGCTGGACCCTTAACCTGCTGGAGCGTGGCAGCGCCGCCCATACCCGCATTGATGAGCTGTTTAATACCGCCCCCGAGATTGGCGACCACGGCACCCTGTCTGCCCCCGCCACCACCCGGATCGACATGGCGATCGCACAGTTCCGTTATCCCGGCAGCGAACACCACGCCCTGCAGCAGATCCACTGCACCATTCCGCCCGGTGCCACCTTTGGCATCGTCGGCCACACCGGCAGCGGTAAAAGCACCCTCATCAATCTACTGCTACGCCAGTATGAGGATGATGCGGCACAGATCAGCATCGACGGTCAGCCACTGCACCACTATCCACTGCCACTGCTACGCAACCAGTTTGGTGTGGTGCCACAAGACCCCTTTCTCTTCTCCGTCACCCTCGCAGAGAACATCGCCCTGGGTCGTCCCGAGGCCACCCTTGACGAAATCCGTGCCGCCGCCGCCCTCGCCTGCATTGACAGCGACATCCTCGCCTTCCCACAGCAATACAATACATTAGTAGGTGAACGGGGTATCACCCTCTCTGGCGGCCAAAAGCAGCGCATCGCCATCGCCCGCGCCCTGCTGCTCGATCCGCCAGTACTGATGCTGGATGACGCGCTCTCTGCCGTCGACATGGGCACCGAACGGACCATCCTCAACCACCTGAAAGCGGCACGCCAAGGCCGCAGCAACATCATCATCTGTCACCGCCTCTCCGCCGTCACCGATGCCGACGAGATCATCGTGCTGCACCACGGCACCATTCAGGAGCGTGGCCGCCATACCCAGCTGCTGGAGCACGATGGCTGGTATGCACAGATGTTCAGGTATCAACAGATTGAGCAAGAGATTGAACATGACAACATCTAGCCACAGCGCAATGAATGTAGGGTGCGCCGTGCGCACGAACGTTCTCCCCAACCATCCATGGTGCGCACAGCGCACCCTACAGCACTGGTACTCACAGATGTTCCGCTACCAACAGATTGAGCAGCAGATCAATGGATAAACAGCACCCCTTCATGCGTCTGCTCAGCTACGGACTGAGCGACAAAAAACTGCTGCGTCAGGCACTCATCCTGCTGCTCATCGCCACCGCCGCCGAAGTGGCAGGCCCCCTGCTGATCAAACTCTTTCTCGACGACTACGTAGTGCCCGGCCACTGGCAACCCAACGCCATGCTCACCATCGGTGCCGCCTACCTCTTTTTTATGATCCTGGCCGCCAGCACCAACTACCTACAGGCCGTACGCCTCAACCTCATCGCCCAACACGCGGTACAGACATTGCGGGAACAGGTATTTGCCAAGGCGCTGGCGATGCCGTTGAGCTACTTTGACCGCACCCCCACTGGCAGCCTGATCTCACGCATCACCAACGATACCGAGTCGATCAAAGAGCTCTACGTCAACGTCATTGGCACCTTCATACAGAACATCATGCGCATTCTCGGCATACTCATCGCCATGGCGCTGCTCGACTGGCAGCTGATGATCATCTGCCTGCTGTTTGTGCCGGTGGTCACAGCGCTGATGTACCTCTACCAGCGCCTCAGCGCCCCCATCTTCCACCAGGCCCGCACCCTGCTCAGCGACATCAACGCCCGGCTGCACGAAACCATCCAGGGCATCAAAGTGCTGCAACTGCTCGGCCAGGAGCCACGCTTCCGCCGCGACTTTACCGCTCTTAGCAACGAACACAACCGGGTACGGCTACGCAACATCAAACTCGACTCCATACTGCTGCGACCACTGGTGGATATGATTCAGGTGGCGCTGCTCGCCGGGCTGCTCTACAGCTTTGGTTACCAATCCCTCAGCAGTCCGGTGGAGATCGGCGTCATCTACGCCTTTGTCACCTACCTCGGACGTTTCTCCGAACCACTGGTCGAAATCACCCAGCGCCTCAGCCTCTACCAGCAGGCCATCGTCGCCGGTGAACGTGTCTTCACCCTGCTCGACAGCGACAACAGCACCCCCGCACGCCGTGCCGATGCCCGCATCCACAGTGGCAAAATCGAATTCCGCCACCTCCATTTCAGTTACGACGACACACAAAACGTCATCAAAAACGTCACCTTCACCATCCCCGCCGGCCAGTTCCACGCCATCATCGGCCACACCGGCAGCGGCAAAAGCACCCTCACCCAACTGCTGCTGCGTTTCTACGCGCCACAGCAGGGTGAGATTCGCATCGACGGCCATTCACTGGAAAGCTTCAGCGAAGAGGTATTACGTCAGCAGGTCGGTATCGTTCAGCAAGACCCCTTCATCTTCAACAGCAGCGTGCGCGACAACATCACCATGGGCCAACCCTTCAGCGACGCCGCGATCAAACAGGTCGCCAAACAGGCCGGACTGCACGAACACGTACAGCGACTGCCGCAAGGCTACGACACCGTCATGAACGAACGTGGCAGCAACCTCTCCACCGGCCAGCGCCAACTGCTCGCCCTCGCCCGCACCCTGATCCACAAACCCAAAGTGCTGATCCTCGACGAAGCCACCGCCAACATCGACAGCCACACCGAGGCACAGATTCAAACTGCACTGATGCAACTGCGCGGCGAGATCACCCTGCTGGTCATCGCCCACCGCCTCTCCACCATCGAAAAGGCTGACCAGATTTTGGTGTTGAACCACGGTGAACTGGTGCAGCACGGCAGCCACAACGAGCTGCTGGGGATGGAAGGGGTCTACAGACATTTGTATGAGATGCAGACGCTGGAGGTTGGAGAGTAGTAACGGCCAATTGCGGTCCATCGGGCCAGGAATCATAAACGGCTGCGCCAACTGAAAGCGACCGTTCACAGTTTTCCAAAATATAATGCGTAGCTGACCCCTGACCCCTGACCCAAAGGTGTCATAACTGAATTGGGTAATGTTGCCTTGGACATCGCGCATCTTTTTAAGATTGCCGATGGCGTCATAGCAGGTGGACTGGCTGAGCCTGTTGATAAGCGTTGCGGTTGCCCATGAGGCCCAGGGGCTTTGAGATCCCCAACGTGTCAAGCAGGTGTGTAACGCCTTGCATTTGTCCATATTGAAAATTGGAACCAGTAATTCTTTGCAAAATATTTCATAATAGGCCGCGTGTACCCCACTCGGTCCAGGCCGCAAGACCCAAGAACGATTTATTCATCCCATTTTAAGGAGTCTGCTATGGAACCCCTGAAGCAAGAAGCCATCAATGTCATTACCAACCTGCCCGAAGACGCGGACATGGAAGAGATCATGTATCGCCTCTATGTACTGGAAAATATTCGCCGTGGCCAGGAAGATGCCGAAAAAGGAAACGTCACTCCCGCCGACCAGGTGTTACGGGATATTCAATCATGGTGAGGTGGACTCACCATGCTTTAACCCAGCTTCGTCACATTCACGATTACATCGCCCAAGATTCACCACTCTACGCCAAGCGCGTATCGGATGCACTGGTACGCAAAACACTCTTGCTTGATGAACTGGCCCGCTTAGGGCGAAAAGTGCCAGAGTTCGACGAAGAGCGCGTTCGGGAATTATCGCTGTACTCCTATCGCATTCTCTACGAGATCAATACCACCCACATCGATATTTTGGCGGTAATCCACAAGAGACGGGATTTGCAAGCGGCAGAGATTCCGCGCCAACCGTAGCCACCACAAACCACCCCCCCCCCCGCATTGCGTTTCACTTCATGCGGGCTACCTCGCTGGCTCAAAAAAATGCGAAGCTGACCCCTTTAATTTGGATCCCTTTAATTTGCTCCTTCAAGGAGGGGAAAACACCCAGGCCTACTCAGCCTTCATACTCTTGTAACGATCCATCGCCTCGCGACTCAACAACAAACCACCCTCAGCACTGGAAAGCACCGTCACAGAGACACGCTGCATCAACTCAAAATACAAACGTCTCGACTTCCCCTCAAACGGCACTTGTAACCAGTCACTAAAGTCATCGCTCATATTTTTTATCACTGGGACCACGGGCACGGATTCTTTAGCTATTGCATCCAGCAGCGCCAACTCAATATGGCGCCGCCCCTGCTCAGGCAGAACCTTATTCTCCAACGGAAACTGAAAAAGATATTCAGCCCAGAACATCCCCAACATCAAACCACGACGCTCAATCGAGCTATCCTCTCTGTCCGAAAGATGGTTGATCCCTTTTAAAACGCGGTAGGAGTTTTTTAGACGGGTCAGCTGCCGGGGATTGGTGAAATCCAGATCACGCGCCAGCTTTTGAAACTGTTCAAGCTCTTCTCGCAAATCCACCATCAGAGATTGCATTTCAGCCATCGAACGTTTCGACTTTGCACGTACTGACTTCGCCACATCCGGCTCATCCTCCTCGGGCAAGCTCCCTGTGACTGGCAACGGTTTCTGCTTCTCATCTTTAGGTTCAGCAGATGACGAAGAAACATGAGGCAGTGAAGCCTCCACCACCGGTGCTACGGCCGAACCATCAACCGAGTCGGCTTCAATCTGTGGAAATAGTTGATTTGCTATAAAGCCGCTCAGATCACCCGCAGCAGGTTTAGGCAGATTAATAGGCAACTGAATAATCTTGCCCAAATAATCGCGGGCTATGGCAGCACTGGGGCGATCATGATCACTCAGCTTCTTGTAATGCTCCGCCACCGCACGAAAGGCCACCCGGTCATCAATAGCGATCAACACCGCCACATCCTTCAGGTTCATCACCAAACGAATGGCATCCAGTGTCTCGGTAATGCACTCCGGGCTACAGCGATCCAGATCATCCACCACCACCAGCAGACGATGGCGATAGAGTCCCTTCAAGCGCAGTTTGCATAGTGTTTCAATCTGCTGCTTGATCACCGGCACCAGCCCCAGATGCTCACCATAACTGGGTAGTTTCAGATAGGTTTGCAACCGACTGACCAAAGGGTGTTCGAGAATGTTGACTGCCGTCTTCCACGACTTGTACAACACAAATGACATCGCCGCCGCCGCTCCTACCCCCAAAAAGGTTTCGGAAAATGTGTTTAAGCCAAGGTCGTTACTGCTCACACCATAAAGCACAGCCAATGCCGTCACCACCACCCCCAACACACTCCAGACAAACTGCCAGCGGTGTTGGCACCATGCGTTCAAAAAGCTGAACCCAAATTTCTGCCAGATATACATATCATCAACCAGCCCATTCACCACCTCCTGAGCCAGCCCTGCACGAATGTTGTCGGTCTTCTCATATTCCCAGGCGTTGAAGGTGGCGTGGATATAAGCGTATGGCCGCAATGGTTCGTTTCTATCTCGCTCACTCACCAGCGTCCACGAATTATCAAAATCTTTTATCAGCTTGTTTAGCTGCAACTGGAGCTGATCGATCATTGAACTCTTACCCGCCCCCCAGTCTCCCAACAGGGCGATGGTCATGGGCAGCGTCTGTTCTGGTGAGGCCAGCATATTGGCCAAGGTGTTGACGATAGGGGTACGCCCCAGGCTGTCATGTTTGGATGGCTCATCGGCAAGTGCAGTAGCGATACCTGCGCTCGACTTTTTGGCCACAGGCTTGCTTCCAACTGACATTTCCACATCTTCAACGGAGGCTTGAGCTACCAGATCATCAAGAACAAGAGTAATCGTCTCTGGTTTCTCTGTTATCGTAATACCCTCAACATCACCAGATTCACCGTGCTTATTGTCTTTACGCGATGCAATCCAATCCTCAAACCGCCTCAGGCTCGCCTCCACATCCCACGGCCTCCCCTCCAGCAATCCCAGATAGGAGTCACAAAAATCTGAGTGGCCATACTCCCGCATCACCTGTTGCCAGCGATCAGTAATTTCCAACCACCCGTCAGGCAAACCACCTCCCTCCGCTATTTGCCACAATGGGGCAAAAACAACCTCACAAGTTGGCGTAGCCTTTTGCCACTGTAATAACAGATATAGATCCCATTGCATCACGTTTTTGGCAGCGTCAGCATATGCACCAAAGACAAAATCGGCGAGGGTGTCACCTCGACGTACCGTAGAAGTGAATGCAGCGCATTTATAGGCTTCATAAGCATCACCAGAAACAGCGGCTACAGCAGCGCCAACCGCATAGGTGTAAGAGACGTAGCCTGCGGGAATAACATTAGCAACTGCATCGACAACAGAAGCCGCCACATATTTACTGATCCCGCCTTCCACAAAACCAATCCATGGCAACACCTCATCCAAAGCCGCCAACACTGCTGCCAAATTCCTACGCCTATCAGCCTCAGCCCAAAAATCTAGATTACCCTCTTGCCCACCCAACACAGGCAACACCCGCATAGCCGCACGCCAGGCAAACACCACACAGGCTGGCTGGCTCAGCTTTTTAAAATTTTCTTCTGTCAATTCCGGCAAGTTATTTTCCATGCGCCCATCATCCTATTAAATCGCAACCCATGGTAACGCAACCACCGTGGGCGCGCGTAACCGTTTCAGCGCCTCACGAAAATTTGAACAGCCACCAACAACTGGGGATGAGGCGCATGGCCCTGCCTGACCATTGAGCAATTAAGGCACTGCGCCGTGATCGCACAAAAGCTCTGCCACGGCGCTCCGGTATCAAAATGGATGAAGGGAACAGATGGAAGGGGTCTATAGACATCTGTATGAGATGCAGACGCTGGAGGTGGGGGAGCAGTAATGGCCAGAAAGAACCAACATTCAATGTAGAGGGGGTTCACCCTGAAGGGTACAAGAGCCGTTTTTTGGCGTAACCCACCAAGCGTGCTTCATTCGGCGTAATACGCTCTGCTTAGAGCCTGCCCCGCGAGCGGAGCGAGTGTATTGGGCATTGACGCCCTACTTAGTGCGCCTTATCAAGTTGCCAGTAAAGGTGTCGACAATGCGGAAATCCAAGGTGATGGTTACCGTTTAAATGTTGGTATCGCGCGGATCATAAAATCATCAAAGAGCGGAACAGTGAAATCCATGTCGCCGTGCGCAGGGCTATAGATCATCCCTTTGTTAATCAGCTTGGCTCGGACAGGGCCGAGACTGGTAACTTTAACTTTGAGGATATCAGCGATGTCCCCTGTACGATGCGCACCCGACCCAAGCTCTGCTATTGCTCGTAAAAAATTCTTTTCACTTGGCGTCAGACGATCAAAACGCACCCGGAAAAAATTCTCGTCGAGACGTAGGATAACAGCCTTCTTGGCATCCCGGACAACCTGCAACGTAATTGGATTTGTTGTTGCTAAATTCCAAGCTACGTAGCCCCACTCCTGAAGAAAATAGGGATACCCCTTGGTCAGATGAAAAACCTCATCCAACGCTTCACTCTCAAAAGCGACTCCTGCCTCTTGTGCGGGTTCTTGCAATGCTTTTGCAGTGTCTTCTTGCGAGAGTGCGCCGATATTTGGGAAGTTGAAAAGCCGCTCGGCATAAGACTTTGATTCACCTGCCAGTCCGGGAAGGATAGGTAGTCCTGCACCCAGCAATACCAGAGGCAGCTGAAGCTGTTGAACCTTGTGCATAGCCATGATCAGTGCGCCCAACTCCTTCTTGCTGAAGTATTGAATCTCATCAATGAAGATAGCCACTGCGCTCTTGCGATCCTCTGCTGCTTCGCCGATTGCGACGAAGAGATTGGGCAGGTCAATTTCCAAATCACCGCTATCAGCCGATCCCTTCTCCGGGTCAATGTCCAACCCGATGCTGACATCGCCCACCGTAACCTTGAGCGCACCGATAAAGCTGCGTAACACAGCCAAGCCGCGCTTGACCTTGTCTCCGGTTCCGGCAATCCGATCCAGATCATAAAGAAGGCTCCGCAAATATGGAGCAATCAGCGAGCCCAATGCTTTTCCTTCGTGTGCCTCGATAGAAATGGTGCGGTATCCATCGCCGTCCGCCATGCGTTTGATTTCGTTTAGCAGCACAGTTTTGCCTACCCCGCGTAGGCCGGTCAGCAGCATACTTTTCTCAGATTTTCTCTGTTTCACTCTACCTAACAGAATGCGCGCTTGTTCAAGAACAGAGTCTCGCCCCACCAACTCGGGAGGTGGCGAACCAGCGCCGGGAGAAAAAGGGTTTTTGATGGGATCCATGGTCTAGTTATACCTATTTATATCCATTTATACATAGAATGGATAATAAATTAGTATAAACTCTCATGCAACCTCTGTGCTTGCCGTCAGCGGCGGTTGTTCGGAAAAACCGCACAACTGAATTCTCCTCTAGCCCTGTATCTATGGACTCCTCCCGTTTTGCAAGGAGAAGATTGAACTTTTGTCCTCAGGGTAAAGATTGCGTGTATCTATCCGGCCTCTACGTGAGCTATACGATTAGCTCGGGCCATAATGCAATACGCACGCTGGGTTCCAT
>JANOSY010000064.1:0-10038 GCA_031416075.1 Tenderia sp. (SeqCode) | reverse complement strand
CATCAACGGTCATGCCGTCAATGCCCGGCGCGCCTTTGTTTTGGCGTACTCGTTTTAATGCGCGTTTCAGGTTGGCGCGTTCTAACACGCGTTCCAGTATCGCTTGGGGTTGAATTGACGCGGGTTGACTGTCTTTTCCAGTGACGAATTCATCCTGTGGCGATGCCACAGCCTGCGATTGCAGGTTGTCAGATGCGATTTCGCTCCTCTTCATTCAGCGCCTTTGTCATTCATCGTTCCGGCCTTCAGGGGTGCCATCCCCCTACTATGCCTTCTGCTGACCTCTCCTTGGCGATCAATGCCGGTTGCCCGACATTCAGCGCAGGCCTTACAGCGTACGCACAGAGGAGATCTCCCGGGGTAAGACACGTTACTTTCGCAGCGCGAACGCCGAATTTACAAAGTGCATCCAACAAATCGTAGATGGAGGGCTTCGCGGTCACGTGCCCGCTCGCCCTGAATGCACCACGCCTACTATCCGGTTTTTGTTCATCGCCCCGCTGCTTTGGGTTCAGCTTCTTTCAGACCCGGCCCCTCGCGATGACGCCCTTGCCGTTTCCCTAGCCTTCGGCTCTACGAGAGACCTGGCTGCCGGACTTTCACCGACATAGTTACGTGCCATGCCCGACACACACGTTTAAGGTAAGGGGCGCGCTTTAGCGCGTTCCGCTTGACCGCAGTGTTAGGGGGCATGGTATGCAACCAGTGCGAAAGCGATTGCATAGAACAAACCAAACAATGCCATTGCTCTCCCTACCCATTTATTTGTAGTAATACGCCACTCAGCCATTGGTTGTGCAGAGCGTTTTGCAAGCATTGTGGCAGCGACACCGGCTGCAAGAAAGACGATTTGTGCATATGTCAGTAACCAGCCGATCTGTTCAAGGCTAATTGGCCGCCCAGCAAGTGCAAACCCCCACATTAGCGTGAGCGCAATGAGTGTTGGGCTAATTGTGAGGATGGCGATCAAGGAGCCCCCTAACGAATTAAGTGGACGCCGTGCGCAAGCGAAGCGCCGCGGATGGCGGTCCACTTGAACCTGTGGTTATGTTTAATCGACGCGAACCAAGCATGACTCAAAATCGATGGGGGAGCTGGATGACTCCGTCATTGAAACAGCATCATGCGTAATTTTGAAAGCGCTAGACAAACAAAGACGGTAATTATTCGATATAAAGTAGAGAACGCCTGTGTCAAATGGCTGTTTATCTTGAAACGTAGAAGTAACTATTAGTTTGCTTGCCTCGACACCACTTACATCTTGTTCTGGTTGTGCTTCGACATAGGACACTACAACCATTTCGTTCACTGGGGCCCCATTAGGTTGCCCAGCACATGAGGAGTTGTTGAATTGTTGACTCAAGAACTCGATTTTCCCATCTTGAGCGAACAACACTCTATGACTACCCCAATAATCAATTGTCTTTCCATCGTTTCCGGTCATTCGGCCACATTTTTCCGTTACCCAACACCCCACAATTCCTTCTTGGGGTTTGGGACAGGTAAGCGTCGCAGAGGTAGACCGGACCGGGTTCGACGAGCCATCACTGCCACCATTGTTGCACCCAGACAGTAGCGCCATAGTAATAACAACAATACACACTCTAAACACCCACCCTACTCCTTCGATTTAGAAAACATAACGTTGGAGTTAAGAGGCACGCCAACGCTGAAGCTGGAGCAAAGCGCCACCCGTGACGAAACCCATGCTCTTAAAATGCCTCGACAAGGCGTGTCCTTCTTGAACGATATGTTAGGCCAGTCCAAAGTGATACTCTCAATTTCACTGCGTCTCGCTTTTGAATTCGCCCTCGGGTGCGCCCGGCAATCCCGTCATCTCTTGCAACTTCCTCGCAAACTTGTAAGCAGTCCGAGGGATTTTACCTTCGGTTGTGGGAAAGCCCTTCACCCATAACACAGATCTCCCATCCACAGGCTTAAGACCGACGCTGCCCGTGTATATGTCCCCCCCTTCGCTATCGGTGTGACAGAGATACCGAACCACGATGTTGCAAAAGTCTGTCAAAGGGTAGCAGAGTTTGGATGTTTCAAACCAGGCATAGTGCTTTACGGTAACGATCTGACGGCCAGTAAAGTCCAGGTAAGTATGCTTGTTGGCAGGTAACAACACACCAATGATAAACGACATGACAGGGAAAGCTACACCCCCACCATCCCAAAGGTGAATTCCCAGGCCCAGGAAGGCGACGGCGCCGCCGACCTTCCAACCGGTCTTCGTGTAACTGTTTATCGTCCCGTGAATATCAAGCGTCTGATTGGTAGTAATTTGATTCATACAACGGGTTAGCTCCCACAAAGCCTCATGTTCAGGATGCTTGTCATTTGCGAGAGGGGGAGACGGATTGATTGACAGCTCAGCGGTAGATATGCCACGTGCCTTAATCTCTCCAAGCGCAAGCGCATGTGCTTCCTCTGTGAGTGTTCCTGCTTTAATACGACCGAGTAATTCCTCGGTTTCCATGACGCGATATGTTTTTTGAATCTGCTCGGAGTACTCGGTCATAAGCTCCTCCATAATCGCCTAACAGGTAATGGACCCCAAAGTGGGGCAATCAAACACCCCACTTTGGGGGCTTTTCTTTTTTATAAATTTATACCCGGTCCCAGCATGAATTACAAAACCAAACTGGATATGCCTCATAAGTCCACGGAAATTACTCGAAGCTGTTCCCTTTAGTTTGGCGGCCAGACACGCTGCGGCACGATCAAAGAGACTCTCCATCGCTCACTCCTTGCGCTTTGCTGCGATTAACTCGCGCAGCGCCACGGCAACATGTTCGATGACCGGCTGCCAACACGGCGCTTCGACAGTCTGACGGAAGAGGCGCATCGTCGGATACCACGGGCTGTCATCGCGCCCCAGCAGCCAGCGCCACTCCGTCGGCTGGTAGACGAGCGTCCAGACCGGTCGCTCCAGAGTGCCGGCCATGTGGGCCACAGCGGTATCGACACTGATGACAAGATCAAGGTTATCGATGGCTGCGGCGGTATCCTCGAAGTCACGCAGCTCGGGGGCAAGGTCCACCATGCCCCAGCGTTCAACAAAAGGTTTCAGCTCTTCGGCATCGCCATCCTTTTGCAGGCTGTAGAGCGTGACGCCGGGAATGGCTGCCAGCGGCTCGCACTCCGACAGCTTCATCGAACGGATGCGGTTGGCTAGATTATTGGTTGAGCCGCCCCACACCAGCCCAACCCGGAAGCCAGTGGCGGTGATGCGCTCGCGCCATGCGGCCACCCGCTCCGGAGCGGGCTGCAGATAGCGTCCGGGGGCAACGATATTTTCCACGGTCACATCCATGAGTCTGGCGAGGCTCATCAGCGGCAGATGAAAATCGAAGACGTGCTGCCGCGCCCGCTCGTAATCGCGCGGCTCCACCTGGAGTCCGGGAATATGTTTGAACAACCCCAGCAGCTCCGGCGGGCTGTGGAAGATCACTTGCCCGGCCTGCTGCATCAGCGGTTGCAGAAGGCGGCCAAACTGAATTGCATCACCCAGCCCCTGCTCGGCATAAACCAGGATCGTGCACCCTGTCAGCGGCTCACCATTCCAGAGCGGCTGTGAAAATTTACCCCACATCTGCCGCGTCCAGGTGGGGGTGCGCCAGCGCCACTCATACTCATTCCAGCCCTCCCTGTAACGCCCCAGCAACAGCAACAACAACGCGTAGTTCCAGTGGCCGCTGACAGAGTCTGGATTGAACTAGAAGAGCTGCTGATAATGCTCCAGCGCTGCGTCGTAATGTTGCAGAGCGACATTCAGCAGGGCGAGATTGAGCAGATAGTTCTCGCGCTCCTGCGGTGCCAGCGCAATCAGCTGCTGATAGCAGCGCAACGCCTCGTCAAAACGGTGCTGCTCCCTGTTGATGTTGCCAAGTTCAAAGTAGGCAAGCGCCGCATTGGGTTGCAGCTGAAAGGCCTGCTCGCACTGCGCCCGCGCCTCATCATGCGCCCCCCGCGCACGCAGCACCCGCCCCAGGCCAATGTGAATCGCGGCATCGCTCTGCTCCAGCAACAGCGCCTCTCGATAAACCTGCTCGGCCCCTCCATTATCACCCAGCGATTCCAGCAGCTGGCCAAGATGGTAGTACCCCTCCAGATCGCCGGGCTGCAATTTCACATAGTGACGCAGGTAGGGCAGCGCCTCTTCCAGACGGTTTTTCATCATCAACAGGCGCGCCATGTTCACATTCGCCTGCGACAGGTCGGGCCTGAGCATGAGCGCGCGCCGCAATGCCGTCTCGGCACGCTCAAACCACCCCAGCATCGCGGCGATGGCCCCAAGGTTCAGCCACGTTTCATAATCGCCAGGGGTCTGGCGGCTGACCCGCTCAAAGGCAATCCAGGCATCCTCAAGCCTGTTGGCCTGCAATAGCTGCGACGCCTTCTGCTTGGCCTTGACGATGGCATTCGGTTTTTTGATCACCACTTCATCCCCAACATCAGATCCATCACATTTGTGCCGGTCGGTCCGGTACTGACCAGATCGCCGCTGGCCGCCAGAAAGGTGCCTGCATCGGCACGGGCCAACGCCTCATTCACATCAAGCCCGGCAACACTACCACGCGCTACCGTTGCCCCATCCACCAGCCCACCGGCATCACTGGTCGGGCCATCGCTGCCATCACTGGCGGCAGCAAGAAAAAGCAGATTGTCGCAGCCGCATAATTCAACAGCAGCGACAAGGGCAAGGTGCTGGTTGCGACCACCACGCCCCGGCTGCGGTGGCAGTTGCAGGGTGGTCTCACCACCCCATACATGCAGACCAACCGGCGCGTTCAATAACTCTGCCACCAACGCCCTGGCCACCTGCGCCACCTCCCCTTCCAGAGTGCCCGCGTGCTGGTAAACGTCATACCCCAGTTTTCGGCCAGATGCGGCGGCGGCCTGTTTGGCGTCGTCAAGGTTGGCGATGATATCAAACACGATGTTTTTGAAGATGGCGTCATTACACACCGGTGCCGTCACCCCCCTGGCCATCAGTGCGGTGATCCATGGTGGTAACTCAACAGCCGCTTGGGCCTCGATAAAACGATCAGCTACCAGCAGGCCGGAACCGATGGTGGCGGGATCGTCGCCGGGCACGTCGGAGATCAACAGTGCCAGGGTTTTACGCCCGCCAAGCTCACGCGCCAAACGCCCCCCTTTGATGAGGGAGAGCGATTTGCGAATCTGGTTCATGGCATGAATATCGAGACCACTGCCAAGCAACCATTGATTGACTCGTTGCAGGTCGGCGAGTGAGGCCCCCGCTGGCAACAGCTCCACCAGACTCGACGCACCACCGGAGATGAGGAATAGCAACTGCGCATCGGCAGGAGCGGCGTGAATAAAGTTGAGTAACGTCTGACCGGCATCAAGACTGCGTTGATCCGGTGTTGGGTGGGCAGCTTCCATCAGACATGCACCCTTGGCGGTCACTTCAGCGTCTCCATTCCCCTGTTTGGTGATCACCAGTGAATCCACAATCTGTCCGTTCAAGACGTCGTGGGCACCCAGAAACATGGCGCTGGCGGCCTTGCCAATGGCGATGACACAGATACCACCACTCATGTGATGGCGTTGCAATGCCTGACGGACAGCTGTGCGGCCATGCACCGCCTGAAGCGCGGCGTGGTAGATAGTAAGAAGGTTACCGCGCTGCGACATGGGCCAACGCCTGCGCCACCCGTTCAACCACTGGCGACCAGTCGGCATCAGTGGCAGACTGCCGGAACAGCCGCATGGTGGGATACCAGGGTGAATCATCACGCCCCAGCAGCCAGCGCCACTCGGGCGGGAAATAGTTGAGTGTCCAGACCGGTTTGCCGAGGCTACCGGCAAGGTGGGCAACGGCGGTATCAACAGCGATGACGAGATCAAGCTGTTCAATGGCCGCCGCGGTATCAGAAAAATCGTTGAGCTGCGGTGCCAGGTCATCAATCACCATGCCCGCGGGTTGTGACACGGAATCCAGGGCCGCCTCCCCTTTCTGCAAACTATAAAACTGTACACCCTCCACCTCTGCCAAGGGCGCAAGCGCAGCCAGACCACAGGAGCGACGTTGATTGTTGGCGTGTACCGGGCGTCCGGCCCAGACCAGCCCAACCTTAAAAACATCCCCCGCCATGTATGACTGCCACTGGTGTCTCTGTTTATCACTTATATAGAGTGGCGCAGGCGCTGTTGGAATATTCTCCAGCGTAGTGCCACACCCGTGCGGCAGACTCATCAGTGCGGCGTGGTAATCCACTCTTTCCGTCAGCGCCTTGTGATAACTTTTGGCCTCAACCCGCATCAGGTACGGCCTGTTCTGGTAGAGCGGCAACAGTTCCCGATCACAATAAAAGATAATCCTGGCACCGCGTTGATGCAGCAGTGGCAGATAACGGCTGAACTGCAGCGTATCGCCAAACCCCTGTTCGGCGTAGATAAGGATAGTTTTTCCGGCGAGTGGCTCCCCCTGCCAGCGTGGCGCAGCAAATTCACAGCGTCCCATGGCCGCTATCCAGCGCGGGTCCTGCAGACGCCACTCATAGGCGGCCCACCCCTCCTGAAGGCGGCCCAGCAGCAGCAACAGTTCGGCATAACGCCAGCGCGCCTCATACGCCAGGGGGTTCAATGACAGCGCCTCTTCCAGCACCGTCAGCGCCTCCGGGTAGTGCTGCTGCCCTTCATGGCGCTTCGCGGTTGTCACCATCGCCTGCTGCTGCAACACCTGCTGCAGCAGAGCCGCCATCCCTACCGTCTGCGGTGCCAGCACCAGGGCAGTACGGCAGAATGTCTCCGCCTCGTGCAGCCGTCCCCGCCCAAACAGCAACGTTGCCAATGCCCCGTAGGCAGGCAGCAGGTTGGGACGCAGTTCAAGGGCACGACGTAACGAATGTTCGGCACGAACAGGATCATCGAGACGCTGCTGCAACAGTCCAAGCTCCAGCCAGGCATCATGATTCTGGGGCTGCAGCTGGCAAAGCTGGCCATATAACTCCAGTGCTGTGGTCCAGCGCCGCTCTTTAAGCAGACGCTGGGCTTTTTTTCTGAGGTTGCCGTGGGCGGCCATCTATCACCCCGCCATTACGAGGCCGCGCACTAGGTCGCCCTTGAGATCCTCGATATCCTCCAGCCCCACCGCAATACGGATCAAACCATCGCTGATACCGGCATTGGTGCGCTGCTCCGGTGTCAGGCGGCCATGGGTGGTGGTGGCGGGATGGGTGATGGTCGATTTGGTATCCCCCAGATTGGCGGTGATAGAGATCAGCCGTGTGGCGTCGATCAACCGCCACGCCGCCTCCTTGCCACCCTGCACCTCAAACGAGAGCACGCCGCCAAACCCCTTTTGCTGGCTTGCCGCCAGCGCATGTTGCGGGTGGGACTTGAGGCCGGGATAGTTGACCCGTGTCACCTGCGGCTGCGCCGCCAGCCATTCCGCCAGCTGCTGGGCATTTTTGCAGTGGGCCTCCATCCTCAGACGCAACGTCTCCAGCCCCTTAAGAAAGACCCATGCGTTGAAGGGACTCATGGTCGGGCCAGCGGTACGCAAAAAGCCATACACATCCTTACCCACCACATCCGCTCGGCCCACCACGGCACCACCGATACAGCGCCCCTGACCATCAAGATACTTGGTCGCGGAGTGGATGATGATATCGGCACCCAATTCCAGTGGCCGTTGCAGCGCCGGGGTGCAGAAGCAGTTATCCACCACCAGCAACGCACCGTGTTGATGGGCGAGATCGGCCAAGGCGCGAATGTCGGCAATCTCGGTCAACGGATTGGAGGGCGTCTCCAGAAACAGCAGTTTGGTATTGGGTTTGATTGCCGCGCGCCAGGCATCCACATTCACCAGATCAACAAAGCTCGTCTCGACGCCAAACTTGGCCATGTAATTGGTACACAGCACCGTGGTGGTACCAAAGATGGCACGTGACGACACAATGTGGTCACCCGCCTTCAGCAGCGCCATAAAAGTAGAGAGGATGGCCGACATACCCGATGAGGTGGCGACACAACACTCCCCCCCCTCAAGCGCCGCCAGACGCTGCTCAAAGGTGCGGACCGTAGGGTTGGTAAAACGTGAATAGATGTTACCGGGGACAGCGCCGGAAAAACGTGCCGCTGCCTCCGCCGCGCTGCCAAAAACGTAACTGGAGGTGGGAAAAATCGGCTCCGACTGCTCACCCTCACCCGTACGATGCTGCCCGGCGCGCACCGCCAGGGTGTCAAAGCCGTACTCATCAAATTCATTCATAAAACCCCTCCTTTCAAAACCCTAACTTTCTGCGGGCACAAAAAAACCCGCCAAGCATTCGCTAAAGCAGGCTTGCCTCTCTTTAGCGGTATTTTTTACGCGCCCGCAATTTGAGTACAAATCGGCGCTGTTGGCCACAGCTTAGAGAAAGGGGCAAGGGGTGTCAAATTTTGTCACCCCCGCTCAAACCAGACCATCACCATCTCCACACAATGCCTTTTTTGGCCCCAGCGGCTACAATGGCCCCTTTTTGCAAATACAACCGGACTGAAGCTGCATGGATATCCTATTATTACTCAAGGCATTTTTACTCGGCGTTATCGAAGGGTTGACCGAGTTTCTGCCAGTCTCCTCCACCGGGCACCTGATCATCTTTGGTGATCTGATGAACTTCACCGGAGACGGCGCCAATACCTTCGAGATCTTCATCCAACTGGGGGCCGTGCTTGGTGTTGCCTGGTTCTACCATAAACGTCTCTGGAAGGTGATCAGCGGCATCAACCAACCCCAGGAACGCCGCTTTGCCATCAACATCCTCATCGCCTTCATGCCTGCCGTGGTGCTCGGATTGATATTTCACAGCGCCATCAAGACCTATCTCTTCAACCCCATCACCGTCGCCATGGCGCTGATCGTGGGTGGGGTGCTGATCCTGGTCATCGAACGCAAGGTACATACACCGCGCATCCTGACGATTGATGAGATCAAACCCATCGATGCACTCAAGGTCGGCTTTGCCCAGACCCTCGCCATGTTCCCCGGCGTATCACGCTCCGGCGCCACCATCATGGGCGGCCTGCTCTGCGGCCTGTCACGCACAGCCGCCACCGAGTTCTCCTTCTTCCTCGCCATGCCCACCATGTTTGCGGCCACCATCTACGACCTCTACAAAAGCCGTGACTTGCTGCACGCCGGAGACATCCCGGTATTTGCCGTCGGTTTTATCACCGCCTTTGTCACCGCATTGATTGTCGTAAAGCTGTTCCTGGCCTACGTCTCCAACCATAACTTCACCCTGTTTGCCTGGTACCGCATTGTCTTTGGGATGGTGGTGCTGTGGTATTTCTGGTGATCATCCATCGCCCCCCCGACGCCGACAGCCCGGATAAAACATCGCAGGATCTGCGGGACTGCGCTCCCAGATTTAACCACGCTCCATCCCGGCTTGCCGCCCGCCGCCAGCAACCGCGTGAGAAGACCCGCCGTGGTTTATCCTGCGTCAGCGAACCACATGGCTCTGGCGCTGTCACAGTCACTGGTCTACACAATTCACAAACAGGAGATAACACATGAAATGCCCCGTATGTCGCGAAGCTGATCTGGTCATGTCGGAACGCAACGGTATCGAGATCGATTACTGTCCCACCTGCCGTGGTGTCTGGCTCGATCGCGGTGAGCTCGACAAGATCATCGACCGCGCCACGCCGACGGCGGTGCAACCTACGCAACAGGCACCACAAACACGGCCACAGCCCTACAGCTCGCACGGCCACCACGATGCCGGGTACGGCTATGGCAAAAAGAAAAAGCGCGAAGGGTTTCTTGGCGAGCTGTTTGATTTTGATTGATTCAAACGCAGCCTGATACCAAAAAAATGGGGGCGCATCATGCGCCCCCATTTATTTTCACTATCACCAGACTTTCAGCCATGTATCTATGGACTCCTCCCGTTTTGCAAGGAGAAGATTGAACTTTTGTCCTCAGGGTAAAGATTGCGTGTATCTATCCGGCCTCTACGTGAGCTATACGATTAGCTCGGGCCATAATGCAATACGCACGCTGGGTTCCAT
>JANOSY010000063.1:0-2560 GCA_031416075.1 Tenderia sp. (SeqCode) | reverse complement strand
AGGCTATGGGGTGGTAACAACTTCTTCAGAACAGCTGCTTTACGTTCAGGTGAATAACGATTCATTTCTCACTGCTTTCCGCCCCCGGTTTATGGGTTACTCAATTCAGGGGACACGACAACTATCCTGACATCGGGGGGTCAGATCAAACCAGTGGCTGTGGCCTTCGATGTCTTTCTCCATAAAGCTTTTGATGTTGAGTTTGACGGCCTTGGGAAACCATTTGTCCCAGCGTCCGGCGTAGATGGAATCGAGTCTGGCCCAGCCGCCCAACGGTAGTTTGCCTGCTTGCTCCTGACGTCTGCCCCAGGGGAGCAGCATGATCTCGCCTGTTTTCTGCCGTACTGGCAGCATCGCTTTGGGGTTGGGGAAGTAGACCCGCACGTCCTGCTCCTGCTGGGTGTAATAGACGCCGCCGCACATAATCAGAGGGTCTGCCGGTGGCCGTGGGGTTTCCAGGCGGGGGCGATGACGTTGGGCATTTTAGAGCGGTTGAGCAGGGTGCCGGGAGCGACGGTGAACTCGCCATACCGTTCGTTGATGGCGTCTATCACGTGGTTCAGCTCTTCGCGTCTTTGGTGTTGTTCGGGGGGATCGGCAAAGAGGTCGAGCTGTTGCCCTTCGGGTTTGGGATCGAGTGCGGTGACCTGGATTTGATGCACGCCCTGGCCGCGCCACTGTTCTCGCAGCAGCTGCTCGCACAGCGCCATGATGGTGTGGCCGTCGTGGGTGGGTGTGGCTGTTTTGTATTTGCCGGTGAGCCAGCCGTCGTTGATGCGGATGGCGACGTAGAAGCGGCTCGCCTCCATCTGATGTTTGCGCAGCCGTGCCGCCACTTTCTCGCTCATGTGCAGCAGGTAGGTGTGAATGGTGGCGCGGTCGCGGGTATTGGGCGGTACCACCTTGCCGTGGCCCATCGATTTGGGCGCGGCGACGTTGATGTGCATCGGTTCTGGATCCTGCCCCTGGCACATCTGCCAGATACGGCGGCCAAGATTGCCAAAGCGTGCCGCCAGCACACTGATGGGCAGCTTGGCCATGTCGCCACAACGGTGCACACCGCGTTCGGCGAGAAAGCCGCCAATGCCCTTGGCGATACCACACAGATCGGTGACCGGCACGTCATGCAGTCGCGCCTTGGCTTCCCAGGGTGGAATGATGGTCAGTCCGTCGGGTTTGTTCTGCTTGGCGGCGTATTTGGCGGTGGTCTTGTAACCACTCACACCCACGGAGCAGAGCAGGCCGGAGGCGGCGAAGACGGTCTGCTTGGTGAGGCGGGCGATCTGTTCCGGGGTGCCGAGCAGTGACTGGCAGTGGGTGACATCCAGAAACGCCTCATCCACCGAGAAGACTTCGATATCCGGGGTGATGGCCTGCAACGACTCCATGATGTGGGTCGAGACCTCGGCATAGCGGTGGGGGTTGGCGGGGCACTGGATCAGGGTCGGGCAGAGTACCCGCGCCTCCTTCAGCCGCATGCCGGTCTTCACCCCATAAGATCTCGCCTCATAAGAGGAGGTGATGATGCAGGTGCCTTGTTCGCCATTGGTGATGGCAACCGGACGGCTGCGCCACTCGGGACGGTCGAGCTGTTCGACTGAAGCAAAAAAGGCATTCATGTCCACCAGAATGATGGCGCGTGGCCAGGGTTGATTCTCCATAGTGTTTTATTTGCGGCTGTAGCTGCGGATCTGGCCGACCAGCACACCCTGGATCTTGACCCGCTCCGACTCATATTTCATCGGTGACAGGGTGCGGTTCTCCGGGATCAGTTCGATCTCGGCCTGGCCCGAGTGCTTGAGGCGCTTGAGCGTCACCTCCTCACCGTCCACCAACGCCACCACGATCTCGCCATCGCTGGCGTGGTCCTGACTCTCGATCACCACCAGATCACCATTAAGGATGCCGGCATCGATCATCGAGTCACCCTCCACCTGAAGCAGGTAACGGTTGGGGCCACGAAACATCTCCAGCAGGTTGATGCTGGACTGATTCGGGATCGCCTCGATCGGCTTGCCCGCCGCAATCCGCCCCAGCAAGGGCAGGGTATTGAACTGCTGCGCCGCCTGTTCGGTCAGGGCAATGCCGCGCCACCCCGGTTTGGCGGAGCGTTCCAGATAGCCCTTGTCGACTAGGTTGCTGACATAGCGGTGCATGGTGCCACGGGAGCTGATCCCCACCCGCGTGCCCAGCTCCGAGAGGGTGGGGGCGTGGCCGTGTTGGCTGATGTAGTCACGGAGGGTTTTGAGGCAGCGGGATTCTAGTTCGGTGAGCATAATGTACTCCATATGTTCTCATGCTCAATATAGAGAACGTATGGAGATCATGCAACTGAAAGGTTTTCTTAACCTCACGTGTTGTGTGCGCAGGTGTGGATGTGTAAGGTAACCGTATAGGCAAACAAACGTATTGAACACCATGAATAAATAAGGTAATCCCCCGGCTTAGCCGGGGGACTCACTAGGTTTGACCGAGCGCTACGGTCAGCCTGATTCAAGGGGAAGAGTGCGATATCAATAGCGAGACGATTTGCCGGGAAGACCAGGAATTTCAACGGTGA
>JANOSY010000062.1:0-2909 GCA_031416075.1 Tenderia sp. (SeqCode) | reverse complement strand
GACAACAGCGATGAAATTCTTGGCGTTCTTCTTCTGTGAGTGAGATAGCAACGGGGACAGGCATAGTCAGCGCACCAGAAAATAAGGAAGGAGTAGCGCTATTATATATGATCACACTATTTGTTACAGTACACTAGCATTACTGAGACTTAGGCAAAACACGCTGCCGCTCCGGTGGCTGTGCGCCAATATGGGGCTCATCACGCTGCTTTGCCAACTCCACCTGTTTCTGGCGCTCCTCAAAACGGGCGCGCTGCTCTGGCGTCTGGCTGGCATAACAGCGAGGGCATCTGACTCCCTCTACATAGTGCACTGACTGTTTATCCGCCTCCGTAATCGGCAGACGGCAGCCATGGCACAGGTCATAATGCCCCTTTTCTAACTGATGAGTCACCGAAACCCGATTATCAAAAACAAAACATTCACCCTGCCACAAACTTTCTGACTCCGACACATCCTCCAGATACTGCAAAATCCCGCCATCCAGATGGTAAACCTCCTCAAACCCCTGCTCTTTCAAATAGGCGGTAGACTTTTCACAACGGATACCCCCGGTGCAGAACATCGCCACCTTTTTATGTTTGGCCGGGTCCATCTGCGACGCCACATAGTCAGGGAACTCACGAAAACTCCCGGTATTCGGATTCACCGCCCGTTTAAAGGTCCCAAGCTCCACCTCATAACCGTTACGGGTATCCACCACCAATACATCAGGGTCAGAGATCAACCGGTTCCACTCAGCAGGCTTCACATACGTGCCCACCACATGCCGCGGGTCGATGCCCTCAACCCCCATCGTCACAATCTCTTTTTTAAGCTTTACCTTCATCCGGTAAAACGGCTGCGCCTCATCGTAAGAGGACTTGTAGTCGATATCTCGCAATCGTGGGTCCTGGCGCAGATAGGCCATCAGCGCATCAAGCGCCTCACGGGATCCCGCCACCGTGCCGTTAATCCCCTCAGCAGCCAGCAACAGCGTCCCCTTAATCGTCAGCGCCAAACACTGCTCAAGCAACGGCTCACGCATAGCCGAAAAATCGGGCAACGCAACAAACTTATACAACGCGGCAACAACAACCTTACTCATATCGCTACAGATCCATATCCCATAAAACGGCAAAAGCGGGTACGATAACATACCAAGGGGGGCCAGCGCCGCCCCTTCAATTCAGCATCAGGAACCCATGTGTGATCGACTTCCTACATAAAATTGAGTTTGGCCTTAGCCCCACAGCACTGCTGCTACTGCTCACCTACCACCTCTATCTGTTCAGAAAAATCAAAAACAGCCCATTAGAAACCGCCATCGGCGCAGCCGACCAAGTGCGCGCCCTGTGGGTAGATGATGTCATGAAGCGCCAGCGCGACATCCTGGCGGTACAGACACTTCGCAACTGGACCATGGCCGCCACCTTCCTCGCCTCCACCGCCATCCTCATCACACTCGCCGTCTTTAACTTCATTCTCACCACAGACCGACAAGGGGATCTCGCCACCCTCTTCAACCAGCTAGGCAATCAGACAGACGTCTGGTGGATCACCAAACTCACCCTTGTTGGCATCAACTTCTTCTTTGCCTTTTTCAACTTCACACTCGCCATCCGCTACTACAACCAAGCCGGGTTTGCACTCACCGTACCCATGCAGGAAGACCACAGCGTCATCAGTATCCAAAGCGCCAACAGCCTGCTCTACCGTGGCGCACGCCACTACACCATGGGCATGCGGGCGTTCTACCTCGCCATACCACTGGCACTCTGGCTACTCGGCCCCATCTGGTTTTTTATTGGCAGTGTGGTTTTACTTTTGGTATTAAAACATATTGATAAAAGACCGGGGTGCTAAGAAACGACGAACAATGTGTGGTTACATTCCGGGGACAAAGTTCGACACGGTGGCTCAAGCGACTCACCTCGCCTATCGCTAAGATGGCAAGAAGACATCAGTGTATTGGAACTGTATATTTTTCACCTGCCAAGGCAATTATTAAGCCACTTGTAGCAACTTCAGGATTCTGGTTAATATCAACACCGCATCATCAGGAACCTGATCAACTTGGGCACGGATAATCGCCCCATCTATTGCCAATGCTATAGCCTGTGCATCTTTAGTTCTCTGCTTAGATTGCGGTAATACATTCACAATAGCAGTGGTCATCTCCAACTTGTGGCGTTGCGTGATTTCAATAATATCGTGTATAGCCTCTCCCAGCTCTGCGACACTATTGATGAAGGCACACCCTCTAAAATCCACATCACTGAACCACTCATCCAAAGCAGGAACAATTGAATTGCTGCTGTTACCATGGCGCTGTAATGAATCCATGAACCAAGCCATCCAGCGTTGATGCCTAAATTCAAAATATTCGCGAATGAGTTCATTTTTGTTATGAAAATGCCGATAAAAAGTGACCTTGGTCACACCAGACTCGGCAATCAACCGATCAACCCCTATCGCTCGGATACCATTCCTAAAAATATTTCGTGGGCAGTTAGCAGGATGCGCGTGCGTGCAGAAAGCCCCTTTTTTTCAGGCACATCAACAATGCTCATTTCGAATATTATAATATATTACAATCGATATCCCAAGGGATGATTCAAACAAAGCCGTTGAATAGCCTCCTAATATTCCATCTCAATATGCTTATCATATCTATACGAATCCTTCGACAAACACTTGTTCCCGGCACCATTAGATAACGATGTTTTGTAGCAAGACAATCAACCCACCTAATAAACCTCTTCATTTCAATATCCTTGGTGGAAACCACCCCCCGATGTCAGGATAGTTGTCGTGTCCCCTGAATTGAGTAACCCATAAACCGGGGGCGGAAAGCAGTGAGAAATGAATCGTTATTCACCTGAACGTAAAGCAGCTGTTCTGAAGAAGTTGTTACCACCCCATAGCCT
>JANOSY010000061.1:0-2061 GCA_031416075.1 Tenderia sp. (SeqCode) | reverse complement strand
GGAACGGGCGCAGACCGGCGCTGCACTTGTGGAGGCTAGAGAAAGCTATTGGCTTGAACGTATCCAGGGCACTGGTGCGAACCGAATAATTTTTGTCTGTGGTAACGACCACCTTTCGTCATTCACAAACCGACTCCAAACTGCTGGCTACTCAACGACAGAACTCAGTCGCAATTGGGGAGTCGGATGGGAGTATATCCAATGATGCCGAACCCGGCGCTCAACCTCGCTCCCTTCGGTCGCTGGACGCTGCGCGATAAAGCCGCGCAGCGCCGGTTAGCTCTACGTTATGCCTAAAGAACACGACCTCACAATTCTCGACGACAGCGGACTATTGAGCATCGTTGACTGCGCCGCCTACCGTTCCTTTCTTTCTGAGGATTGGGACTACGAAAGTATTCTTGATCACTTTCGAGATCAAATGGCTCAAAGAGCTATTTTGGTATGGGAGTGTGGAGATGGGGGTGGGGCCTATCTGTTGAGGCTACGCAACTACATCACCTCAGAACGAGGTCATCGAGAGATAACTGGTAGCATTAAAGCAACAACAAATATTCTTCACCTCGTGTCTTACGACGCCCTGACCATGGCGGCTCAATTTGAGGATGAGCATCTGCCTGCAAAGCATTAGCACGACCAGGCGATAGAAGTAACCAAAGGGCAATACATGGTTCGCATCGTGCAGATGTATGACCCATCCAAGATTGGGGTACCCGGTGAAGGTAAACCGCATTTCTTAATCGAGGTGGAACCTGGTGAATCAAACCCCTGGGGCAATGTTGCGTGGCTATCGGCATAACAAATCATTCCACCGGACCTGCGCAAAAAGCCGCGCAGGCCGGTGAATTCAAACGTTAGCCTAAAAATATAAAAACCAATTGGGTGTCTTCGTGCTCATAGAATTAAATCGTGTAGCATTGGTAAAAGGCATTATGCTGTGGTTTCGTACTTGCAGCGCCAGTCGTTGTGCGTGTGCTCTGAGGCGGGCTTTGTTCATTCAGTGTGCTACATTTAAGCACATCGTGATCTGAAAGCTTTTTGGGGAGTGGTCGCCACTAGCAGGCGGTGGGCCGCTCAGTTATCAAACTTCTTGGGGGGTTCATCTTGTTGGGCTTTGTTCATCAGGCTAACTCACCAATTAACCGGACCCACTCCAGCGGCGGACCTGTTCACTTCGGTTTTGCCACGTGCGCCGCTTCCGTGGTCCGGTTATCAGAAACGTTGGGCACCAATTCGCCGTGAGCGGGCGTAAATCAGCTCAAACTTCCAATCACTGAATCGAGGTAACAACTAAATGAAGATCGTCTCCGTCGTTATGCTTACAGCCACTCTTCTGATTACCGGGTGTGCATCTGTAGATATGGCCTCAAAAGCTGAGTCAGCAAAAGCAAAAGAATTCAACCCGCCTAATCAAGGCAATGCTGGCGTTTACGTTTATCGTGACAGCTTCGTTGGCAAGGCGCTCAAGAAAGACGTGTGGATTGATGGGAAGTGCATCGGTGAGAGTGCGCCAGATGTGTTTTTCTATACGGAAGTTGAAGGCGGAAAAAATCACAAAGTCGATACAGAATCTGAATTTTCAGCAAATGCCCTTGAGTTAATGTTCGAGACGGGGAAGAACTATTTCATTCGTCAGTTCATTAAGATGGGCGTGTTTGTTGGTGGCGCAGGGCTAGAGCAAATCCCTGAAGAGCAAGGCAAAATTGCTGTTGCCAAGCTCGAAATGGCGAAACCAGGCAAGTGTAGTGCGGCGCGATAAATGTTCTATTAGCACAGGGTGCCCAACCCGGCAGTCCACACGGACTGCTGCGCGATAAAGCCGCGCAGCGCCGGTGACTTCTACGTTAGCCTAAAAATATAAAAACCAATTGGGTGTCTTCGTGCTCATAGAATTAAATCGTGCGGCATTGGTAAAAGGCATTATGCTGTGGTTTCGTATTTGCAGCGCCAGTCGTTGTGCGTGTGCTCTGAGGCGGGCTTTGTTCATTCAGTGTGCTACATTTAAGCACATCGTGATCTGAAAGCTTTTTGGGGAGTGGTCGCCACTAGCAGGCAGTGGGC
>JANOSY010000060.1:0-11631 GCA_031416075.1 Tenderia sp. (SeqCode) | reverse complement strand
GCTCTGGCTCTGGCTCTGGCTCTGGCTCTGGCTCTGGCTCTGGCTCTGGCTCTGGCTCTGGCTCTGGCTCTGGCTCTGGCTCTGGCTCTGGCTCTGGCTCTGGTGGCAATGTCGCTACCGGCTCTTCAAAAACAATCTCACCATCAGGCAACGGAGCCAAACCACCCAACGATACAGCGTTGACATCCCCACCCCACCAGGAGCCCATCGCCTCCGCCTGCAACTCCTTTAATACCAGCTGCACATGGGAGGTGTCGATGCGCTGTTTCTCTTCCAGATAGGCGGCCAACATCATCCGGTCACAGTAAGTATTGACAATCCGGGGGATACCTTGGGTGATGTGATAGATCATGCCAAGTGCTTCACCGGTGAACGCAGGCTGGCCACGCCAACCGGCACGGAGCAAGCGGTACTCTATGTAACCACGGGTCTCATCAGCCCCCAGTGGTTTGAGATGACAGGAGGCAATGACCCGCTGGGCCAACTGCTCCATGTCAGGGTGGGCCAGCTGGCTCTGTAACTGCTGCTGCCCCAGAAGCATGATCTGGATCAGCGGCTGGTCGCCACGCTGAAAATTGGAGAGCATCCGCAGCTCCTCCACAGAGCGTTGCGGCAGATTTTGGGCCTCATCAAAGATCAGCAGGACCCGTTGGCCCTTTTTGTTCCTTTCGATTAAAAACTTTTCCAGTGCATTTAACAGCGAGGCCTTGGTGCTATCACCACAGTGCACATCCAGGCTCTTGGCCACTGTACGCAGTACGTCATCAGCCTCAAGATTGGTATTATTAATACTCACAACAACGATATTCTGGTCGGCCAGCTCGGCCAACATAGTCTGGATCAGCAGGCTTTTACCCGTCCCCGGCACACCCGTGACCACCACAAACCCTTGCCCCTGATGCAGGCCATAACGCAAGTAGGCCAGCCCACGTTTATGGACAGCACTCTCAAAAAAAATGGCTGGATCGGGGGCTAGACGAAACGGGTTGGCATTCAGACCGTAATACGCTTCATACATGGCGGGGTGCCTGACATTCTAGTACTCGCATTTCACACACCTGAACTTCGTTGTTGATCAATAAACTCGGCCACCATTGTAACACCAAGACATCACCCGGCCGACCGTTAACCGTTGAGCAAAAACAATGACCTATGAAAAACAAGAAACATTGTAAACCGCGTGGTTACAAATATTATCCTAGCATAATATATAGCGTACGGGCCAAGCCCGCACCACCAGCCCCCTAACGACCAAACGCTGTTGTTGGTATGATGGCAAACCTAGCCGTCGCAATTGGCCCAAAATGTCTGACATCACACCCTTCTGGAAGCACAAAAGCCTCGCCGAACTGACCCCCACAGAGTGGGAGTCAATTTGTGACGGCTGTGGGCGCTGCTGCCTGTTTAAACTTGAAGATGAGGATACCGGCGAACTCTTTTTTACTGACGTCGCCTGCCGCCTGCTGGATACCCATAGCTGCCGCTGCGGGGATTACCCGCAACGGATGAAAAAAGTGAGTGACTGCCTGCAACTCAGCCTTGACCAACCGGACTACTTCTCCATGCTGCCGGAGAGCTGTGGCTACCGCCGTCTCTACGAGGGGCGTGATCTGGCCCACTGGCACCCGCTGGTATCAGGCAATCCCGATTCAGTACATAGTGCCGGTATCTCGGTACGTGGCAACTGCATCACCGAGGGTGAGGTTCACCCGGATGATCTGGAAAACCGTATAATCGAATTTTTTGATGCTGACTGAAAATCATAACCCCATGAAAAACATCGCCCTATTCACCACTCTGTTGCTGTTGGCAAGCTCTGCCGCAACAGCGGCCAGCTCTACCGGGCTGCTGCTCAATGATGACAGTGTGCTGTTAGATCACATCAGCAACCCCATGACCCTGCGTAATATCGAGCTTCATCCCAGCTACAGCCTGCTCTACTCACAGGAGCCGGACCCACGCAATCTTCTGCTCAGTGCCAAGTTTGAGCTACCACAAAAGGGGTGGCGTTTTCTCGATAACCACAGCATTGCCCCCCGGGTAGATCTGATGGCGGCCGATTTTATGGACTATTTTCTGAGCGCGGTCGCGGGCGGTATCATCTATCGCCGTGCGGCCACAGAGTCGTACCCTTTTAATATTCTTGCCGAGGCTACCCTGGCCCCCCAGCTCACCACGATGGGTCGGGGCAAGTTTCTCTGGACCTTTAAGACTCAGCTCAACTACCCCATCACACCCAATGTTGAGCTGAACGTTGGCTACCGCAGCATCACCATGAAACTGCTGAATAATTATGAGGATGGTTTTGAACGTGGCCTCTACTTTGGCATTACCAGCTACTATAAATAGATCGCCATGATACAGACACCCAATATTGCCCAGTTACAACAGCTGCTTATCAGCGCCGCCCGCGAGGAACTGGTACCCCGCTTCACCCAGGTGCTGCGCCACGACAAGGCCGATGGCAGCTTTATCACCGAGGCCGATCTGGCCATGCAGCAGCGGATTCAGCACGCCCTGCAGCAGCAGTGGCCTGATTACGCCTTTTTAGGTGAGGAGATGACGGAGTCGGAACAGCGGGCGCTGCTGCAACACAGTGAACAGCCACTCTGGTGTCTTGACCCCTTGGATGGCACCAGCAACTTTGCCGCCCACATCCCCTTTTTCTCCGTCTCACTGGCGCTGATTGTAAAGGGCGAGGTGGTACTGGGGATTATCTACGACCCCATGCGCAATGAGTGTTTCAGCGCCGTCAAAGGCCAGGGGGCCAGTCTCAACGGCCAGCCATTGGGCCAACGGCAATTACACTCCCCACTGGCCAAGGCCACTGCACTGGTGGATCTGAAGCGACTGCCCGTGACGCTGCAAACCCGCCTGATCCAGCAGGCACCTTATAGCTCACAGCGCAGTTTTGGTTCGGTGGCGCTCGACTGGTGCTGGATTGCTGCCGGGCGCTGTCACCTCTATCTACACGGCAAACAGCGCCTCTGGGACTACGCCGCCGGCCAGCTCATTCTTCATGAGAGTGGTGGCCAGAGCTGTACACTGGATGGCGAGCCGGTCTTTCAGGTCAGCCTTGAAGGGCGCTCCGCCGTGGCCACCCTCAGCGCCCCGCTCTTTGATGAGTGGACAAACTGGCTGGGCATCAACAGCGCCAATCTGGAATAATGGCACTTCGCCAATCGATAATTGAAGCCATGAGCAAACAACCCACTAAACGTAATCTCCGCAAAATCCTGCTACGCCGCTTTGAGGGGCAGTTCGATCTCACCCGCCTCGACTATAATCGTCGTAGCAAACCAGCCAAAGGGGCCGCCAAGGCAATTGGCGCGCTGTTTGCCGGTCTTGTCTATATGGCCGGGTTTGGGCTGGCCTACTACAGTTGGGGCCAAGGCCGAATCGATACCGAGCTACTGAATAAACTCTCCTTCATCTTCATGATCCCCGCCTCCATCATTGGTCTGTTTGCCTTTCTGTTCAGTGGCAGCCGCCGTGAATTCCCCATCCGGGAAGATATCCGCGCCCATGTCAGCGCCGTTGAGGGGGATACGGGTACACTCTGGCGTTACGAGCCGCTGCTGAAACAGATGGATTTGAAAAAAATTGATATTGAAGGGCTGATAGAGGCATCGCACGAAGGGCGGCTGATTAAAATGGCCCCGGAAGATATCTGTGCCACACTCCACGCCCTATACGAACGTTTGAGCAATAACAGTACCCAGACCAATAGCGATACGCTGGAGGCGATTGAAAACAACTTTACGGACAAGGCCGAAGCGGCATAACGTCCCTTGACACGGTGGCGACTCGGCCTTTAGAGTGCGCCACCCCTGAGTACAGGTGTTCCCCCGGCTACCGCCGCGTGGAATGAAACGGGAAGCCGGTGAACTCCATACACGCCCCAGCACAAGCGTGAGACGAACAAACCCGGCACTGCCCCCGCAACGGTGAGTGAAAACAGGGTCCCATCAGGGATCAACGGGAGTCCCCCTGTTGTTCACGAGTCCGGAGACCGGCCTGTACTCTATATATGACTACCTATGCTGCGGAGGGCAGCATGGCAGAGCGGTCTCATCTGACCCGTCCCTGCCCTGCCCCTTCCGGCTTGATCAATCCACTGCCGGTACCGGCAGTCAGAGTAAGGACGTACCGTTCATGTCCCGTTTACTGCTATCCCTATCAGCCGTCACCCTTGGCCTGGCGGTTGTATCATCTGCCCACAGCACCCCCACGCAAATCGCCACCAGCCGTTTTCAAACCAGCATCAACAACGCCGCCATCCACCACCGTGTGATCACTGCCGAGCAGATCAAGGCCAGCAACACCACCACCCTCAGCCAACTGTTAGCACTGCAGGGGGGAATCTACATCCGCGACCTGTATGGCATCACCGGCACCCAATCCAGCGCCGATATGGGTGGGTTTGGTACAGCCGCCAGCCATAACGTACTGCTACTGCTCAACGGCCGCCGCATCAACGATATTGGCCCCAATAGTGCCAACCTTGCCACCCTGCCACTGAACAGCATCGCCCGGATCGAGATCATCCAGGGCAGCGCCGCCGTACTATATGGTGACAATGCCACCGCAGGGGCTATCAACATCGTCACCCAAAACGGCTTTGGCCAACCCCGTACCCGCATCAACGCCAGCACCGGCTCCTACAAAACCCAGCAGCTAGGTATCAGCCATAGCCAGTCACTCGGCAGTGGCAGTGACCTCTACATCGCCGCCACGGGCTTGCGCTCTGATGGTTACCGCGCCGACAACGACTTTGACCAGAAGAGCATCACTGCCGAGTTGAACCGCAGCGATCTGGAGTTCGACTACGGCTTCCGTTTTAATGGCAACTATGAAGATCAAACTCTGCCCGGCGCACTGAGCGAATCAACCTTCTGGCAGGATCCACGCGCCGCCACCAGCCAACGGGAACAGGCCAGCCAGAATCGCAATGCGGCAGAGGTTTACCTCGTCGCCGACCGCTACGCGGGTGAGCTGAGTGTCAGCCATAAACGGCTGGAGTCAGACCTCAACGGCACCATTGAATCCGATCTGAGCAGCTGGTCCGCCACCCCGCGCCTGACACTGGCAGGGGGTGGGCATGATGTCATTGCCGGGCTGGATGTCTACTACAGCGCCGTGGATAGCTTCACCAATACTGGCCCCACCAGTGCCAATAGCAGCCTCACCTCCCGCACCAGCTATGCGCTTTATGCCACCGACAGTTACGCCCTCGGCAGCCGCACCAACCTCAGTGCCGGGCTACGCCAGCAATGGGCAAACTTGGGGATTGATAACAGCAACCTCACCACCCTGGCAGCCACCAACCAGAGCCAGAAAGAGAGGGTTAGCGCCTGGAACATGGGGGTCAACCACCGGTTCAGCAGCGACATTCAGGGCTACATACGCTGGGCAGAGAGCTTTCGTTTTCCAGTACTGGAGGAGATGTGGGACGGCAATGACGGCAGCATCTCGCTGCTCATACCACAAACCGGCCACCACATCGAGCTGGGCAGCACCGTTGCCATTGACTGGCAAAGCCAGCTTGAGATCCATCTTTTTCAAATGCGCCTGAACAACGAGATCGTCTACGACCCCACCACCAACCAGCACAGTAACTACAGTGATGACACCCGCCACCGTGGCCTCAACCTCAACCTGCGCCACCAGCTCACCCCCGGATGGCTGGCAAACCTCGGCTACGGCTGGCGCGCTGCCAGCTACGATGCTGGCAACCGGGCGGGCAAAACACCACCCGATGTGGCTAAACATATACTCAGTCTGCGGAACATGGTTGAGATCAATGACCACAGCAACATCAACGCCGACCTGCTCTACACTGGCAAACGTTATTTTAGCGGCGACGTTGACAACAATGCCCGGCAGATGCCCAGCCATGCCCAGATCAACCTCAGCTACCACTACCAACTAGCGCGCTGGAGCGCCCGTTTCAGCATCAACAATCTGACCGACAAGGCAGTGGTCGACGCAGGCAGCTACAACCCTGTGGATAGCAGCATCGGCTACTACCCCCTGCCAGGGCGCAGCTACACCCTGACTGCCGGTACAGAGTTTTAAACTCAACTCCAGATGATGCTGCCCAACCAGCCACCCATAACAACAGCCCCCGCCCTGCGGCTTGGGGGTGTGATTGTCATCTCCATGGCACTGCACTGGCTGCTATTGGCAACCGGTACAGAGAGACCTGTCGAACCCGCTGCCAGACCACTCGTGGTAGAGCTGCTGCCACCGACCCCCTCCCCCAAACCGATCCCCGCCACCCCATTGGCAATGCGCGCCCCCGCACCACAGGCGCAGCCGCAACCTGCCGCAACCCACACTGTTGCGGCCGCTGTTCCAGTCGCAACACCCGCCACCGCAGCAATCACCGCACCGGCCGCCATCAGCCAGGCCAAGACCGTAGCAACCCCAGTACCCACCCAGAACCTAGCCACACACCCCATCGAACAGGGGGGAACCCAGCCATCATCCGCCGCCAAACCAATGTCCCCCGACCATTGGCAGGGCCAGATACGGGATAACATCAACGCCGACATCAGCCGCCACTTCAAATATCCACGTCAGGCACGGCAACGCAACTGGGAGGGCACAGTACTGCTTGAATTACTGATTGAGATCGATGGCCGAATCAGTCGCATCACCCTGGCACAAAGCTCAGGTTACGCGCTGCTCGACAACAATGCCATCGCCACCCTCACCCGCATAGGCAATGTCAGTGGCGCACAACAGTGGCTTGGCGGCCAGAACCTTGAGCTGCAACTGCCGGTGATCTACCGCCTCAGCGACAGTTAAACCACACACAACCTGCTGGGCAAGAATGCCCAGCATTGCTCAGGACCTGTTCAGATTAAAAAATCAGGATTGGAATATGACATTAATATCGCGGGGCATCTGTAAAAACCACCCCTGCTCATTCAACTGCGCCAATACGTCAGTGGCGTTTTCCTGGGACAGTTTACGGTCAACGGTCAGTTCAAACTCCAGTACCCGCTCCACCGGTGAAATCATCTTCAACAGCGCCTCCGGCACCTTTGACATATCATCCGCTTCCGGCAGATAGAGATAGGTCAGCTCTTTTTTGTTACTCCGATATACCGCACATTTCATCATTATTATCCCTGTTGTCATCTGTTATTGAGCATAACGGCAATTTTACCTAAGTTTTCATTACAATTAGGTTTATATGACCCCCCGTTTCATACTGTAGACGAGCAACGGCGTTGATCAAGCAAGAAAACGAGGCCCCCGTGACTAAATCCCTAAAGAAAATAGTAGTAATTGCAGCCATTCTGCTACTCGTCAGTGCTGCCGTCTGGCAGTTTTCCCGCCCCAACCCTATCACCATTACCACCCACACGGTAGCGCGTGGCGATGTGGAGGCGAGTGTCGCCAATACCCGTGCTGGCACCATCAAGGCGTGCCGACGCGCCGGACTTTCACCCGCCACCGGTGGCCAGATCGCTCAACTGCCAATCAAAGAGGGGGATCAGGTCAAACGTGGGCAGCTGTTACTGGCCCTCTGGAATGATGACCTGCAAGCACAGGTCGCACTGGCAGAGCAGCAAGTACGTGCCGCCCGCACCCAGTCCAAATCCACCTGCATCCAGTCCGACATTGCCCAACGTGAAGCCAAACGACTGATTCAGCTCAACCCCTCCGGCGCGGTCACTGCCCAGCAACTTGATCAAGCACAGAGCAAGGCCAACGCCGCCCAGGCCGAATGCAGCGCTGCCCAAGCCAATATTAATGTGGCCAAGGCGAGCATGAAGGTGGCCGGGGCCAACCTCACCCGCACCCTGCTGATCGCCCCCTTTGACGGCGTGGTGGCGGAGATCAACGGCGAGCTAAACGAATATGTCACCCCCTCGCCCCCCGGTATTGCCACCCTGCCCGCCATCGATCTGGTGGATAACCACTGCTTCTTCATCGCCGCCCCCATCGACGAGCTGGACGCCGCCGCCGTCAAACAGGGGATGCCCGCCCGCATCACCCTTGATGCCTTCAAGCAGCAGCGTTTCGACGGCCGGGTGCGGCGTATTGCCGACTACGTGCTGGACCGTGAAAAGCAGGCCCGCACCGTCGAGATCGAAGTTGAATTCACAACCCTGCCCGAAGGATTGCTGGCAGGGTACAGCGCCGATGCCGAGATCATCCTTCAAAACCGCTCCCAAGTACTACGCATCCCCACCGCCACGGTGATGGAGGGGCCAGCCGTACTGCTCTACGTCAACGGCACGGTGGAAAAACGGGCCATCACCACCGGCATTAAAAACTGGGACTACACCGAAGTGCTCTCCGGCCTGGTTGAGGGTGAACAGGTGATCACCTCCCTCGACCGTGCCGGTGTGGTTGACGGTGCTACTGTTACCCTGGAAAGTAGCGCGCCATGATCGAACTGCGTAACCTCTGTCGCCACTTCAAGATTGGTGATACCACCGTACACGCCCTGCGCGAGATCAACCTCACCATCCAGCAGGGCGAGTACCTCTCCATCATGGGGCCGTCCGGTTCGGGCAAATCAACACTGCTCAACATGCTCGGCCTGCTCGACCGTCCCGACAGCGGCGAGTACCTGCTCAACAACAGCCCCATCAACAGCCTGAATGAGAGTGAGCAGGCACGACTGCGGCGCGAACATATCGGCTTTGTCTTTCAATCGTTCCACCTGATTCCACGCCTCTCGGCAGCGGACAACATCGCCCTGCCCCTCACCCTGGCGGGTATTGCACCGACGGAACGACAGACAAAGGTCAAACACGCCCTGCAGATGCTGGGGCTTAGCGACCGTGGCCATCACCGCCCGGATCAGCTATCTGGCGGCCAGCGCCAGCGTGTTGCCATCGCCCGCGCCATGATCAACGCACCACAACTGGTACTGGCGGACGAACCCACCGGCAACCTCGACCGTGCCTCCGGCAACGAAGTGATCGAGGCGTTGGAACGGCTACAACAACAGGGCATCACCCTCATCATCGTCACCCACGACCCACTACTGGGGCAGCGGGCGCAGCGCCAGATCCACATGGAAGATGGACGGATTGTGGGGGACAAACGCACAGCCTCATCCCCACCACAGACAGACAACACCCCCCTGCTGAAGGAGAAGTAGGGTGCCGGGCAAACCATTCCAGAACATTGCCAGCCACACCCTGAAAAGGGAACGGTGTGGTCCACACCCATGAAAACCACTGATACCTTCCGCTACGCACTCAAGGCCATCACCAGCCACCGCAGCCGCACCCTGCTAATGTTACTGGCGATGGCCGTGGGCACCGGCTCGGTCATTGTGCTGACCGCCCTGGGCGAAGGGGCACGGCACTATGTACTCAATCAGTTCAGCGCCCTCGGCAGCCACATGATCATCGTACTGCCGGGGCGCAACGAAACCACCGGCGGCGCGCCACCTCTGCTGGGCCAGACACCCCGCGACCTCACCTTGGCCGATGCCGAAGCACTACTGCAAAGTTACGCCGTCAAACGGATTGCACCGCTGGTCATCGGGGCGGCATCGGTCTCCTGGCAGCAGCGGGAACGGGAAGTGATGGTCTTTGGCACCACCAGCGAGATGCAGCCAGTGCGAGACATGAAGATTGCCGAGGGGAGCTTTCTGCCCGCTGGCGACCTGGAGCGCGGCACCGCCGTCTCGGTACTCGGCCACACCTTAAGACGGGAGCTGTTTGGCCATCAACAGGCGCTGGGGCAGTGGATCCGCATCGGTACCAGCCGCTTCCGTGTGATTGGCGTACTGGCACCACAAGGGGAATCACTCGGCACCGACATGGGCGAGATCGTGGTGATCCCCGTCGCCTCCGCCCAGGCACTCTTCAATACCGAATCCCTGTTCCGCATCCTGGTACAGGCCCGCGACCGTGACGCCATCCCCAAGGCCCAAACCGCCATCCGCAACATCATCCAGTCGCGCCATGATGGCGAAGATGATGTCACCGTCATCACTCAAGATGCCGTACTCACCACCTTCGACCGCATCTTCACCGCCCTCACCTTTGGAGTCGCCGGCATCGCCGCCGTCAGCCTGGCGGTGGCAGGCATCCTGATCATGAATGTCATGCTCGTCTCCATCACCCAACGCACCGCAGAGATCGGCCTGCTCAAGGCACTCGGGGCCAACCATCGTGAAATTGAGATGCTGTTCCTCACGGAAGCCGGGTTACTCTCCCTGCTCGGTGGCCTGACAGGATTGGCCGTAGGCATGGCCGGCACCACCGCACTAGGCCACGCCTTCCCCACCTTCCCCATCGCCGCGCCAACATGGGCAATCATTGGCAGCCTGATAGTGGCACTGGTCACAGGGCTGATCTTTGGCCTAATGCCAGCACGACGCGCGGCGCGGCTTGATCCGGTGCAGGCGTTGTCGCGCAGATAACGACAGACAAACATTGCTCAATGTGGAGAGCAGCGTTACTTTATCCATTCGGCGTAATGCGCTTTGCTTATTACGCCCTACGGACCTGGTTCCTTGGTGATGGGCGTTTGTTTCGCAGCTCACACCTTATCACCTTGGACCAGCCTTTTTAATCCTTTTAAATCATATGGTTGGGGATAAATAAGTGCCATTCGACTCTGCCCCCTTAAATCGACCCCTTAAATCTTTTAAAGAGACAAGATAATCATGAAATATTCAAAGGTGTTTACCAGCCGCATTTTTGTTACCTCGCTCTCATTCGCTGTTGGATGCGGAGCAATGCTGTTGCCCACACAACATGCCGTGGCGGAAATTCCAATGGAGGCGAGCAGTACCAATCCCCAGGGCTGCCCACAGGTTGATCCCGATGCAAATCTTGAAGCGCTCGGTATTGTGTTAACACCGCCCCCTCAGCCTATCGCCAACTTTGTACCCGCCGTGCGAGTTGGCAAGCTCATGTATCTGTCCGGCAATGGTCCACGCTTGGTAAATGGATCATTCATCACAGGTAAGCTGGGTTCGAAACCAGGCCAGCTTACCGTCGATGTGGGCTACCAGGCGGCCCGGGTGACGATGATCAATCAATTGGCGGTACTGAAGGCAGAACTCGGCGAGCTCAAGAAAGTAAAACGTATTGTGAAAGTTTTTGGTATGGTGAATTCCGATCCTGATTTCACGGATCATCCAAGAGTAATCAACGGTGGCTCGAACCTGCTCGTAGACGTATTTGGTGAGTGTGGCAAGCATGCACGCTCAGCTGTGGGAATGGTTTCTCTGCCATTCAATATTGCTGTCGAAATTGATATGGTGGTTGAGCTTCGTTAGTCTGATAAGATCATCGGCGGTTAAGCCTCGCCTAGCCTTCGAATGGGGCGCCTGGCTTCGTCCCCGCAACAACCTTTCGTTGGCAACTCTATAACTTTACTCAAGGTTTGGTTGGACGGGTGCATCTTGTTCTGTGAACCCTTTTCTTCGCTCTTCCCAAGCTTGGTATCAAGTTTAAAGTGCGACAATAGACATTAGTTTGCATAAAATAATTCCTCTGGTGTTTTATAGTTGTGGCGCTTGCGTGGCCGAGCATTCAGTTTGTTGGCAATGGCAATGGCATCGCATTGTTGTTGGGTGAGCGATGCCATTGATGTTCCTTTGGGTAGGTATTGGCGTATCAACCCGTTGCAGTTTTCATT
>JANOSY010000059.1:0-22271 GCA_031416075.1 Tenderia sp. (SeqCode) | reverse complement strand
ATTTTGATGATGATGGCCACACCATGATCGCACTGAACTTACTGACCAATCACGGCCGCGCAACCCCGCTGGTGTGGAAAACGGTAGAAAAGAGCGCGTTGAAAGCACGCCGCAATGACTACGAAGATGAAGTATTGAGCCGTTTACATGAAGTTCTACCGGCAGGGGTAAAAGTCACCGTAATCGCTGATCGCGGATTTGGCGATACACGCCTGTTTGAATTCCTGCGCGACGAGCTAAAGTTCGATTATCTCATCCGTTTAAAAAAGAATATCTGGATTACCGCCAGTGATGGCGAGCGGCGTCAAACGGCTGACTGGGTGACACCGACAGGCCGCCCGAAAACCTTACGCAACGCGAAGATCACAGCCGAGGAGTGTGCAGTACCGACGGTGGTTTGCGTCTGGGCAAAAGAGATGAAAGAAGCGTGGTGTCTAGCGTCAAGCGCAACCGATGCAAAAGCTGCCGAGCTTATCAATTACTACGGTAAGCGCTGGGGTATAGAGACCTATTTCCGAGACACCAAGGACCCCCGCTTTGGCATGGGCATGTACGCCACGCGTACGTCGAGTACAGCGCGGCGCGATAGACTATTTCTGCTCTCCGCTTTTGCCATCGTATTATTGACACTGTTAGGTGCTGCTGGTGAAAGCGTTGGTTACGACCGCCTGCTAAAAACGAACACGGTGAAGCACCGAACGCATTCGCTATTCCGCCAAGGCTGGATGATTTACGGGTTGATCCCGAACATGCCAGAGAAATGGCTTGCGCCTATCATGCAAAAATTCTCGGAAATGCTGCGTGAGCAGCGTGCATGGAGTGCAATGCTTGGCTTTGTTTAAGCTAAAAAATGAGGGGATGACTGAGGCCCCGGATACAACTTCGTATAAGACGTATATAACGCCTATTTGTGCACCTTGGTTGAGGGCAAAAAAACTGGCCAGTTTTTTCATCAGCGGGACGCCGCCGTAAAATTCGATGTAAAGCAGTGGTACCAGTATGAGTGCCCCGATGATTTTTATCAGGGCATGGAATATTACTAGTTGCCGAGAGGTGCCTTGTACCCCCAGTCCGAGTAGTGCGGTGCTAATGCCCGATCCGATGTTGGTGCCATAGACAAACATTATCGCCTGTTCAAAACTTAACAGGCCGGTATCAAAAAATGATATTGCAATAATGGCGATGGTGGAGCCGGACTGGGTAACAAAAGCTGCGGCTGTGCCAAGGAGCAGCGATATTATCCAGTAGTTGTGTGTAGAGCCAATGAAGCTCATAAATGCGGCATCTTGCTTGAACGTTGATGCGCCTGTTTTTAGCAGCTCTAGGCCGAAAAATATTAGCCCTAATCCTAATAATACACCGCCAATGAATTTTGCTTTGGATGACGTTTTCTGGCCAAACTGAAAATAGAGGCCAGCGATGCCAAGCATGATCATGTCAACGAGTTTGAAATCTATTGATACCCAGAGTACAAGAAGTGCGGAGCCGAAGCTGGCACCAATGATGAGTGGCAGGGATTTTCTTGAGTTGATTAATCCTGAAGAGACTATTCCTGTCAGGCTGAATGTGACTGCTTTTCCACTGTTGGTGACGGCACCGGCTAATGCACCATTGAAGATGGCGCGTATGTCGGTACTTGCCAAGGTGTGCACTATTTTTCTGACGTAAGGTTTGCCATAGCTTTTTAGATGTTCGCTCAACAGGTTGATACCGACAAAAAAAACCGAGACCAGCAAACATAGTTAGATAAACATTAAGCCATATTTCTGTTGAGTGATTGATATCCATATCGAGACCAGCCCCTAATGTGTGTTTTAATGCTTTTTAATAGGCATTCGAATGGTAATCCACGTGCCGCTATGGCGCTCTGGCTGGCCTCGCTGAAGCCGTTGCCACAC
Organism: Tenderia sp. (SeqCode); assembly: GCA_031416075.1. GTDB lineage: Bacteria > Pseudomonadota > Gammaproteobacteria > Tenderiales > Tenderiaceae > JAKFXL01. The sequence continues at coordinate 20,373 of JANOSY010000059.1, read as the reverse complement.
AAAAAACTTCCTGTGGGGTGCCGCGTTATAAACCTGTGAAAGGGCTGGAGAATGCAGGTGATGATGCCTGGTTTGTCTACGCTGAGATTATGCGGTATGAAAACAGATCAGTCAGTGAGGTGATGCAGGCCACCAATCTGTCTGAAGGTGTGGTGGGTGGCGCGATTAAGATTGGTCTGGAGGTGCGTGCGTTGGCAGAAAATGCCAATGGCCGTTTCCATAACACACCCAATGCCCAGTCGTGCCTCAATCAACTTCTTGCCAGAAAGAACTTTATCTATGGATAGCACCGGGATGGATAATCTGCTGCAAATATCGGGCATCTTCAGTATGGATAATGTCCTGCTGTTATTGTTGTCGCTGATTGGCTTGGTATTGTTTGTGAAGGCGCTCGAAAAACTGGGGGAGATGATCTACAGCAAGTTGCCCTTTCGGCGGATGTTGATATCCCAGGTTGTCACGATCTCTGTCTTTATGATCTACGTGTTTGGCAGTAGTTATCTGGTGTACGTTATTCTACGTCCGCCAAAAGAGTTAATGATTGCGATTACTAGTAGTGCCGCTGTGGCGATAGGGTTCTCACTTAAAGATTTGGTGGCATCGGTGATTGCTGGATTTATTCTGCTGTTTGATAGACCGTTTCAGGTTGGGGGCCGGGTTACGTTTGGTGATACCTATGGTGAAATTACCAGTATTGGTTTGCGGGCGGTACGGCTTGTAACGTTGGATGACAATGTGATCACCATACCCAATAACCGCTTTATGACCGATGTGGTTGCATCCGGTAATGCCGGTGCGTTGGAGATGATGTTGGTCTTTGATTTTCATGTGGCACGTGATTTGTTATATGAGATTGTAGTCGCTAGCCGCTATGTTTATTTAAATCGGCCTGTCACCATTGTCGTTGCAGAGGTGGCAGTGGCAGAGGTTTTGGCAATGCAGCTGCGCGCCAAGGCGTATGTGATTGATGTCCGATTTGAGAAAGCGTTCCAAACGGATATTTATATGCGTTGTACAGAAGCGTTTCGTGAGTGGTCGATAAAACGTCCCGCCTTTAAATGAGCGTTTGACGGGGCCTATTTCTGAATACCCACCAATAGCCTGTTTTGGGGCTGTTAATGAAAACCTGTAGAGCCGCCGTTATCCTTGGGAAGGTACATAGGTAACGAGTAGCAAAGGTATGCATTGCTGGCCTTTGACTGGGTAACGGGTTGTGGTTGGGTTTATACAGCGAGGTGCAAACAGTATGCAGCTCCATATTATATTAGTCTGGTAGGGCGCTACTATGATGCGTAGGTTGCGCGAGGGAACGGAGTTTGCCATGAAAGGCGACTTTGGTCGGGCCATCGTCCTTTATCGAGAGGCGATTGCCATCGATGCCTCTTTCCCACTCGGCTATTACAATCTGGCCAATATTCAGAAAAAAACCGGCCAAATTGATGAGGCGATTAATAATCTTAAAAAAGCGGTTGAACTCAAGCCCGATTGGGAACAGGCGCTTAACAATCTGGCGGGGACTCTGCTATATGCGGGGTATAACGACGAGGCAGTGCTCTATTACCAGAGGATGGTCGAGCTTCACCCCGACGTTCCGGAGAGCAAATTTAAACTGGCGGCTGCTTATGCAGCGGCTGAACGTTTTGATGAGGCGATAGCCCTGTATCAGTTGATGTTGCAGCGCTCGCCTGCGGATGTGCAGCTATTGGAGCTATTAGGTAAGCTGTTATACAGCGCCCATCGATATCAAGAGCTGTTGGGCCATTGCGCCCATGTTAAACAATACTTCCCAAACAATCCCAAGCCGTATGCTACTGAAGCAATGGCATACGCCCGTATGGGGGAGTGGCAGACTGCTCAGAAGATACTGGATGTGCTTCTGGCGAAACATGCCCCTACTTACCACATGGTGACGGCATATGCGTTGATTGCCCGCCCTGCCGGTGCTAATAACAAGGTGATTAAGTTAACCCGAAAATTATTGCAGACACAGGCGAAACTGCTCACGGCGGATGAGTTGGCCGAACTCCATTTTAATCTTGGCCGTTTATATGATCATGAGTCTGATTTTGACAATGCGTTTGCCCATTTTCAGAAGGCCAACCGTTATAAGTTTCAAGGATTTGATGCCGGAGAGCTGCAACAGTTTATCAGCCACACCACAGATATTTTGACAAGAGATTTTTTTGAGAGAACAGCCAAACCTTCTGGTGTCGCTGCACGTCCTATTTTTATTTTGGGTATGCCACGCTCAGGCACTAGTCTGGTGGAGCAGATCCTGGATTGTCATTCACAGGTGTTTGCTGCAGGAGAACTCTATTATATTAACCAGATTGCCCAGCAGGCCGCAGGGCCGGATGGTATTTATGGGGTGAAGGTGGCGGGCCTGGATGCCGATGAGATTGACCTTTATGCGGGCCAGTACCTGGAAAATATCAATGGGCTTAATAGCACGGCAAGATATGTGACTGACAAGATGCCACAAAACTTTTTGCATCTGGGGTTAATTGCCCGGCTGTTTCCCGAAGCCCGTATTATTCACTGTGTACGTGACCCGGTTGATGTTTGTCTCTCCTGTTATTTTCAATCCTTTAACCAAGGGCATGACTACTCCTATGATCTTGATGCGGTTGCCAGCTATTACCGCAGTTATCATGACCTGATGCAGCATTGGAAGGAGAGTCTTAAGCTGTCATTTTTTACGTTGCAGTATGAAGACTTTATTGAGCAACAAGAACAGACAACCGCAGCGCTGTTAACCTTTCTTGATCTGCCATGGGAAGACGAGTGTATGAGGCACTATGAAAACCCCCGCCTGACTGTCACCAGCAGTTATGACCAGGTACGTCAGCCAATCTACAAACGGTCGGTTCAGCGTTGGCGTCATTATGAGCGGCATATTGGACCGCTTATCGAGCAGTTGCAGGATTTGTAGTTTATTATATGCCCGATGTTATTAACCCCCCAGGCAACACCCATCCAGGAAATTAGAGACCCGCTGCTTGATCAGTGTGGTGTAAGACTACTGGTGAAGCGCAGCGACCTTGTACACGCCACTATTTCAGGCAATAAATGGTACAAACTTAAATACAACCTATTGGCAGCACGACAGCAGGGGCAGAAGACGCTGCTCAGTTTTGGCGGGGCCTACTCCAACCATATTTACGCATTGGCAGCCGCAGGTGATGAGTATGGTTTTAAAACCATTGGTGTGATTCGGGGTGAGGCGTGCCAGCCGCTGAATGCAACTCTTCAATTTGCAGTGGCGCATGGCATGACCTTGCACTATCTCAATCGTGTCGATTATCGGGAGAAAGAGTCGTCTGTACTGCTTAAGCGGCTACAACAACAGTTTGGTCAGTTTTATCTGCTCCCTGAGGGGGGTACAAATGCACTGGCGGTACAGGGGTGTCGCGAAATGTTGGAGGGTGTGACAGAGCCGTTTGACATCGTTGCGTGTGCCTGTGGTACGGGCGGGAGTTTTGCGGGTGTGGTGGCGGCCCTTAACGGCCAGCAGCAGGCGTTGGGTGTGGCTGTGCTGAAAGGGGCCGGTTTTCTGGGTAATGCGGTAGAACATTGGGTGTGGCAAAGTATCGCGCAACGGCAGAGCAATTGGCGTATAGAGTATGATTATCATCATAGAGGGTATGCCAAGGTTACACCGGAATTGTTCGTTTTTATGCAACGTTTTGAGCAGATGCATGGTATTTTGCTCGACCCCGTTTACACAGGAAAACTCTTTTTTGCACTGTATGGATTGGCCGCTAAAGGCCATTTTGACCGTGGTACAACGTTGTTGGCAGTACACTCAGGTGGGCTTCAGGGGCGCACTGGTTTTGGTTTGAGTTGAAAGGGCAACCAATGTTCCGTAGAGTGCTGGGTAGTTTTGTCATCGTGTATGAATTAATCAGGTCGAACAATGAAAAAAACCATTCCCATTAAAGTGGAAAAAGTTGAAATCACCGCCGAGAATAAGTGCAGTTTTTGTGTCGGCAGTAAGTGCTGTAGTTATATTACACATAAGATTGAGACACCAAAAAGTAAAACCGACTTTGACTACCTGTTGTGGCAGGTGTCCCATAAAAATGTGCGGTTGTACAAGGATGAAGATGGTTGGTTTTTGTTGGTTGATAACGCCTGCAACCACCTGTTACCAGACGGCCGGTGTGGTATTTACGAGGTGCGCCCCGCTGTCTGCCGCACACATACTAACGACTATTGTGAATATGACGCCCCGGCAGAAGAGGGGTTTAAGCACTATTTTGATGGCTATGAATCACTGTTGGCATATTGTAAAAAGCGTTATAAAAAATGGGATCAGTGGAAGGCCAAACAGGCTGCGGAGGGCTAGCAGCCCCCATAGATCATTCGGTCGGGTTTCAGGGGTGGCAGTACTGATAAATTGAATTTGCGCCTGACGTGATTTCGTCAAAGTGATGAAATGTTGGAAATTCATCAGTATGGCGTGGTGGTTGTTGGCTGTCGGGATGGCAGGCGGCCAGCAGATGGCGAATGCCAAACTCTCGCGCAGTGCGGAGGGCATGCAGATTGTCATCAACCAATAGTGTCTGTTCTGGCTGGTAATCCTCTATCTCTTGTAGCTTGCCCCAGAAGAGTGGGCTCTCCTTAGGCAAGCCCAGTTCGTGGGCGGAGATGATGTGGTCGAGGTGATTGTCGAGCTGTGTATGTTCGAGCTTTAAGGCCAGGCTGCCAGGGTGTGCATTGGTGACAAGGACTGTACGTTTCCCCGACTGCTTTAATTGGTTTAAAAACAGTAACGCCCCCTCCTTGATGGCGATGAGATGTGCAGCTTCCCGTTTCATTTCAACAATGTCGAGTTCTAGCGCTTGGCTCCAGAAGTCGAGACAGTACCAGTTGAGGGTGCCAATATGTTTGTCAAAGAGGGGGGCCAGCTGCTGTTTGGCGATAGTGATATCCAGGCCATGGTTGCGGGCGTAACGTTCCGGCACCTGAACTTGCCAGAATTGGGTGTCGTAATGCAGGTCCAGCAGGGTGCCATCCATATCCAGCAGGACGGTGTTGATCTCACTCCAGTTTATCTTTTTCATGGCGCGTTATGTCGCTCTCTCAGGCTATAATGGGGACAGATTATGCGTAAAATGCCTGAAATACTAGCCACAGCTACCGTTGCCCGGACGCGACTTTTTCATGTCGAGTCCGTTGATCTCCGTTTTGCAAACGGAGTTGAGGTGCAGTATGAGCGTCTGCGGAGCAGTTCTGGTGGCGCGGTATTGATCGTGCCGATGCTTGATGACGACACGGTGTTGCTGATCCGTGAATACTCTGCCGGTGTTCATCGTTATGAGTTAGGGCTACCCAAAGGGCGAATTGAAGCGGGAGAGGATCTGCTGCTTGCTGCTAACCGTGAGTTGATGGAGGAGGTCGGTTACGGAGCACGTTCGCTGGAGCACTTGGCCGCGCTCTCCCTCTCTCCTTCATACATGAATCATCAAACCCAGGTTGTATTGGCACGAGATCTGTTTGTACAGACTGCGGAGGGTGATGAGCCGGAGGAGATTGAGGTGGTGCCATGGAAGCTTTCTCAACTGGCGGCACTATTGCAACGTGATGATTGTACCGAGGCGCGTAGCATCGCAGCGCTCTTTATGGTGCGTGAACTGCTTGCCGGGGGCGCTGTGTGAGCTCTGAAGCCGCGTTGATCAGTGAGGTGCAGGCGATTGCCGAATTGGCAGCGGTCTCTATCATGGCCGTTTATAGCCGTACCTTTTGTGTCGAGCAGAAGGCAGATGATAGTCCGGTGACGGAGGCTGACTTTGCTGCCAATGCGGTGATTGTTCAGGGATTGGCGGCCTTGACTCCAGAGTGGCCAGTGTTATCTGAGGAGGGTGAGTGGGTCCCCTTTGAAGAGCGGCAACAGTGGCAGCGTTACTGGCTGGTCGACCCGTTGGATGGTACCCGTGAGTTTATTAAAGGCAATGGTGAGTTTACGATCAATATCGCCCTGATCGACTCAGGCCAGCCGGTGCTGGGTGTGATTCACGTGCCGGTGACCGGTGAATGTTATTTTGCGGCACAAGGTCGCGGTGCATACAAACAGGTGAAAGGTTGTGCTGCCCAGCAGATTAGGACGCGTGACTGGAAAGGGGGGCACATTACCATTGCCGGGAGTCGCGCCTGTCATAGTGACCGTTTCAAGGTGTTGCTGAGTAACTTTAGTGAATCCCATGTGTTGACGTTGGGCAGCTCGCTTAAATCCTGTTACATCTCTGAAGGGCGTGCTGATCTTTATGCCCGGTTGGGACCGACCGGTGAGTGGGATACCGCTGCGGCGCAGTGCATTCTGGAGGAAGCCGGCGGGGCACTCACCGATCTTGATCTGAATCCACTGCGTTATAACAGCAAAGACTCGTTACTCAATCCACCGTTTCTTGCGTTTGGTGATGGACGTCACAATTGGCGCAGCTATCTTTCCGGAGCGCCGTTGTTCTAATCTTTGTGTTCGTTACTGTGCATGGCCGAATAGGGGAACTTCATGTGCCCATAGCGGATAGCCAGTACCGCCAATGTTAGAAGCACAATAGTGGTCGAGATGGAGACGACCTTCCAGCTATCCATGTCCTTGATGTCGAGTGTTAAATAACGGGCAAGGGCGACAATGGCGATGTAAATAGGCATACGAATGGGCAGTTTGCCAGACTCCAGATAGACACTGACCATGGCAACCACCTCCAGGTAGAGAAACAGCAGTAGCAAGTCGGACAGGGTTACTTTGCCGGCGTTGATCATATGCATAATCTCTTGGAAACCGGCGACAAGCGTGGCGATGGTGATAATAAATAGACCGCCATACTCAATAATGCGAAGGCTTTTACGGCTGATATGGTTTTGCTGGATGGACATGATGAGTACCTTTTAAATGCAGATAGGTCATTGTCGGTAGTCTGAGGTGTTAAGACAAGGACTCTGTAAGGATATCAGACAAGTGGTTTGCATAAAGCGTAGATCGGGTGAGTATAGGTAGTGACTACAATCATAACAGCAGAGAAGATGGCGGTGTTGGTGGGTGATGTAATGCGGCTGTCAGAGGCTGACGCGTTGGCATTTGAACTGGGTCTGCCCTTGGTGCAGGATCTATCAACCCTCCCCCCATCGTGTGAGCTTGTACTGCAATTTACGCCCGAAAAATTGCAGCTGCAGCCGCTTGGTCCTCAGGCATCCGGGCCGGTTTATGTCGATTTTGTTGATGGTGCCATGGGGCATCGTCGTCGCTATGGTGGTGGGCGTAGCCAGCTGGTGGCCAAGGCCGTTGGTATTAAAAAAGGGTTTTTCCCCAGTGTGGTGGACGCCACGGCCGGTTTAGGGCGTGACTCATTTATTTTGGCGCAGCTTGGTTGTCATGTGCAGATGGTTGAGCGCTCGCCGGTGGTGGCGGCACTCTTGCGTGATGGCATGAGGCGTGGTCAGTGTGATGATGAGGTTGCGACGATTATTGAGCGGCTCTCTCTGACAGTAGCCGATGCCAGGCAATGGCTATTAACATTGGCCGAGAGCGAACGGCCTGATGTGATCTATGTTGACCCGATGCATCCCGAGCGGATCAAGGCGGCTGAGGTAAAAAAAGAGATGCGCCTGTTTCGTGACCTGGTGGGGCTTGATAGTGATGATGCAGAGCTGTTGCAGTCAGCATTGGGGGTGGCCCGTAAACGGGTTGTGGTCAAGCGACCACGTAAATCGGAGACAATTGCTGGCCCTAAACCCAATCTGGTCATGGAAGGCAAAAGTACTCGCTTTGATATATATCTGCTTTAATCCTGATATTTCATTGTCCACCATTTAACGGTACGCGCAGGGCACTGGTCCCCCTTATATCTATAACGAGGCAGTAATGGAAAAACGAATTGAGGATGTGGAGATACGCATGGTGTATCTGGAACAGACGGTGGAAGAGTTGAATCAGGTGGTAATTAAACAGCAGGATCAGATTGATCGCTTACAGGTTGAAATGAGACGTATGACTCAGCAGATAGATTCCGGTGCAGAGTTTGTTCGCGCCCAATCCGATGAGACGCCCCCGCCACACTATTGATAGGTGTATATTTTTAACGTAGGGCAGTGTGCTGTTTTAGTGTTGAAAGTGCGTTGATAAAATGAGAGACGATGTGCCGTGGCACCCACGCCTGATTTTGTTGAATAGCGAGTACGGCCGTATGCAGGCGCGATGGGATATCCGCCTGATTGAGATATCCCAGTGCCCCAGCAAATATCAGCTGCATTAATGTCTGCTCGTCGCTGTTGTCATCCACCAGCAGAAGAATGCGCACACCGGGCTGCCAGCGGCGTATCGCTTCTATCAATGACAACGCAGCGTGGTGGTTGCGGATATCCAGCACCACCACATCATGATGGGTCTTGTGAAGTAATGGGCGTGCCTCCTGCGGCGAACCAACATCAAGCTCAAACCCATCAATGGCATTCAGATGTGACGCAAGTGATGTATCGGTGCTGATGCATGCAACTTTAGTATTCATATTCATAACCCCATAGCCCTACACTGCCACTAACTCTAGCGGTATACGCTGAATTAGGCAATTGTACCTTGGTGCATAGGTGTGAAACTGATTCAATAGCGCCCCATGTCTGCCGATAGCGTTTGGAGAAGGATGAGGAGCATCCAGTGAATGACGTTATTTTCCCATGAATAAAAAAGAGGCCTCCAGGGCTACGGCCATTGTAGTTGCCAGTGCTAATTCAGCGTTACTGAACAGCTGGTCTGCCGCGTTGCCTGATTATCGTGTGGAATGCGCGGCTGATCGCACGGCTTTGGACTCTTTTTTATATTCTGAATCAGCTATCAGACCATCATTGTTTATCTGTGATAGTGCGCTGATACACAGCGGACGTGATTCCTTGCTGGTGGAACTTGGTCGTATAAGCAATAACTCAATATTGATGATGGTAGATGACGACCCGGATATGATCGATCTTGAGTGGATCTATTGCGGTGTACGTGGCTGCTGTTTGCAAGGGGTTGAGGCAAATATGTTACAAAAGGCGGTTGCTTCGTTGCTTGCGGGGGAAGCATGGTTGCCACGTAGACTGATCGCAAAGATGATTGCCGGTATTTTGATTCCGGATGCTGCAACAGTGCCGCTTGAAAAACAGCTATCGTTGGAGTCTCTTACGCAGCGTGAGTGTGAAGTGGCCAAGTTGATTACTGAAGGGCTGAATAACAAGCTGATTGCCCGGAAATTGGATGTCTCGGAGAGAACCATTAAGGCCCATCTGGGGAATATTTTTCAAAAGCTCAATATTGACAATCGGTTGATGTTGGCACTGGCCCTGAGAAATAGTTTCTGATTGTTGAGGGAAGGGGGGGTTGCCGATCGTTTGACCGGATTAATAAGTGAGCCACTCCCTGGCCCATTTATTATTGTTATTGTGAAATGTTATTACGCAGTAATGGTTGTGCTGTTCAGTGATGTCTTACGATTGCGCCAGCCCAGCCCCATCAATCCTGCCGCCAACAGTGCTAATGAAGTTGGCTCTGGAACCGTACCGGAGAGTTCGATGCTGTCCAGGGCCAGTGCCTGGAAATGGCCATCGGTGACGGAGGTGGTGAATGAGTCACACTGTGAGCAGTCAGCAAGAAGGATTTTGTCAAAACCACCACCGGAAAAACCCAGGTACTGGTTAGATGTGGGGGTAAAGGAGCCGGAAAGCACAGAGACACCATTGCTGAGTAGCTCATAAAAAACGTTGCTGGCCAGGCCAAAACCGCTACCGATGATCATTCCTACATCTTCGAAGTTTAATCCACCGCTACGGGATATCTGGGTGTAACCATTGTCACCGCCGTTTGGATACCAGCTGTAACCGCCTTGATGATGTGAGCCGGTGTAGGTAACCCAGATGTCGTTTCCGGAATCACCGTTAATCTGCTGCACCATAACTCCATCTTCGATATAGGCGCTACCATTGGTATACATTGTGCCATCGTTAGGAATGCTCTCAAAGCCGTTGAAGTTGCTACGTGTGCCGTCATTGATAAAGTCAGAGAACTGCACTACCGGAAGAGCCTGCGCTATTGTGCAGCTGGTGAGTAGGGCAAATCCAACCATGGCTTGTTTGATCATTATGTTATTTCCTTCAGATTGTGTGGTGTGAAGGAAGTTTACCGATGGTTGGCCAGGTCGTTAATTGTACCTTGGTACTAGATCAGGCAGATTGTGGAATATTGAGGGGCACTCTCTTTCTTCTTTAATAATGGTTATAGGGTCTTAATAAATGCCTTGGATTTGCGTTGGTAGTTATACAGTACCTGCTTTTCTATGGGTAGGCTCTCTAGAGTGGCGGGTTCGTAGCCGCGCTCCTGAAACCATTGCGAGGTATGGGTGGTGAGAATAAAGAGCCGGTCAATGCCACTCTGTTTGGCGTGCTTTTCAAGGGTGGCGAGCAGCTCGTCACCGCGTCCCGTATTGCGATAAATGGGGTGAATGGCCAGGCAGGCAAGCTCACCGATTCGGTCACTCTTAAATGGATAGAGCGCGGCACAGCCGATGATGGTGCCGTCGCGTTCGGCAACGGTGAAGTTTCCGATCTCCAGCTCCAACTGTTCACGGGAGCGGCGCACTAACACCCCCTCATTCTCCAGAGGTTCGATCAGCTCGAAAATGCCTCCTACATCATCAATAGTGGCAAGGCGGATCTTTTCATAGATACCGGCTGTAATAAGGGTGCCGATGCCGTCGCGGGTAAATAGCTCCTGCAATAGCCCGCCATCAACACTGCGATCGATCAGGTGGGTACGTTTGACACCCTGTTGACAGGCATGGACAGCATGGCGCAGATACTGAAGCTCCAGTTCACTGCTCTGATGACGGGTTAGTAGCTGCTGGGCCGCCTCGATACTCAGTTCACGCAACAGCTGTTGGCCCAAATCGTAAATACCTTCTGCCTCCGTTAAAAAGAGCAGCTTGTCCGCTTTTAGTGCAATGGCCGCAGCGGTGGCGATCTCATTGGTTGTCAGGTTGAATATCTCGCCGGTGGGGGAGTATCCCAACGGTGACAGCAACACAATGGCATCGTCGTCGAGCCGTTGGCGAATGCCGTCGGCATCAATACGCCGCACTTCGCCGGTATGGCAGTAGTCAATGCCTTCGCGCACCCCGACCGGTTTGGCCGCCACAAAGTTACCGGAGGCCACGCGGATGCGGGCACCGGACATGGGCGAGTTGGCCACCCCCATGGAGAGCAGCGCCTCAATCTCTACCCGTACACTGCCCGCCGCCTCCTTAACGCAAATCAAGGCCTCATCATTGGTGACACGCAGGCCATTGATGTATTCGAGTGTGGCACCACGCTCCGCAAGGCGTGTCTCTATCTGTGGTCGTGCGCCGTGGACCAACACCGTGCGTATGTCGAGGCTGTTAAGCAGGGCGATATCGTGAATTAGACTGGGAAATTCGCTACTGGCGACCGCTGCACCGTCAAAGGCGATCACAAAGGTGCAGCCACGAAAGGCGTGGATGTAGGGTGCGGATTGACGAAACCAGCTTACAAAGGGGGTGTCGCTCTTGAGTTCATCGATGGTGGTCACGGCATTGTTCCTAGATTCTTAACGCTTTGATCCTGAAACAGCGCTTGCTGTTTATGTCTGCCCTATAGTGTGCCTTTTATATTCTTTTTCCACCATCCGTGTAGCGTGAATTGAGGCAGTGTGGCCCAATGCAAATAAAAAACCCTACAGTTTTCAATGACTTTAATTCTGACTATTTTGCTAAAAAATAGTTGAAACATAGATGACTATTTTGCTATGTTTCTGTTCTGGACAGCCAGAGCTACTATCTCTGGCGTCTGGGTTTCGGGGGAAACCCAACTATAAACATCTAAATCTTTGGAGAGAAACTATCATGGAAAAAACATTGGCACTTGTTGCATCTTTGGTTGGTATCGTTGTTTCTGTTGCGCTGTTTGCCAGCGTGGCAATGGCTTAGGCCTCATCGTATAACAGGAAAAATCAGGATATGAATACTGGAACGGACAACCAGCTGATGGTGCATTCGCTGCCCTTCATTGTTGCTTCCTTGGGTGTGGTGATCTCCATGGTCCTGTTTGCAGGGCAGGTGATGGCCTAACTATTTATATTTGATATTGAACGCCGGATGACGTTTTTCTGTTCGGTGTGTTAAATGGAAAAGGGGATTCGCAGTTGCGGATCCCCTTTTTTGTTTATTGGTTATGTTGTGATCTGGCTGATTGTTGAAATTGTATGGCTGCCCCGTCATTGTGTTGTTGCTGAGGAAGGGGGTCATCGCCATCGGTCATCATCAATGGCTCGATGTTTACGGGTTCGTTAATGTTGGCTAACTCCCCGTTCTGGCGCAGTGACTCTAACCCTTTGAAATCCCAATATCGTTTATCCATCAGTTGGCTGGGTTGGAGCGCCTGAAGGGCATGTAGGATATTGCTGGGGATCTTTTCATTCTCCTGAGCCAGATTTTTCAGCAGCTGTTTGGTGCGCTGGCGGGCTAGGTTCTCCTGGGAGCCACACAGGTTGCAGGGGATGATGGGGAACTCGCGCAACGCTGCATATTCGGCGATATCCTCCTCCTGACAGTAGGCGAGGGGGCGGATGACAATCTGTTGTTTGTTGTCGCTGAGCAGTTTGGGCGGCATCGACTTGATCTCGCCGTTGTAGAGGATCGACATCATCAGCGTGGTGATCATGTCGTCTCTGTGGTGCCCCAGGGCAACCTTGGTATAGCCATGTTTGGCGGCGTAGGTGTAAATAGAGCCACGCCGCAGACGCGAACAGAGCGAACAGTAGGTTTTGCCTTCCGGCACTTTATCGATCACCACCGAGTAGGTATCTTGTCTGTGGACCTCGTAGGGGATGCGGTGCTCCTGCATCCATTCGTGTAGTTTTGTATCATTCCAGCCGGGTTGGCCTTGATCGAGGGTGAATGAGAAGAGTTCGAATTTGTTGTTACTGTGTTGCCGTAGCAGGTTAAGGATATAAAGTAGGGTGAAGCTGTCCTTGCCGCCCGAGAGGCAGAGCATCACTTTGTCGCCCTTTTGAATCATATTGAAATCGGCAATGGCCTTGCCGGTATAGTGCAACAGTTTTTTTTCCAGCTTGGCCAGTCTGTTTGAGGCGGTGTGCATCGGTGGCTCCGGTGTGGTGGTCTGCATCGCGATAGAGAGGGTTTATTTTACGGTATTTGTCACGGGATTGCCCCCGGTTATCTACGGACGGCTGGGTAGACCGCTGCCTGGCACTGGCGTTGATATAAATGTTTGAAGGATGGGGCGCTGCCCTCGGTAGCTGATAGTATGCAGAGGATATTAATGCGCCAACGCTCGCAACGGGTCCCTGAGGGGTGTTTTGTTGATCGACAGGTTTGAAAATGAATAGCAATATCTCCCCCCACGCCTATGTACTGATGGCGGTAATGGCCACGGCACTCTCCTATTTCGGTTTTAAGACGTTTGGCGGTCTGGATGAGTGGTTCTTTTTGCCCATTTTTGCAATGGTGCTTTTTTGGGGAGCTGCTAATTTTATCCGCCAGTGGCGCGGCTTAAGCCACTTCTATGTAGATAAGAATATCCGTGTGGTGCCGCTGCTGCGGCGGGCGGTGGCGCGGTATGTGGTCTGGATGGTGGTGCTTTTTATAGGCATTAAGTTTCTTGGCAGCCATCCCTACTATCAGCGCTATGACAAAAGCATGGAGTTTCTGGACGCGTTGCTGAATATCTATTTGGTTGCCGGCATCCCCTATTTTTTGTTGACCCTGATATTTAAGGCGTCACGGGTTGAGGATTTTTACGACCCGGCGGTAAGGCTGCTGCATATCCTGAAGCAGATCAGTCTCGGTTTTATGGTGCGGGGGAACCGGCGGTTTGCGGTGTTGGATAAAGCCTATAACCGCAAGGTATTATTAAATCTGGTGATGCGCGCCTACTTCATCCCCTTTATGGTGGTGCAGATCTACATCACCATGGACAGTGCCATTCGCTTTTCAGCGGATAACTTTAATAATTACAACCTGATGACGGTTCTGGTCTGGCTATCGTCCATACTCTGGTTTATGGATGCGCTGGTTGCCAGTGCCGGTTACAGTATCGAGTCGCGCTGGGCGGAAAACCGTACCCGTTCCATTGATATGACCGTGGGTGGCTGGCTGGTCTGCATGGCCTGTTATGAGCCCCTGAATCAGGTGACCGGCACACTCTTCCCCTTTGGGCCGTTTATTGCCAATGTTGCGCCGGAAAGTTTTGTGTTTGCCGAGCAGACCGGTCTCTACATCTTCAAGATGGTTGAGATTGTGTTGCTGTTGGCGCTGATCTATTCAGACGTCTCCCTTGGGCCGTCAGGGGTCAACATCACACTAAAACGGCTACAGACGCGGGGGCCTTATGGCATCATTCGTCATCCTGGCACTGTCTGCAAGCTCTCGCTCTGGTGGCTGCAGACCGCCTTTTACGCTCAGTTCTGGGCATCGCCACAGCTGATTATTGGTCATCTGGCGTGGAATGTACTCTATATATTGCGTGCCTACACAGAGGAGCGCCACCTACGTAAACATGCGGAGTATCGTGAGTACATGAAGCGGGTGAAATACCGTTTTATTCCCGGCGTGATTTAGTTGGCAGATCCCAGGATCGGGCTGTGTGCCCGGTGGGCCACCATCGCACCATAATTACACTGCCGGACGGCAAGCCCATGCTAGAATCCTGTCTCACCGGCCAAACTGGAAACATTGTATGTTAGCAAAGGTTTTTGCAGTTTCAAATCAGAAAGGCGGCACAGGCAAAACAACCCTGAGCATGAACTTTGCCGCCGGATTGGCGCGGCGTGGACGCACACTGGTGATCGACGCAGACCCACAAGGGTCGGCAGGGCAGTGGACCGGGCTAGCCCCCGATAACCGCCCGTTTCCAGTCTCGGTGATTGCCGTGGCGGGTAATCTGGCGCGTGAGGTCAACCGTTTTCGCCAGGACTACCAGTACGTAGTGATCGACTGCCCACCCACGCTGGAGACTGAGACCACGCGGTTGGCCATGTCAGCGTCAGATACTATACTGATACCGGTATTGCCCTCGCCGATTGACCTGTGGGCCAGTGTGCGGTTGGCTCAGACCATTGAGCAGGCCAAACTGGGCAACCCTAAGCTGGGGGCCTATTTAGTCATCAACCAGCTCGAACCGCGTAATGCGTTATCACGCGGCATGCAGCAGGCACTGGCTGAGTTTGACATTCCATCGCTCAAAGGCGGTTTGCGTCGCCGGGCGGTGTATCGAACATCAGCCATTGAAGGTGCCAGTGTTTTTTGTCTGGGCAAACGCGGCGAAGCGGCTGCCCAGGAGATTGAGTCCATCATCGAGGAGGTTATATAACCATGAGTCAAATAGGATCAAAACTGGCCGGCAGTGTACGTCAGGCTAAGGCGCAGCAGGCAGACAAAACCACAACCGAACCGGTAGCTCCGGTCAAACCGGCAACCAAACGAGAGGATGCGCCGTTGCCGATCATCCCTTCGCGGCGTGTATGGCCTGACTAATTAACGTTCGGACATCGCTGTCGTATCGTTTGGCGGTGGGGATGTTTGAGGAGGCTGTGGTGAAGGCCTCCTCAACTCTGTTTTGAAGCAGTATTTTGAGTTTGTTGGCTTTTCTTTATGTGTCGTCCCCTGTCTTCAAATCCCTCTTTTTTGTTGTTGAATGATGCCTGATCTGCTCTGTCACCCCATCCCCACCGTCACCATCTGCATGTCAATCGCCCCCATATCAATCCCGCCCATCGGCAGCCCAAATTTCTCTCCTGGCTGTTGCTGTGCAATCACATACAGCAGCGGCAGGTAGTGCTCGGGTGTGGGTACGCTGAGCGGGGCATCTTCTTGGCTGAGGTAGTGGATAAGTGCGCTGGGGTTGTTGTTGCGTAGCTCTGTCTGTATCCAGTGGGAGAACCGTTCGGCCCATTCGTAAGCCGGGGCATTGGCGCTCCAGTTGAGTCGGCCGAGGTTGTGCACGATGTTGCCGCTGCCAAGGATAAGCACTCCTTCGTCACGCAGCGGTCTGAGTTGTTTGGCCAATGCGTAGTGCCAGGCGGGGGATTGCGTGGCGTCGATGCTGAGCTGGACGACGGGGATATTGGCCTCTGGGTGGGTGTGTATCAGTACCGACCAGCTGCCGTGGTCGAGTCCCCATTCGTGGTCGAGTTTTACTGCCACGGGTGCCAGCAATTGCTGGATGCGTTGCGCCAGTGCGGGGGCACCGGGGGCGGGGTATTGCACATCAAACAACGCTTGCGGAAAGCCGCCGAAATCATGAATCGTGCGTGGCTGAGTCATGGCGGTGACGGCGGTGTGGTTGATGTACCAGTGGGCGGAGATGGCAAGGATTGCCTTGGGGCGCGGTAGTGTCTGTGCCAGCTGGCACCAGCCATGGGTGTAGTGGTTTGGTTCGATAGCGTACATGGGGTTGCCGTGGCCGATAAAGAGGGCTGGCATTCTGGTTGTGGTTGTCATGGTTCTGTCTCCTGTCTTGCATTGATGGTCTGGACAGATAAGTGATGCCCGCCCTACGCCTAGCCACTCAAATTTGCTATCTTAGACCCCTTTCCAAATTATATTGATATCGAGGTTATTGCCATGCCTGAATACCGTTCCCGTACCTCTACCAGCGGCCGCAACATGGCCGGCGCCCGCGCCTTGTGGCGTGCCACAGGCATGAAGGATGGGGATTTTGGCAAGCCGATTATTGCGGTGGCCAACTCCTTTACCCAGTTTGTGCCGGGCCATGTGCATCTGAAAGATATGGGGCAGCTGGTGGCGCGTGAGATCGAGAAGGCGGGGGGCGTGGCCAAGGAGTTTAATACCATCGCCGTTGATGATGGTATCGCCATGGGCCACGGCGGCATGTTGTATTCGCTGCCGTCGCGCGAGCTGATCACCGATTCGGTGGAGTATATGGTGAACGCCCACTGCGCGGATGCCATCGTCTGTATCTCCAACTGTGACAAGATCACGCCCGGTATGTTGAATGCGGCGATGCGGCTGAATATCCCCGTGGTGTTTGTTTCGGGTGGACCCATGGAATCAGGCAAGGCGGTTATTGGGGGTAAAGAGGTGCATCTTGATCTGGTGGATGCAATGGTCTCGGCCGCCGATCCCACTCAATCTGATGAGGATGTGGCGACGATGGAGCGCTCGGCCTGTCCGACCTGTGGCTCTTGTTCCGGTATGTTTACCGCCAATTCGATGAACTGCCTGACCGAGGCGCTGGGGCTGTCGCTGCCGGGTAATGGCTCGATGCTGGCAACCCACGCCGACCGTGAGGATCTGTTTCTGCGAGCTGGTCGTCTCGTGGTTGAGTTGGCCAAACGTTATTACGAGCAGGACGATGAGTCGGCGCTGCCACGTTCTATCGCCACCAAGGCGGCCTTTGAAAATGCCGTCTGTCTCGACGTGGCCATGGGTGGTTCGACCAATACCATCCTGCATCTGTTGGCGGCAGCGGAGGAGGGGCAGGTGGACTTCAATGTTGCCGATATCGACCGCATCTCACGCAAGGTGCCGCAACTCTGCAAGGTCGCGCCGTCTACCCAGCTCTATCATATGGAAGATGTGCACCGTGCTGGTGGCGTGATGGCGATTCTGGGTGAGCTGGCTCGTGGTGGTCTGCTCAATATGGATGTGCCGATGGCCCACGCCAAGACGCTGGCGGAGGCGCTGGAGCGCTGGGATATCCGCCGTAATGATGATGATGAGCTGCATAGCTTCTATCGTGCCGGTCCCGGTAACGTGCGAACCCAGCAGGCGTTCAGCCAAGCCAAACGCTGGCCGACGCTCGACCTGGATCGTGTCAACGGGTGTATCCGTGACATGGCGCACGCCTACAGCAGTGAGGGTGGGCTGGCGGTCCTGCACGGCAATATCGCCGTGGATGGTTGTGTGGTAAAGACTGCCGGCGTTGATGATTCGATCCTTAAGTTCTCCGGCCCGGCGCGCATCTTTGAGAGCCAGGATGCAACGGTTGAGGCGATCCTGGGTGACAAGATTAAAGAGGGTGATGTGGTCATTATCCGTTACGAAGGGCCGCGTGGTGGTCCGGGCATGCAGGAGATGTTGTATCCCACCAGCTATCTGAAGTCGAAAGGGCTGGGTAAGGCGTGTGCGCTGTTTACCGATGGTCGTTTCTCGGGTGGTACTTCTGGCCTGTCGATCGGTCACGCCTCACCGGAGGCGGCAGAGGGTGGTGCCATCGGTCTGATTGAAGAGGGTGATCTCATCGAGATAGATATCCCGAATCGCACCATCAACGTAGCGATCTCCGATGAGCTGTTGGCGACACGACGTCAGGCGATGGAGGCCAAAGGTGATGCGGCGTGGAAGCCGGTCAATCGTCAGCGTCAGGTGAGTGATGCGCTGTGGGCCTATGCGGCCATGACAACCAGCGCTTCGCGCGGCGCGGTACGTGATGTGAGTCAAGTGAAGCGTTAAAGAGTCTCCCTGGCGATGGTCTCTAGCCGTCGCCAGGGGTGTTACAAAGAGGCGTATATGAGGTGTATATAAATAGCATGTCTGTTTTATGAGTGACCGCTAGTGGTAATGGGGTCACGAAAGTCGTCTGTCAGCAATCTTTTCTCCCAATTCAGGGCAGTGGTCACAATGGTCTCCAGATTGTCGTGGACCGGGGTCCAGCCAAGTGTGGCGCGGATGCGGCTGGCGTCGGCAATCAACTGTGGCGGGTCGCCGGCACGACGTGGCATCTCTTCAATATTCAGCGGTGCGCCGTTGATCTTCTCAACCATCTTCAACACTTCGCGAACACTATAGCCGTGGCCATAACCGCAGTTAAAGGTGCTGGAGTCGCCCCCGTTTTCCAGATAAGTCAGCGCCTTAAGATGGGCGTCGGCCAGATCCTCGACATGAATGTAATCACGCACCCCGGTGCCGTCATGGGTATTGTAATCGGTGCCAAAAATCAGCACCTTCTCCCGTTTGCCCACCGCCGCCTCGCAGGCGACCTTGGTGAGCAGCGTGGCGTGACGGGTAGATTGACCGATCAAGCCATCCGTATCGCAGCCAGCAACGTTGAAGTAGCGCAGTACTACGTGGCGCAACGGCGTAGCGGCCGATAGATCGCGCAACATCCACTCCGTCATCAGTTTGGAGGTGCCGTAGGGGTTGATAGGGTTGAGGGGGGAGTCCTCCCGCGCCAACCCACCCGCAGGCATGCCGTAAACGGCGGCGGTGGAGGAGAATATAAAGTGCTCAATGCCTTGGTCAGCGCAGCAATTGAGCAGCGTCCGGCTGCTGCAGGTATTGTTTTTATAATATTTGAGGGGGTTGCTGACCGACTCGGGCACGATAGTATGGGCCGCAAAGTGCATGACAGCCCCTATAGTATGTTGGGCTAGTGTCTGACTCACCAGTGCTGCGTCGCCTGTGCTGCCTACAATCAGCTCTGCCCCCAGTACACTCTGGCAGAAGCCGGTCGACAGATCATCCAGCACAACCACTTTTCGCCCCTGGTTTAACAGCTGTTTAACAACATGGCTGCCGATATAGCCCGCGCCGCCAGTGACTAGGATAGTGCCGTTGCTCATCGTTTTTAACCCTGAAAATGTTCTGATGCTGCATCATAACAGCTTGATCTTGGCCGGTTAAAGCACCTAAGCAGGCTGTTTTGCCGTATTGGCGATAATCTTAAAGTTTGTCAGTGATTGCTGTTGACAGAATGGAGCTGCTAATCCAAAATAGCCGCCTTCTTAGTGGAGGGGTTCCCGAGCGGCCAAAGGGGACAGACTGTAAATCTGTTGGCTCTGCCTTCGAAGGTTCGAATCCTTCCCCCTCCACCAGAATTTAAAGTCGCAGCAGCCTTGGCCGGGTTTGATGGCTGGTGCGCCAAGTGAGTGTAGTAACTGGGCGGGTGTAGTTCAATGGTAGAACTTCAGCCTTCCAAGCTGATAGCGCGGGTTCGATTCCCGCCACCCGCTCCAAAATTCAAGTCACAACCGGATTTGTCTCCAAAGCTGTGGAGTGTAAAATTTCCGGTTGTAGTAGTGTTTTAAGGTATAGCGCCCATGTAGCTCAGGGGTAGAGCACTTCCTTGGTAAGGAAGAGGTCCCCGGTTCGAATCCGGGCATGGGCTCCAGGTTTTTGTATTGATTGCGCGGGTATTGTAGTCGCAATAGTGGTTTTGGGTTTGGTCAACTGTAAATTACTTTTTAGATTAAAGAGGGCGCTCTAATGTCCAAGGCAAAGTTTGAACGTACTAAGCCCCACGTAAACGTGGGCACCATCGGTCATGTCGATCACGGTAAAACGACATTGACAGCGGCACTGACCGTTATACAATCAAAGAAATTTGGTGGTGAGTCTAAAGCCTACG